>JAFUMO010000041.1 GCA_017482565.1 Bacteroidales bacterium | reverse complement strand
TATGAATCAAAAGGATGGTACACTTGGGTAGAATATATTCAAGAAAAGGATTGGGTATGCCGGAGCTACCACAAGGGTGGAGATTCTTCTTCTGATGGTATGCAGATATATGAGGACGGCAAGCTGATAGCGGATTTGGATATACCGGTTGGATTTAAGCCTATAGGGTATATATATCCGTATATTTATTCAGATGTTGTTGAGCATGAGGAGTGTTTGAAATTCTATAAACTTAAAGTTGACTAATGTATCATGAATAAACAGGCTAAGCGGAGGTGTTATTGTATTTTTTATGCAGCAATAATTGTGTGCTCAATATTTATTATTTCAAGCAATGTCATTAAGGTAGTATTTATTCCTGAAAGCACACCTATTCATGATTATGATAGCACAGCGCAAGAAAGTGAAAAAAAAGATCTTTTAACAGAAGTTACAACTACTACAACTACATTTAAGGCTGGTGAGGTTGCAAAAGGTACTGTTATTGAGCATACCTTTTCAATGAAAAATGTAGGTGATTATCCTTTGATAATTTATGAAGTTATTCCGGATTGTACATGTACAGATTGTTCGATATCACATAAGGTTATTATGCCTGATGAGCAGACAGATATTACGGCTAAAGTTGATACAGGAACCAAGAATGGGGTATTTATAGTAAATATCATCATAAGGGCAAATTCACAGGAAGGGGCGCATCGGCTTGCATTAACTGGGTGTGTAATTTAGTTTGTCTGGTCTGATGTGAAATTGGGCGGATTATGAAGACACAATATTATTATATAGTTCTGATAACTATTTTAATCACAGGATGTAAATCTGGTAATGATATGGATAGTAAAGAAATTTCTTTCATGCCGGATATATTCCCATATGTAGATACAATTTATGCAAAGCATAATAATCAGCAACAGTTTTATAAATTAGGGTTGAGCAATAATAAAAAAATAATATTCTATACAAATGGGGATTGTGGAACATGTTTTCATCAAATAGTGCAATGGCAGGAATTTATAAATAATTATAGTGAGCAGATTTATGGTGTTGATTATGTGATAGTGATACAGACAGAAGTACTCCCTAGACTAGAGTATAATTTGGAAAGAATTGACAATTCTATACCCATATATATTGATACAATGCAATGTTTCTCAGTTTATAACAATATGCCAACGATAAATCCTCAAATACTGGTTCTTGATGAACAGAATGTTGTAATATATTATGCGGAAAATGAATTTGACCAAAAAAAGATTTTAAAAATATTAAAATGACTGCCCATTTATGAAAAATTGTTGTGCTTTTGTGGCCATACTTTATGCCTTGCTGATATGCAATTGCGCATTTCATCCGAGTAATGCCATCGTAGTTATTGATTTAAATAAGGAGTATCCCGAGGTGGATTTAGCCCTCTCTGATATAGCAGATGTGTCATTTATTCCTCTAAGTGGAGGAGATAGTGTAGCTTTTAGAACTAACATGCATGGGTATGATAACTCTATATTCATTGACAGTAATTATCTATTCATTGCAGACTATTCTCCAATAGAATATGATGAGGAAACAAAAACTACCACAGTATTGTCAAATGCTGCACACCTTCATATGTTTGAACCCGACGGAGATTATATCAGAACGGTCGTTAAACCCGGTATGAATGAAAATGAATTTTTGGGATGGGGTATGAATTTTACGGTTCATCCAAATCATAGGATTATATCAATCCATAATGTTATGGGAACTGAGGTTAAATTCTTTGATTACTTAGGCAATTATAAGGGGAGCTACAATTTGGGTAAAAGATATCATCAGTGCATATCCTTAAACGATATTGTGTTATTTGTGGATTACTATTCTCAGTTCATTGCATCTGATGGAACTAATCATGAAAATGGACGGACTCTGATGTTTTATGATATTGAAACTAATATATCAGTTGATGCCGGTGACTTACCTGTGTCTCCTTTTAGTGGGAAACCAGAATACTCTACAAGAAATAAAATAGTACGGACATGTTCAGGAGCGTATTGGGTGACACCAAGAACTGATACGATATATCATATAGATAATAATCTTCAGATTACCCCCAGATTCATATCGCTATGGAATGGTGCATCATCAGATAATTGTGTAATACCCATTGTCGAAACACAGGAATACATCATATTTAGTAATGATATAGACTATGTTTCAGAATATAAAGGGAATTTGAAGTTAAAAACATATCTTTTGCGGAAGCAAGACAATAAATTATTTGCAATAAACAGCCATGGGTATAACAGTGATGGAGTTGAGAGAAGTATTTTTAAAAATGAGATTCTCATGGGAAATTGGGCAACAACACAGACCCCGAATACTCTAGCTTATATGCTAACAATGGAGTTTATTAGAGAAAATTATGAATTCATCCCTGATAAATTAAAGCATATAGCATGTGTTACAAATGAAAATAATAGTCACATATTAATGGTAATAAGGTTCAAAGAGAGTCTTAAACATATAAGTGAGTTTAATGTAGAGTAATAAATTGGAGAAAGTTGGCGCCAACTACTATATATAATATCCTATTAATCAATTAAATTCATGCCTATGAAAAAGAAGTTAGTTGTTTTGTCAATTGCAGTCTGTGCAATAATGTGTGTTGTAAGTTTTTCCTTTAATAAGGCCAAAGCTGTTTCAGTAAATTGTGTGCTTCATAATCCTCCTGGAACAGGTTGTGCGGCATCACCTGATACATATTGTTACTTTACAATTAAGGAATCTGGTGAGAAATGCATATTTGACAATCAGGATTTTACTTTCTAAACAAGCATCAGTACCCGTAAATAAACGGGTACTGATGTCCTTCAATGATGAATGTTAAGGAATATACAGAATGAATAAATTGAAAGCTATTATAGTCATATTACTTGGGTTGACAGCTTGTAAAAATATAGGAGAAGATTGCTTGGTATCTAGGAATCCAGAAATTTATTTTCAGAATGTAGAAATGATTGAGGGAATGAAATACGAAATTGAATACATTGCAAAGAATCCATTAAGGTGCTATTATACTCCCTTTGGTTTTGTGGGGGCAATGTCTATGCCCAATAAGAAACAGATACATTTGGCAGATATAGAAACTGGTCGTATTATAGTTTCTACTTGCGATTTTGGTAGAGGCCCAGAAGAAATACTTGTTGAGTCGCCAGATATGGATATGTATGGTAATTCTCTTTACTTATTGGACCAGAGAACTGACAGACTAAAAAGAGTAGACATTGGGAAAGATACACTTCTTGTGCATGAACTAATGAGAGTACAGGCTAATGATTTGGCGATATTTCTTAATGTTGAGGTAGTCTCAGATTCATTATATGTGTTTTTTACATCAGATTTTGATAACAATAAGAGTATCTTACTCATGGATAATTATAGTCAGGTACTCGATTCTCTTTCGTATAAAATCTTAAATGATGATAGGATAGACCAGTCCAAGCATAGATATAATGTCCAAATGAAAATATCTCCCGATAGAAAGATACTGTTTATTAGTAGTATGCAATTCAATAAGGTCAGTAAATATCATATAAAAGGGAACGATATAGAATGTATTGATGAAGTTTTTTTGACTGAACCTAAATATGATATTAAGGGAAAAGTTCTCGCAGTAAAAGAAGATAATATTGAGATGAATGCCAGACTTTTTGTTGGAGATAAATACGTTTATTTGGTTGTTGACCCTGAATATAAAAGGGATTTTGATAAGAGAAGAAAGCACGCCCAAGCAAATAATGTACGGGAAAGTAAGGCCCCAGGCAACAATAGTTATATAATGGTTTTTAATTACAATCTTGAATTTATAAAAACATATATATGTGATTATAATATAGCAAATCTGGCATTATGCCAAGAACCGGATATAGTGTATGCTACGGATGCTGTAAATAATTGTATTGTAAAATATAAACTGCCTGGGTTGAACTAAGAACTTTTGTGTTTTCAAATTTGGAATATTGGTATTGGATATGTCACATGGAGGATATAAGAATTAAACATTTCGTATTATTGGTCTGGGCCCTGGTATGTGCGTCTGTTATGGCAAAGGGACAACGAACCGTTCAACAATATAACTTAGAAATGAGCCTGCAGGAGGTGATTGAGACTGCGCACAGCCAGTCCCCTTCCTCCATATTGGCCCGCCATAACTTTATTGTAAATTATTGGCAGTTCCGTACCTACAAGGCGCAGTTCCTGCCGTCGCTCAACTTGCAGGGGAGCCTGGGCAACTACAACCGTTCATTGGTATCCCTGCAGGATGCCCAGAGCGGTGAGATAGGTTATATAGAGAACAACACCCTCAGCAATTCCCTGGGGCTTTCAATAGACCAGAACATCCCATTTACCGGAGGTTCGGTATCAGTAATCACCTCCCTGAACCGTTTGGACCAGTTCTCCCCAACAGACAAGATAACCTACAACTCCCAACCGGTGAGGATAACCCTCAGCCAGCCCATAAACGCCTACAACTCCCTCAAATGGGAAAAGAAGATAGAGCCCAAGAAGTTTGAACTGGCAAAACGCAATTACCTCAATACAATGGAGGGGATTACCGTAACCGCAGTAACATACTTCTTTGACCTGCTGCTGGCCCAGAGGCGTGTGGAGATTGCCCGAGAGAGCCACCGCAACACCAGCCAGCTGTACAACATTGCCTGGCAGAGATTTGAGATAGGTTCCATAACCAGGGATGAACTGCAGCAGCTTGAGCTCAAGCTGCTCAATGACAGCCTTGCCATAGGAGACCACCAGTTGAGTGAGAAAACCGCAATGCAGCGTCTGCGCAACTTCCTGGGCTACAACGAGAGTGTGGAGATACAGCTGCAGCAGCCTCCGCAGAACCCGGACATTACATTGGATTTTCACGAGGTAATGAATATGGTAAATCTCAATTCTCCCGACAATCTTGAAAATGAGATCAGCTCCCTATCTGCCCATGAGGAAATAGCAAGGGCCAAGGCAAACTCAGGGCTCAAGGCATCCCTGTATGCCCAGTTCGGCCTCAACCAGGTGGGGGATGACCTTGGCATAGCCTACAAATCTCCATTGGACCAGGAGATTTTGGGAGTCTCCCTCTCCCTCCCCATAATGGACTGGGGACTCGGACGCGGCAAAGTGAAGGTTGCCAAATCCCAGGCACAGGTAATAGAATCCCAGATAGAGCAGGCTGAGAACCAGTTGAGGGAGAACATTACCCTGCAGGTGTTGAGGTTCAACCAGCAGGGTGGACAGTGCAACGTATCCCAGAAGGCAGACCAGGTGGGCCAGAGCAGATATGCCACCACCAAAGAGAGGTTCCTCAACGGCACCATTGGGGTTACGGAACTGAACAATGCCCAGACTGAGATGGACAACGCCCAGCTGCGCTATCTGCAGGATTTGAGCAACTACTGGATTTACTATTACAACATACAGAAGGCAACCCTTTTCAACTTCATTAAAAACGAGAAAGTGGATGCAAACTTTGAAGAACTTACAAATGAATGATATGAGATTTAATGCGGGTATTTTAGTTGTATTTGCTGCTGTTATGGCAGGATGCGGGAGCAGCAGCAATGAAGCAGAAGCAGAACTGGCCAAGGAGAACTACAGGATAGAGAAGAACACCGTAGATACAATGCACCTGAGGAAGCAGCCTTTCAGCAGGGAAACCATCAGCAATGGAATCCTTATAGGAACCAGGAGGGCAGAATTGCGCTTTGCAACCAATGGAGAAGTGGTCTCTGTAGCGGTAAAGAGCGGCAGCCGGGTAAGGCAAGGGGATGTGATTGCAAGACTCAATACCCAGACCCTGCAGCTGGATTACGAAAGGGCACAGCAGAGCCTGGGCAAAGCACAGCTGGATTTGTATGATGCCCTCATAGGATTCGGCTACAGCAGGGACACAAGCAATGTTCCGGCTGATATCCTCAACGTGGCAAAGATCCGTTCCGGATACGCCGGTGCCATCAACTCATACAAGATTGCCCGGATAGCCCTGCAGAACGCCACCCTTACCGCCCCACACAGCGGAGTTGTGGCCAACCTTACCGTAAAGCCACATGAATACAGCAGCGAAGCGGTATGCACCATAATTGATGACTCTGCATTCAATGTGGAGTTCAAGGTACTGGAGGGGGAACTCCCGTACATAGCAGTAGGGAGGGAAATAGCGGTACAGCCATTCATAGATGTAACGCAGAACTACACAGGCACCATAAAGGAGATAAACCCGTATGTGGATGAGAAAGGGCAGATAGCCGTTACAGCCTCCATCTCCAACAAAGGGGGAAAGCTCATAGAGGGAATGAACGTAAAGGTGTTCATAAAGAGCGTAAAAGAGGACCTCCCTACCGTACCAAAAAGTGCAGTGGTAATGAGGGACGGCTATGATGTGCTGTTTGTATTCAACCCAAAGACCAACAAGGCCGAATGGAGATACGTGGACATCCTGCAGTCCAACAGCACCCACCACGTGGTAAGGGGCCACAAGGAAAAAGATGTGCAGCTGTTTGAGGGTGAAGCCATAATCACAAGCGGCAACCTCAACCTCGCCGACGGTTCCGACGTAGAGATAAGGGCAAATTAAAAGTACGGATTTATGCTTAGAAGACTTGTAGAACGGCCCATAGCCGTAACAATGACCATAATTGCAATACTCATTGTAGGTATTGTAGCTATAGGAAAACTCCCCATCTCCCTAATGCCCAATGTGGACATCCCGCAGATAACCGTTAAGGTTGCGGCAAAAGGGTCGTCTGCCAGGGAGTTGAACGAGCAGGTGATAAAGCCCCTTAGGATGCAGCTCATTCAGATACCTTCCCTTGAGGATATCCGTTGCGAGGCGGTGAACGGAAGCGGCAACATCTTTATGGAGTTCTCCCACAAGTCTGATACAGACCCCAATTTCATAGAGGTAAACGAGAAGATAGACAAGGTGCTCTCCACCCTCCCCAAGGAGGTTGAGAGGCCAAAGGTGATAAAGGCCAGTGCCACAGACATCCCGGCATTCTTCATAAACCTCACCATTCCGGGGAGTTCTGTGGAGAAATTCCTGGAGTTGAGCCGTTTTGCCAGGGAGGTTATTGCCCGCCGGGTGGAACAGGTGCCCCAGGTGGCCCTTGTGGATATCAGCGGCACTCTTGGTACACAGATTCTCATTGAACCGGATGAGGCCAAATTGCAGGGATTGGGGATTGGGGTGGAAGAGTTGGAAAAAGCTATCGGGAATAACAATGTTACGCTTGGGAACCTCTCAATAAGGGACGGGTATTACCAGTGGAATGTAAGTTTTGATTCGCAGCTGACAAGCCGCGAGGAGATTGAAGCCATTACCCTGAACCTCAACGGACGCATATACACCTTTGGGGAGCTCGCCAAGGTGAGCGAGGTGCCTCAGGAGGCCCACGGAATGGTGCAGCAGGGGAGCGAGTGGGCAATCACTATGGCTGTGATAAAGCAGTCGGATGCACAGATGGCGGCACTGAAGGGTTCTCTGGAGGAACTTTCAGAGAATTTCCGGAAAGAGTACCCGCACATAGAGTTTACCGTAACCCGCAACCAGACCGAGCTGTTGGATTACTCAATTGACAACCTAAAATCCAATATCCTTGTGGGAGCAATCCTGGCGGTGCTGGTGATATTCCTCTTCATGAGGGATTACCGCTCTCCGCTGCTGGTTATGATTACCATCCCCCTTTCGTTGGTGGTGTCACTGCTGCTGCTCTACCTGCTGGGGATAAGCATAAACATCATCTCCCTTTCCGGACTCATTCTGGGCCTGGGTATGATGGTGGACAACTCAATTATTGTAATAGACAACATCACCCAGTACTGGCAGCGCGGCAGCACCCTTAAGGAAGCTGTTGTGGAGGCCACAAAAGAGGTGATAGCCCCAATGCTCAGTTCGGTGCTCACCACCTGCTCGGTATTTGTGCCGCTCATTTTCCTCAGCGGCATCTCCGGAGCACTGTTCTATGACCAGGCAATGGCAGTTACAATGGCCCTGTTCACCTCCCTGTTTGTGGCGGTACTGGTTATTCCGGTCTACTACTGGCAGCTGTACAGGAGGCAGGAGCGTTTTGCCCCAAGTGGGTTGGGGCGAGAATCCGCAAGGAAGAAAAAATCAATTCTGGACCGCATAGATTACGGGTATGAGAAAGGGCTCAAATGGACCCTCAGACACCAGAAGACTGCCTGGGGAATCTTCTTTGCCCTTATTGCCGGAACATTCCTGTTCTACGGGGTATTGGAGAAGAGCAAACTTCCCCCAATTACCCATAAGGACATAATCCTGAACATAGACTGGAATGCCTCCCTAACCCTTGAGGAGAGCCGTGCCAGATGCCTTAAGATACTGGAGGGGCTGGAGGAGCACATTGCCCATTATGACCTTCTGATAGGGAAGCAGGATTTCCTCCTATCCCATTCGGGAGACATAACCCCGTCCCAGGTAAAATGTTATATAGATGCCCATACTCCCAATGATCTTGCGCAGGTGGAGAGAATCCTCCAGCAGAGGGTCCAGGAGAATTACCCGCAGGCCACAACCGGGTCTGAGGAGTCATCCAATATCTTCAACACCATTTTTGCCGACAACGAGGCCCCCCTTGTGGCAATGATCAGCCGCAAGGATTCCAAATCCCTGCAGCCGGACCAGTTGAACAGTGTACTGCAGCAGATTAAGGAGAGGCTGCCACAGGTATATATAGAGCCGGTGCTGTGGCAGGAGCAGATACTCCTGATTACCCAACCGGAGCAGATGGCCCTGTACAATCTGAACTATGGGGCAATTTACCAGGCCCTGAGCACCGCCACCAAAGAGAACACCCTCTTCTCCATAAAGCAGGGCTCATTCTCCACCCCGGTGGTGATAGGTGATGCGGGGGAGCAGAAAGACCTGCTGACCGTTACGGTAAAGAACTCACAAGGGGCAGAGATACCCCTCTCGTATGTTCTCAAGGAGCGGAGGGTAAGGGACCTCAAGAACATTGTACAGGGAAGGGACGGAGACTATTACCCTTTGAACATAAATGTTCCCGACAACCGGATTCCTGCAGTTGAAAAAGCCATAAAGGAGACCATCCTCTCCACCGATGAGTTTGCAGTGGAGTTTGCCGGAGGATACTACACCAGCCGCTCAATGATTGGGGAGCTGGCCATTATCCTTGTCATCTCCCTGCTGCTGCTCTACTTCATCCTGGCCGCCCAGTTTGAATCACTGGTACAGCCACTCATCATCCTCTCGGAGATTGTGGCGGACCTTACAGGTGCACTTCTTCTGCTGTGGATCTGCGGGGCGGGGATAAACCTTATGTCTATGATTGGAATAGTGGTGATGTGCGGTATAATCATCAATGACTCCATCCTTAAGGTAGATACCATCAACCGCCTGCGCAAACAGTACTCCCTGTTGCGGGCAATTATAGTTGCCGGAAACAGGAGGCTCAGCCCAATCCTTATGACCTCCCTCACCACCATACTGGCCATTGCGCCGTTCTTAGTCAGAGGCAATATGGGTGCTGACCTGCAGTTCCCCCTCTCCCTGGCCCTCATAGGGGGTATGGTTGTGGGAACAGCCGTGAGTATCTTCTTCATTCCGGTGCTATATTACAACATTTATAAACCTGTCGGGAAGAAAAACTGAAAGAATATGAACCGCCTCCCTGCATTCTCAGTGATACTTGTGTTTGCCGTACTTACAATTGTAGGTGCAGGTATGGTTCCCCTTTTGAACCTGCAGTACTCCCCGTCGCAGAAGGAGGGTGAGCTGAGTGTGAGCTACGCCTGGAACGGGGCCCCGGCCAAACTGGTGGAGAGTGAGGTTACATCCCGCTTAGAGGGGCTTATAGTCTCCATAAGCGGAGTGAAGGGAGTGGAATCCACCTCCTACAAGGAGTGGGGAAGGATAAATGTAACCCTCAAGGACAAGGAGCAGATTGAGCAGATAAGGTTCCAGATAGCCACCCTGCTCCGCCAGACATACAACAAGCTTCCCGACGGGGTATCATATCCTAATATTTCTGTGGCCACCGGGGGCAGCAATGTGGATCCAATTCTAACATATACCATAAATTCAGAGCTTCCAACCCAGCAGATTGAGCAGTATGCCCAGGAGTTTATTGTTAAGGAACTCTCACTGGTTGAGGGGATAAGCTCTGTAGAACTGTCGGGAGCCACACCATTTTACCAGAGGCTGGAGTTTGATCCGCAGCAGATGAGGGCACTTGGGGTCTCCATTGGGGAACTGGTTGCGGCAGTGAGGGGATTTGTGTCTGACTATAACCTTGTGGGAAGTGTGGACCAGACAGGAATCCTCCTGACGAATAATTTCTCTTCAGATGAACTGGCCTCCATACCTCTAAGGAGCAGCAACGGGAAGATTATCCGTGTGGGGGACGTATGCTCAGTGGAGTACAAGGAGAGCCTTCCAACCCGATACTACAGGCTCAACGGCCTCAATACCATAAATATAACTATTTATCCGCAGAAAGGGGCCAACACCGTAAAGGCGTGCAACGCGGTAAAGGAGAAGATGGCCCGGTTGCAGGAGGCTTTTCCCGACAATTTCTCTGCCCTTGCGGTGAGTGACATATCCGTTGAGATCCAGCAGGAGATAAATAAAATTGTACGAAGGACTGTTCTGTCACTGGCCATATTGCTGCTGTTTGTTTTTGCGGTGAGCCGGAGCTTGAAGTACCTGCTTGTGATTGCCGGTTCACTGCTGGCCAACATCCTCATAGCATTCATATTCTATGTGCTGTTTGGGATAGAGATACATATCTATACTATGGCCGGCATCACCACCTCTTTTGGAATAGTGATAGACACCTCCATAATTATGGTGGCCCACTACAGCTACTGGCGCAACAGGAAGGTGTTCCTGGCAATACTGGCGGCGCTACTCACCAGCATAGGCTCCCTTATGGTGATATTCTTGTTGCCACAGGAGCAGCAGCTTGTACTGAGGGATTTTGCGTCGGTGATAATGATAAACCTGTCGGTTTCGCTCCTCATTGCAATGTTGCTGATTCCGGCCCTTGTGGAGAAATTTGATGTAAGGGAGAGGCAGGGACGAAGCACCTTCAGGGAGAGGCGGAGGATTGCCCGGCTCAGCAGGTTCTACGGCAGGTACATTACCTTTGCCCGCAGGTGGAGGTGGGTATTGCTGGTGCTTCTGGTGATGAGCTTTGGTGGGAGCCTCTATTACTTTAAGGAGAACTCCAAAGGAAATTTCTACCGCTCCCTGAACAGGCCCAACCTGTATATAAATGCCTCACTGCCTCAGGGGTGTACAATCCATCAGCTGAATGAGATTGTGCTGTTTATGGAAAATTACCTTTCCCAGTTTGAGGAGATAGAGATGTTCAGAACCAGCATTTCAAGTGCTTCCAACGCTACTATTGTAGTTACTTTCAGGGAAGATGTGGAGAACACCGGGTTCCCGCTGCTGCTCAAGGATGAGGTCATCTCCAAGGCGGTGGATTATGGCGGGGCCAACTGGAGGGTATACGGAATTGATGAACACGGGTTCAATAACAATATAAGCTCCACTTTTGCCAATTATAGGATTGTGGTGAGCGGGTATAATTTTGATAAGGTATATGGCTATTGTCAGGAGCTTATGGCATCCTTACAGCAGAATCGCAGAGTAAACAATGCGGAGATACTTACCAGTACAAATTGGGGTGCCCAAAGACAGAGTGAGTATTATATCGATTACAACAGGAATACAATGGCTCTTTATGACATATCGGCCGCTGATGCCTATTCTGCCCTGCAGGAGCAGCTGTATGCCCAGAAGGCCGGTACCTATTATAAGGATGGGGTGCGGACAGACATTATCGTACAGAGCAAGGGGAAGGAGAGTTTTGATGTGTGGAACCTGCAGAACGAATATGTGCAGGTGGGTGGAGAGGGGATAAAGTTCTCCCAGTTGGGCTCCATCAGCAAGAGGGATTCCGGAATGGAGATATACAAGAAGGATCAGGAGTATCAGATGGCGGTAGCTTTCGGATACCTTGGGCAGGTAGAACAGGCCAACATGCTTATTGATAAGGAAATTGAGAGGATGAATACATCTGTGCTGCCGGTGGGGTTTAAGGCAAAGAAACAGGCTTGGAGCTACGGGACATTTGATGACTCTAATAATATCTGGATGCTGTTGCTGGTAATTGCAATCATCTTCTTTATGTGTGCCGTACTGTTTGAATCACTGCTGCTGCCGTTGGTTATCATAGGGCTCATTCCTCTCTCCTTCATTGGGGTATTTCTGGTGTTCGGCCTCACCGGCTGGAGCTTTGATCAGGGTGGCTATGCCTCCCTCATCATGCTCAGCGGCCTGGTGGTGAATGCGGGGATTTATATCCTGCATCAGTATGGAGGGATGCTTGCAGGGGATGTGGATGCTGCTGCGGGGAAGGCTGTGGCTGATGGCTCTGTCGGGAAGAAGAGAGCCCTTCAGGTTTACCTGCGGGCCTTCAACAACAAGATTGTACCCATCTCCCTTACTGTGGTTTCCACGGTGCTGGGACTCATCCCGTTCCTTATGGACGGACCGGAAGAGGTGTTCTGGTTCGCCTTTGCCATTGGCACCATGAGCGGACTGCTCTTCTCAATGCTGGCCCTGGTATTTGTCATGCCCGCTTTTGCAAGGATGCGGTAAAGCATTATCTTTGCTTCATGAAGAGGTTTTTATTTTTTTTATATATAGTGTTACTGGCGGTTGACCCTGTGACTGCACAGCAGGTGGAGGGAGCGGCAGCCCCTACAAGGGAGTTCCTTCTGGGAAAGACACATTTTGAGAAGGATACAAATTTTGTAGAGATAGCACCTGCATATACAGTATTGCGCAGGCCCAATAACTTTATTCAGAAAAGGACACTTGAAGCATTCCTGAAAATGAGGGAGGCGGCATTGCAGGATGGGGTGAAGCTTACCGCCACATCGGCATCCAGGAATTTCTGGGTACAGAGGTATATCTGGGAGCAGAAATGGCAAAAAAGCAGTGTGGCAAAAGGGGTGGATAGGGCAAGAAGCATACTCCGCTACAACTCTATGTGCGGCACTTCCCGCCACCATTGGGGGACAGACCTTGATTTCAACTCCCCAAAACTGGAGTACTGGAACTCGGAGGAGGGGAGAAGGACATATGAGTGGCTCTGCGGGAATGCACACAAGTTCGGCTTCTACCAGCCTTATACAGAGAAGGGTGAACCAGGCAGCGGCAAGCGCACAACCGGATACAATGAGGAAAAATGGCACTGGAGCTATTACCCTCTGGCCAATATCTATATGAAGTATTACAGGGAGCTGATAACAGAAAAAGATCTGGGCGGCTTCCTTGGGCAGGAATTCGTCCCAGGCCTTGAAGTTATTGATAACTACGTCTTTGGAGTGGCTACCCCTCCGTCTATCTGATATATCACTTCTTTTTTGTTGGTTTATGACGTTGGTATCAATAAGGTTCAGTATATTTGTAAACTATGGAGCAGGAGATACAAATTAATGAGCATAACGCATCCTCTATTATGATATATGTAACAGAGGATAATCATGTTTTGCTTGATGTAAAGTTGGAGAATGACACAGTATGGCTTTCACAAAGCCAAATGGCTTTATTGTTTGATACAGATAGGACATCTATATTGCGCCATATTAAAAATATCTATAAGATAGGTGAATTGGAAGAAAATTCAACCTGTGCAAAAATTGCACAAGTTAGGATTGAGGGAACACGTAATGTAACACGCGAAATCCCATTTTATAACCTTGATATGATAATCTCGGTCGGTTATAGAGTTAATTCCATTCGTGGTACACAATTCCGTATATGGGCAAACAGAATACTAAAGGAGTATCTCATTAAAGGTTATGCCATTAATGACAAAATAAAAATAGAACATTATAACGAACTCAAGGATGTTGTCCGCCTGCTTGCACACACCGTACATTCGCAAGAGCAACTGAGCGGAGAGCAATCAAAAGAACTGTTATCTGTAATTAGCGATTATGTTTATGCTCTTGATACTCTTGACCGTTATGACTATCAGCAGGTTGAAATAAAGAATACCACTAAGGAAGAACGCTTTAGGGTAACCTACGAAAATGCAATGGAGGCCATAAATCGCCTTAAACCTAAATTCGGAGGCAGTGCATTATTTGCCAACGAAAAAGACGGCTCATTCAAAAGTTCAATTGGTCAAATTTATCAGACCTGGGATGGCGAAGATTTGTACCCAAGTGTTGAGGAGAAAGCGGCAATGTTATTATATCTGGTTGTAAAGAACCATTCTTTCAGCGACGGAAATAAACGCATTGCAGCAATGCTATTCCTTTGGTTTATGGAGAAGAATGGTATTCTATATAATGAAGAAGGCAAGAAACGAATTGCGGACAATACACTGGTTGCTTTAACACTGATGATAGCAGAAAGCCGTTCTGAAGAAAAGGATATTATAGTAAAACTTGTTGTAAATCTTATAAATCAAAATAATAAATAATGGAGCAGGAGATACAAATAAATGAACATAACAAAAAGGAATACCCTCCTATGCATACCGCAGAGCATATTCTTAATGCTACTATGGTAAAGATGTTCGGGTGCCCCCGTTCAAGGAACGCACATATTGAGAGAAAGAAGAGCAAGTGTGATTATCAGCTTATGCAGGAGCCTTCTACAGAACAGATTGCTGCAATAGAGGCTGCTGTAAATGAAGTTATCGGGAAGAATCTTCCTGTTACTGTAGAATATATGACACAGGCAGAGGCTGCCCACATAGTAGATTTGAGCAAGCTTCCTAAAAATGCCACAGACACTTTAAGGATTGTGAGGGTTGGTGATTACGATGCGTGTGCCTGTGCCGGGGATCATGTTGAGAATACAGGGAAGATTGGAATATTCAGCATTTTGAGCCATTCTTATGAGAATTGTATATGGCGTGTCCGTTGGAAAGTTAAACGGGCTTAATGAAATTACTTAAAATTTTATAATATGGAGAATACAGAGATTAAAACAACTGGTTTGCCCGAGAATGCGGCAAGGGAGCTCAGGCCGGGGGAGAAGTATGAGCCTATACTCTCTCCAAACAAAGTCTATCCGGAGGTGAATGCTTGGAGCGTCTCCTTGGGTCTTGTAATGACAATCATCTTCTCTGCGGCTGCAGCCTATCTCGGCCTTAAGGTGGGGCAGGTGTTTGAGGCGGCAATCCCTATTGCAATCATTGCCGTAGGCCTGTCGGGAGCATTGAAGAGAAAAAATTCCTTGGGTGAGAATGTGATCATCCAGTCAATAGGTGCCTGCTCGGGTGCAATTGTGGCGGGTGCAATCTTTACCCTCCCTGCACTCTATATCCTGCAGGCAAAGTATCCTGAGCTTACTGTGGATTTCTTCAAGGTGTTCATGAGCTCACTTTTGGGAGGTGTATTGGGTATCCTCTTCCTCATTCCGTTCAGGAAATATTTTGTGAGTGACATGCACGGCAAGTATCCTTTCCCTGAGGCTACCGCAACCACACAGGTGCTGGTGAGCGGTGAGACAGGCGGAAACGGTGCAAAGCTTCTCCTTGTAAGCGGACTTATCGGTGGTATATATGATTTCATCGTATCCACTTTCGGCTGGTGGGCGGAGACCTTCACTACAAGGGTGCTTCCTTTCGGTGAGGCAATAGCAGACAAGGCAAAGGTGGTGCTCAAGCTGAATGTGGGCGCTGCTGTCCTGGGTCTCGGATATATCATCGGTCTCAAGTATGCGTTCATCATCTGCTGCGGTTCATTCCTGGTATGGTTCTTCATTGTCCCTGTACTCAACCTCTGCTTCGGTGCAGAGGGCGTTACCATTATGGGTACTGAGTTCGCCAATATGGGTGCCATGAGTGCCGAGACAATCTTCTCAAATTATGCACGCCATATAGGTATCGGAGGCATTGCGGCTGCCGGTGTGATAGGCATTATAAAATCGTCGGGAATAATAAAGTCTGCATTCGGCCTGGCTGTGCAGGAGTTCGGCGGCAAGAAGGGTGACGGTGCAAAAGTTGCAAGGACACAGAAGGATATCTCAATGAAGATTATTGTGTTCGGTATCCTCCTTACCCTTGCAGTCACATTCCTGTTCTTCCAGCTTGGAGTGGTAAGCAACATCAAGCATGCAATCATTGCCCTTGTTACTGTAGGTGTGATTGCCTTCCTGTTTACAACAGTTGCGGCAAATGCAATTGCAATTGTAGGTACAAACCCTGTGAGCGGAATGACCCTCATGACCCTCATCCTGGGTTCGGTTATCCTTGTTGCCAGCGGCCTTACCGGTACAGCCGGCATGACAGCTGCCCTCATCATAGGTGGTGTTGTGTGTACAGCCCTTTCTGTTTCAGGAGCATTCATTACAGACCTGAAGATAGGCTACTGGATTGGTACAACCCCTGCAAAGCAGGAGAGCTGGAAATTCTTGGGCACCCTGGTTGCGGCTGCTACAGTTGGCGGTGTGATGATGGTGCTGAATGATACATACGGCTTTACAGGCCCTGATGCCCTTGTGGCTCCTCAGGCAAATGCAATGGCAGCCGTGATTGAGCCTCTGATGAGCGGCGGAAATGCCCCTTGGCTCCTTTACGGAGTGGGTGCGGTGCTTGCAATAGTCCTTACTGCATTCAAGGTTCCTGCATTGGCATTTGCACTTGGTATGTTCATCCCGCTTGAACTTAACCTCCCTCTCCTTGTTGGTGGTGGTATAGCATGGTTCGTAGGCAGCAGGAGCAAGGATGAGAGTGTGAACAAGGCACGCACAGAGAAGGGTACCCTTCTTGCCAGCGGTTTCATTGCAGGCGGAGCCCTCATGGGTGTTGTAAGTGCCATCATGAGGTTCTGCGGAGTGAATCTCCTTGCAAGCGGATGGCAGGAGTCAGCAGGTGCGCAGTATGTTGCAATCATTGCATATCTGCTCATCATTGCATACCTCATCTACGCTTCAATGAAAGAGGATAAGAAATAATGTTTGAAGGGAATATCATAACGGCTCTATTGCTCACCCTCATTGCAGGTATGGCTACCGGCATTGGGGGGGCAATGATACTTTTTGTGAAGAGGTTCAGCCCCAAGTTCCTCTGTGCCACGCTGGGGTTCTCGGCAGGTGTGATGATCCTCATCTCCCTGGTGGAGCTGTTCCAGGAGGCAAGGCACTCGCTGGTGCTGGAGTTCGGGGACAAGCCGGGGCTCTTCTACACCCTCCTGGCCTTTTTCGGAGGGATGGCCCTCATTGCCCTGATAGACAATCTTGTTCCTGAGGAGAACAACCCCCATGAGGTAAACTCCATGACCATACAGGTGCATGAGGAGGCAGTTGGGGGGCACAAGGCTGTCCTCACTTTTTCTCCCGACGAAGAAGCACCTCTCCAGCCTTCGCAGGCAGGTGGGGCATCCACAGGAGAGAAGGGGAAAGGGAAGCTCCTGAGGCTCGGAATCTTTTCGGCCCTGGTGATAGCGGTGCATAACTTTCCCGAGGGGCTTGCCACATTCATCACGGCAATGGAGAATACCGAACTTGGTATAAGCATAGCCGTGGCTATAGCACTGCACAATATCCCGGAGGGGATTGCGGTTGCCATACCTATATATTATGCAACCCACAGGAAGTGGAGGGCAGTGGGGTATTCAACATTGTCGGGAATAGCGGAACCTTTGGGGGGACTTTTGGGCTATATACTGCTCAGGCAGGTGCTTTCCCCTGCACTGCTGGCCTGTGTGCTTGCTGCTGTTGCGGGGATTATGGTCTATATCTCCCTTGATGAGCTGCTTCCTACAGCGGAGAGCTATGGGGAACACCATGTGGCAATCATAGGTGTGATCTCCGGAATGATATTCATGAGCATGGGATTACTTTTGTTTTAACTTCATTAAAAGATACTATGGAAAAGATATTGGATAAATTTTTGAGATATGTGGCAGTTGAGACCACCTCAAATGATGAGAGTGATACTCAGCCCAGCACTGCATGCCAGCTGGATCTGCTGAGGATGCTTGCAGATGAGCTGAATGCAATGGGAGTGAAGGCCACTCTGGATGAGTGGGGCTATGTGATGGCAACCATCCCTTCAAATCTGGACAAGGAGGTTCCTGCTGTGGGATTCATTGCCCATGTGGATACGGCTCCCGATGCCAGCGGCAAGGATATCAGGCCGCAGATAATTGAGAACTATGACGGTGAGGATGTGGTCCTCAATGAGGCGCTTGGCATAAAGATTCCGGTTGCTGATTTTCCTGAGATAAAGCAATACAAGGGGCAGACCCTCATCACTACAGACGGTACAACCCTCCTGGGAGCCGATGACAAGGCCGGTGTTGCGGAGATCATGAGCGCAGTGGAGTACATTGTGGAGCATCCGGAGTTCAAGCATGGCGAGATAAAGATAGGCTTTACCCCTGATGAGGAGATCGGACGCGGGGTTGACAAGTTTGATGTGGAGAAGTTCGGTGCAAAATATGCCTATACAATGGATGGCGGGCAGATAGGGGAACTTGAGTACGAGAACTTCAATGCAGCCTCTGCCAAGATACATATCCAGGGTAGGAACGTGCACCCTGGCTATGCCAAGGGCAAGATGATAAATGCCATCATCATTGCAATGGAGCTTAACGGAATGCTTCCTGTACAGCAGAGACCTGAGTTCACACAGGGGTACGAGGGATTCTTCCATATTATAGGTATAAACGGGGCGGTTGAGCAGGCTTCCGTACAATATATAATAAGGGACCACAGCATGCATAAGTTCGAGCAGAAGAAAAAGCTCATCACCCAGGTGGTTGATTTCATAAATGCAAAATACGGTGAGGGGACTGCAACCCTGGAACTGAAGGACCAGTACTACAACATGCGTGAGGAGGTTGAGCCACACTACCATATTGTGGAGAAGGCAATCAAGGCAATGGAGATGGCCGGCATCAAGCCTATGGTACAGCCTATCCGTGGCGGTACAGACGGTGCCCGCCTCTCATTCATGGGGCTCCCTTGCCCTAATATCTTTGCAGGCGGCCACAATTTCCACGGCAAGCTGGAGTATCTGCCGCTGCAGAGCATGGAGAAGGCCCAGGAGGTGGTGCTGAACATCATCAGCCTGTATGCCGCTGAGTAGAAGAAAGAGGGTGACTCAAAAGGGTAAATTTTGCGTTACGCTTGCCTCGGAAATCCTCATTTACCTAAGTAAACTCCGGTTTCCTCACCTGTGCAAGCCTTAAATTTCCACCTTTTGAGTCACCCTCTTTTCTTTATTTGCTTTTATCAATAAGCTTGAGTGCTGTCTCAGGAGCATCAGTGGTGATGAAATCCACCCCAAGGTCTATCATCTTCTGCATCAGCTCCTCCTTGTTCACTGTCCATACATTCACAATCATCCCAAGGTCATGTGCCTCCTTTACCCACTCAGGATGCCGGGTAAAGTTTGAATGGTGGTAGTCCAGACCCATTATCCCCATCTTCTTAAGCTCTTTTGGAGGAATTTTTCCGTTGAGGTACTGTACCATTGCACCCGGCATAAGCCTGGCAAACTGCCTGCATGCCTCAAGGCTGAAGGAGATGAACTCTGTCTGGTCCTCCAGTTTCATCCGCTTTATCATGTGTACGGATTTTCTCACCGCCTCGTCCTCAATCTCACCGGCGGGGTGCACCTTCAGCTCAAAAATCAGCTTGATGTCCCCCTTGCGCCCCTCTTTAAGGAATTTCCGGAGGGTAGGAACCTTCTCCCCATTCTTCAGCCTCACTCTCTTCACCTGGTCATATGTGGCCTTCTGCACATCCGGAATCTCCTCCAACTTTGGCCCGTGGCTGACCACCAGCACACCGTCTGCTGTCATGTTCACGTCAAATTCACTACCGTAAACCGGAATCTCCTGGGCAGCCTTGAGTGCGGTTATTGAATTTTGGGCATTGTCCTGGGTATCCCAGTACCCTCTATGGGCAACAACTTTTGTATTCTGAGCCCCTGCCTGAAGGGCTGCCATAAGCAGAATTGCAGTAAAGAACCTTTTCATACCATATATGTTTATATACCCAAATATACGGTTTATATCCTTTTCTTCCCGACAAATTCACTCAAAAAAGCCATTTTAACCACCTTTTAAGCCCGCAGAGGAGGGAAAAAGTGATTTTTTTGAAAAATTTTGTAGAAAAATTTGGAACTTCAAAAAAAGTCCTTACCTTTGCAACCCGTTTGAGAAACAACGGACAGTTCATTGAAGTAATGAGAGAGAAAAGATAGAGGTAAAAAATCAGAAAAGATAGTCTGTAAAATCGAAAGAAATTAGGGACTGCTTTTTCATAGAGCAAGAATAACATTTCTGCGAATTTAAATTTGTAGGAATGATTCACAACAAGAGAAGTTACAAAGGGCGAACGGAGGATGCCTTGGCTTCTGGCGGCGATGAAGGACGCGGTAAGCTGCGAAAAAGTGCGGGGATCTGCAAACAGGACTTGATCCGCACGTATCCGAATGGGACAACCCGGCAGGTTGAAGACCTGTCACTCTGCATAAGAGAGCCAACGCGGAGAACTGAAACATCTAAGTATCCGCAGGAAAAGAAAGAAATATCGATTTCCAGAGTAGTGGCGAGCGAAATGGAAATAGCCTAAACCGACGTTGTTGCGGCAATGTCGGGGTTGTAGGACCTCAATATACGATACATGATCAAGTGGAAAGGTCTGGAAAGGCCGGACGTAGAGGGTGACATTCCCGTACACGTAAATTCATGTAAAGTTAGAGTACTCCTGAGTAGGGCGGGACACGAGGAATCCTGTCTGAATCCGCGGGGACCATCCCGCAAGGCTAAATACGACCAGAAGACCGATAGTGTACCAGTACTGTGAAGGAAAGGTGAAAAGCACCGTGAACAACGGGGTGAAATAGAACCTGAAACCGTTCGCTTACAAGCGGTCGGAGTCCCGTAAGGGATGACGGCGTGCCTTTTGCATAATGAGCCTACGAGTTACTTCTCACCGGCGAGGTTAAGCACTTCAGGTGCGGAGCCGAAGCGAAAGCGAGTCTGAACAGGGCGCTTAGTCGGTGGGAGTAGACGCGAAACCTTGTGATCTACCCTTGGCCAGGTTGAAGGAACCGTAACAGGTTCTGGAGGACCGCACCAGTTTCCGTTGAAAAGGATTTGGATGAGCTGAGGGTAGGGGTGAAAGGCTAATCAAACTGGGAGATAGCTCGTACTCCCCGAAATGTCTTTTGGGACAGCCTCGTTTTAGCTTGCATGAGGTAGAGCTACTGATAGGATGCGAGGGCTTCACCGCCTATCAAATCCTGACAAACTCCGAATGCGTGCAAGTGATGGACGGGAGTGAGTCGCCGGGTGCTAATGTCCGGTGGCGAGAGGGAAAGAGCCCAGACCAACAGCTAAGGCCCCCAATGATATGCTAAGTTGAGAGAACGATGTTCGGTTGCTTAGACAGCTAGGATGTTAGCTTGGAAGCAGCTATTCATTTAAAGAGTGCGTAACAGCTCACTAGTCGAGCGACTGAGCGTGGATAATAAACGGGCATCAAGCATATAGCCGAAGCTATGGACTCTGAAAGAGTGGTAGGGGAGCATTCCAGCCGGCGCTGAAGATCAACTGTGAGGTTGGTTGGAGCGACTGGAAAAGAAAATGTAGGCATAAGTAACGACAATGCAGGCGAGAAACCTGCACACCGAAAACCCAAGGTTTCCTGAACAACGTTAATCGGATCAGGGTAAGTCGGGACCTAAGGCTGAGCCGAGAGGTAAGGTCGATGGACAAACGGTTAATATTCCGTTACCTGTATGTATTGGATAGGAGAGACGGAGAGGTGACACGCACGCGCACTGACGGAATAGTGCGTTGAAGCACGTAGGTAAATCAACAGGTTAAGAGCTAGTTGATGCTGATGTGTGACAGTACCGCGAGCCTTCGGGTTAGCGGATAGATGCGGTAAACGGACTTCCAAGAAAATCTTCGACTCGATAAGTTACATACAGCCCGTACCGTAAACCGACACAGGTGGGTGAGGAGAGAATCCTCAGGTGCTCGAGTGAATCATGGCTAAGGAATTCGGCAAGTTTACCCCGTAACTTCGGGATAAGGGGACCCTCAGTGATGAGGGCGCAGAGAAATGGCCCAGGCGACTGTTTAACAAAAACACATGGCTTTGCAAAATCGCAAGATGAAGAATAAGGCCTGACACCTGCCCGGTGCCGGAAGGTTAAGAGGGGGCGTCATCGAAAGAGAAGCGCTGAATTGAAGCCCCGGTAAACGGCGGCCGTAACTAT
>JAFUMO010000040.1 GCA_017482565.1 Bacteroidales bacterium | reverse complement strand
TGAGCGTAGTGACGGGTAGCTGTCTGATACTCAACGTGAGCAGTGTTGATGGTGATACCACGCTCTTTCTCCTCTGGAGCGGTGTCGATAGAGTCGAATGAACGAAGCTCTGAAAGACCAGCCTTAGCAAGTACAGTTTTAATTGCAGCTGTCAAAGTTGTATTACCGTGGTCAACGTGGCCGATAGTACCAATGTTAACGTGAGGTTTTTCCCTCTTAAAAGTTTCTTTTGCCATAATAATAAAATTTAATAATTGAATATTTTACACACTTATAGAGCCGGTGACGAGATTTGAACTCGTGACCTCTTCCTTACCAAGGAAGCGCTCTACCCCTGAGCTACACTGGCTTTTAAACTGGAGCGGAAGACGAGGTTCGAACCCGCGACCCTCAGCTTGGAAGGCTGATGCTCTACCGACTGAGCTACTTCCGCATACGTTTGAATACAAAAATAGTGGGGAGAGCAGGATTCGAACCTACGAAGGCGTGCGCCAGCAGATTTACAGTCTGCCCCAGTTGGCCACTTTGGTATCTCCCCATTATTTGTATTTTCAAAAAACTTGGAGCCGATGGAGGGATTCGAACCCCCGACCAGCTGATTACAAATCAGCTGCTCTGGCCAACTGAGCTACATCGGCAAAATGTCAAAGTCCCTTACTCAATCACCCTTCAGAGGGTTTCTTTTCGTTTGGGATTGCAAAGATATGCGATTTGTTTTTATCTACCAAACTTTTTTAAAAAAAAATCTAAAAAATTTCACTTCCCTGCAGCTGCAATTATGCTATCATAAATATTATCAACGTTATAACCGCATAAAGAAATCAGCTCATCAACCGTCCCCTGTTCAATGAACCTGTCCGGCATACCCAGGGAAACCACCTTCACATGAGGTGCATTGGCAGAAACATATTCTGAAACCGCACTTGCAAGTCCTCCCATAACCGCACCGTCCTCCACTGTAATTATAGTGTGGCACCTGCTGCAGGCCATGGCCACCATATCCGCATCAAGAGGCTTGAGGAACCTCATATTTATATGCAGGGGACTCACTCCCGCTGCATTTGCCTTCACCACAGCTTCCGCCACCCTGTTCCCGACAGTGCCGAGTGAAAGCACAGCCACCCCTTCACCGTCTCTGGCCACAACACCCTTGCCAGGCTCCACGAACTGGAATTCCTTTTCCCAGTCCAAGCCTTCAGAATTTCCCCTCGGATACCTGATTGCAGTGATGCCGTACTCAGGCAATGTTGCCGAATAGAGCATGTTCCTCAGTTCAACCTCATTCATTGGTGCTGCTATTGTAATGTTAGGTATGGGGCGCAGATAGGCCAGATCAAAGGCGCCGTGGTGAGTTGCGCCGTCTTCTCCCACTATCCCTCCCCTGTCCAAGCAGAACACTACCTTCAGATTCTGCAATGCCACATCATGAATTATGCTGTCATAAGCCCTCTGCATGAATGTGGAATAGATGTTGCAGAACGGAAGGAGCCCGTTTGCGGCAAGTCCGGCTGAGAATGTCACCGCGTGCTGCTCTGCAATCCCCACATCGTAAGTCCTGGACGGATACTTCTCCATCATATATGTAAGCGAGCATCCCGAGGCCATTGCCGGGGTTATGCCCACTATCCTGCTGTCCATACCTGCCAGTTCCACAAGCGTCTTGCCGAAAATGTCCTGATACTTGAGCGGAGCCCTTGAAGAGAGCTTTCTCTCGCCTGTAACCACATCAAACTTACCCGGGGCATGCCATACGCTCTGCTCCTGCTCAGCCGGACCGTATCCCTTCCCCTTCACGGTACGGATATGGAGCAACTTGGGCCCCTTTATCCCCTTAAGGTTTGAGAGGGTAGTTACCAGCTCCCCCATATCATTGCCGTCAATTGTACCGAAATACCTGAAGCCAAGCCCCTGGAAAACGGATCCGCTCTTCATGAACGCCAGCTTTGTACTGAGGGTAAACTTCTGCATGAGCTTACGCAGCCTGCCGTTGCCCGCCACTCTCCAGATTCTGTTCTTTATCCTGTTATACACTGGGGATACGGAGATCTTCACAAGATAATTGTGCAGCGCCCCCACATTCTTGTCTATTGAAATCTGGTTGTCATTCAGGATTACAAGAATATCAGACTTGAGCGCACCGGCATTGTTGAGCCCCTCAAACGCCAGCCCGCCTGTCATGGCCCCGTCCCCTATCACCGCCACAACCTTCATCTCCTCCCCCTTTATCCTGGCCGCCTCTGCAATGCCGAGCGCAGCCGAGATTGATACGGAAGTATGTCCTGCCCCAAAAGAGTCATACTCACTCTCTGCCATCTTTGGAAAACCGCTCAAACCTCCCATCTTCCTGTTCTCCACAAAAGCATCCCTCCTGCCGGTAATAATCTTGTGGGCATACGCCTGATGCCCCACATCCCACACAAGCTTGTCCTTTGGGGTATCATATACATAATGCAATGCCACCGCCAGCTCCACAGCCCCCAGACTCGCTCCCAGGTGTCCCGGATTCTTTGAGCAGCACTCCACCATATATTCCCTCACCTCACCGCAGAGAGCGGCCAGCTCAGGGATGGAAAACCCCTTTATATCCTTAGGAGAATTTATATTTTTCAGTATATCCACAATCCTACAAATGTAAAAACTGTGCCAAGTTACAACATATTTGGAATATGGTAAAATTTAATTTTTTTGGATTTTTTCGGCAAAATGCATAACTTGCTTAATTATTTGAGATCCTGATTAATCACAAAAAAGCTACAATTATAATGACCAAAACACAAAAACTGCTGAACGACAACGGCGTAATCCGCTGGACAGCATTGGTGCTCATTGCATTGATGATGTTCTTTGCATACATGTTCGTAGATGTGCTGTCTCCCCTGTCCACCCTTCTTGAGACAAGCAAGGGCTGGTCTGCAGAGACCTACGGCACATTCTGCAGCTCAGAGTATTTCCTTAATGTATTTGCATTCTTCCTCATCTTTGCAGGAATCATCCTGGACAAGATGGGCATCCGCTTTACCGGTATCCTGTCGGGAGCCGTAATGGTAATAGGTGCATCAATAAAGCTTTATGCAATAAGTGACCTGTTCACCCCTGAGTGCGCCCTTTACAGGTTCCTTGATTCCTTCTGGACAAGTTTCCCTGCCACTGCCAAACTGGCATCCCTGGGATTCATGATTTTCGGCTGCGGAGTTGAGATGGGTGGAGTTACCGTTTCAAAGGCCATTGCAAAATGGTTCAAAGGGAAGGAGATGGCCCTGGCAATGGGTCTTGAGATGGCAATTGCACGCCTTGGCGTTGCTGCGGTTTTCCGCCTCTCTCCTTATCTTTCAACCTGGGCAAACGAGGCAATGCCTACAGTGGTTACCCCTGTACTCTTCTGTACAATACTGCTTATGATAGGCCTGCTCACATATACGATATTCACTTTCATGGACAAGAAGCTGGATGCACAACTTGGAGAGGTTGCATCTGATGAGCCTGAGGAGCAGTTCAAGGTGAGCGACATTGGCAAGCTCTTCACCAGCAAGACCTTCCTCATTGTTGCAGGACTTTGCGTATTGTATTATTCGGCTATTTTCCCTTTCCAGAAATTTGCAACCGGAATGCTTGAGACAAACCTCAACATGCCTACAGCTGAGGCTTCCGGCCTCTTCTCCTGGTTCCCGATAGGTGCAATGGTGCTTACCCCTTTCCTTGGAGCATTCCTGGATAAGAAGGGCAAGGGTGCCTCAATGCTTATTCTGGGTTCGATACTCATGACAACATGCCACCTTGTATTTGCATTGGTGCCCCTTACAACACCTCTTGCATATGCTGCAATCATCCTTCTTGGAATTTCATTCTCGCTGGTACCTGCAGCCCTCTGGCCTTCAGTACCTAAACTTGTGGAGGAGAGATACCTCGGTTCTGCATACTCGGTAATCTTCTGGATCCAGAACATAGGCCTCATGGCGTTCCCTATAATCATAGGATGGAGCTTGGACAAGACAGGCGGATACACAGTGCCTATGCTCATCTTCTCTTCTCTCGGCGCTGCAGCCCTCATTCTGGGCCTGTGGCTGAAGGTGGAGGACAAGAAGAAGGGATACGGGCTTGAGCTCCCTAACATAAAATAGGCTGGAAAACTCCAATAACATTAATAAACAATAACTTAAAATCTTATGACAAACGTTGTTAAAACTCTCAAAGAGAGCAAGAGCGCATGTTGGATTGCCTGGGCTTGCCTGGTTGTCCCTATGTTTGCATCATACTTCTTTGATGACATGTTCTCTACAATCTCCCACATCTTCAAGAATCCGGAAATGCTGGAGCTTGGCTGGAACACCCTTGATTACGGTTTTTATGCAGGCGGCTATTCATTCCTTTGCGTATGGGGCGGACTTATCGTATGCGGCATGCTCCTCGACAAATGGGGCGTCCGTGTTACAGGTTCTATCTTCGTTGGCCTTATGGCTGCAGGTGCCGCCCTCGTTTATGTGACAATCTCTTCAAAGGCTATAGTTGCTTCAGGCAACTCACTCTACATTGCATATGTAGGATGTATGCTTTTTGGATTGGGAAGTGAAATTGCCGGAGTTGCGGTTACCCGTTCAATTGCAAAATGGTTCAAGGGCAAGTCAATGGCTTTGGCCATGGGTCTCCAGCTCGCCATAGCACGTCTCGGTACAGCCGCAGCGCTTCTTCTTTCACCTGTACTGGTGGCCGAGTCTGAGGCAGGCTATCCGCTTGATGTGACAAACAGACCTGCATTCTACGGCCTCATGCTCCTTCTCATAGGCGCAGTTGTATGGGCTGTATTCGTTGCAATGGATGCAAAATTTGACAAACAGGAAGGCACATCTGATAAGGTTGTTACCGCAGAGGAGGACAAGTTCAAGTTCTCTGACATCTTCAAGATCCTGGGCAACAAGCACTACCTTCTCATCTCTTTGCTTTGCGTATTCTTCTACTGCTGCATCATCTCATTCAAGAAATTCGCTACAGCTATCCTTATCCCAAGATTCGGTGCAGATGCTGCAGAGTTTGAGCAGACAGCTTCAATGATGGTTTCAATGATTCCTTTCTTTACAGTGGTGTTCACCCCATTGTTCGGAAGCCTTGTTGACAGGATAGGTAAAGCCACTACCTGGATGATTACCGGTTCAGTTATGGTATTCGTTGCCCACGTAATCATTGCTTTCGCACCAGGTGAGGCAATATTCGGTTATGTAGGTATCGCAATCCTTGGCGTAGGCTACTCACTTGTACCTGCTGCAATGTGGCCTTCAGTTCCTAAGATTGTTCCTGAGAAGAACCTCGGTACTGCATACTCACTCATCTACTGGATCCAGAACATGGGTATGATGGCTGTTCCAATCATCGTTGGAAGCATCCTCAACAAATATTCAGGCGTAGAGGCTGCCGTTAACGCAGAGTACGTGTTCATCATCCTGGGTATTGTGGCAATTACAGTTTCATTGCTGCTCTACTTCTCTTCAAAGAAGAACCCTCAGCTGAACCTCGATGTTCCTAACAAGAAATAAGGAATAACCCTATATGACAGAATCCCCCGCCAGAGCATTATGCTGCAAGGCGGGGGATTTTTTCATCTGTATGCTAAAGGTCATTTACCTCTCCTGGCAAGGAACGTATCCCTGATATATCTCCACTGCTTCCTCTCAACCGTTTTTCGGCAAGGGTAAATGAAATACTCCTTGTTTCCCTGCAGGGTATTGTATATGCAGAAATTCTCATGCAGCACAGAAGCCTCTTCCTGAAGCCCCATCCCCAACAGAATGGAATTCTTCACTCCTGAGCTAATTGATTCCACAGAGAAATACTCTGTAAACGGGCCGAACAGCGGATCCGCAGCAAAAGATACTGCAACCCTTCCATCCAATGCCCCTGCCAGGAATGAACAGGCTCCTGCCAGGCCGCTCCCCTGTGTGAAGATTCTTGACAGGTCTGTCTCCCCCCTGCCTGCCACAAAATCAATGCTGAGGGCCATATCTGTAAGGAGGTTCCTGAGATACTCCTCCCCTGTTCCCCTGCCGCGGAGATAAACCACAAGCTCAGCCATATCTGCCGGTGCTGTAAAGTCTGCCAGCGGATTGGAAGCCCCCTCCCCTGCCATAATGAATGTCACCATCACCGCAAGCCCCTTCTTGCCGCGCGGGAAAGCCATGTAGCCCGTAACTTCCTCATCCCCTCTGGAAACCATCCTGAAATCATATACATTCTTCTCCCTTCCCGACAAATCCTTATTCTTGAGTATTGAGAACTGCGGCTGCAGATCCCTCCGCTCCAGTGAAACCCTGTCTGCAAAGAGTGTAAAATCACCCTTCCCGGCCTCAGCATCACCATACATTGCCGGCGCAATCTTCTCCGGCTCATATGCAAGGTTAATGCTCCTTACCTGGGTACCATCCTCCAGGATGGCAGCATTATAGAAACCGGGAGACATTGTAAGGAAAGAGAACGAGACATCGGCAGAATCCTTTGGCTGCACAACACCACTCTGGCCAAGCCTGAAGACCGGCTTCCCGTTGGAATCATTTATAAGGCACTGGAGGGAAAACGGCTGCTGCACCCCTCTTGGATTTGAGGCCACCAGCTCCACAATGGGATTTTCCGTACCATAGAAAGCCCAGTTCCCAACCTGCCTTACCCTATATGAAAGTGTATCTGCAGCCAGGACTGAGGCAGCAGAGGCCAAAGATACCATAGAAAACAAAAGAACCCTCTTCATCAGATTAACTTCTTTTTCCTCCTGAAATTCTCCCTGAACTCCTTAGGAGAGCAGTTCTTCTTCTTCTTGAATATCCTGTTGAAATTGGAGAGGTTGTTAAAGCCGCACTCATAGCAGATATCCGCAATTGAGGCGTTGGTATCAACCAATGCACTTGAGGCATACCCCAGACGCACATCAATTATATAATCTGAAAGGCTCTTCCCGGTGCGCATCTTGAAGAAGCGGCTGAATGCCACAGCAGACATCCCCGCCATCTGTGCAAGTACCGGCAGGCGGATGTCCTGCTTGTAGTTCTCATTTATATATTGCTGGATAGTCTGTACCCTGCGGCTGTCTGAGTGGGTCTCCACCCTGGCAAAAGGGGAACTTGACAACATCTTTGCCCCCTCGCACCTTGAAAGCTCATACAGGATTGTGAAGAACTTCATCACAGCATAGAACGAATCCTCCTCATACGAGAGGCTGTCCAGCATAGGATAAATCTTCAAGATTGCAGACATGGGAAATGCAATCCCCCTCTGCCCCCGCTCAAGCATCTTCCTTATGGAATCAAACTGGTGCTTGGTGGTAAAATTCTTTTCAAATATATCGGGAGAAAAATGGATTGTAATCTCCCTTACCCTCTCGCTCCGGCACTCATTCTGCTCCAGCACATGTTCCAGGTCCTTGCTTGAAACCAGTGTGAGGTCATAATCCCCTATCACCTCCACGCTGTCTCCCACAATGCGCCTTACACCTGCAGCATTCTCCGTAAAGTTCAGCTCATATGCGGAATGGGAGTGGATAGGATATGTGAATTCACTCTTGCTCCTGTCTGCAATGTAAAAGAAATCCTTGTCGCTCAGAGGGGTAATCTCCCTGATAACCTTATCCTTGCTATAAGCTGCCATAACTACAGATCTATTGTATTATAAATAAATGTTTCAAAATCATCCGGGGCAATATCCCCAACCATCCTCTTCAGAAGTTCAAGGTTCCCTCCGGTAGTAACAAATGTGTTGCTCCCCATGTTCATTGCGGAAACCTTTCCCTGCCCCTTCAGCTGTTCCAGCACCTGGGAGACCCTCCTTGCAATTGCCGGGGCCGGATTCACAATCTCAACCCCCTCACCTGCGAACGCCCTTATCACCTTCTCCAGGAAAGGGTAATGGGTACACCCCAGCACAATATGATCTACCCCACTCTCCACCATGGGCCTCACATACTTTCCTACAATCTCACGTGCCTGCGGGGTATCTGTATTCCCCTCCTCTACAAGCTCAACAAGCCCTTCCCCAACCTGTTCTATAACCCTGGCATTAGAGGCAAACCTGTGCAGGGTCCTCAGATATAGTTCCCCCTTGAAGGTCCCCTTGGTTGCCAGTACCCCTATGGCACCGGTACGGGTATTGATGGCCGCCGGCTTTACCGCCGGCTCCATCCCCACAAACGGGATTGGGTAACTTCCCCTCAAATGGCTTATTGCTGCTGCAGTGGCGGTATTGCAGGCCACCACCACAATATCTGCCCCTCTGGAAATCAGATACTCTGTAATTGCAGTTGCCCTCCCTATAACCTCCTCCTTAGGCTTGGGGCCATACGGGCAGTGTCCGCTGTCCGAAACATAGAGGAACTTCTCCCCAGGGAGCTCCCTGAAAAGTTCCTTCCATACTGAAAGGCCACCTACACCTGAATCAAAAACTCCAATCATAAAAGGGCATAAAACGCCCTGCAAAGATATAAAAAAAAGGTGGCAGCTGTTACGCTGCCACCCCAATTATACAAATTGTGCAATCTGCTAAAGATCCTCCGGCCATCCTGTATATTTCCAACCGGTAACTTTATAAGTCTTGCCAGGGAAATTTGAGTTGGTAAAAGTCATGGTGATTGACTCAGTAACCTCTCCTGAAGGACATTTCACACCCTGCTCAACAACAACACCCTCAACTGAAAATGTAGCTGAAGAAGATGCAACATTACCTGCAAGGTTCTCAACACCAGAACCTGAAAAAGTCATGTTCTGCTTATTGCTTACATTGCATGAAACTTTGCCGTTGATTCCATAGAACAATGAAGATTTTGTACTATAATCTCCAATTCTAACCCAACACTTGTCAGAATCGTTGTCAATTGTATTAGCAACATATACATATCTGCTGCTAGATCCAATCTGTGTAGCAAGCTCGGCACCAGTCTCATCAGTCAATGAGATAATCCTATACTGGCCACCCATTGGGAAAATGGCATTGTGGTCTATCTTATAATCCTCAATTCCACAAGATACAGTGACAAATGCAAGCAATACCCAAAATATATTCTTAATGTATTTCATAATATCTGTCAATTTAGAGTTAAAATTTATTTTCCTTGCTCAACCTGCCACCACATTGGCTCCTCCAAAGCTTTGGTTACAGGAGCATTAGGGTTATATTGAGAAGAAGAGGTTGGAATCATAAGTCTTCTTGGATACTCAAATGCCTGAAGGGCGTTTGTACCAGGATCTACGAATGTACCAAGTTCATAACCCTCAGTAAGACCTTTTGTGTAATCAGCATCGCTCACCCTTACTGTGATAGGGCCAGCCAATCTTGGGTAACCTGTACGGTTCCTGTCGAACCAGCCGTCAAGAGCGTTTGCCTTTGCATATGAAACCCATTTCTGGAGCATGATGCACTCAATCATATTGTCTGCATCAAACTCATATGCTCCCCCCTCTGCAACATATGAAGAACCATCCTTGCCGAATCTCTCAAATCCGGCCATAACACCAAGATCATAGTTCTCTTTAGCTTTTGCAGCATCATCCAATCTTGCATAAGCCTCAGCAACAAGAAAATAAGCCTCTGCCTTGTTCATGATGTATGTAGGATCGTCATATGCCTGCAACCATCTTGAAGAGTTAGTGATTGGAACACCTTCTTCACCTGAAGTCTCAGGTTTTGTACCATAAGGGAGACCCTCAAATCTGCCTCTCAATGTAGTAGAGCCGCTTAAAGTTGAAGCATATGTAGGCTCATAGATGTTCTCAAGACGGATATCATCGTTGGCAATCATATACTCAATAAGTGTATGGCAACCACGAACATTCTCCTGAGTGTTCAACTGACGGATATTCATCTCATAGAAAGGATTACCCTTGTTAGTGGCATTCTCCCAACAGGTTACTGCTGCATCATCCTCAAGGAGACCGCCTGCAGAAAGGAGAGAAGAAATCTGTGACTCATATTTTGCGAAGTCCTTCATCATGATTTTCAGCTTGAGAGATTTTGCAAAAGCAACCCATTTGTCAATGTCACCCTCAAAGAAGAAATCCTTGTTGTTAACTGATGGAAGACTCTTGTCTTTTGCCGCAGACTCTTTTGCAATTGCCTCGTCCAACATTACAAGAAGAGCAGGATATACAACATCCCTACCGCTGTCATAATTTGGATAAGGGAACTCATCAGGGTTCAATGCCTCGGTAAAAGGAATATCCTCATAAATGTCTGTAAGGATAGACCAGTTGTAAGCCATAAGCACTTTACCTATGAGCCAATAGTTCCAGTAACCCTCTGCTTCAGCCTTCTCAATCATGATCTTGGCATCAGGAAGGGTTGCACCGTAAGGGTTTGTCCAGAAACCTGTATAACTGCTGTTTGTAAGAGCAAAAGTCACTGCAGTATTGTACTGGTTGGTAGAGTTACCCTGAGTACAGAACTGGTTGAACATAATGCCCAACACCTCGCCGTTGTAGCCCAATTGTGCAACTGTACTTGCACATACTGACGGCAACAAGGTAGTAACGGATGCATCTGAAAGGTAGTTTGGATTCCTGTTGATATCCAAGAAATCCTTACAAGAGGTCAATGCCATGCCGCACACAACAGCAAGCACTGAAAATATTCTATAATATTTTTTCATCTCAAATTTCTTGTTAAGTTATTAAAATACAACCTTTAGACCAAAACCATAGTTTTTTGTTGAAATTGTACCGCCAGACTCACCGAACTCTGAAAGCAAATCATTACCCAAGTTTGAAGCCTCTGGGTCAACATAGTTGTTTCTCTCTGGAGTACCCAAGAACAAGTTTCTGCCGATTGCACTTACAGTAATCTGTTTCAAGAAAGTCTTCTGAATGAGTTTTGAAGGCAAGTTGTAAGAAAGTGCAATCTCCCTGATCTTGAAGTAATCTCTTGGAAGTACAAAGTGTCTTCTCAACTGCTGGTTGTATGAATAGTTACCCTGTGCGTAGTTCATCTGGTTAGCTTTCACTGGAATATTGTTCTCAACATACTCACCATTTACAACTTTTACAGTATGAGGGATAATGTATGAATCACGCTCATTATAAACGGTCTGTGTAGAGTTTCCATTGAAGTGAGAGATATAGGCAGTCTCTGAATACATGTTACCACCTTTTCTCCAGTCACCTACCATTGAGAATGAAAGGTCTTTCCATCTGAGGTTAGTGGTGAATCCCAATGTGAAGTCTGCCTGTGAGCAGCCAAGATACTCATAGCTGGTAGCATCAGTATTGTACCAACCATTGTTGTTTACAATTTCGTAACCGTAGTAAGGGCTGTTCTTGTCAGTAACCTTTGCAACAGCAGGGATCCTGAACTCACCGATAGGGCCACCCTCTCTAAGTACATAATAAACGCCTCTTGAGTTTGTATAGCTGTACTCCTCAAGGCCGTCCCACAACTCAATTACCTTAGAATTGTTCTTGGCAAAAGTAACACCTACTTCCCACTCCCAGTCACCTTTACGGATAGGGGTAACGCTGATGGCAGCCTCAATACCTTTATTACCAAGTTTACCTACGTTCTTGGTTTCTGAAGTATAACCGGTCTCGGTAGGAAGTGTTGCAGAGATAATCTGGTCTTTGGTAACTTTATCATAGTATGCAAAGTCGAAAGTCAACCTGTTCTGGAACATTGCACCTGAAATACCAACCTCCCACTCAGTTGTAATCTCCGGTTTCAAGGTTGTACTTGGTTTGGTATTGTACTCAGTAAGACCCGCTGCACCTGCAATAGGAAGGTAAGTGTAACCAACCTGGGTTGGACGGAATGTACCATAAGTCATATAAACACCTGCATCGTTACCAGTCTGACCTGCAGCCAATCTAACCTTCAAAAGATCAAATTTTGCATCCTTGAGTGAAGGGATCATATTGTTAAGCAACAATGATACGTTGGCACCGCCATAGAAGAAGCTGTTGTTATTTACTGGAAGTGTTGATGACCAGTCATTTCTTGCAGACAAGTTCAAATACAAGAAATCCTTGTATGCCAACTCAGCCTGTGCAAATGCACCAATCAGCCTTCTTCTACTGTTGTATGTAGATACTGTAACTGCACTTGAAGTATTGAGGAGACTGTACCAGTCTGGTACCTCAAGCTCAGATACTGATGCACCTGTATAGCTGTAATCCAACTGATTAAGGTTCCAACCTGCCATACCTGAGATGTTGAAGTTCTCACCAATCTTATAGTTTGCAGAAAGCATTGCAGTTGCATCAATATGAGTATTTGTGTACTTCATCTCACTATAGTAACCTTTCACTGGGGTAGCACCACCCAAGTCACTGTATGACCCAGGTGTGAAAGAAACCTCTGCGTTTTTGTTCAAACGCTGGTTAGAGCTGAAATCACCGCCAAAACGTCCGATAGCCTGCAAGCCAGGAATGATGTCATACTTCAACTCAACTGTACCCCTGGTCATATTGCCCTGGAACTCATATTTGAAGTTATCAATCATCCAATATGGGTTATAGGCATAGAAGGTGTAGTAGTTGTCAAGATTCCATGCAGGATCATTGTAATCCTTACCAAGTGACATGTCAATATCAGTTGCATGCTGCAAGAGCTCCATATACATACCATCAGTTCTGCGAATATCAGTTCTGGTGTAGTTGATTGACATATCAACATGGAGTTTCTTGTAGTTTGCATAACCTCTCAGGAAGAAAGTGTTTCTGCCGAACTTGTCACCATCGTTAGGAAGTATACCATTAGAATTTGCATTTGAGAATGAAGTTACGATACCTGCATTCTTTGTACCATACTGAACACGTATTGAGTTGTTTATCTCAGTTCCTGTCTTATAGAAGTTCTTCAGATTGTCCTTTACATAAGTAAACGGTTTCACGAGTGGAGTCTCCAATCCGTCTGAACCCCACTCGTGCATGATGCCGGTGAGTCTTGGTCCCCATGAACCGTTCTCAGCGCGGTCCCATGAACCCCAGCCCTGTCCGAACAGATCCTGAGTCTTCATTACCCTACCAGTAGTGGTTGCAGTGAATGCTGCATCATATGTAACTGTAAGCCTGTCGTCCTTATCAGCTTTCTTAGTGGTAATCATGATAACACCGTTGGAGGCACGTGAACCGTAAAGTGCAGTTGCAGAAGCACCTTTAAGAACTGTTACAGATTCAACATCCTCAGGGTTAATGTTATTGGCACTATTACCGAAGTCCGCACCGTTAACTCTTCCGATAGTGTTGTTGTCAATTGGAACACCATCAATAATGTAAAGAGGAGTATTGCTGTTCAAAGAAGAGATACCACGGATGATAACTTTCTGTGATGAACCTGCACCGGCAGAAGTTGAGATATTCAAACCTGCAACCTTACCTGCCATACCGCTCATCAAAGAACCGCTCTTCGCCTGCAGCAATTCTTCCGATTTTACAGTACTTGCAGCATAACCCAAAGCCTTCTCACTTCTGGAAATACCCATAGCTGTTACAACTACATCATCCAACAACACTGCATCTTCCTCCAAAGTGACATTGATGACACCCTTGCCATTGACAGGAATTGCTACCACGCGGTATCCTATCAAAGAGAACTGCAAAGTTGCACCTGATGGAACGGTCAACGCATAGTTACCGTCCACATCAGTGGATGTTCCAGAAGTAGAACCTTGAAGCAAAACGTAAACTCCAATAAGTGGCTCTCCCGATTTATCTATAACCTTACCAGTTACAGTAATCTCCTGAGCCCATGCTCCCACTGCGAAACACAATGAGACCAAAGTCATAATCACGAAACGTGAAAATAGACTCACTTTTTTCTGGTTAAACATAACGTTAAATTTTTAGGTTAATTAATTAGGTAAATAAGTTTTTTAAAGGCGCAATATTGGTGATAATATCTGATATTTCAAAGATATTTTTAACATTTCTACCCACAGCAACCCGTATATTGTTGTATATCTGCATATTTACCTCGTTTCATTTTCATACCACTTTTCTTGCATTTTTAATATCAGGCCCAAAAAGTGTCATTTTAATAAAAATAAGAGCTGATTTCTTACATTTTCACACCATAATTAGCATAAAAAAACCGCTCCTACAGCATTGTAGAAGCGGTTCTATAAAAATCTTCAATTTTTACTTCAAAAATCTTACATTTTATAAGTATACTATTCAAAATAAACAGGCTTGCCAAGAGGCCTGAAATCAGAAGGGACACCGGCCTTGGTCTGGTCTTTCTGGGATTTCTCCACATCTTTTGCAATGAATCCCTCCAGGGTAAGTGTCTCTCCTGCTACCTCAAGGATACGCCTTACTATGGCATATCTGCTTATTGCGCTGAAATAAAGCCTGTTGTCCTCCATACAGCTCACAACTTCAGACCTCCATACGCCATATTTATAATAGTATCCTCCAAGATGGAATCCTACATGACCGTAATCCTTCTGCCCTATCAGGAATCCCCAAGGGGCCTCCTCCTTCTTGTTGGATGCGGACACATTCCAATTGTACCCCTTCTCCTGCCATGACTTAAGGCTCTCCACCTCCTCTGCAGGGATAGTTGCATCATAATTGGTATATTCATCAGCCAGCCTTCCGAATCCGTGCCCTCCATATTCATGACATACCACATTTACAAATGCGGTTGTACCGCCAGTAGCACTTGATGCCGGAACCATGGCAATGCTCTTGCCATCTGACCAAGAAGCGCATGTCCCCGCATATATATCCTCATTGATTACAACACAAATTGAGTTCCTGGAGAAATCAGCATCAGTAACATCCGGAATCTTCTTCACCCAATTGAACACTTTGTCATAGTTACATGAGATTCCCGTACTGTTCCCCCCCTCTATCACTGATTCAAATACAGTACTCTTCTTTATATCCTTTGCGGTGATGGTAGCACCTGCATCATGGGAATATGCAGCAATCTTATAAATTGTAAAATATTCCCTGTAGCTCTTGTAGGGCTCCACCGAGAACAACCCCTCAATTGCCTTGTCCACATCATTGTCAAACTTGCCGCCATGCTCAAAATCCTCCTTCCGGTATCCATCTCCTGTAAATACCAGTTTCACAGGTTTGGCCTTGCTGCTCTGCTGGTATACTACATATTCACCATCTGCATATATGCCTGTTGCAGAAGAGGTAAAGCTTATCACATCTGATTCTGTCACCCCACCGGCCTTGTCATCTGCCTTAACCTTTGCATAATATTTTGTGTTGGTCTCAAGGTTCTCCTCAAGTGTAAAGGACCTCTCCCTCACTATAGGGCCGTACTCCTTGAAGGATGATGCATCCTTTGACAGATACAGATAATAGCTGAGGGTATCACCATCCGCATCCGAACAATTCCACTTGAAGCTCACATTTGTATATACACCGGCAGCCCCATCCTTAGGGTTGGTGAACACGGGCTTTGAAGGGGCAGTATTCGGACCTGGTTCCTGCCTTAATGTCAATGTCTTGTATATACCATAATATGAGAACTTGACAGGAATTTCTGCAATTCTGTTATTTGGATTTGCAGATACCTCAGCCTTAATCTGAGCATTTCCGTCTCCCTTAACAGCAGAAAACTTAACCCTGGCGGTAGCCTCAGAGGTTATTATCTCCCATGAAGTATTTGCCGTTACATTGATGGTAACAGTCTCCCCCTCCGCCTTTACAGGGAGCGGGTTCTGGGCAAATGACACTGATACAGGCACCTGCTTTACTGTGATGGAGGCACCGAGCGTTTGATTGTCGGGAGAAGAAAAAGTTATTGTTGCACTCCTCTCCTCACCTGAAATGTTTGCATCTGCCTTTACTGTAAGCTCCATACTCCCTTTTCCGTTCTTTGGGGAAACCTGCAGCCAGCCGCTGCCTGTAGAGGCTGTCCAATTTACATTTGCATCAACTGCTGCTGTCTGCTGTGTCCCATCCGCCTCCAGTTCAATGGACTGGGGAGATACAGACAGCTCTTTCTCAGGCTCTTTTGAACATGAAACTGCCACAAGGGAAAGAGTTGCCAACAGGCAAAACATGGATTTGAAATATCTCATCATAAAATCATTCATTTATATAATCAATGAGTTTCAATAGGCTCTGCGGGTCCTTCCATGATATCTTGTTTGCCTTCAGGAACCCTTTCAGCCCGGCCTTCTTTTCTACAGAGAGAAACAGCTCAAGCTCCTTTTTGTTTGCCGGATACACTTGCCCTCCAGTTACCAGGTAATACTCCTTGGCAAGAGGGATAAGCTTTCCATCCTCCTTGCTGTTCTTGAGGTTCATATGGTTTGTAGATGCTGTAGGACCAGCTGCGTCAACCGAGCTGAGCTTCATGGTTGACATTGAGTTGGCAGAGGCACCGTACGCCGCACTCCCCTCAGACATAAGGGCAGCCATATCGGCAACAGCCTCCTCACCTACAAACCCCTTGTCACTTGAAGCAACCGCCTTGAGTATCTTACCTTGCCTTGCATAATAGGACTCATCCCCTACGGTTACAAGAACAACATCCTTGCTCACGGCCTCCTTGATATCCTCAGAGCCCTGCTCCAGATAATGGAGCCTGCTGTTGAGCACATGAATATTCACAAGATAATCCTTCTTCTGCCCGTCCTTGAAGAAAACGGTCCCCTGCATGAAATCATTATACAGGTATGGCCATGTGGTGGTAGGATTCTGGGCCTGCATTGAGACCGCCACCATTATGGCAAACAGCGACAAAAACACTTTTTTCATAATCCGTCAATTAAATTGATTCCATAAAAATAGGAAAATTATGCAAGAGGACAATAAAAAAAGCCCCCTTTCAGAGAAAGGAGGCTAAAATTATAATTGCTTATAATTATTGGATTTTTGTAAGGACTGCGCCTGGAGCCATATCATACAAGCCGTTTGTTGCAGAGTAAGCACCAAAGTAGTCACTTATAGTGATTGTACCTGCAGCCTCATCAACAGCCATCTCAATGTTGCCTGAAGTGATATAGTCAGAACCGTCATAACCTACCAATGAGAAACCATAACCGCCGAAGTCCTGGTCAAGAGGCATGGTGATTACAGTATGGTCATCATTTACAACACCATAGTAAACATTGTAGGTAGGAGCTGAATAACCAATTGAATTCAAGTATGAGTTCAAGTTCCAGAACCAAACCTTAGATACATCAGATGCATCTTTCACAACGTTTACAGTGTAGTTCCACTCGTCACCCCATACGTCGGTTGTCTTGAAGTTATAGTCACCAAGTATTTTGTCAAGCGGATGGTCTTTGTCAACGATAGTTACAGTACAAGTTTTCTCAGCACCAGCGTTAACATCACCGGTATTGCCAAGCTTGAGGGTGAATTTGAGGTCACCTGTAAAGCCGTCAACATCGTTGATCTTAACAACAACATTCTGGGTAGCAGCGTTTGCAGAGAAGCTTACAGAAGAAGTCTCAACAGTATAGTTCACACCAGATTTTGCAGAACCGTCAACTGCCTCTACTGAAACAGAAGCTGAAAGTCCTTTAACTGAAGCCAATGTGATTGGAATATTAACGGTACCTGCTGACTCCAAAACTGAAACAGAAGATTTGTTGAATGCAACAAATGCATCTTTGTCATTGAACTTAGGGAGGTCATTGATCTCACAAGATGTGAATACGAATGCACCCATAGCCAATGCGCTCAAATATTTGAATATCTTTTTCATATCTTTCAATTGCTATTTATTAATAACCCTCGTTCTGAACCAAGTTCTCGTTAACGTCAATCTCTCGTTTAGGAATTGGAAGAGCAAACATGTAGCTGTGTGCTGCAACATTCTGGTTTGTAGGGTCACCTACGTAGTCTACCCTGGTGATGCCTTTACCCCAGCGTGAAAGGTCGAACCAGAGGTGGCCCTCCCAAGCAAGCTCTTTTCTTCTCTCGTTGTAAACGTCCTCTTTGGTTACAGCTGAACCGTAAGCAGTAGCGTTTCTAGCAGCTGTAATTACGTTAAGGTCAGCAGCAGCCTTCTCAATTGAACCGCTGTTAACGTATGCCTCAGCCCTGTTGAGATACATCTCAGAAAGACGGAGAACAACAGTGTTGTTTGCATCAGGGGTACCTATGCCTTTACCTGCATATTTGATAGTCCAGTAAAGGTGGTCGTAACCCTCTGCCTGAAGCCACTGGTTCCTCACATCCTCAGCCTCATAGAGGTTAACGAGGTCAGTTGAAGTACCGCAGTCTGCGTATCCGCCAGGAGTTGACATCCACATTGGAGACTCCCAGTATGCATCGTAATCGTTCTGGGTATCACCGAACACCTCAAAGATAACCTCTGAAGTACCGATGTTTGCAGTCCAAGCAGATGCGTACTCATCAGCAGTCCACATTGCGAAATCTGGGTTGTCAATTACCTTGGTAGCATATGCAGCAGCATTTGTCCAGTCCTCCATATAAAGGTAAACCCTTGAAAGGAGAGCCTGTACTGCAGGTTTTGTAACAGCTGCCTTGTAGTCTGTGATACCTTCCCTCTGATAGTCATCAGAAATAAGGCCCTCAGCCTCAGTAAGGTCTGATACAATCTGCGAGTAAACCTCTGCAACAGTGTTTCTTGCAGGTTTGCCTGCAGGATCGGTTACAAGTACAACAGGTACACCGGGACCATTTGAATCATAACCGTAAGGCTGTGCATAAAGCCTTACCATATCAAAGTGGGCAAGAGCCCTGAGGAACAAGGCCTCACCTTTAAGGTTGTTGTTATCATCTGCTGTAACATCACCGCCCTCTTTGCCCTCAAGGTTTGCAAGAACGTTGTTTGCTGCTGAAATTACAAAGTAGCCGTAGCTCCAGAGGCTTGAAGTGCTTGAAGGGTTGTAGCTGATGTTGTAAGAACCGCTGT
>JAFUMO010000039.1 GCA_017482565.1 Bacteroidales bacterium | reverse complement strand
TCAGCTGAATCCTTCAATGCAAAAATCAAACGATTCAGAACAACTTTGCACGGTGTCAGGGACTTGAAATTTTTCTTTTTTAGACTGGCTAAGATTTATGCATAAATTTTATCGCTCCACCTACTTTTTCAATTGCTCCCAGATTTTTGATTGGCTGGGCTGCCACAGGGGGGTATGCAAAGAAAAAGCCCACTGGAATCCAGTGAGCTTTTTTCTGATTTGTCGGGATACTGCGACTCGAACGCAGGACCCCCTGCTCCCAAAGCAGGTGCGCTAACCAACTGCGCCACATCCCGATTCATTATTTCAAGGCCTTGGGTTGAATGCCAAGGCGGACACAAAGGTACGGATATTTTTTTATTATCCAAATTTTTTCATGTAAATTTTATAAAAACATGCAATCTCTGAACGAAACCCCAGTATCCGGTGTTTTACGATTATCAATAAAACAATGTATATATTATGACTGACATTTCTGTGAATTACTTGGGGTTGGACCTTAAATCCCCATTCATTGCAGCCAGTAGCGGATATACTGCGGATATGGAGAAGATTATGGCTCTGGCCAACAGCGGAGCCGGAGCAATTGTCCTCAAATCGCTTTTTGAGGAGCAGATTAATGATGAGGTGAGTTTCCTGAACCAGGCCAGTGAGGAGCATGCGGAGAATCTGGATTTCCTGCAGCGCTATGTTACGGATTATTCCATTGGGAAATATACCCAATTGATAAAGGATGCCAAAAAGAATGTCGGCATTCCGGTGATTGCCAGCATAAACTGCTTTTCCCACAACAGCTGGACAGATTTTGCCCGGGAGATTGAGAGTGCCGGTGCGGATGCCCTGGAGCTGAATATCTATTCCCTTCCGCTGAACCGGGGAAGGAACAGCCATGAGATTGAGGCGGAGTACCTCAGGATTGTAAACGGCATATCGGGAATCCTTAAGATTCCGGTTGCAGTGAAGCTGGGCGAAGGGTTCACCAACCTGGGCAACTTTACAGAGGCCCTACAGGGGAACGGAGCAGCAGGAGCTGTCCTCTTTAACCGTTTCTTTACTCCCGACATATCACTCAAATCCCTCAGAATTGTTCCTGCAACCCCTTTCTCAAGCAAGACAGAGTACCTTAGGGAGCTCAGATGGATAGCAATCCTCTCCTCGCAGCTGCGTAGATTCAGTCTAAGTGCCTCTACGGGAGTATATGACCCTTCATCTGCAATCAAGCTCCTCCTGGCAGGTGCAACCACAGTCCAGCTTTGCAGTGTCCTGTACAAGCAAGGACCGTTTGTACTAAGTGATTTTAATGCTGCACTGAAGGAATTCATGAAGTCAAAGGGATTCAGGAGAATCACCGATTTCAGGGGAATGCTCAATTATTCGAACATTTCCAATCCTGCAATGTTTGAAAGGGTGCAGTTCCTCAAGACTGCAGAACAACAATCGTGACACGACTACAATGTAAGTCGTGTCACGACTTCAATGAGACTATAAAAAATCCGGATGAGTTTCTCATCCGGATTTTTTGCTATAGGCCCAAGTCCTTCAAGGTTCTTGGGGCAGGGGTCTTAGGGAGAGGTTTCCTCTCCTTGAGCTGCTCCATGATTACCTCAATGGCCTTGTTCAGCTGTTCGTCAATTCCCTGCTGCTCCTTGATAGGGTCGTTGTCCAGGAGGATGTCAGGGTCAACGCCGTGGTTCTCAACAATCCACTGGCCGGTCTTGGCATCGTAGTTGGTGAAGAAAGGTACGCGTACGTCTGTGCCGTCCATGTAAGGGAGTGAGCCGCTGATGCCCACAATGCCGCCCCATGTCCTGGTACCTATTACGGTGCCCAGGTTGTTGGCCTTGAAGCTCCAAGGGAACAGGTCTCCGTCAGATGCCGAGTATTTGTTTATCAGCAGCACCTTAGGGCCGTAATGGGTAGCATCAGGAATGGTACCGGTACGGTCTGAGTTGCGGTACATTGTCATCCTGTAAGGTTTCCTGAGCAGGCGCTCAATAATCATTGGAGATACGTTTCCGCCGCCGTTGGCGCGGTCATCAATGATGAGGGCCTCCTTGTCCAGCTGAGGGTAGAAGTAACGTGAGAACTCGTTCAATCCCTCAACGCTCATGTCTGGGATGTAGATGTAGCCCACGCGGCCGTTTGTAGCCTCCTCAACTTTCCTGATGTTGTCTTGTACCCAGTTGTAGTGTTCAAGCGGATACTCGTCAGCTATAGGTTTCACAACAACTGTGCGGGCGCCCTCCTCAGATGCCTTTGTGCTTACGGTAAGCTCTGTAAGCACATCTGCCTTGCCTATGAGCAGCTTGTAGATGTTGTCTACGGTGTTGGTAGGGATACCGTCAATTGCAATGATGTAATTGCCCTCCTGGATATCCATTCCAGGCTCTGTAAGAGGTGACCTCAGCTTGTTGCTGTAAGGTGCGCCAGGGATGATATTCTTGATCTTGAAGTAGCCACTCTTATCGGCAACTATCTCAGCACCAAGCAATCCCATAGGGATACGCTCAGGAGTTGGCATCTCGCCAGGGTTCACGTATGCGTGGCCGCATGCAACTTCAGAAATCATCTCGCCAATGATGTAGTTGAGGTCAAGGCGGGTCTTTGCGTATGGGAGCAATACTGCATATTTCTCTTTAATTGCCTTCCAGTCTATTCCGTGCATGTTCTCAAGGTAAAATCCGTCCCTGAATGCACGCCAAACCTCATCATAAATCTGTGCCCACTCAGCCTTATAATCAACAGGGGCAACCAGGTTCTTCAGTTCAACCTTGTCCTTCATGGCAACCTTGCCTGCAGGGAAATCACATACATACAGATCCCTTCCCTTTGCAAACAGAGCCTTCTTGGCACCAGGGGTATAGCTTACCAAAGAAGCACCCTCGGCTGCCTTCTCATCCTTGCCTGTTGCAAAGTCAAATACCTTGGTATCTCTTCCCGACGAATACCAGAGCTTCTTGCCGTCGCATACGAAGTTTCCTCCATAGCCACCTGCATTTACAGGGATCCTTACAATCCTGCCGAAGATACCGTCGGCATCAATCCTGGTCTCTGCAGGGGCTGCACTGTTCTTGTCGGGAGCAGTGGCACCTTTCTTCTGCTGTGGGGCCTTGCCGTCCTCTGGAAGGAGCGGAGAAGGAGTGTCCTTTGCCAGCATTGCCATATATACTCCGTTCATGTTGGTATATACATGGTTCCACTCAAGCTGTCCGTAGATAGGGTTGAAATCGCGGGCAGAGGTGAAGATGAGGTATTTGCCGTCTGTACTGAATACAGGTGAAGAAGAGCTGTACCATTTCTCGGTTACGGCAATCTCATTGCCGGTCTTGAGGTTATATACATAAACCACGCTCATCTCGTTCTCAGCTGATTTGGTGTAGGCGAACCAGTTGCCGCATGGTGAGAAGCTGATGTTCCTTACCTCACCTGCAGGGGTCTGCATTATGGTGCGTTTTGCCTTGGTTGCCACATCCACCTCTACAAGGCGGTTCTTGCGGTCTGTATAATAAAGCTTCTTGCTGTCGGGAGCCCACTGTACCCTGCGGATATATGTATCACTTCCCTTTGTGAGCTGTACAGGCTTGCCGCCTGCTGCAGGCTGCAGATAAACCTCTGTCTCCCCTGTGCCGTCACCTATGTAGGCGATATACTTGCCGTCAGGGCTCCATACTGCATTGCGGTCATTTGAGCCAGGGGTGCGGGTAACATTCTTTACCACACCCTCACCTACAGGGATGTTGAACACCTCTCCGCGGGCTGTGAGGGCTACCCTTGAGCCGTCAGAAGGGATGCTGGCACCCCTTGCGCTTGCCTTGCGGGTAACATCCATCATCTCTGCGCGGCCGTAGATATTGTCAGAAACCAGTGAAATGGTAATCTTTTCGCTCTTGCGGGTTGCAGGATCAAACTTGTGCAGGTACCCTCCCTGCTCATAAACTATGATGCTTCCGTTGGTAGAAGGGAACTTGATGTCGTAATCTGTATAGTTGGTAACCTTCTCGGTCTTTCTGGTCTTGGTATTGTAAACGAAAAGGTTCATTGTCATGTCCCTGTCTGAGATGAAGAAAATCTCGTCACCAATCCACATAGGGATGATGTCCTGTGCCACATTGTCTGTAATGTTTTCAACTTTCTTGGCGGCAGGGTCATAGATCCAGATGTCATCTGCCATACCTCCGCGGTAATACTTCCAGGTACGGAACTCGCGCATGGTGCGGTTGTAGGCCATCTTCTTGCCGTCAGGAGAGTAGCTGCAGAAGCCGCCCTCAGGGAGAGGAATCTGCTCCGACATGCCACCTTCAGGGGAAATGGTCCACAGCTTGCCAGGGAAGCCGTCACCCGTACGGTTACGGTAAACAATCTTTTTGCCGTCCTTGCTCCAGGCCATTACAATGTTGTTTGGGCCCATACGGTCTCCAAGGTCATCGCGGCCGTTGGTTGAGGTATATGTGAGCCTCTTCGGCTCGCCGCCCTGCGCGGGGATGCTGTACACCTCGCGGTTGCCATCATACTCACCTGTAAAGGCAATGGTTTTGCCATCAGGAGAATAGCGGGCAAACATCTCGTAGCCTATGTGCGATGTAAGGCGTGTTGCCGCTCCGCCTGCAAGCGGTGCCCTGTAAAGGTCTCCCCCGTAAGAGAACACAATCTCGTTCCCATTGGTAGAAGGGAACCTGAGAAGCCTTGCCTCATCTCCCTTTGCGGTAAACGCAGCGGTGGCAAGGGTAAGGGTAAAAAGTAAACGTTTCATAAATATAATATTAAGTTGTTTCCGTTGGAAGAACCCGGTGACCGGGTGGTTAACCGGTAGCAAGTTACAAAAAAATGTTAACTTTACCCTAATATGATAGGGTATCGGATTATAAAAACCCCGTTAGGGGAGGTGCTGCTCGGGAAAATGGATGGCAAAATCTGTTTCTGCCATTTTGCATTGCCTTCGCTGGAGGCTGCCCTGCAGCGGGTGGCGGCGGATTTCCCGGGAGAGGAAATTGTGTGCAGGGAGGAACAGCCGGATGTGCAGGGTGCGGGTACACTTGAGCAGTTGCTGCAGGGCAGGCATACATTTTTCAGGTGGGAGGATTTCCACATCAAGGGGACCTCTTTGCAGATGGCGGTGTGGAGGGAGATTTTCAATCTGCTTCCCTGCGAACTTATCTCTTATTCAGCCCTGGCGGTCAGGTGCGGATATCCCCGTGCAGTGAGGGCAGTGGCAACGGCGGTGGGGAAGAATCCAATTTCATTGATAATTCCATGCCACAGGGTGTTGAGGAGGGAGGCCTTTCCAAAGGGTTGCGCAGAGGCCGGGAGTATCTGTAAAGATTACAAAGAGCCGGAGTGCGTCCGTGTGGAGAGTGTGCCGGAGGAAAGCGGAAAGAAGGAATGTGGGACGGATGGAGGTGCTGAGATGAAAAGAAATGATTGCTTGATAGATAAGGAGAAATTGGGAAATTACGAATGGGGCAAGGAACTTAAAAGGAGGATATTGGAATGGGAAGGTCTGATTTAGTGGAGAGGCTCATTGGGGAGGCTGAGGAGCAGTACAGGATTTTCAACCAGAAGTTTGTGGTTACCAACAGCAATCCCATGCTGGGGGTGAAGGTTCCCAGGATGAGGGCAATTGCAAAGGAAATAGCAGCGGGGGACTGGAGGGAATTCTTCCGGGGCTACGGGTTTTATGTGGGCGATACAGCAGTTTCTGGGGATGTGCAGGATTTTGTTGTCTGTGGGGAGGTAAAGGAAATTTGCTCCAGGGCATATTTTGAGGAGATAATGATTATAGGAATGGTAATCAATCTGGTGGCGGTGGAGCCCGATGTGAGGCTGAAGCTGGTGGAGCAGTTTATTCCTCTGATAGACAATTGGGGTGTGTGTGATGTATTCTGTGGAGGTGCCAAGTGGGTTGGTGAGCCGGGAAAGGGGCCCAAGGCAAGGCTGAAGGTACCAAGGGAGAGGGTGTGGAAGTGGAGCAGGGGTATCTGTTGGGGGATACGGAGAGGAAATTGTCGGGAAGAGAAGAGTTTGAAATAAGGTTTGCCGTGGTGATGATGATGTCTTACTTCCTTACGGAAGATTGGCTGCCACGGGTGTTTGAGGCTTTGCGCAAGGTGTATTTTGGGGCATATTATGTGGATATGGGTGTGGCGTGGTGTCTGGCAACCGCAAGGGCCAAGTTTGATCTGCATACACAGGAGTTTGTGGCGCAGGCGGGCTTGCCTGTAGGGGTAATAAAGAAATATGAACAGAAAGTGAGGGATTCCCTCAGGATAAGGAAATGAAGAATTCAATCAACGAGGAAGGCAAATGGGAGATATTGAAAAGTGAATATCTCTTCCGCAGGCCATGGCTTACAGTAAGGCGCGATTGCGTGAAGCTCCCTGCAGGGCAGGTGAATGATGAGTTTTATGTTCTGGAATATCCGGATTGGGTGAATGTGATTGCAATCACCAGGGACGGGGAGTTTGTAATGGAGCGGCAGTACAGGCACGGGTTGGGGGTAACCTGCTATGAGATTTGTGCCGGTGTGGTGGAGGAGGGGGAGCCACCTCTGGCAGCAGCGCAGCGTGAACTGCTGGAGGAGACCGGCTATGCGGGTGGCCAGTGGGAGGAGATAATGACCCTTTGCGGCAACTCATCCACCACCAACAACTATACCCACTGCTTTGTGGCCCGTGGAGTGGAGAAGGTGGCAGGCCAGAGCCTGGACCGCACGGAAGACATTGCCGTGGAGCTCCTTTCCCGCGAACAGGTGCGTGCCCTCCTTGTAGGGAACGAAATTACCCAGGCCCTTATGGCCGCCCCTCTGTGGAGGCTTTTTGCAGGGGAGATATAAACTAAATATCTTCGTAGTTAATAGGTTAAAAGAAAAACTTATACCTGAAAAAGAAAAAGTAAGTGATTTTTTACTTTTTTTGTGTGAATCATAAATTTGATGTTACAAATCCCTACCTTTTCCGTATTACTTATGAACGGAGGTTGAAAGAGGTGCTTTTCTCCCCGCAGTTATTATAGATGACAGCACAGGAACTGAATACAGAGTTTGTTGAGGTGAAGGATGCCGCATACAGGTATGCGGCCAGCCTGCTCCATAGCCGGGAGGAGGCGGAGGATCTTGTTCAGGACCTGTATGAGAAGCTGTGGCGGAGGAGGCTGCTGGTGAGGAGGAAGGGGTTTGTGCAGCTGGTGATGGTGAGCGTGAGGAATATGTGCATGGATATTTTGAGGGGGAGGCAGAGGATGTGGAGGGAGAGCGGGATGCGGCAGGAGGCGGCCATGGTCAGGCAAGAGGGGTGGCAGGATGAGGGGGAGAATTTGTCGGGAATAGCAGATGAAGCCGTGTTGTGGGAGGAGGAGAAGGAGCGGGAGGATATGGCAGGGATTGTGAAAAGGCTGGTGGAGAAGTTGCCGCAGAGGGAGCGGGAGGCGTTCCATCTGAGGGTGGTTGAAGGGCTGGAGTATGGGGATGTGGCAAAGATTCTGGGTGTGAATGAGAGTGCGGCCAGAATGGCCTGTTCAAGGGCAAGGGGTAAGATTAAGGATGAACTTGTTAAAATTATGGATTATGGATTGGAAAGAGAAGAGGGCAGATGAGGCTCTGGAGCAGTACGTTGCCAGGGCAAGGGCTGCAAAGGTGCAGGTGAGGCTGCATGAGGTGGCAGACGGGAGGTCTGCGGCTGGAAGGTCCACAGTATCCGGTGTGAGGAGGGGAATGCTATGGGGATATTCTGTTGCGGCTGCTGCGGTTGTGGTGCTGGGGCTTTTTGTGCTGGTGGAGAGGCCGCAGAAGATATACGGCCATGTGAACGGGGTTCCGGTTACTGACAGGGAGGAGGCAATAAGGCACTCGCAGCAGATGTTTGAGGACCTTGCGGTGGGGATGGCCCCTGCGGAGGATGTGTTGGGTAATTTGTTCAGCTTGTAATTTTAAAATTGTAGAGATATGAAGAAGCTTTTTGTTTTGTGCCTTGTTGCGGCGGGTGTATTGGTGGCCGCAGAATCAGATGCACAGGTGTTGAAATTGGGGGTTGAGGGGCTTACATTCAAGGATACTACATACCATGATGCCCTGTATGCCCACTCTGTAATTAATGTAAAGAAGAATATTAACGGGAAGGGGAATACCGGTATTGTAATAGGCGGTTCCCGCAGGTCTTCAATAAGGCCGTTTGAGCTTGGCTGGAATATGGCGGACCTGGCTACTGCAGGAGATTTCTTTGACATCAACAGCTGGAAGTCTACCCAGGTTACAATAAATCCTTTTAACCTTAGTGCAACCAGCAGGAAAGGGACGTTAGGGCTTTCTATAGCTTTGGGAATAAGGGCAAACAATTACAGTTTCAATGATGCCATAACAATGGAGAAGGTGGGTGGAATGGTAAATCCAGTAAATCTGGAGGGGAATGTGAAGAAGAGCAAGTTCACCACTGCAGCCATTCACGTGCCAATGGAGATTACCATAGGGAAACCGTACAGACTGGCATTTTCTGTGGGCGGCTTTGCAGACCTGAACATCAATTCACATACCAAGATCAAATATAAGGGGGGCAAGAAGGACAAGCTGCACAGGTTCCCTGTAAACTTCATCCAGGCCGGCTTTACTGCCAGAATCTCATGCAGGTATCTTTCATTGTACTGCAACTGGTATCCTGGCGGGGTGTTCAAGGATGGAAGGGGCCCCGAGATGCAGGTATGGAGTGTGGGGATAGGATTGTAATGTGAAGAAATGGAAAAGCAAAAAATTGTAGGGATGAAAAGGTTTGTCATATTTTTAGGGCTGCTGCTGTTGTGGGGCGGTGCTGCAATGGGGCAGAGCAAGGGTTTTATGGAGCTCTACGGAAAGGCGGGAGAGGCGCTTGAAAAGGGGCAGGAGGGAATTACAACTGTAGAGATTTCCGGAAAAATGCTGCAGGAACTTGTGCCGTCAAAGGCTAAGGAGAGGTTCAGCATTGTAAACAGGATAGAGATTATCAGGCAGATAAAGTTTGCTCAAGGGGCTCCAATAGGGATTTTTGAGAAGATGGAGCAGCTGGCGGCAGACAAGAGTGTGTATGAGCAGATGTCGCTGATGAATGTGGATGGGCAGAGGGTTGCCGTGTATAAGGCTCCGTATAGAAAGCTCCAGAGCGAGTATCTGATTCTCATTTCCAAGGATGGGGCGGCGCTGGTGTGCGACATTTTGGGGAATGTGAGCATGAAGGATATCCTGGATCTCTTGTACGGGAAGTAGCCGCTGGGGCAATTTATTGTAAAATGCAGTTTGCAGCAGATGTAAGCTGCATTTTTTTGTAAATTTGTGGGAAACTAAATTTTAAGGAGTAACATCATTATGGAAGAGAATAACACTTGCTGGTCTATGCCGCGCATTGGCGACCAGGCCCCACATTTCAGGGCAATGACGACACACGGCAAACTCAATTTTCCGGAAGATTATGCAGGAAAATGGAAAATCCTTTTCAGCCATCCGGCAGACTTTACCCCTGTGTGTACCACAGAGTTCATAGCGTTTGCCAGGATGCAGCATGAATTTGAGGAATTGAATACCCAGCTGGTGGGACTTTCTGTAGACAGCCTCAGCAGCCATATTGCCTGGGTAAGGAATATTGAAGAGAAGATTGAGTGGGAGGGGCAGAAGAACATTAAGATTGGCTTCCCGATAATTGTAGATTTGAGCAAGACTGTCTCAAAACTTTACGGCATGATTATGCCGGGTGAGGCCAACAATGCCTGTGTGAGGGCGGTCTTTTTCATTGACCCTTCAGACAAGATCCGTGCCATCATCTATTATCCGCTGGCGCTGGGCCGTAACTTTGATGAGATAAAGCGTGTGGTTGTTGCTCTTCAGACCGCTGATGCCCATGATGTGGCCATGCCTGCCAATTGGGTTCCTGGGAAAGATGTGGTGGTGCATTATCCTGTAACTACAGATGAGGCTCAGGAGAGGGTAACCCAGGAGGGGCTCACCTGCCATGAGTGGTATCTATGTTCTAAAAAATTATAGGAATTTTTGAACCTTTACCGGAAACTGTTGTTTACATAAGTGAAATAGTTTTTTAAGTTAGGTTAAGTCGGGCAGGCCCCGCAGCTTCGGGATGAGGTTGCGGGGCTTGTTTTTCAGTGGATGGCAGTGAGGATCTCTGATGTCTGGAGTTCCAGCTGGAGGTTGTAGGTATCGTGCCTTACCATGCCAAGCCCTTTGGCATACCAGGTATCGGCTACGGTGTGTCTGTTGCGGCCCATTCCCTTTTCCACTTTCCTTTCCCTTACCACTATACAGCTGAAGCTGCCGGCAGGTGTTGATATTGTTTCAAATCTCAGTACCTGCCTTTCGGTGACGTTTATCTTCATTGTCAGGCCCAGTACTTTTACAGATGCATATACATCGGTAAGGGTGTCCCCTGGAGCCATGTCTGAAGGCAAGGCAGATTCTCCGCCGGTAGAGTAGATCTTTGTGTTATTTGGGAACAATGTCCTGAATACGGCAGCAACAGATTCTGCCACATTGAGAGTTACCCCTTCTTCTGTAACTGTTGCTGAAAGTTCTGCAGGCTCTTTGCCGTAATATGGCTTGTGCTTGTGGTTTACAATATAGGATGTGTAGTCTATTGCAGTGCTGTCACCGTTTTGCCTTACATCTTGAATCTTTATGGTGTGGTACCATTTTACATCTCCTGCGGCTGTGGTCCGTGTGTACTCCAGAGTTGTATTGGCTGTGCTGCAGAAATATGTGGCGTTCTCCTGCCCGGCCATATCTGTGGCGGCCGGTCCCGTGGCGGCAATATGCTGGGCGGCAAGCTCTGTGGCAGCCAGCAGGAGTATTGTAAATATCTGCAGAAGGAATATGTAGCGGCGGATTTTCATGATTCAGTCACTTGGCTGCAACAAAAATAGTGAAAAAATTGAGAATGCAGCTGACCCAGGACACTGGCGCAGGAAAAGTGCTTGTAAGGGGATTCCGGACGGGGGAGGTTGCGCTACTCTCTGGGATTCGAAGAGACTGGCGCAGGGAGCAGTGCCCAGAGGAGGCTGTAGGGAAGAATGGGCGCGCCATTGTCTTGGCGAAGAGGGGGATTGGGCCTCCGGCGCTCCCCACGCTGCGGGGATTGGGCTTCCTTGCAGTCAGCATTCCCCTCTCCGCTGCCGCGGGGGCCCTTGCAACAACAGTGAAAAAGCTCAAAGAGCGCCGTGCGGCGCCCTTTGTTTTTTTGTACCATGTCATCCCTTTTGCAAGCAGGCTTGCAACGGTCTGCCATAGTACAAAAAAAGCCCTCAAGCGTTGCTTGAGAGCTTTTTTTTGTTGTTGCGGTGAGAGGGGGATTCGAACCCCCGGTACGGTTACCCGTACGTCAGTTTAGCAAACTGGTGGTTTCAGCCACTCACCCATCTCACCTTTCCGCCCAATGGGTACGCCGTTTGCACAAACGTTTTGGGATTGCAAAGATATGTTAAATCTTTTTAATTGCAAATTTTTTATTTTGGGAAGAACTTATTTGGCAATGTTTTCACGCATTTCTGTGTCTGCCTGTATGTTCTTCATCTTGTAGTAGTCCATGATTCCCAAGTTGCCGCTGCGGAATGCCTCTGCCATGGCGAGAGGAATTTCGGTCTCGGCCTCAATAACCTTTGCGCGGGCTTCCTGTGCCTTGGCCTTCATCTCCTGCTCAAGGGCTACTGCCATGGCGCGGCGCTCCTCAGCGCGGGCCTGTGCAATGTTCTTGTCGGCATTGGCCTGGTCTATCTGCAGTACGGCACCAATGTTCTTTCCTATGTCTATGTCTGCAATGTCAATGGAGAGAATCTCAAATGCAGTACCGGCATCAAGGCCTTTTGAAAGTACCAGCTTTGAGATAGAATCCGGGTTCTCAAGCACAGATTTGTGGCTCTCTGCAGAACCGATTGATGATACTATACCTTCACCTACGCGGGCGAGTACGGTCTCTTCACCGGCACCTCCCACCAGCTGCTTTATGTTGGCCCTTACCGTTACCCTTGCCTTGGCAATGAGCTGGATACCGTCCTTGGCCACTGCGGTTACCGGAGGGGTGTTGATTACTTTAGGGTTTACGCTCATCTGTACCGCCTCAAACACATCCCTTCCTGCAAGGTCTATGGCTGCGGCCATGTTGAAGTTGAGGTCTATATTGGCTTTGTCTGCGGATATGAGGGCATTTACCACATTAGGGACATTTCCCTTTGCAAGGTAGTGGGCCTCAAGCTCGTTGGCCTCCAGTTTGAGGCCGGCTTTGGTTCCGGTAATCATTGCCATTACTATTGTCCCTGGGGGAACTTTCCTCCATCGCATGAGTACAAGCTGTACGAGGGAGATCTTCACTCCCGAAATCAGCGCCTGGAACCATAGGGTTACAGGGAAAAACCACAGGAAGATCATCAGTGCCACCAATGAAATTCCTATCCAAATCAACATTGCAATAGTGCTTTCCATTTCAATCAGTTTTTATATTTCCTTTACAATTATTTTATTTCCGGTTATTTCGCATACTTCCACCTCTTTTCCCGGTTCTACAAGGGAATCTCTTGTGAAGACCTCAATGGCATTCTCCCCAATCTGCACCTTTCCTGCAGGGGCAAGCCTGGTGAGGGCAATTCCCCTATTCCCGACAGCTATTCCCTTCTCCCCTGGGGCAACATCCACCTTTGAATCTATGTTTGTCTTGAGGCTCAGCTTTTTCCATGTCTTGGAGCGGAGCATCAGCATGGTGGTGGCCACCACCATGATCATGTTTGCCAGAATTACAATCACCCCGGCTGTTGTTCCAATGTATGCGAATGATACCCAGCATGAGGCAACAAGTGCCGCAATGCCCAGGATTCCTGCAATTCCGAATCCCGGAATAATTATCAGTTCCGCCCCCAGCAGGAGCAGTCCCACAATTATCAATGTAATAACAAGTGCTGTCATAAAAAATCTTATTTTCTTTTCCAATCCTGTCCCAAACTCCAATCCAGGCACGTTTTGGTGCTGTTTTATGCCCAAATCCATCCCGGATACCGTTTCGGGCACGGATTGGTGCTGTTTTGTGCCCGGTATTAGTTGGCAACTTTCTCAACTTCGGCGGCAACGCCTCGGGCGGAGATTGCTCCGGCAAGGGCATCGGCCTGTGCCTTGTTGGTGAACGGCCCAATCACAAATTTCATTACTCCGTCAATGGCAGCCTTGGCAATGTCCTTGGTGGTGTTTTCCCGTATTGCGGAGAGGGCCTCGGCAGGGAGGGTGTCATATCCCGCAATGGTTACCCTGTATATGGAGTTGTCCTGTTTCTCCATTATCCTGGCATTCCTGGTGCTTATGGATTTGCCATTGCTGTAGGCGGTTATCAGTGCCGTAGGGAAGCCGCGTTTTCTCACTGTATTGAGGTTCTTCAGGGCCTCGGCGTATGTTGAGAATACTCCTGCAGAGTAGGTGTATTTTCCCGATGACAGTTTCCTTTCAAATACCGGCGTGAGCCCCTTGAATGATTTTGCGGCTGCAGGTCTGTTGGTGGTCATGAGCTGTATGTGGTAGACAAGCCCTCCAGGGAGCTCGGAGAGGTCTGCAACTACAGATTCTTCAGCTATCTTGAATGAGAGGTCCACAGCGGGAACAACCACCTCAAAGTTGAAGGCCGGTGTCTGTCCCATGCTGTTTTCGGCAAATTCAAATTCCATAGGAGGCATGTCCGGTGCAGATCCGGCTGCTTCCTCCTCTTCCGTTTCCATCATCTGGGCTATGATTATCCCTTTTGAGAGAAAGTCCATCTCTATTTTCTGCAGTTTTGCCACTGCCGATGTGGTGCTCTGGGTCAGGGCAAGGAGGTCCGCTTCCAGGGAGAGGATGTGCTGTTCCTGCTTTACCCTCTGGAGTGAGTCTGTTGTAATGGCGTATTCTTCCCTTCTCTTGTCCAGCTGTGCAACTGATCTCTTCAGGCGGTCCTGCAGTTCCCTTACTTCCTTTACGGCCTGGGAGTATTCCGCGTATCCTTCATCTTCTGAGGCTGATTCTGTCTCCTTCCTGCTGCCAGCAGGGGATTCTTCCTGCTGCCTGGCCCCTGCAAGCGTGGCCAGGGCAGGGGCATCTTCCTGTGACACCTCGTTTTTCAGGGGGAGTGCCTCATACCTTGTGATGTATAGTGTCAGCTCTCCCTGCTGTGTCTCCCTGTCTGAGGCCAGTATTGTGAAGAAGCTGTCGGGAGTATTGTAGCAGAGATAGTCATTTCCTGTTGATGAATATGGGAATCCCAGGTTCTGGGCTGTGTCCCAGTCTCCGGTCTCCTCGTTCCACTTGCTCATGTAGAGGTCATATCCACCCATGCCGGAGTGTCCGTCCGAGGAGAAGTATAGGGTCTTGCCGTCGGGAGAGAGGTGGGGCAGAATCTCATTTCCTGCTGTTGTTATGTTCTCGTTGAGGATCTGGGGGGCAGACCATAATGTGTCATTGAGCTTTCTGGTGTACATTATGTTCCATGCTCCGCTTTCATCCTGTGCGCTGAATACAATTTCAGAGCTTTCCTGGGGCATGTTCATTACGTTGAAAGGGTTGCCCTGGGCTTCCTTTACGAATTCTGCAGGGGGGAGCATCCATGACCCCTCTTCAAATCCAGGGTAGCGTAAGAAGAACTTTTCTGCAGGGAACACCTTTTTTGTTACAGGTGCGGGTGCCGAGGCAAATAGCAGCATATTGTTGCCGTTCTCACTGGTAACCAGGCTTTTCTGTATTTCCATATTCAGGAGGGAGTCCGCTTCTGTGGTAAGGGTGGAATCAGGCCTCTGTTCCAGTATGCTCCGGTATATTCCAATGGCCTGGCTGAATCTGTATTCCTTGTGGTGCGCCGCGGCTTCTTCAAGTTTCCGGGGGAGCTCCTGGGAATATGTCCTGCATGTTGCAGAAAGTGCTATGAGTATGATTAATAAACAACTGCGTTTTTTCATTGAATTTTCTTAAAAAGCATCAACAAAGGTAGGAAATACTTTATATATTAGGAAAAAATACTACATTTGCACGTTAATTTTGGAAGCACTCCCTATTTTAACAAGATTTTATAATTTAAAACTATATAAACTATGCAAAGTAAAGGAGCCATTAAATTTGTGGCAATTCTAATTGCGGTAGCCTGTTTGTATTCATTATCATTCACTTGGGTTACCAGCCATCAGGAGAAAAAAGCGGAGGAGTATGCAGCCAAGGCTGTTGCGGCAGAGCAGTTGAGCCCTTCATTCGCTGAGGTTGCAGAGGTTGACAAGGCCTTCTACCTCGATTCAATTGCAAAAGAGAGAAACAGATTCTACATTGATTCAATCTCGTCTGAGAAGGTTTTCCTTGGCTTTACCTATAAGGAGTGTAAAGAGAAGGAGATCAACCTTGGTCTTGACCTTAAGGGCGGTATGAACGTTATGCTTCAGGTTCAGCTGAAGGACCTTATAGTTGCCCTTGCTGACGGCAACCAGTCACCTGAGTTTACCCAGGCATTGGCTCTTGCCCAGAAGAAGGAGCTTGAGAGCAGAGGCGATTTCATTACCCTTTTTGAGGAGAGCTGGAATGAGGTTGCTCCAGGCAAGAGGCTTTCAAGCGTGTTCGGTACTTTTGAGATGCGCGAGAAGATCAAGCCTGAGACTTCAAATGAGGAGGTTATAAAGGTTATCCGTGAGGAGTCAGAGAGTGCAATTGCAAACTCTTTCAACGTGTTGAGAAACCGTATTGACCGTTTTGGCGTTACACAGCCAAACATCCAGAAATTGGGTAACAGCGGCAGGATTCTTGTTGAGCTTCCAGGTGTTAAGGAGCCTGAGCGTGTGAGGAAACTCCTCCAGGGAACAGCTTCATTGGAGTTCTGGCCTACATTTGAGAATTCAGAGGTTTATCCGTTCCTCGCAGAGGCAAACAGCGTGCTTGCACAGATAGTTGCTGATGAGGAGGTTGTAGCAGCTGAGGGTGAGGCTCAGGCCGCTGATGCCGTTGAGTCACTGATTGCAGCTGATTCACTTTCTGCAGATGTACAGGCATTCGCAAAACAGAATCCTTTGTTCTACCTCTTGAGCCCAAGCGTATATAACGGCCAGCTCATGCCTGGTGCAACTATCGGTAGGGCACACTACAGGGATACAGCAAAGATCAATTCTTACTTGAACATGCCTCAGGTTAAGGCTCTCCTTCCTGTTGAGCTTGTTCCTATGTGGACAGTGAAGGCTGATCCAAGCGATCCTTCAGGTACTGTATTTGACCTTGTTGCAATCAAGTCAACTTCAAGGGACGGCAAGGCTCCGCTTGATGGTGGCGTGGTTACTGATGCAAGTGTTTCATATGGCAATACAGGCGGTACTCCTGGTGTAAGCATGACAATGAACGCAGAGGGTGCAAGGACTTGGGCAAGGCTTACAGCTGACAATATCGGCAGGTCTGTAGCAATTGTATTGGACGGTATGGTTTACTCATATCCTACAGTACAGAGCGAGATTTCTGGCGGACAGTCTTCAATTACAGGTAACTTTACAATCACAGAGGCAGAGGACTTGGCAAACGTGCTCAAGTCAGGTAAGCTTCCAGCCCCTGCAACTATTGTTCAGGAGCAGGTTGTAGGTCCTACTCTCGGTAGCGCTTCAATCAAGGCTGGTATGATTTCATTTGTGATTGCATTCGTACTTGTACTTGTATATATGGTGGTATTCTATGCAGGTGCGGGTGTTGCTGCCTGTGTGGCACTTCTTTGTAACGTATTGTTCCTCTTCGGAGCCCTTGTATCGTTTGGTGCGGTACTTACATTGCCTGGTATTGCAGGTCTTGTCCTTACCCTTGGTATGGCTGTGGATGCGAACGTTATCATCTACGAGCGCGTAAGGGAGGAGCTTAAGGCCGGCAAGGCTCTCAGGGCTGCAATCAAGGACGGTTACAGCAACGCTTACTCTGCAATCATTGACGGTAACCTTACCACAATCATTACAGGTATCGTATTGTTCGTATTCGGTTCAGGTCCTGTACAGGGTTTTGCAACTACATTGGTAATTGGTATCATCACTTCATTCCTCACTTCAGTATTCATTTCAAGGCTTGTATTTGAGGCCCGTCTTGCAAAGAACAAGAACATTACTTTTGAGAGCAATGTTTCAAGGAACTTCCTGCAGAACACCCATTTCAATTTCTTGGGTGCAAGCAAGAAGACCCTTACAGCTTCAGCAATCGTATGCGTGGTTTGCGTGGGCTTCATGTTTACAAAAGGCTTTACTTACGGTGTTGATTTCACCGGTGGTAGAACCTATGTTCTCCGTTTTGACCAGGAGGTTGTTGCTGAGGATATCCGTGAGGCTGCCAATGCTGAGTTCGGCGAGACAGTTGAGGTTAAGCAGTTCGGTGGTGCAAGCCAGATGAAGCTTACTACAAAATATAAGATTGAGGACAACTCAACAGAGGTTGATGCTGAGGTTGAGCAGAAGCTTTACAATGCATTGAAGGGCTTCTTTGCAGCTGACATGACCCTTGATGAGTTCATCTCTACACAGGATAATCCTAACGGTATCATATCTTCAGACAAGGTAGGTCCTACAATTGCAAATGACATCAAGGCTTCTGCAGTTATTGCAGTTATCCTTTCATTGTTGGCAATCTTCCTTTACATTGCAGCCCGTTTCCGCTATTGGACTTGGGGTGCCGGTTCTGTGATAGGCCTTGCCCACAATACAATCATTGTAATTGGATTCTTCTCTATCTTCTCAGGTATCCTTCCGTTCAGCCTTGATGTTGACCAGACATTCATTGCTGCGGTTCTTACCATTATCGGTTACTCAATAAACGATACAGTGGTTATCTTTGACCGTATCCGTGAGAACAGGGTACTTTATCCAAAACGTCCTTTGGCAGACAACATCAACTCTTCACTCAACAGTACTTTGGTGAGGACAATCAATACTTCAGCTACAACCTTGGTTGTAATGTTGGCAATTGCATTGTTCGGCGGAGAGGTAATCAGAGGTTTTGCAGTGGCAATCATCGTGGGTATCTGCGTAGGTACTTACTCTTCTATGTTTGTTGCAACTCCATTGATGTACAGGTTCAGCCAGAAGGCTGAGGCCAGTAAGTCGGATAAATAACAAAAGGCTTATATAAACGGAAAAGGGTGCTTCCTGCGCGGAGGCACCCTTTTTTATCTGTCGGGAAGAAGAAGCCTTTATAGCCTCTCCAGCTTTACGGTGAAGTGGCGCATAAGCTCTGTCTCCCATACAATCTTCACTCCCCTCTTTATTTCGTTGCGGCGGTCGTATACATTCTTAAGGGCCACTGCTATCACATCCATGTGGTTGTTGGTATATACCCTGCGGGCAATGCAGAGGCGGAGGAGATCCAGTCCGCCGAACCTGTTCTCGCGGGTTACAGGGTCGCGGTCGGCCAGGATATAGCCTATCTCACAGCCGCGGATGCCGGCCTCAAGGTAAAGTTCAATTGCCAGTGTCTGGGCAGGGAACTCCTCTTTAGGGATATTTGAAAGTACCCTGTCTGCATCTACAAAGATGGCATGTCCGCCTACAGGCCTCTGGTAAGGGATACCGAACTCATCAAGGCGTGAGGCAAGGTACTGTACCTGTCTGATGCGGGTCTCTATGTTGTCCAGTTCTGTATTTTCATCAAGGCCTACGGCAAGGGCTGCCATATCGCGGCCGTTCATTCCACCGTAAGTGAGGTAGCCTTCAAACGGTATGCAGAAACGTTTTGCACCTTCATACCAGTCTTCATGGCGGGTGGCAATGAAGCCTCCCATGTTCACCAGGCCGTCTTTCTTGGATGACATTGTCATGCCGTCTGCGTATGAGAACATCTCGCGTACTATCTCCTTGATGCTCTTGCCGGCATATCCCTCTTCGCGTAACCGTATGAAGTAGGCATTCTCTACAAAACGGGCTGAGTCATAGATGACGCGTTTGCCGTATTTGTCTGCAATTGCCCTTACCTGGCGGAGGTTCTCCATTGATACGGGCTGCCCTCCTGCCGTATTGTTGGTTACTGTAACTATGATGAAAGGGATCTTTTCCGCATGTCCGGCAAGGGCCTTTTCAAGTTTCTCCGGTGATACATTCCCCTTGAAAGGAACTTCCAGCTGGGTGTCTTTTGCTTCGTCTATGGTACAGTCCAGGGCCACGGCCTTGCGGCTCTCTATATGCCCTTTTGTGGTATCAAAATGGGAGTTGCCAGGCACTATATCCCCAGCCTTTACAAGATGGCTGAAAAGGACGTTTTCTGCGGCCCTGCCCTGGTGGGTTGGGATTACATGTTCAAATCCTGTAAGGCGGGTGATTGTCTCCTTCAGCTGGAAGAATGATGATGATCCGGCATAGCTCTCGTCTCCTGTCATCATTGCGGCCCACTGGCGGTCGCTCATGGCTCCGGTTCCGGAGTCTGTAAGGCAATCTATATATACCTGGTCAGACTTCAGCCGGAAAAGGTTGTAGTCTGCCTCCTTTATCCATTTCTCACGTTCTTCACGTGTACTCTTCCTGATGGGCTCAACCATCTTTATCTTCCAGGATTCAGCAAAAGGTAGTTCCATGATTATAAATTTTAATTGGTTTATAGTGTTTGTTTACGCTCCGTTACAAAATACGCATTTTTAATGATAAAAACAAAAAACTCCCGCCACCAACCGGTGCGGGAGTCCTTTCTGTATGTTGCCGGTTTAAGGTCTCAATTTACTACCTTAAACTGATTCCCGGGAAATTATTTCTTCCTTGCCACCCCTTTGCGTGAACTCCTCTTGTTCCATTCAGGGTCCCATACAAGGGTGTAGTCAATCAGCTTCTGTTCCATGTTGGTCTTTGAGACCTTGATCCTCACCTTGTCCCCAAGGGTGAATTTCTTTCTGGTGGCTTTCCCTATGAGGCAGTATTTCTTTTCATCATATATAAAGAAATCCTCCTTTATTTCACGGAGCATCACCATTCCCTCAACTTTTGTAGGCTCTATCTCCACATACATGCCCCATTCTGTAATGCCAGAAACGGATCCTTCAAATTCCTGCCCCACCTTGTCCTGCATGAACTCTGTGAGCTTGTATTTGATGCTGCTGCGCTCGGCCTCGGTTGCAAGGTGCTCCCTGTTGGACGAGTGCTTGCACAGCTCCTCATAGCGGAGCTTGTCCTCATTCTTGCCCTTATCCAGATAGTGGGTCAGGAGGCGGTGTACAATCATGTCCGGATAGCGCCTGATAGGGGAGGTGAAATGGGTATAGTAATCAAATCCCAACCCGTAATGTCCCACGTTGTCTGTGGAATATTTTGCACGTGCCATTGTGCGGAGGGCCATAATCTCAATTGCCCCGCACTCAGGTTTCCCCTTAGCCTTGTCCAGCAGAGAGTTAAGTTCGCGGGCAACATCACGTCCATTTTCTACAGAGCCCATCTGGTACCCGAAGTGCTTTACAAAATCCTTCAGGTTCTTCAGCTTTTCAAAGTCAGGCTGGTCATGGATACGGTATACAAATGTAGGGTCCTTTATCTTCAACCCTTTTGTGACGCATGTGGCAACCTCCCTGTTGGCCAGCAGCATGAACTCTTCAATCAGCCAGTTTGCCTCACGGCTTATCTTCTGCACTACATCCACCGGCCTTCCCTGCGGATCCACAATAACTTTCATTTCAGGCCTCTCAAAACTGATTGAACCGCTGCGGAAACGCTCCTCACGCAGTTTGCCGGCTATATCGTGGAGGGTGAGGATAGCTGAGGCAACCTCCTTGTCTGAGAAGAATTCGCCTTTTCTCCGTCGGGAAGAGACCTTGATGCTCTTAGTTTCCACTCCGCTTCCCGTCCGGCCAAGGTATTTGAGGGTATAGTCTCCCTGTGTCTCAATTATTTCCTGCGCCTGCTCGTATGAGTATCTGCGGTCTGAGTTTATTACTGTCCTCCCGAACCACCGGTTTACAACCTTTCCTGCTGGGGTGATCTCAAAGATTGCAGAGTATGTGAGCTTGTCCTCTCCTGCCCTCAGGGAACACAAGTTGTTGGAAAGGACCTCAGGGAGCATAGGGACAGTCCTGTCAACAAGATACACGGAAGTACCCCTTTCGCATGCCTCCTTGTCTATGATGTCATGCGGCCTTACATAATGGGTCACATCTGCAATATGCACACCTATCCTGTAATTGCCGCCAGCCAGCTCTTCAAATGAAACGGCATCATCAAAATCCTTTGCATCTGCAGGGTCTATTGTAAAGGTAAGCACCTGGCGCAAATCCCTGCGCCTGTTTATCTCCTTCTCTTCAATTTTTACAGGAATCTTGGCAGCTGCAGCCTCAACCTCAGGGTCAAACCTGTAAGGGAGCCCGAACTCTGCCAGAATGGCATGCATTTCAGTATCATTTTCCCCCGGTTCACCAAGGACATCAATTATCTTCCCGACAGGTGATTCTGAATGCATAGGCCAGTCCACCACCTGTACGGCCACCTTCTTCCACTGGGCATCCTCATCAATGCCATCCAGAGGAACCTTTATGTCATACGGCATCACACGGCTCTCCACAATTACCCAGCCCTGTTCGCCAAGAATCTGCAGAATCCCTATGAAAGGCTTGCTGCTCCTTTCCAGGATTGCAACAATCTCACCCTCCATCCTGTGCTTTGCATCCTTCTTGCGGGTTACGGCCACCCTCACATAATCTCCGTTGAGGGAGTGGAGCATGCGGTTCTGCGGGATGTAGATGTCATCTTCCCTGTCGGGAACAATCACAAAACCAAACCCTTCCCTTGTCATCTGCACTGTACCTTCCACCATCTCAATGATTTTCCTGGTGGTGCTTCTCCTCTGGTTCCTCTGCCCCCCTCTCTTTCCTGCTCCTGCGGTTTTCTTTCTTTTTTCTCTCATAATGATTAACTTTGCGGCCGTCTGGCTGCAATTTTGCAGTTGGCCCAATGTAATTGAAATAACAAAACTACGAAATAAAATGAATAAAAAGGTACTTTTAATGATTCTGGACGGCTGGGGAATTGGAAAGAACGATTCAACCAATGCAATCTATACTGCAGGCCAGCCTAATATTGATGCCCTTATGGCAAAATACCCGCACTCACAGCTCTCTGCAAGCGGTGAGGATGTAGGTCTCCCTGAGGGACAGATGGGCAACTCTGAGGTAGGCCACCTTAACATTGGTGCAGGAAGAGTTGTTTACCAGGACCTTGTAAAGATAAACAAGGCATGCCGGAACAAGACTTTGCTTGAGAACAAGGAGGTTAAGGCTGTATATGACTACGCAAAAGAGAGCGGCAAGGCACTCCATTTCATGGGTCTGCTCTCCAACGGCGGTGTACACAGCTCAATTGACCAGCTCTTTGCATTCCTTGATGTCGCAAAGGAGTACGGCCTTGAGAAAGTGTACGTACACTGCTTCATGGACGGACGTGATACAGACCCTAAGAGCGGAAAAGGGTTTGTAGAACAGCTTGAAGCCCATATGGCAGAATCTGCCGGCAAGATTGCCTCTGTAATAGGACGCTTCTACGCGATGGACCGTGACAAGAGATGGGACCGTATCAAGGTTGCATATGATCTCCTTGTAAACGGTGAGGGAGAGAAGACCTCATCTGCAGCTGCTGCTGTTGAGGCTTCATACGCTGCAGGTGTTACAGATGAGTTCATCAAACCTATAAAGGTTGAGGGTACTGCAAATATCTCGGAGGGTGATGCAATTGTGTTCTTCAACTTCCGTAACGACCGTGCCCGTGAGATTACCAGCGTACTTACACAGGCAGACATGCCAGAGATGGGGATGAAGACCATGCCGTTGTACTACTGCTGCCTCACCCCATACGATGACAAGTTCACCGGCGTACACATCCTGTTTGACAAGGAGAATGTTCAGGATACCCTTGGTGAGGTTGTGGCAAGGGCAGGCAAGAACCAGCTCAGGATTGCCGAAACTGAGAAATATGCGCACGTTACATTCTTCTTCTCAGGCGGACGTGAGGCTGCATTTGAGAATGAGGACCGTGTGCTTGTAAACTCGCCTAAGGTTGCTACATATGACCTTCAGCCTGAGATGAGTGCCCCTGAAGTGGCCTCAGAGCTGATTAAGGTGTTGGATACAAAGAAGGAGGATCTTGTAATCCTCAACTTTGCAAACGGAGACATGGTAGGCCATACAGGCGTTTACGAGGCAATCACCAAGGCGGTGACCACAATTGACGGCCTTGTTAAGGAGGTGGTTGATTCTGCTGTTGCAAACGGCTATACCGTACTTATTACTGCAGACCACGGAAACGCAGACAACGCAGTGAATGCAGACGGTTCACCTAACACGGCACATTCACTCAACCCTGTACCGTTCATTGTTGTTGACAACGATGTCAAGAGCGTTAGGAACGGTATACTTGCAGACATTGCCCCTACAATCCTCAAACTTATGGGGATAGCACAGCCTGATTGCATGAGCGGCAAGCCGCTTGTATAAGCTCCGGCTTTCATACAGAAAGGAACAGGCTCCCGCACCGGTTGGTGGCGGGAGTTTTTGTTTTTTTGTATCTTTGTAATCCGCACACCCCCTAAAACAGAATTACGCACTATGTCATTTGCTCATTTACACGTACATACATACTATTCCATTCTGGATGGCCAGGCCAGCATTAAGGCCCATTTCAAGAAAGCGGCTGAGGACAACCAGCCGGCACTTGCAATTACGGACCATGGAAACATGTTCGGTGTAAAGGAGTTCCTGAAGGTTGCAAAGGATTTTCCGGATGTGAAGCCTATTATAGGGTGTGAGGTGTATGTGAACCGGGACGGGCGCTTCAACAAACGAGGCAAGGAGGACCAGGGGGCCTATCACCTTATCCTGCTGGCCAAGAACCTTGCAGGCTACTACAATCTGGTGAAGATAGTATCTACAGGATGGACAGAGGGATTCTACTACAAGCCTAAGGTTGACCGAGAGATACTGGAGAAATATCATGAGAACCTCATCTGCTGCTCGGCTTGTCTGGGAGGGGAGATTCCCAAATTCATAAACACCGGCAACCTTAAGGAGGCGGAAGAGACAGCTCTCTGGTACAAGAACCTCTTTGGGGAGGATTACTATCTGGAGGTACAGCTGCACCGCACGGAGGTACCTGGTATGACAACGGAGGTGGCTGACCTGCAGGAGATAGCCAATGCGGAGATTTTCCGTATGGGCGGGCGCCTGGGGATAAAGGTTGTGGCCACAAACGATGCCCACTTTGCCCGTAAGGAGGATGGTCCTGCCCATGACCGCCTCATCTGCCTTACCACCAATGCCAACTATGATGATCCAAACCGCATGAGATATACCCAGCAGGAGTATCTCAAGACAGAGGAGGAGATGAGGGCCCTGTTCCCAGGACATCCTGAGGTGATAGAGAATACCATTGAGATAGCGGATAAGGTGGAGCGCTACAAGATAGACCGTGACCACGTGCTTCCGGTATTCCCAATTCCAGATGAGTTTCCCGACAGCAATGAATACCTCCGCTACCTGGTATACAAAGGTGCGGAGAAGAAATACAGGACCATTACCGATGAGTGCCGCGAGCGCATAGACTTTGAGCTTGCCACTATAAAGAAGATGGGATTCCCGGATTACTTCCTCATTGTGCAGGACTTTATTGCCGCAGCCCGCGGCATAGGTGTATGGGTAGGCCCTGGGCGTGGCTCCGCGGCCGGTTCAGTTGTGGCATACTGTCTTGGAATCACCAATCTGGACCCAATCAAATATGATCTGCTGTTTGAGCGTTTCCTTAATCCGGACCGTATTTCAATGCCCGATATAGACGTTGACTTTGATGATGACGGGCGCGGAAAGGTACTCCAGTACGTTGAGGAGAAGTACGGAAAGGACCATGTATCCCATGTGGTGACTTTTGGTACAATGGCAACCAAGAGTGCCATAAAGGATGTGGCCCGCATACAGCAGGTTCCGCTTCAGGAGAGTGACCGTCTTGCAAAGCTGGTTCCCGACAGCTTCCCTGAGCAGGTGGAGAAATATACGGATGAGGATGGGGAAGTGAAGGAGAAGACCAAGAAGGTGAAGGTGACGGTGGAGAACTGCGTGAAGCTGGTGCCTGAGATGAAGGAGGCATACGAGAACTCGGATATCCCAGGTGTGCGTGATACCCTTGAATATGCCCAGAAGCTGGAGGGAACAGTAAGGAATACGGGAGTACACGCCTGTGCAATCATCATCGGGAGGGACAACCTTACGGAGCATATCCCTATCTGCATTGCAAAGGATAAGGAGACAGGGGAGGATATGTGGGTATCCCAGTACGAGGGTTCCTTCATTGAGGATGTAGGAATGCTGAAGATGGACTTCCTGGGGCTGCGTACCCTCTCAATCCTTAAGGAAGCGGTTTCCAATGTGAAGAAATCCAAAGGTATAGATATAGACATAGAGGCCATACCAATTGATGACAAGAAGACCTTTGAGCTCTTTGGGCGTGGAGATACCGTAGCGGTGTTCCAGTTTGAGTCGCCGGGAATGCAGAAATGGCTCAGGGAACTTCAGCCGAGCCGTTTTGAGGACCTCATTGCAATGAATGCCCTCTACAGGCCGGGACCAATGGATTATATACCGGACTTTGTAGCCAGGAAGAAGGGAGAACAGGCAATAGAATATGACCTTCCAGAGATGGAGAGCATCCTGCAGGATACGTACGGGGTAACTGTTTATCAGGAGCAGGTGATGCTCCTTTCACAGAAACTGGCCAATTTTACCAAAGGCCAGGCGGACGGTCTCCGTAAAGCTATGGGTAAGAAGCTTATAGATAAAATGATGGAGCTGAAGGTGAAGTTCATGGAGGGAGGGGCTGCCAATGGCCATCCGCAGGATGTGCTGGAGAAGATATGGAAGGACTGGACTGCTTTTGCACAGTATGCCTTCAACAAGTCCCATGCAACCTGTTATGCCTGGGTAGCCTACCAGACAGGATACATGAAGGCCCATTATCCGGCAGAGTTCATGGCTGCCAACTTGAGCAAGAATCTCAACAACATAGAGGAGATAACCAAGCTGATGGACGAGTGCCGCAGGTTAGGGAGAAATGTCCTGGGGCCGGACATCAACGAGAGCGAGCGTACCTTCTCCGTGAACAAGGCAGGAGACATCCGCTTTGGTATGGGTGGTGTAAAAGGAGTAGGGGGTGCAATAGTGGATTCCATTATAGCCTGCAGGGGAGACAAGCCTTTTACAGGGGTATTTGATTTCATAGAGAGGGCTTCGGCCAGCGGAAACATAAACAAGAAGACCATAGAGTCACTGGCATACGCCGGTGCGTTTGATTCCTTCCCTGAAATCCGCAGGGACCAGTTCTTTACCGAGAACAGCAAGGGGGAGATATTCCTGGAGGCATTGTGCCGTTATGGGCAGAAGCTCCAGAGCGATACCCTGAGTGGAGGAAACTCCTTGTTCGGAGATATGGATGAAGGGTTCAAGCCTACCCCTCCGGAGATTCCTGCACCAAGGGATTACAACAAGATGGAGTTCCTCAAGAAGGAGAAGGAGCTGGTGGGAATGTATCTCTCTGCCCATCCGCTGGATATGTACAAATTTGAGATGCAGCACTTTGTGAAGACATCCCTTACAGATGCAATGGAGATGGTGAAGGCAGCCTCAACGGATGCCTCGCTTCAGAAGAGGGAGCTGTATGTAGCCGGCCTCATCACCTCAGTGAGCAGGATGGTATCCAAGAAGACCGGCCGTCCGTGGGTGAAATTCACAGTAGAGGACTATGGGGGGAGCATGGAGTTTGCCCTCTTCGGGAAAGATTTTGAGACATTCATGCCATTCCTGGAGGAGAGCCGCGCACTACTGTTCAAATGTGCAATAATGCCACGTTTCGGCTTCCAGAAACCTGAAGAAGAGAAAGGTCCCGATGGAAAACCGCTCCCTGTGGAATGCGAATTGAAGCTCCGCAAGATGACCCTGCTGGCCAATACCAAGGAGGAGTTCATAAAGCAGCTGATCATAACCCTCCCTGCCGAGAGGATAACCCCAACATTCAGGAAAGAGCTCATAAATATACTCAAGGAGCACAAAGGGCAGAAGATGCTTTCACTGAATGTTATTGACAGGAAAGACAAATACGCGGTGGAATTCTTCTCCCGCAAATTCAAGGTGGATGTAAACCCGGGGCTGCTGGACTTCCTTGAGCACCACAACTTAGATTACCGTGTGGATGCGGAGGTGCATCTGTAGTCACCCTCTTGTTTTTTTAATAACCTTGTGCCCTCAGGGTGATTTCTGCCCCTTCTGGGGTGACGAGAACGGCGCCGGCCTCTGGTTTGCAGAGGTGCCCTATGATATCCACGTTGGGGAATTCCTTGTGGAATCGTTCGTGTTCCTGTACCGGTACGGCAAAGAGGAACTTGTAGTCGTCGCCGCCGTTAAGGGCTGCGGTGATGGCATCCATATTGAGCTCTTCAGCCATTGCAAAGGTTTGTGATGCAATTGGAATCTTGCCAAGGTAGATTTTTGCCCCCACATTGTGCTCCTGGCACAGCTCCTTTACCGCTGCGGCAAGGCCGTTGGTGATGAATCCTCCCCATGCCGGGAAGAGCCTGGCCTCCTTGAACTGTTCTGTGGTCTTGGGGTTTATTTCCGGGCTGAGGTATTGGCTCAGGATGTATTTGTATTTGCCCAGATCCGGCTGCACATATTCTGCAACACGTTCTGCAGGTATCTTGTTGAATGCAATCTTCTCCCTTTCAAGCACGTGAAGTCCCATATATGCGGCCCCCACATTGCCTGTAAGGCAGAGGAGGCATGTGTTGTCAACTGCAGGGAATGTGGCCATAAGCTTGGAACTCTGCACGCCGCAGGCGGTAATTGCAATGTTGAGCCCTGTCATTGAGGCTCCCAAATCAAGTGTCAGCTTCTCTATGTTATGTTCCTTGCAGGCTGCAAGGACTCCCATCCACAGCTCTTCAATATCCTCCACACAGAATCTGGCAGAAAGGCCCAATGAGAAGGCCAGTGAGGCCGGATTGAAGCATTTTGCATAGATGCTTCCCAAAGCCAGCAGGGCTGCCTTGTACCCGAGGTGCTTGAGCGGGGTGTATGTGAGGTCAAAGTCTATCCCCTCCAGCATGGTCTTCTGCACTGTGAGGAAGTTGTTCACATCCTTTGTGCGTCCGGCTTTGCCGGGAATACGCCCTTCAAACTTTGTGAAAGCGGAATTGTTGTATTGTGTACCTTCAAAAAGCCTTTTGAGGAGGGCCATCTTCCCTATCTCGCTGATTTGTGTCCTTTTGGGTGCCTGGTTCTCCTGTGCGGGTTTTTGTTGTGATTCTGTACTCATGTAAAAGTATTTTTTACAAAAATACCTAAAATGGATTAACTTTGCACCGCGATGAGTAAAAATAACGAAATAATTGAAAATATAGCCAATGCTGAGTACCAGCACGGCTTTGAATCCAATATAGAGCAGGAGTTCATTCCCAAGGGGTTGAACGAGGATATCATCAGGCTTATCTCTTCAAAGAAGAATGAGCCGGAGTGGATGCTGGAGTTCCGTCTTAAGGCGTTCCACAGGTGGCAGCAGATGGAGATGCCAAAGTGGGCGCATTTGGATATTCCTGAGATTGATTATCAGGACATCATCTATTATGCGGCGCCGCAGCCAAAGAAGCAGGCTACGGAGATTGATCCGGAGCTGGCGGAGACCTTTGAGAAGCTGGGAATTCCGCTCCATGAGAGGAATGTGCTTGCAGGGGTGGCTGTGGATGCGGTTTTTGATTCCGTTTCAGTAAAGACCACTTTCCGGGAGACTCTGGCCGAGAAGGGTGTCATCTTCTGTTCTTTCTCTGAGGCGGTAAGGGATTACCCTGATCTTGTAAAGAAATATCTGGCATCAGTTGTGCCGGTAGGGGACAATTATTTCTCGGCCCTCAATTCGGCGGTGTTCAGTGACGGCTCATTCTGCTACATTCCAAAGAATACCCGCTGCCCTATGGAGCTGAGCAGCTATTTCAGGATAAATGCAAAGGGTACAGGCCAGTTTGAGCGTACCCTCATTGTGGCGGATGAAGGTTCATACGTTAGCTATCTGGAGGGGTGTACCGCCCCACAGAGGGATGAGAACCAGCTTCACGCGGCAGTTGTGGAGATTGTGGTGATGCAGGATGCGGAGGTGAAGTATTCTACAGTACAGAACTGGTACCCTGGAGACAAGGAGGGCAAGGGCGGTATCTATAACTTTGTTACCAAGAGGGGCATCTGCAAGGGGGCAAACAGTAAATTGTTCTGGGCCCAAGTGGAGACAGGTTCTGCAATTACATGGAAATACCCAAGTACCATACTTAAGGGAGACAACTCCATAAGCGAGTTCTATTCTGTGGCGGTTACAAACAACCACCAGCAGGCAGATACGGGTACCAAGATGATCCATATTGGCAAGAATACCAGCAGCCGCATTGTGAGCAAGGGTATCTCTGCCGGCGTGAGCCAGAACAGCTACAGGGGCCTGGTGAAGATCCTGCCGGGTGCGGAGAATGCCCGCAACCATTCGCAGTGTGACAGTCTCCTGCTGGGTGACAAGTGCGGTGCCCACACTTTCCCATACATTGAGAGCGAGAATCCTACTGCCGTAGTGGAGCATGAGGCAACCACCTCAAAGATTGGGGAGGACCAGCTCTTCTATTGCCAGCAGAGGGGAATCAAGGCTGAGGATGCTGTGGGACTTATTGTGAACGGTTATGCCAAGGAGGTGCTCAACCAGCTCCCTATGGAGTTTGCGGTTGAGGCGCAGAAGCTGTTGCAGGTATCTCTGGAGGGCAGTGTAGGTTAATAATTTTTTGGAAAGAAAATGTTCAGTATAGATAACATATTGTTTACTTTGGGCGGCCAGGGGGTGAGCCTTCTGGAGCTGCTGGCTGTTACAGCCGGCCTCAGCTGTGTGTTTCTGGCCACAAGGGGGAAGGTGCTCAACTTCTGGGTGGGGTACCTGTACAATATCCTCCTGTTTTTCATGTTCCTGCAGAAGCATCTTTATTCAAGCATGCTGGTGCAGCCGATTTCATTTGTGATAAACTTCTTTGGGCATTACCGTTGGACCCATCCGGCCCAGAATGAGAAGGACCGCAAGGAACAGCTGAAGATAACAGTACTTACAAACAGGGAGAGGCTGGGGCTGCTTGCCATTGTGGCTGCGTTTACCGTTTGCTGGGGCTTCCTGCTCAGCCGGCTGAATGTGTGGTGGCCGGATCTTTTCCCTATGGCACGTGCACCGTTCCTGGATGCTTTTGTAACTGCATTCATCCTGCTGGCGCAGTATCTTTCGGCACAGAAGAAGATTGACTGCTGGGGAGCATGGCTGGTTGTGAATGTAACCAACATAACGCTATATATCAAGGCAGGCCTTGTGTTCATGCCGCTTGTAAGTGCCGGATACCTCATCCTTGCATTCTTCGGGTTTGCAATGTGGAGGAAACAGATGAAGGCGCAGGAGATTTAATACGGTTAGATTATGGAAAATTTGATTGAAATAAAAAATTTGCATGCCAGCATCAATGGCAAGGAGATTCTCAAAGGTATAGACCTGGTTGTAAGGCCTGGTGAGGTACACGCTATAATGGGCCCTAACGGTTCGGGCAAAAGTACCCTTTCTGCAGTACTTGCAGGCAAGGAGAACTATGAGGTTACTGAGGGAACAGTTAAGTTTCTGGGGCAGAACCTGCTGGAGATGAGTCCGGAGGAGCGTTCATGGGCGGGCCTTTTCCTTGGGTTCCAGTATCCTATAGAGATTCCCGGAGTTACCAATGTTAACTTCATGAAGACAGCGGTGAACGAACACCGCAGGCAGAAGGGTCTTGCTCCCCTTACAGCGGCGGAGTACCTGAAGCTCATGCGTGAGAAGATGGCAATTGTGGAGATGGACCCTGCCTTCTCTTCAAGGGGGGTGAATGTGGGCTTCTCCGGTGGAGAGAAGAAGAGGAACGAGATTTTCCAGATGGCCATGCTGGACCCTAAACTTGCAATCCTGGACGAGACAGACAGCGGGCTTGATGTGGATGCCCTCCGCATTGTGGCTACCGGAGTGAACAAGCTCAAGAGAACAGACAATGCAACAATTGTAATTACACACTACCAGAGGCTGCTGGATTACATTGTTCCTGATATTGTGCATGTACTCTACAAGGGTAGGATAATAAAGACTTCAGGCAAGGAGCTTGCCCTTGAGGTGGAGACCAGAGGATATGACTGGCTGATAAAAGGGGAATAAACTATCGGGAAAAGGAAGATCAATATGGAGAACAATTACATTTATATTCCCGACAAGTCCCTGCAGGATGAGGTTGAGTTCAAGTGCCGAGTGCCCCTGGAGAATACAGACCAGGTGTTTGTGGTGGATGGAGAGGGTGAGAACCGCGGGCTGAGGCTGGGCAGGGGGGAGATTCTACCCCGCTTGCTGCAGATAATCCAGGTGAGGAGCAGGCAGGTGGAGGAAGACCTTTCATACTCAACAGACTACATTTTGGAGGAGGGGGCGCAGGCAAGGGTGCTCCTGTGTTCGCATACCCTTTCAATGCTGGATTTTGTAACCCATGAGGATGTAAACATAAAGCTGGGTGAGAGGGCAGTGCTGGATATGGTTGTGATGCAGAACGAGCACAACAAGTCGAGGCACAGCAGTGCGTTCAAGGTGGAGATGGCGGCGGGTGCCGTGTTGAACCTGAACATCATTACCCTGCACGGAGGTGATATATCCAACAGCGTTGAGGTTTCCCTGAACGGAAAGGGCGGGGAGTGCTGTCTCAACGGCCTTTACCTTGCGGACGGTACGCAGAGGGTCTCTACAAATGTGAACATATTCCACAATGTGCCGGAGTGCCACAGTTCGCAGCTGTTCAAGGGAATTTTGGACGGTGAGTCCAGGACCAGCTTCAGCGGCCGTATTTATGTGGCAAAGGATGCCCAGAAGACTGAGGCCTACCAGGCAAACAACAACCTCCTTGCATCCGAGTCGGCAAAGGCATATACCCGTCCGCACCTTGAAATTTACGCGGATGATGTGAAGTGTTCACACGGTGCAACTGTGGGGAGCCTGAATGAGGATGAGCTCTTCTATATGCGCTCGCGTGGAATTGAGAAGGGTGAGGCGAGGCTGTTGCAGCAGCAGGCCTTTGCATATGCGGTGTTGGAGAAGGTATCCAATGAGGCACTTAGGGAGAGGCTGCACTCAATGGTGGAGAGCAGGCTCAGGGGAGAGTTCTCAGAATGCGCCAACTGCAGCAAACATTGCTGTTAGCCAATTTGTAGCAGGGAAGATGGTAATGTGTGTCCTGCGGGCATCTGTAGCCTTATGTTGATTACTTGTTAATAATTAATGGAGGGAATTGCCGCTTGTGGTGCAAAAATGAAGTATCTTGCAGTCAATTATCTTGGATAGTTGGCTGCTTTTTTTGTGCAGCATCGGCAGAAAACAATAATTTAATAATATATAACTTAATGAGTATCAGTACCTACACTTATGAAGAGGCCCTGCAGGCGAGCATTAACTTCTTTAAAGGGGATGAGTTGGCTGCGTCTGTATGGATCAACAAGTACGCCATGAAGGATTCATATGGCAACTTGTATGAGAAATCACCGGATGACATGCACCGCAGACTTGCACGCGAGTTTGCAAGAATTGAGAACAAGTATCCTAATCCAATGAGTGAGGATGAGATTTATGATCTTCTCAAGGACTTCAACTATGTGATTCCTCAGGGTGGCCCTATGACCGGTATAGGCAACAACTACCAGATTGCATCACTGTCAAACTGCTTTGTGGTCGGTCATGACAAGCCGGCAGATTCATACGGCGGAATCATGAAGATAGATGAGGAGCAGGTGCAGCTTATGAAACGCCGTGGCGGTGTAGGACACGACCTTTCACACATCCGCCCTCAGGGAAGCGCAGTGCTCAACAGCGCCCTCACCTCTACAGGTGTGGTCCCATTTATGGAGAGATACTCAAATTCAACAAGGGAGGTGGCCCAGGACGGCCGCAGGGGGGCCCTCATGCTTTCAATTTCCATCAAGCATCCCGACAGCGAAAAGTTCATTGATGCCAAGATGGAGCAGGGCAAGGTTACCGGAGCCAACGTATCAGTGAAGATTGATGACGAGTTCATGAAGGCAGCCCTTTCAGGAGAGCAGTACGAGCAGAAATACCCTGTAGATGCAGTTGAGCCTAAGGTATCAAAGATGGTAAGTGCACAGAATATATGGAAGAAGATTGTGCACAATGCGTGGAAATCGGCAGAGCCGGGCGTATTGTTCTGGGATACAGTGCTCAGGGAGTCAGTGGCAGACTGCTATGCAGACCTCGGCTACAGGACAGTAAGCACCAACCCTTGCGGTGAGATTCCATTGTGCCCTTACGATTCTTGCCGTCTTATTGCAATGAACCTGTATGCCTATGTGGAGAATCCTTTCACTCCTGAGGCAAGATTCAATATGGAGCTCTTCAAGGAGCATTCACGCAAGGCCATGAGGCTTATGGATGATCTCATTGACCTTGAAATGGAGAAGATTGAAGCTATTCTTGGCAAGATCAAATCTGATCCTGAGACTGAGGATGTGAAGAGGACAGAGCTTGACTTGTGGGAAAAGATAAAGGCAAAATCACTTGGCGGAAGGCGTACCGGTCTGGGCATTACCGCAGAGGGCGATATGTTGGCTGCCCTTGGTATGAGATACGGTTCCGAGAAAGCAATTGACTTTGCGGTTGAGGTTCAGAAATCCCTTGCAGTTGAGGCTTACAGGTCTTCTGTGAACATGGCATCGGAGAGGGGGGCATTCCCTATCTACGATACAAAGAGGGAGGAGAACAATCCTATGATTGACAGAATCCGCACAGATGATCCTGAGCTCTACAAGCTTATGTCCAAGGTGGGCAGAAGGAACATCTCGCTCCTTACAATTGCCCCTACAGGTACCACTTCCCTGATGACACAGACCACATCTGGAATTGAGCCTGTCTTCCTTCCATTCTATATCAGGAGAAGAAAGGTGAACCCTAATGACAAGAACGCCGTAATCACCTTCAAGGATGATGTTGGGGATTGCTGGGAGGAGTACTATGTATTCCACCACAAGTTCCTTACCTGGTGTGAGGTTAACGGCATCCCCGCAGAGGATGTGAAGAAGATGAGCGTGAAGGATGTTGAGACTTTGGTTGAGAAGTCGCCTTATTACAGGGCAACATCTGCAGACATTGACTGGGTTGCCAAGGTGAAGATGCAGGGAAGCATCCAGAAATGGGTTGACCACTCTATCAGCGTAACCGTAAACTTGCCTAACTCAGTAACCGAGGAGCTTGTTGCAAATGTTTACAAGACCGCATGGGAGGTTGGCTGTAAAGGAGTTACCGTTTATAGGGACGGTTCAAGGGCCGGTGTGCTGGTATCTGCAAAGGAGGATAAGAAGGAGGCTGTTTCCCTTAAGCCTAAGGAGAGGCCAAAATCACTTGAGGCTGACGTTATCCGCTTCATGAACGGCAAGGAGAAATGGATTGCACTTGTGGGCAAGCTCAACGGCTCACCATACGAGATCTTTACCGGTCTTGTGGATGAGGACAGCCGCAACATCCCTAAATCTGTTGAGAGCGGATTCATTGTAAAAGAGAAGGATGTAAAGACCGGTCTTACCCGCTACGATTTCCATTTCATTGACAAATATGGCTATACAAACATTGTAGGAGGTATCTCCCACATGTTCAACAAAGAGTACTGGAACTATGCGAAGCTCATCTCAGGTGTGTTGCGCCACGGTATGCCAATTGTGGATGTCCTCAACCTCATCAACGGGCTTTCACTGGACAGCGAGGCCATCAACACCTGGAAGAACGGTGTGGAGCGCAGCTTGAAGCGCTACATTCCGGACGGTACCAAGGATGACACAGGCAAGAAGTGCTCTAAGTGTAATTCAAACAATCTGGTTTATCAGGAGGGCTGTCTCGTTTGTATGAACTGCGGCTATTCAAAATGTGGTTGATGATATGATTCTGTATCCGAATGCAAAGATAAACATAGGATTGAACGTGATTGAAAAGAGGGAGGATGGGTTTCATAACCTTGAAACCCTCTTTTATCCTGTTGGAGTAGTGGGGAATGCCAAGGACGGGGAAGTTTCTTCCCATCCTGTGGATGTACTGGAGATTGTGGAATCTGATGAGCTCCAGATGCACCAGTATGGCATAGAGTACCCCGGGGACCCTATGGATAACCTCTGTGTAAGGGCCTACAATGCCTTGCACAGGGATTTTGACATTCCGCCGGTAGCAATCCATCTGTACAAGAAGATTCCGGTAGGTGCCGGATTGGGGGGAGGCTCCTCAGATGCAGCCTTCACACTCAAGGGTCTCAATGAAATGTTCTCCCTTGGCCTTTCAGATGAAAGGCTTGCTGAGTATGCCGCCACACTTGGGAGTGATTGTGCCTTCTTCATCTACAATAGGCCCATGATAGGAACAGGCAGGGGGGAGATTCTGGAACCTGCAGAGATCTTTCCTCTGGATGATTATCAAATAAGGCTTGTTTTTCCTCCATATTTTGTCTCAACCGCAGCAGCCTATGGTGGAATAGTGCCACGCAACAAAAGGGTTGCAAATGGGGAAAAGTTTGATTCCCGGCAGCTCCTCCAGATGCTCCGCAATCCGGTAGATACCTGGAAAGGTTGCGTGGTGAATGATTTTGAAACAACGGTATTTGCAAAGATCCCGGAACTTGCACCATATAAGGATGAGCTGTATGCCCAGGGCGCAGTATATGCCTCAATGAGCGGCAGCGGCTCTGCATTCTTTGGGATATTCAAGAAATGAACTGATGGCTTTTAAGGCGTACTAAAAAGGGGCTCCCGCTACTACCTACGGGGACCCCTTTTTTGTACTAAAACCTAAACCTACATTTATAAGATGCAGGGGTGCTGCAAAACGTTGCACTAATTTTTAAAAAAATTTTTCACAGGAAGCCGGGAGATGGCATAACCTATGGCTGATACACCCGTAAAAATGATGAGAATGTCTGCAGCGCGTATCTCCACAGGATATGCAGATATGAGGTAATTCCCCGGAACAGTTATAATTCCGTATGTTTTCTGCAGATACGCGGCGGCCAATCCTATGCAGATTCCAATTATGCATCCCAGCAGTGATATGAGAAATCCGTGCAAATGAAAAATTCTCTCTGCAAGCTCTTTAGTGGCTCCCATGCTCAGGAAAGTCTCTATATCCTCCCTCTTGTCTGTAATGAGCATGCTCAGGCAACTGAATATGTTTACAGAGATTATTGCTATTACAAAGAACAGAATAAGGTATACTGCAAATTTCTCCGCCTTCATCATCCTGTACAGGGTGGCATTCTGCTGGGCTTTGTCCTTGATGGTGCATTCGGGGAAGAGAGATTTAATTTTCTTCAGATTATCGGGAAGAAGATTGCCGTTGGCATTGATTTCCAGCATTGAGCACTCCCCTGCCGGGATTCCGGCAAGTTTCCTTACTGTTGAAGCATCTGCGTAGAGGAGGTTTTCTGCATTCTCCGCATCAGTGCGGATGATGGCGCTGGGGTAAAGTGTTGCAGTATTTATTGATTCCAGCGGGTTGGTTATGGATACCCGGGTATCCTTGCGGGGGAAATAAAGTTCCAGCGGCGCCAGGAAGCGCACTCTCAGCCCAAGCGTGTAGGCAAGGGTCTGGCTGATTACGGCCTGGTTTGTCTCACCTTTCCTGTATGCCGGTTCCCCCTCAATTATGTTCCCTGTGATGTAGCTACCCTGCAGGAATTCATCGTTGGTTCCCCTCAATGTTGCTATTGTCTCCCTGCCGTCATATTTGAGGAAAACCTTCTCCTCCACTACCGGATTGGCACTCCTTACGCCTGGAATCTGCCCAAGTTCCTCCAGTGTATCAGATGTAAGGGTGAAGGTCTTGCCGTGGGTTGGCTCTATAACATAATCGGCCTTGTAACCCTCATAAATTTCCTTTATGGAGTTATCAAAGCCGTTATATACAGAGAGAATAAGGACAAGCGCCATACTCCCTATTGCAATCCCTGCCGCACTGATGATTGAAATGATGTTTATTACATTATGGCTCTTCTTGGCAAACAGGTATCTTAGGGCAATATGAAGCGCATTACCCATTTCCTATTTCTTTAGCAGATCATCTATATGCTCCACATAATCCAGGGTGCTGTCCCTGTAGAAGGCAATTTCCGGAACAATGCGGAACTGCTTTGCCACAAGCCTTCCCAGCTCTCCACGGATCTGCTTCACTGAGTTCTGCAGGGTTTCCATTGCCTGGTCTCCCTTGGCAGATGGGAAAATGCTTACAAATACCTTGGCAAAAGAGAGATCAGGACTGATTCTCACTTCACTTACTGTAACCATTGCCCCGCCGAATGCGGCCATCCCCTTGCTGCGGATAATTTCGGCAAGGTCCCTCTGCAACTGTTTGCCAATCTTCTGTTGTCTTGTGCTCTCTCCTTCCATAGTATTATTAGTTGAACTTAAGGATGAAGTAATTCTTTTTACCTTTCTGAACAAGAATATACTTACCGTTAATCAAATTATCTTCTGATAGAGTTCCGTCAACTGCAGTGAACTTCTCCTTGTTTATGCTCAGGCCGTTGCCTTGGATCATCTTGCGGCACTCTCCTTTGGATGGGAAGATATTTGTCTCAACTGCCAGCATGTCAATGATATTGCTTCCAAGCTTCTCCTTTGCAACCTCGTGCTGCGGTACACCGTCAAATACCGAGAGGAATGTCTGCTCATCCAGTTTCTTGAGGGCCTCCTGTGTAGAGTTGCCGAAGAGCATGTTTGAGGCCTCAACTGCCTTGTTGAACTCCTCCTCGCCGTGGACCATTATGGTAATCTCCTTTGCAAGGAGTTTCTGGAGCGTCCTCATGTGAGGTGCCTCCTTGTGCTCGGAAATTGCAGCCTCAATGGTCTGCCGGTCAAGCATTGTAAAGATCTTTATATACTTCTCGGCATCCTCATCACCTACATTCATCCAGAACTGGTAGAATGTGTATGGAGATGTGTAATTTGCGTCCAGCCAGATGTTCCCTTTCTCAGTTTTGCCGAATTTTCCTCCGTCGGCCTTTGTAATTAGAGGGCAGGTAAGGGCAAAAGCCTCATTTCCGGTCTTTCTGCGGATAAGCTCGGTACCGGTGGTGATGTTGCCCCACTGGTCGCTTCCACCCATCTGCAGCTTGCAGTTGCGGTGCTCGTTAAGGTATAGGAAGTCGTAACCCTGTACAAGCTGGTATGAGAACTCTGTAAATGACATACCCTCGCGGGCCTCGCCTGTGAGGCGTTTCTTTACAGAATCCTTGCTCATCATATAGTTTACTGTAATGTGCTTTCCAATATCACGGATAAATGAAAGGAAAGAGAAATCCTTCATCCAATCATAGTTGTTTACAAGTACTGCAGCATTCTCCTTGTCTGAATCAAAATCCAGGAACCTTGAAAGCTGTTTCTTGATTGCCGCAATATTGTGGTTGAGGGTCTCCTCGTCCAGCAGGTTTCTCTCGGCGCTCTTCATTGAAGGGTCGCCAATCATGCCTGTAGCACCTCCAATAAGAGCGTACGGTTTGTGGCCGCAGTTCTGGAAATGCTTGAGCATCATGATGCTTACAAGGTGTCCGATGTGCAGTGAATCTGCTGTAGGGTCAATTCCCACGTATGCAGAGGTGCACTCCTTCATAAGCTGCTCTTCGGTACCTGGCATCATAGTATGGATCATTCCCCTCCAGGTAAGTTCTTCAACAAAATTCTTCATCTCTGTTATGTATTTTTAAATTATTTCCTGATATCGCCTTCTCCTTCTCTGCCTTTCTCCGGGCTCATTCCGGTGCACATTCTTCCAAATCAGGCGTAAGTCCGTCATTTGGGGGTATTAGGGCCTGTTTTATGCCTGAATTCATATGGAGGTAAACCGGCACAACCGGCAAAGTTAATATTTTTACTTGAATAGCTTGTGTTTTTTGCCCTTATTGTACATTGTCTGTCTGGTAATTCCAAGCTGTTCTGCTGCAAGGGTGATGTTTCCGTTGTTCCTTTTCAGGGCCGCACGCATCATCTTGCCCTCCATTTGTTCCAGGGTTAGGGTGTTTATGCTGTTCTTGGCTATTTCAGGGGATTCTCCGCTCAGCATTATATGCCCTGGAAGTATCTGCCCGCCATTAGGGGCTATGATTACTGCCCTTTCAACTGTAAGGGACAGTTCTGAGGTGTTTCCTGTCCATTTGTACTCTTCAAGAATTTCCTTTGCAAGTTCAGAAAATCCAGACAGCTGCTTTCCATGTTTCTTGCAGTATTTGTTCAGGAACATGGTTGAAAGGGGGATTATGTCCTCCTTCCTTTCATTGAGTGACGGCATCCTCAGGCTGCTCTTAGTCAGATGCCCGGCAATAGCTCCGCTTATGCTTTTACTTTCCCTCAAGTCTGATGCACTTTTGCTGCTGCCGGCTATAATTCTAATGTCAGCTTTAGTTGAAGTAATACTATTTAAACATTTGAATGTCTTATTCTTCAATATGTCTAATATAATTTCCTGTTTGGCGTTGTCAAGTGCTTCAAGATTCTCAATATATGCGGTTCCGCCGTCAGCCATGGCCAGATTCCTTTCAAAATCAGCCTCCGGGAGCCCTGCGGCATCCATTTTTATAAAGGCAAAGTCCCTTCTTGGCCCCAAACTATGTATCTGTTGGGCCAGCAATTCCTTCCCGGATCCCTTCTGGCCGCATATAAGAAGTGGATCATTGCTCTGCGAATGCTTTCTTGCTGCTTCATAGATCCCTTTTGAGGCATCTGAGATACCCCAAAGGAACCGGTTTTTACTATTGAAGGATTCTTTTATAGCGTTAATCTGCTTCAGAGCAACCGTCAGCTGCCTCATTTTATGGGCATTCCTTAGCGTAACAAGCAGTTTCCCGTTATTCCAGGGCTTGCCTATAAAATCGTAGGCTCCAGCCTCAACGGCTTCAAGTCCCATACTGTTTTGTGAGAAATTGGTAAGTGGCAATATCTGCAGGAATGGATCCTTTTCCTTGAGGATCCTTACAAAATCGGGGATACTCCTGTCTCCAATATATCCATTCTGCCCGCAATCGAGCATTAAAATATCAATATTATTTTTTTCTACAAGTTGTATTATTTTATCTGCATCAGTTTCAGAGATAATATTTCTGAATTCTTTCTGCAGAAGGAGTACAAGAGCTGTAGCCAGCCCTTTATTGGTATCACAGACTATAATTGTACCTTCAATTTTCATCCCTTTGATAAACTTCTTTAATAGATTGAACTACATTTTGTTATTACAAATGTAAATAAATTTTACAATATTCCCCAACTGTGTAAAAATATTTTACTGCAATTTATTTTAAACAAGACATAAAAGTCATAAAACCAGATATATAATATGCTAATATATTTTCTTCTTAACTTTATTTGAAATATGCGAAGTCCTGAATTTTTTGGTGTAAAAAATATTTACGCTATATAAATTTAAAAAATATAAGAAAAGAAGATACATAAAAGAGTAAAGAGTCAAAAAAGATAAAATATAAAAAAGATATTTCTGATTTATTTTTGAATAAAAGTGTATAATACTTCCCTTTCCTAATATTATTTTCTGCTTCTTGTTTTCTTTAAAGTTAAGTCATTTGTTCCTGTTCAGGGCAGGCCCCTTCCGCAGAATATGGGTACGTTTTCACCATAATTCGGGAATTAGTAGTATTTTTGTCTGGATAACTTTATAATACAGTTTATATGAAAACAAGAATTACCAGATTCATTGCGTTGGTACTGATGCTCTTCTTTGTGGTGCCGGCGTTTGCGCAATTGCCGGAGAAGCTTGCAAAATTCAGTAATATCAGCGGTATCAGGAAACTTGAGGTTTCTGACAGGATGGAGAATCCGTTCAAGGAAAAATATGTCATCTTCTTTGAGCAGCCGATTGACCACAGCAACCCTGCCATGGGTACCTACAGGCAGCGTGTGGTGGTGGCTGTTGCTGATTATAATGCACCTACAGTTATTGTTACTGAGGGTTATGGAGCAGCTTACGGCCTTAATCCAAGATATAGGGAGGAGGTTTCACGCCTGTTCAACACCAATCTTGTGGTTGTTGAGCACAGGTATTTTCTGGAGTCTGTTCCGTTCATGCAGGATGACAAGTCAATTACTCCCGAGACTTTGGACTGGAGCTATATGACAGCAGTGAACGAGGCAGCAGACCTGCATAATGTAAACCAGACCCTCCGCCAGGTGTTTAAAGGCAAATGGATTGCTACGGGCATAAGCAAGGGCGGCCAGACAACAATGTTCTATACCGCCTACTACCCGGAGGATCTTGATGTGTCTGTCCCATACGTAGGCCCTCTTTGCAAGGGTGTTGAGGACGGACGTCATGAGCCTTTCCTGGCTGAGTATGCTGGTACTCCACAAGACAGGGAAATTCTCAAGAACTTCCAGATAGAGTTTCTAAAGAGAAGGGCTACAATCAAGCCTCTGTTTGAGGAACTTACTGCAAAGGAGAAATATACCTACAAGATTGATATGGATGCAGTTTATGATTATTGCGTATTGGAGTTCCCGTTTGCTTTCTGGCAGTGGGGCATGAAGACTTCAATGGTGCCTGATCCCAAGACTGCTACAGACAAGGAGATGTTTGACTTCATGGTAAGGGCCAGCGGACCTGACTATTTTGCGGAGGGCGGCAACAATGATCCTTTCTTTGTGCAGGCAGCCAAGGAACTGGGCTATTATGGCTATGATACAAAACCTTTTAAGGGGCTGCTTACCATAAAGGATGCCGAGGGTTACCTTAACAAGTTGTTTGTGCCCCAGACCCAGACCTTCAAGTTTGACAAGTACCTTTACAAGAAGGTTAAGAAGTTCCTTGCAAAGACAGATTCCAAGATGATGTTCATCTACGGACAGTTTGACCCTTGGAGTGCAGTTATGCCTGTTGCACCGGTGAAGAATGAGGAGCTGAAGAAAAAAGGGAAGGGCCGGGAGACTATGAAACTTTATATTGAGCCGGACGGCAGCCACAGGGCGAGGATTTCAACCCTCCCTGAGGAGATGAAGGCTGAGGCTATTGCTACACTTAAGGAGTGGTTAGAATTGTAGGGACAATGGAATTCAAGGAGATTACATTAGAAGATAAAGATTGGATGCGTCAGTTGCTCGGTTATTCAGATAACCGGGCAACTGAATATAATTTTACAGTCCTGTTCATCTGGAGGGAGATAATGAACACAAAGGTGGCCCGTCTCAGGGATTTTCTCCTTGTCCGTTTCAGGCCCCAGGGGGCAGAGGCATTTCTATACATTTTTCCGGCAGGCAGGGGTACAGAGGAGGAGCTGGCGGAGGCCATAGAGGCCTGCATGGCAGATGCACGGGAGCAGGGGACCCCTTTCCGTATGGCATCGGTGCAGCAGGAGCAGCTTGAGATTCTGGAAAATCTTTTCCCCTGCAAATTTTCATTTGAGCCGGTCCGCAACTCCTTTGATTATATCTATTCTGCTGAGGACCTTGTATTTCTCCGTGGAAAGAAGTTCCAGAGCAAGAGGAATTTTGTCTCAAGATTCAAGAGGCAGCAGGGATGGAGCTATGAAGCTGTCGGGAAGGGGAACCTGCAGGAGTGCATGGAGATGAGCATAAAATGGTGTGCCAAGTATGGATGTGGAAAGGATCCTTCCATGGAGAGCGAGCAATGTTCCGTGAAGAATGCTCTGGAGAATTTCCAGGAGTTAGGGCTGACGGGAGGGTTGCTCCGCCTTAATGGGGAGGTAGTGGCCTTTACCATAGCAGAAAGGACAAATTCTGATACCCTGCTGGTGCATATTGAGAAGGCTTATGCAGATATTGTTGGTGCATATCCAACCATCTCAAACGAGTTCCTTAGAAACACAATTGTTACGGATGAGGCTGCCGGACAACTTGCTGTGAAATACATAAATAGGGAAGATGATGCGGGTGATTTGGGGCTCCGCGAGGCAAAAATGCAATATCATCCCCTCTTTTTGCTTGAAAAGTATTCGGTAAAAGAAAAATAACTATATTTGCACCCTAAACCAATACGTTATATAACTTGGAACCTCCCAGTAGCATTACAGTAGAACTTATAGTTCTCTCGTGTTCAATATTAGGTCTTATTACCTGTTCGGCCCTTATTTCCGGCAGTGAAGCGGCGTTCTTCTCCCTTACACCCGGTCAGAAGGATGCGCTCAAGCAGGAGGGGGATCCAAGAGGGGAGAGGGTGCTGTGGCTCCTTTCCAACCCGGATTATCTTCTGGGTACAATTCTTCAGGCCAACAATGTGGTGAACATACTTATTGTGCTCCTTTCAACCATGTTGATTGGTTCGCTTTTTGATTTTGCAGGTTCTCCAGTCCTGGAGTTTGTGGTAAATACAATTCTGGTTACGTTTTTCCTGCTCCTCTTTGGGGAGGTGATGCCAAAGATCATTGCAACCCACATGCCTGTGAAATTTGCCAAGATGATGGCAATGCCAATTTCTGCACTATACCCTATCACCAGACCTTTCAGCCGTCTTATGACCGGCTTTACCGCCAAGATTTCAGAGAATCTTGGGCAGAGGGGAGAGGTTACCCTGGAAGAGCTCTCGGAGGCGGTGGATATTGCCACTCCTACTGCAAGCGAGGAGAAGAAGATGCTGAAGGGTATTGTGAAGCTCCCTACCATAAGCGTTGAGAAAATCATGAAGCCCCGCGTGGATGTGGTGGCAATAGATATTGATTCCACAAATGAGGATGTGATAAGGATTGCCAACGGGTGTGGTTTCTCCCGTCTGCCGGTTTATCAGGAAGATCTTGATGACATCAAGGGATTCCTCTATATAAAGGATATGCTCCCCTATGTTGTGGACAGGAACAGTTCCTTCAACTGGAAGGATCATATCAGGGAGGCATATTATGTACCGGAGAGCAAGAAGATAAATGATCTGCTTGAGGAGTTCCGCAGCAAGAAGATGCATCTGGCAGTAGTGGTTGACGAGTATGGCGGGACAGACGGTATAGTTACCCTTGAGGATATTCTTGAGGAGATAGTGGGTGAGATTGTGGATGAGAGTGACTTTGAGGAACTGGAAGAGTTGAACAGCAAAAGAAAATGATAAAGAAATAACAATATGGGCCTGTATTTAAGAAAAGAGTTAAAAAACGGGGCGGAAATATCCGTCTGGGAAGTCACGGAAACGGAAGAGGAGTTACTTGACATCATTTCCATTCCAAACGAGGAACTTGAAGAGCTTTATTTTACCAAAAGTGAGGCAAGGAGAAGGGAGAAGCTTGCTGTAAGGGCACTCCTGAACACTGTCTTTGAGGACAAGGTTTATCTTGGCCACCATGACAACGGTGCACCGTTCATCCAGAATGAGCTTACCAAGATAAGCATTACCCATACCAACCGTTTTGTTGCAATAATCACACACCCTACAGAAGAGGTTGGAATAGACATAGAATGCCTCAACAGGGATTTCTCGGCAGTGGAGAAGAAGGCTCTCTCCGAGGATGAGATTGATGACCTGCAGGACAAGAACCGCAACCTCCAGCTTGCAATCTACTGGTGTGCAAAGGAGGCAATCTACAAACGTATGAGCCAGCATGGAGTTGATTTTGCAAAGCAGATGGAAGTGGACAGGTTCAATCCTAAGGAGGAGGGGGACATTGAGGCAACCTTCATCAACAAGGATGGCTCGGAGGAGGAGTTTGAGCTGGAGTATGAGGTATTTGATGATCATGTGATGGTATGGCTGGTAGGATAGCCTCTTCCCGATGAAAAACAGCAGGTGGTCCTGATGAAGGTCCACCTGCTGTTATAATTAAGGCAGCCCTTGTGGAGCTGCCTTATTATGGTACGCCCGAGAATGGCCTGATTACATCATGCCGCCCATTCCTCCGCCCATTGGAGGCATTGGAGCCGGATTCTCCTCTTTCTTGTCTGCAATCACGCACTCAGTTGTAAGGAACATTCCGGCAACTGAAGCTGCATTCTCAAGAGCTACTCGGCTTACTTTTGTAGGATCAATTACACCTGCAGCAAGAAGGTTCTCGTAAACCTCTGTACGGGCATTGTAGCCGAAATCCGCCACGCCCTCCTTAACCTTCTGGATAACCACGCTCCCTTCTACACCTGCATTGTCACAGATAGTCCTCAATGGAGCCTCAATTGCGTGGGCAATGATGTTGATGCCTGTCTGCTCATCATCGTTCTCAGCCTTTACAGATTTCAGGCAGTCAATAGCCCTGATGTAAGCGACGCCGCCACCAGCAACGATACCCTCTTCAACAGCAGCCCTGGTTGCGTTCAATGCATCCTCAACCCTGTCCTTCTTCTCCTTGAGCTCAACTTCAGATGCGGCACCTACATAAAGTACAGCCACACCGCCCGCCATCTTGGCAAGACGCTCCTTGAGTTTCTCACGGTCATAATCGCTGGTTGTTGTCTCAATCTGTTTCTTTATCTGTGCAACGCGGTCTGCAATTGCATCCTTGTCACCTGCACCGTTTACAATTGTTGTGTTCTCCTTGTCAATTGCAACTTTCTCAGCTGTACCCAACATGTCCGGTGTGCAGTTCTCCAAAGTGAAGCCCCTCTCCTCAGAAACTACAACTGCACCTGTAAGGGTTGCAATGTCCTGAAGCATCTCTTTCCTCCTGTCACCAAAGCCTGGAGCCTTTACTGCAGCAACCTTGATTGTGCCGCGCAGCCTGTTCACTACAAGAGTTGTAAGTGCCTCACCATCCACATCCTCAGCAATGATGAGGAGAGATTTTCCCTCTCTTGCTATTGGCTCAAGGATAGGGAGAAGGTCTTTCATTGAAGAGATCTTCTTGTCTGTGATGAGGATGAACGGCTGTTCAAGAACTGCCTCCATCTTGTCCGGATTGGTCATGAAGTAAGGGGAGATATAGCCTCTGTCAAACTGCATTCCCTCTACAACCTTAACCTCGGTTGCAGTACCTTTTGCCTCTTCAACTGTAATCACACCCTCTTTCTTTACCTTGCTCATTGCATCAGCAATAAGTTTTCCAATAAAGGCGTCATTGTTTGCAGAGATTGTACCAACCTGCTCAACCTTTGAGTAATCCTCCCCAACCTCTGTACTCTGCTCCTTCAGGTTTGCAACAACTGCAGCAACAGCCTTGTCAATACCACGTTTGAGGTCCATAGGGTTTGCACCGGCTGTAACGTTTTTCAAACCTACGTTGATGATTGCCTGTGCAAGAACGGTAGCGGTTGTTGTACCGTCACCTGCCTGGTCGTTGGTCTTTGAGGCAACCTCCTTAACCATCTGTGCACCCATGTTCTGGAATCTGTCCTCAAGCTCAATCTCCTTTGCTACAGTTACACCGTCCTTGGTGATGTGAGGGGCTCCAAATTTCTTGTCAATCACTACATTCCTTCCTTTAGGACCCAAAGTTACCTTAACGGCGTTTGCCAATGCGTCTGCTCCCTCCCTCATGAGGTTACGTGCATCCATATTGAATTTTATCTCTTTAGCCATAATTCTTTCCTCCTGAAATTAGATAGTTGCCAGAATATCGCTCTGGCGCATGATAATGTATGATTTTCCATCTGAGTGAACCTCTGTACCCGCATATTTGCCATAAAGTACAGTATCACCAACCTTTACCTCCATAGGCTCATCCTTTTTGCCTGGGCCCACTGCCAATACTTTGCCTTCCTGTGGTTTCTCTTTTGCATTGTCGGGAATAAACAATCCGCTTGCTGTTTTGGTCTCAGCCTCTTTAGGCTCTACCAATACTCTGTCTGCTAATGGTTTAATGTTCATTTTTGTATTGTTTTCAGTTTTTGTTCCTTCTGTTGCCACGGGAAGCGTTCTTCCCGCCGTGCAGTTGTCATCTGGGCAAATTGAGTGCCAAAGGCATTTTCTGACAAAATGGCAAACATAAATCCCAACTTTATGAGTATTTTTGCTGCAGCAGAACAGACAATTATGGAACAGAATCTTAATCCCGACGAAAAATTCATGCAGGAAGCCCTCAAGGAGGCGCACAAGGCGGCACTGAGGGATGAGGTGCCCATTGGGGCAGTTGTGGTATGCGGAGGGAGGATAATAGCAAGGGCACACAATCTTACAGAAACCCTTTCTGATGCAACCGCCCATGCGGAGATGCAGGCCATAACAATGGCTGCTGCGGCTGTAGGGGGAAAATATCTTGACAAATGCACCCTATATGTAACCGTTGAGCCTTGTCCGATGTGTGCCGCTGCACTTGCATGGTCACAGATAAGGAGGGTGGTTTATGGGGCATCTGATGAGAAGAGGGGCTATTCAAGGTTCACACCGTCACTGATGCATCCCAAGACGGAGGTTCTTGGCGGGATTCTTGCAGCGGAATGTGGCGGCATTGTTACAGAATTTTTCAGGGCAAAGCGGTAGATGCCTCCTGTGGCGCCAATTGTGGTATATATGTGCAGAATAATGAAAATATAGCTTGATGGAAGGATTATTGGGGTTGGGCCTTGTGGGGCTCTTTATAGGATGTTTCCTGGCTGCAACGGTAATACCGTTCAGCGCGGAGATTCTGCTGGTGGGGGCGCTGCTGGCTGGGTGTCATCCGTTGGCAACCTTCTGTGTGGCAACAGTGGGCAACAGCCTTGGCAGCCTCACCTCATATTTTATGGGATATCTTGGCAAATGGGAGTGGATTGAAAAATGGTTCCATGTCTCAAGGGAGAAGCTGGAGAAGCAGAAGGGGAAGATAGACAAATACGGTCCCTATCTGGCAATGTTGTGCTGGCTACCCTTCATTGGGGATGTATTTGCAATAGGGCTCGGCTTCTACAGGCTCAACTTCAAGAAATGCCTTCTGTTCATATTCCTTGGCAAGGCACTCAGGTTTGGGGTATGGACAATCCTTTATGTGCTGTACGGACAGAAATTCCTGGATATGGTAATGTAGGCACAATTTGGTGGGGAACAGGCGTTTTACCCCGCTTATTTGATAATTGGAAAAATTTGCATAACTTTGCAGTCGCGCATTGAGATATGGTGTAATGGTAGCACTACAGATTTTGGTTCTGTCTGTCAAGGTTCGAATCCTTGTATCTCAACATTAAAGGAGTTTGTGGCTGATCCGCAAGCTCCTTTCTGTTTTTGTCGGGAAGAAGAATTTATGGGCAGTTCAAATAAAAGGATATGGAATACAGGGTTTTCAAGATGATTTGTCTGGTGGCGGCGCTGGCTCAGGTTCAGGGCTGCGGATCAGGGAGGCAGGAATGCGCGCCGGTACAGTTCCCGCAGGTGGATGTGCCGTCATATATAAATGACCGGGAGCAGGCTGTGAATTATATGTCAAGGAAGTATTGGGACAAGTTCTTTGCCGTGGAGAACCCTTGTACAAGTGATTCTTCTGCAGTACACGGTGTGGATTCTCTTTCGTTTGAGGAGGCCTTCAGCCTATATGCCCGTCTCCTTACAATGGCAGATGCCAAAAGTGTGGCGGCCTCGGAAAAAAAACTCTTTGCCAATCTGGATTCATTGGCGCTATTGGGGGATAGAAAACCTCTGTTGTGTATTATGGAGCGTATGGAGCACTATTTCTACAATCCGGTTTCGCCGCTCCTGGATGAGGAGATATATCTTCAGGCCCTCAACGGCATACTTGCGGCAAGAAGCCTGAATGAGACGGACAAGATGCAGTATGAGTACCAGCACAGAATATGTTCCATGAACAGGATGGGTACCCCCGCAGCAGATTTCAAGTTCAGGCAGCTTCTTCCTTCCGGCAGATATTCAGATAAGACCCTCTACATGGATGTAAAGGGTGAGTATACCCTCCTTTTCTTCAACAATCCCGATTGCGGCTCCTGTGCGGAGATTCTGCAGGCCATGAAGGATTCCCCAATTGGGGCCCTTGTACAGGAGGGGAGGCTGGAGGTCCTTGCAATGTATATAGATGAGGACCTTGCCGCATGGTACAGGAACAGGGACAAATATCCTGCAGGATGGATTTATGCACATGACCCGGAGATGATTCTGAGGGACAACAATATTTATGGCCTGAGGGCAATTCCGAGCCTTTATCTGCTGGATAAAGAAAAACGGGTGATCCTTAAGGATGCACCCGTTGATAAGGTAATTTCCTGGTTTCTCCAGAATAGGGTCATTTAATCTCAATGATAGCTTCTGAGATATTGATCATGAAGTCACCAACGCTCTCACACTCGTTCACAAGATCCATATAGTATACACCTGTGAGGTAGTTGTAAGTCTTGTTCTCCAGGTTGAGCAGATGCTCTTCCTTAAGGTTGTTGCGGTATTCGTTGATGTCCTGCTCAACATCCTGGGCATTTGCAATGTCGTTGATCTGGGTATATCCCTTGCTCAAGTTGTATATCATTGCCTCAAATCCCTTCTCAAGGAGACCTATCATATAGTTGAGCTTCTTCACCATAGCCTCATCAAACTTCATGTTGTGGATATTGCGGCGCTGCAGTACGCGTGCAATGTTGAAGCCTGAATCACCAATGCTCTCAAGCTCGCTGATAATCTTGTACATTGCCTGAATCCTGCGTGCAGACTCCTCGCTGATTACACCGTCCTTAACCTGGTCCAGGAATTTTGCAATCTCAAGCTCAATGCGGTCTGTAACTTGTTCGTAATGCTCAAGTTTCTTGTAAAGGGCATCAAACTTGTCGGGATCAGTCTCATTTATTGCATCCTTGGCATATACATACTGCCTGCGGCAGATGTCTGCGTAGTGTACAATCTCCTCCTTGGCCTGGTTGAGCGAGAGCTCTGCAGTATTGAGTACACCGCCCTGGATGTACTGGAGGCGGAACACCTCCCCCTCGTCTTTCTTGCCCTTCACAATCTTTGTGACGAACTGGGCAATCTGGTTGGTGAACCATACCAGGATGAGGGTGTTGCAGATGTTGAACAATGTATGTACTGTAGAGATTGCATACAGGATTGAATTTGAGGAGGCTCCTGCCACCATAGGATTGTCAAGACCCATTCCCATGATAATCTTTGAAACCACGAGCAGGAACGGATGGAAAAGGATAAGTACCCATATTACACCGAACACGTTGAAAACAGAGTGGGCCATGGCTGCCCTTCTGGCAGAAACGTTTGCAACAGATGCCGCTATATTTGCGGTGATGGTTGTTCCTATGTTCTCTCCAAGTACCATTGCCGCACCCATCTCAAAAGGAATCCAGCCGTTGTTGCACATTACAAGGGTGAGGGCCATTGTGGCGCTTGAAGACTGGAGCACGATTGTAAGCAGTGTACCTATCACAACAAACATCAGCACGGAACCGAACCCGTAGTTTGTCCACTGCTGCAGGAATGCAAGAATCTCAGGAGAGCTCTGAAGGTCCGGAACGGAATCCTTAAGGAAGCTGAGGCCCAGGAACAAAAGTGCAAAGCCTATGATAAGTTCGCCTATTGATTTCTTCTTCTTTGCCTTGCACATCATGAATGCGAATCCGAATCCTATGAGCGGAATTGCAAGTATTGCAATGTCTGCCTTGAAACCGAGCAATGAGATGAGCCATGCGGTGAATGTTGTACCTATGTTGGCACCCATAATCACACCAATGGACTGAACCAAAGAGAGGAGTCCTGCGTTTACAAAGCTCACCACCATTACTGTGGTTGCACTTGAAGACTGTATGATTGCGGTGATGAAGAGGCCTGTAAGGACTCTCGACAATGAATTGGATGTCATGGCTGCCAGGATGTTCCTCATCTTGTCTCCGGCAACCTTCTGGAGCGCCTCACTCATGAGTGTCATACCATAAAGGAAGAGACCCAATGAACCCAGAAGCGTCAGGATACTGAAAATAGTGTTCATTTATATAGTTTTTTGTTCTTGATACAAATATAACGTTAAAAAGTGAGGTGCTGAAATAACATTAAAATTATTGTTATCTTCGCAACAATTCCGTAACATTTTTAAAGATAATTACCTTAATGCGGCGTAGCGGTGTACTAAAGATTATCCTCCTGGCACTGGCATCAGTTCTCAGTCTTCCTCTGCATGGACAGTTTGTTTCGTATGGGGAAAATCCTGCCCGCCTCAAATGGATGCAGGTGGAAAGTGATGCCTACAAGGTGATTTATCCTTATGGAATGGATTCACTTGCAATAAGATACCTCTGGCTTCTGGAGGAGAACCGTGCGGCGGTTATGGCCGGCCTGGGCGGGATATCTCCCCGCAAGATCCCTGTACTTCTGAATAACCGTACGGTACGCAGTAACGGTACCGTGGTGTGGGCCCCCAAGAGGATGGAACTCTATACAATCCCCCCAACAGGGAACTATCCCCAGGTGTGGGAACAGCAGCTTGCAGTGCATGAATCCCGCCATGTGGGGCAAATGGCCCATTTTACCAAAGGGATATACAGGCTTGGCTATCTCCTTACAGGAGAGCAGGCGGCCTCAGTTGGTGTAGGGATATACCCTTCCCGATGGATGCTTGAAGGGGATGCGGTAATTGCAGAAACGGAACTTTCAAATACAGGCAGGGGAAGGAATGCGGAGTTCATGGAATATTACCGTATGGCTGAGATGGAGGGTGACAGGAGGCGCTGGGAACGGTGGAAACATGGTTCATACAAGTATTATACCCCCGATATCTATGCATTCGGATATCTGTTGAACAGTACAATCAGGTACAAGACAGGCAAATATGATTATGCCGGTGAGGTGCTGGACGGTTTTGTGAAGTATTTCTATACCCCAATGGCAAGGAACAGGAGCTACATGGCAAGCGTTGATGATACGCCGCGCAGCTTTTATCATATAGGCCATCACCTGATGGGGGAGATATGGGCGCAGGAGGCTGCTGTAAGGGGTAGGTTCACTGAGCCGGAGCTGCTGCTTGAGGCCGGTGGCGGCTACAGGGAGTACCTTTCCCCTATGGTTATTGGGAAGGACAGTGTCCTGTATGTAAGGCGCTCCTATGCGGATCCGGTGCGGCTCGTACTGGTTTCCGGTGGAAAGGAGGAGGTAATCAGGAGCTTTTCGGCCATAGAGGGGGGCTTCAGCAGAAGTGGCGGTTCACTTTATTTTGCAGGGGTTACCCCAAACCCGAGATGGGGAAAGGAGGTCTTCGGCAATATTTTCAGGTACGATATCAGGCATGGGAAAATCACCAGGCTCACTTCAAGGGGGTATTTCAATTCCCCAGATGTGAATGGGGCAGGGGATTCCCTCCTTGTTGAAGAGTATCTTCCGGATGGTGGCAGCAGACTGTGTATAATGGACCCGCAGGATGGGAAGGTACTCAGGCGTATTGAGGCTCCCTATGGAGGGCAGATAACGGAGAGCGTGTGGCTTGGGGGAAAGATATATGCACTTGTGATAACAGGAAGGGGGCTGGGGCTCTTCAGTACGGAGCCGGACAGCGCGGGAGAATGGGAATGTATTGTTCAGGAGCAGAATGCCTCAATTACAAACCTCCGCTCTACAGATGATGCGCTGTATTTCCTTTCAGACCTTGACGGAGTGAGGAACGTGTATATGCTGTTTCCTCTGGAGGGAAGGCTCAGCAGGCTTACAAACTCCAGATATGGGGCCAGTGAGCCTTATATATCGGGAAGGGAATTATACTATACATCCCTGGAACCGTCAGGCAAGCTTCCTGTGAGGATTCCGCTTGATGGGGTACAGGAGTGCGGTTCCGTGTATGATCCTTCATTTGAGGACGGCAGGCTGCATTGCCCTTACCGTTATGTGGTGGCAGAGGAACTTTCGGCGCAAGCCAGGAAGGAGCTTGGAGAGAAGGGGTTGCTGGCTTCAGAAGATGAGATTGCCCGCAGGAACGGTACATCCATTGTAAAGTATTCCAAAACAGAGGATGAGTTTGCCCATGAGGTGCAGCCACGCAGGTACGGCAAGCTTGCCAACCTGTTCAGATTCCATTCATGGGGGCCCCTCTACTATGATGTGGAGAGGATAATGGAGATGGATTTTGACAACCTCTATGATGTGGTATCTCCGGGAGCTACAGTATATTCACAGAATACGTTGGGCACTGCAGTTACAATGCTGGGATATTCTTATCACAAGGGATACCATGCAGGGCATGCCAAGTTCAAGTATTCCGGCTGGTATCCTTCTTTCCAGATTTCTGCCGACATTAACGACGGGGAGCGCTATAATGTGAGGCTTCACCGCACAGATTCCACTGTAAGGCAGATTGTGCAGCCTGCATCCGGCACGCTGGTTGAACTTGAGGGGATTGCCTATGTGCCGTTGGACTTCTCTTCCCATGGCTGGCAGAGGGGTGTGGTGCCCCAGATAGGGTGGGAGTTCAGCAACAACGGCCATTATGATGCCGGAAAGGGGAAATATGTATTCTCAAATACCCTCATGGCTGCATTGCAGGCATATCAGATGAGGGAGATTGCCCACTCGGGGATATTTCCAAGATGGGGTTTGGGTGCAACGGCAAAATGGCGTACGGCAATTGACGGAGGTGAGAATTTCGGGAGCCAGACCTCTTTCCATATTTACGGATATGTTCCAGGATTTGCACCGGAACACGGAATAAAGCTCTCCTGGAGCACCCAGAGACAGAATGCCTCCGGCAAGAACTATTTCCTTGGCAATATGGTGGGAATGCCGCGCGGGATAGGGGATGATTTCTACGGGGATAGGTATAATATGGCTACAATAGATTATGCGTTTCCAATATATCTGGGGGATACAGGCATCTGGAAGCTTGCCTATCTGAAGAGGTTGAAGGTGATGCCGTTTGCTGATTATGCAGTAAGCAGGAGAACCGTTTCAGGAGGTACACGGCATACATCCCTATATTCATACGGAACCAGTGTCCTGGTTGATTTTGCGCTGTTTTCAATAGGAATTGAGATAAGCCTTGGCGTGAGATATGCCTATAACGGAAGCAACAGTGATTTCCCTGTTGAAAAGGATTCATTCAGCATCCTTGTCTCAACCTCCCTCTTCTGAGGAGGATTTAAAGGGAGCCCAGACCCTTTACAACAATCTGTGCCATCTTTTTCCCGACAATCTCCTCTATCTCTTCCACAGGGGCAGCCTGGAGCCTCTTGAGGCTCTTGAAGTGCTGGAGCAGCTTCTGCTGTGTTGCCTCCCCAATCCCCTTTATCTGCAGTAGCCTGGATGTTATCTGGTTCCTGGTCCTTTTGCTGCGGTGGTGGGTGATGCCAAACCTGTGGGCCTCATCCCTCAGATGCATCAGGAGCTTGAGGGCAGGGGAGTTCTTGTCCATGAACATGGGTACAGGGTCTCCGGGAAGCATGATCTCCTCAAGCCTTTCTGCAATGCTTATCACCTCTATGTGCCCTATCTCCTTTGCCCGCGGGTGGGAAGGGCATCCCGGCCTGTCCCATAGGAGCCCCAGGTTGCGGAGTGCATCGTATGCAAAGTGGAGCTGCCCGCGTCCGCCGTCAATAAGTATGAGCTGGGGGATGTCACCCCCCTCTTCCAGCAGCCGTGAGTAGCGGCGGTGTACAACCTCGTACATTGAGGCGTAATCGTTGGCCCCAACTACTGTCTTTATGTTGAAGTGCCTGTAATCCTTCTTGCTCGGCTTGCCGTTCTTGAACACTACGCATGCGGCTACAGGGTTTGTTCCTTGGGTATTGGAGTTGTCAAAACATTCAATGTGAAGCGGGAGCCGCTCCATCTGCAGTGCCTCCTTCAGGGCTGTGAGTGCCCTGTTCTTCCCCTCCTCAGGATCCTTTATCTCCTCCTGCTTCATCTTCTGGAACATGAATGCCTTGGCATTCTTGGTACTCAGTTCAAGCAGACTGAGCTTGTCCCCCTTCAGCGGGATGTGGATATTGCGCCCCATTGAAAGGTTGTCGGGAAGGAAAGGGACAAGTATCTCTTCAGTGCGGTGTTGTCCCTGGGCATCTGCAATCTGGTAGATTTCCTGCATGAAGCGGGTGAGGACAGCCTCCTTCTCCTCCTCTATGTTAAGCTTGAAGTGGAGGTTGAGGGCCTGGATTATGCATCCCCCGTTCAGGCGGAAGAAGTTGCCGAATGCATTTCCCTTTTCAAATACAATGGAGAATACATCCGTGTTGGTTATGCTCGGGTGTACCACAAGCGATTTGCTGTAGTGGTTCTGCAGCAGTTCCATCTTCTCCTTGTACTCCTGGGCCTGCTCGAACTCCAGATTGGCGGCATGTTCCTTCATTGCCCTGCGGTACTCCTTTATGAGTTCGCCGGCATTCCCTTTCAATATTTCCCTGATGCTGGAGATCTGCTTGTTGTATTCATCCTGGGAGATCTCCCCTATGCAAGGGCCGTAGCACTTGCGTATGTGTATGTTCAGGCATGGCTTGAATTTCCCCTGTGCTATTGCCTCATTGTTGAGGGCAAGCTTGCAGGTGCGGAGCCTGTAGAGGGAGTTTATCAGGTCAAGCAGGTTGTGGGCATGCTGTACGGAACTGTAAGGGCCAAAGTAGAGGGAGCCGTCACGCACAAAGCGGCGTGTGAGGAAAATACGTGGGAATGGCTCATTTTTTATGCATATCCACGGATAGCTTTTGCCGTCTTTCAGGAGTATGTTATATTTCGGCTGGTATTGCTTTATGAGATTGTTCTCCAACAGCAAGGCGTCCTGCTCGTTTTCTACAACAGTGTGCTGCACATCTGCAATCTTTGAAACCAGGACACGGGTTTTGGTGTTGAGCCTCTCAGTAGGGACAAAATATTGCTGTACCCTTTTTCTCAGACTCTTGGCTTTTCCTATGTAGATTATGGTGCCTGAAGAGTCCAGGAACCTGTAGACTCCGGGTTCAAGGGGAAGGATGCTTATTTTCTCTTTCAGTTCCATAAATTTGTTATCTATGTTCTGTATGAGGACAAAATTAGTCAATAAATCAGAAGTCAAGAACGCCTTAAAGGTAAAAGGGTTCTTCGGAAACCTGCTTGCAGGTGCCGTGATGCGTATTCTGGGTCTCCACAAAGTTAATCATATCTACGGACATATCTACAAATACATGGGGATTGAGTTTGCAGACAAACTTCTGGAACACCTCAATGTCTCCTGTGACTTTATTCCCTGCGAACTTGAATGGCTCCCCAAAGACCAGCCTTTCATTGTGGTCTCAAACCATCCGTTCGGGGCGATTGACGGTGTTATGATGTTGAGCCTCCTGGGAAAGAAGAGACCCGATATAAAGATACTTACCAATTTTCTCCTCTCGTATATCCCCAATCTTGAAAGCCACTTTTTCCCGGTAAATCCGTTTACGGACCGTCCTGGGATGAAGAGCAGCCTGAAGGGGCTCAAGATGGCAAAGGAACATCTGGCTTCAGGGGGTGTGCTGGGGCTCTTCCCTTCGGGGGAGGTGTCATCAAACAGGAACAGTGAGAAGGTGGTAAAGGATATTGAGTGGCAGCTCTCCATAATTAAGTTGATAAAGGGTGCGGGTGTACCTGTTGTTCCCCTCTATTTTGATGGAGGGAATTCCCGCCTGTTCCATCTGCTTGGCATTGTGAACCCTTATCTTAGGACTGCAAGGTTGCCCCATGAACTTATAAACAAGCGGGACAAGACCATTTCCATAAGGTTGGGCAAGCCTATCATGCCTGCTGAAATTGAGGAATTTGCCAGCATGGAGGACTTGGGTAAATATCTCTGGAACAGGACCTATGCCCTTGAGCCCAATGTGGCCGTAGAACAGCATGAGCTTGCGGAGAAGACTGCCGTGGACGCTGTGGAGATTGCACCGGCAGTGGAGAAGGGGAAGCTTGAGGATGAGGTTGCCTCACTGGCTCATGGGAAACTTTTTGAGGTGGGGAATTATGTATGCTATATTGCCAGGGCGGAGGAGATCCCGCATCTGATGGTGGAGATTGCACGTTGCAGGGAAGTCACATTCCGTGCGGTGGGGGAGGGTACCGGAAAATCCCTTGATACCGATATGTATGATACCTATTACAGGCATCTCATCTTGTGGGACAGTGAGAAGATGGCCCTTGTTGGGGCATACAGGCTTGGGTTTGGCAATGAGATAGTGAGGAAATACGGTATGGAGGGCTTCTATTCCAATACCTTGTTCAGGTACAGGAGAGAGTTCAGGCCATATCTGCGGAAGACGGTAGAACTGGGGCGTTCTTTTGTGGTCCCTGAGTACCAGAAGGATCCACTTGCCCTCATGCTGCTGATAAAGGGGCTTATGTATCTTGTCCTAAGGAAACCGGATATGCGCTACTTCATAGGTCCTGTAAGTATAAGTGCGTGGTACCCGCTCTTCTACAGGAGCCTTATGGTGCACTATATAGAGAAGAAGCACTCCATTCCTGAGTTTGCCGGCCTTGTTTCTCCAAAGAACCCGTTTGAGCCTGAATTCTTCAGGGTGAACCCGGAGCAGCTGGCTGGAAACAGGATGGAATCGCTTGAGAGGTTTGACCGCTTCATGTTCCGCCTGAGCAACAGCCGCTTCAAGATGCCTACCCTTCTGAAAAAATATATAAAGCTGAATGCCAGGATTCTGGCTTTCAATGTGGATCCGGATTTCAACTATTGCGTTGACGGTCTCATAATGTTGGATCTGCTGGATGTCCCTAAGGCTGAACTGGATGCCCTTTCAAAGGAGATAGGAGACAAGGATTTGGTATACAAGAGATTCGGTGTGGAATAGCCGCTGAGGTCAAGGTACAGGGTCGTAGCCGCTTCCTCCCCACGGATGGCATTTGAGCAGCCTCCTGATTGCCAGATATCCCCCCTTGATGGGGCCGTGTTTGCGGAGAGCCTCTATTGCATATGTGGAGCAGGTGGGGGTGAACCTGCATGTGGCAGGTTTGAGTGGGGATATGCATATCTGGTAGAATCTTACCAGAAGAATAATAGGGAAGGAGATGGCTTTCCCGGCAAATTCCTTAATCCTCTTCCACATTTCCTTTCTGTTCATTTTCTTTCCACTGGAAGGAAATCTGCTGCATCAGCTCCTTCATCTTCCTTTCAATATGGCTGTATTCCATTATATCCTTGGATACATAAACAAACAGCAGATGAGCCTTGCATCCCTGCGGAGCCTCAAGCAGTTCCTTGTTCAGCCTGTAACCCTCCCTGATTCTCCTCTTGAGGAGGTTTCTCTTTACAGCCCTCTTGAAGTTCCTTTTGGGGACAGAAACCATTATGGCATTCTTTGCTTCAGAAGTGTCTGTGGTGATGTCAGCTTTGGGAAAAAGGTACACCGCCTTAAAAGGGTAGTGGAAGAGTGTCTTCCCCTCCTTCATCAGGGCCTGAATCTCACGGAAAGAGCTTAGTCTCTCCTCTTTGGTGAATGTTGCAGGCATGAGTCCTTTATTTCTCCTCTTTCTGCATGTACAGCAGGATAGCCTTTGCAATGGAAGGAGCTTCAGGTGTAGGTGCGGTGATGTCTGCCTTCATGCCAGCTGCAGCCACAGCTTTTGCAGCTGCGGGGCCGAATGTGGCAATCTTAAGGTCCTTCTGTTCGAACTCCGGATAGCTCTCCATAAGGGATTTTATATCGTGTGGGCTGTAGAATACGGCAATCTGATACTTGCTCAAGTCAAACTCCTGAAGGTTGCTGTATATGGTCTTTACAAAAGCTGCACTCTCAAACTTTAGCTTTGTCTTTGAGAACAGCTTGTGGAGGTCACCCTTTATGTTGTCTGCAGTTGCGGCAATGAGGAACTTCTCCTCCTTATGCTTTGTCCCTATGGCATCAAGTATTGAGGCGGTGGTACCATTGCCGTAGAAAATTTTTCTCTTGCGGAAAATGATATGCTTCTGCAGATATACTGCAGTTGACTCTGAGTTACAGAAATATTTCATTGTTTCCGGAACCGTGACCCTCAATTCCTCGCACAGCTTGAAGAATGCGTCAATGGTTGTCTTTGCCGTGAAGACAATCGCGGTATAGTCAAGGATATTAATTTTCTGGGCCCTGAATTCCTTTGCACATAGCGGCTCAACTTTAAAGAAAGGATGGAAATCCAGGTTTACATTAAATTTTGAGGTAAGCTCAGTGAATGGGGAGCTGTTCTGTGGGGCCGGCTGGGAAACTAAAATATTTGCAATTTTCATATATAACTAATTGAAATTGAGGTGCAGTAGCAGTGCTACCGGCAGAATTTCGAGGGTGCAAAGGTACAAAATGTAGAAAAAATGCGAAACACCTTTGGGAATAAAAATTTTAAAAATTGCATAAAAATATATCGTCATTACTGCTAATAAGCTGTAAATGATACAGTAACGCATATTGCCCATAGGGGCCGAAGGTATAGCTTTTATAACAAGGAAGCAACAAAAAACAGCCATATACCATATGCACGTATAGGTGTAGCTTATAAGATGAGCCAGCCTGAATACGGAATTTCTGTTTACCCATGCCAGGAAACGGAATGCCAGGTGTCTGAGCAGAAAGAATGCCATTATACATCCTGCAATGCCTGCAAACTTCAGGGGAACCGTGTATTGATGTCCTATAATCCTGGTTGCATATGCAATGTTGGCAAAGATGAAGGAGGCACATATTGTCAGGAATATGAAAAGTGAATTCCTGCACACCTGCAGGTTCTTCTGGGTCTCTATGCTTATGAGCTTCTTCTGGCTGAAGATTCCGTGGAGCACAATCCTTGTCCCCTGCAGTATTCTCCTGTGGGCAAAAATAAGATATATCACCATCCCGATGATGATGAAGAAATTGGCAATGTCCCTGTAAGGGTCGGCAACAGCAAGGCTTGCGGGAGCTTCAATCTCCTGCAGGGCAATGTAGCTTTCAGGCCACAAGGTATCTACAAGTGCCGTAGTATCTCCAGGAAATGTTGCCATAACTGTTGTCAGTTGCCTCTTTTTGCCTTATACCCCAGGCTGGCCAGGATTCCTGTAATCTTGTCCCTCTGGTCTCCCTGAATCAGGATTACCCCGTCCTTTACTGAGCCGCCTACACCGCATTTGGTCTTGAGGGTTTTGCCAAGGGCTTCAAGGTCTGCCTCCTTGCCTATAAATCCGGATACTGCGGTAACCTGTTTCCCGGAGCGCCCCTTCTTGTCAATAGCCACTATAAGCTTCTGGGCTTTAGGCTCAAGTGTCTCCTCTTCATATGCCTCCTCCTGCTGGAACTGATAATCAGGGTTTGTAGAATAGACCATTCCCAACCTGCTTTTCCAATCATTGTTTGCCATAAATCAATTGCTTGCACGAATTTTGCTGCAAAAATATAAATTATTGCATAAAACCTGGTTGTGCTTTTTTACTATCTTTGTGGTTTTAATTGGAAATTATAGGAACAGTATATGGATTTGAAGAAATTTAACAGGATAAACAATATCATAGCGGTTGCTGTATTGTTCATTGCCTCTTTCACCTATCTCTCTACAATTGAGCCTACGGCCAGTTTCTGGGACTGCGGTGAGTTCATTGCATCATCATACAAGCTTGAGGTGGGGCATCCTCCCGGAAACCCTGTATTCCAGCTTATAGCAAGGTTCTTTACCCTGTTCGGGGGTCCGGAGGACGCGGCCATGCTGGTGAATGTGATGAGTGCCATGTGTTCTGCATTCACTATCTTCTTCCTGTATCTCACAATAGTGCATCTGGGAAGGAGGATTATTGAGAAAGGAAGGGGGGCGCTGGATCCTTCTTCTGCCATTGCGGTATACGGCGCCGGTATAGTGGGTGCCCTGGCCTATACATTCTCTGATACATTCTGGTTCTCGGCTGTGGAGGCTGAGGTTTATGCGATGTCCTCACTTTTCACTGCAATTGTCTTCTGGGCAATGCTCAAGTGGGAAGAGGAGGCGGACTGCCCTTATGCAAACAGGTGGATTGCCCTCATAGCATTCCTGATGGGTGTATCAATAGGTGTGCATCTGCTGAACCTCCTTACCATCCCGGCCCTTGTGTTCATATATTACTACAAGAAGTACGAGGTTACCACCAGGAGGACTGTTATGGTTCTGTTGTTGTCGGGAATAATATTGGCAGCAATCCTATATGGAATCATACCATGGCTCCCTAAGCTGGCGGCTTATGTGGACCTCCTTTTTGTAAATGGTCTGGGACTTCCTATGAATCTGGGTGCAAGCCTGTTTGTGCTGGCTCTCCTTGCTGCAGGATTCTGGGGCATATATTATACTTATAGTCACAAGAAGGTGCTGCTTAATACTATACTCCTTTGTGCAACCCTTATTGTGATAGGCTACAGCTCGTTTGCCGTTGTGGTGATAAGGAGCTCCGCAGATACACCTACAAATGAGTACCAGCCCGACAATCCGTTTACCCTTGTAAGGTATATAGGAAGGGAGCAGTATGGAAGCAATCCCCTCTTCTTTGGGGAGACATTTGCTTCACAGTATACGGATCTCAAGACTCCGGAGTATTATAATGTCCTTGACGGAAAGTATGTGAAAGTTGACGGTCCTGCCGTGCCCGTATATCCTACAAACCAGAAGATGCTGTTCCCGAGGATGTACACTTCCGGCACAGGTGATTCTTATGTGCCGTTCTACCAGATGTATACCGAGGGGAGGGGCAAGAGTGTGCCCGGTGCCAGGTACAAGCTTCCAACAATGAAGGATAATCTGGCATATTTCTTTGATTATCAAGTTGACTTCATGTATCTGAGGTATTTTATGTGGAACTTTGTGGGGAGACAGAATGACCTGCAGGCAACCATTCCCGGAGACAAGTTCAAGGGGAACTGGGAGAGCGGTATAGGCTTTCTGGACAAGATGAGGCTCGGCGACCAGAGCGTTGGCCCGGATTACATAGTGGACAGCAAGTCAAAGAACCATTATTATTTCCTGCCGTTGATTCTTGGTCTGATAGGCCTGTTATACCAGCTGAAGAAGGACAAGAGGAACTGGGTGGTTACAATGCTGCTGTTCATCCTTACCGGTATAGCCATTGTAGTTTACCTCAACCAGCCTCCTATGCAGCCGAGGGAGAGGGATTATGCGTATGCGGGTTCGTTCTATGTATTTACAATATGGATTGGCCTTGCAGTGATGTGGCTTGCGGAACTGCTGGAGAGCACGCTCAAGAACAGGCAGGTATGCTCTGCAGTTGCAGGTGCGGTATGCGTGCTTGTCCCTGTGCAGATGGCTTGTGAGAACTGGGATGACCACGACCGCAGCGGAAGATATACCGCAAGGGACTGGGCTTATAACTTCCTCCAGACACTGGATCCCCAGGCGATACTTGTAACCCATGGTGACAACGATACATTCCCTCTCTGGTATATCCAGGAGGTTGAGGGGGTAAGGACAGACGTGAGGATAATGAACACCTCACTGTTGGGTACAGACTGGTATATAGACCAGATGCAGAACCGTACATATGAGTCTGATCCTGTGAAGTTCTCGTTGCCGCGCAAGCAGTACCTTTATGGTACAAATGACTACACGCAGGTTTATGACAGGTTCAAGGGGGATACTGTCCTTGGAAGGCAGGTGATGGAGATATTCAGGAATCCAAAGATTGTGGTCCCTATGAGCGACGGCAAGAATCACGATTATATTGCAGCCTCCAAGATTGCAATTCCGGTGAACAAGGAGAACGTGAGGAAGTATGGAATTGTTTCTGAACGCGATATGGATAAGGTACTGGATACTGTTGTGCTGGATATCCCTGATGGTACATTCCTGAACAAGACAGACCTCATGATTCTGGATTTTGTGTGCAACTATGACTGGGAGAGGCCTCTGTACTTCCTGCAGCAGGGCGGTGACGTGAATATAGGCATAAAGGATTACCTGCAGTATGACGGCTTTGCCTACAAGTTTGTCCCTATCAGGAGCGGAGTGGGCAAGGGCCAGACAGTGGAGCAGGTGGATGAGAGGCTATATGACAGGATAATGAACGTGTATAAGTGGGACAGTTTTGCAGATACCACAATGCATGTGGATTACCAGAACCTCCTTACATTCAACAATCTCCTTTCTCCAAGGGATATCATTACAAATTGTGCCAAATGGCTTCTTGCAAACGGGGAGAAGGAGAAGGCTATAGCAGCTCTGGACAAGATGCAGCAGATAATGCCTGTATCCAACTTCCCTCTGAACACTTCTGTGATATCATCCCTTACAGAAAGGGCCGTCCTGGATGCCATAGCGGTATACATAGGTGCAGGTGCAGTTGATAAGGCAGAGAAGCTGGCTGAGGAGTTCCTTGCAGAGACAGAACTTTCAATAGCGCTCTTCTCTACAGAGTACAACGGAGACTTCCTCTCTACAGAGGATCTGCAGCGCAATCTGTACTACATCTATATGCTTGCTGATGTATTTGAGAAGAACAACCAGCCAGAACTTGCCAAGAGGTACGCGGATATAGTGGCGCAGTACCTGGAGTAGAGGAAGGACTGTATGGCTGTATAAACTTAAGGGGTGGCTACAGAGCCACCCCTTTTTCTATTCAATTGCCTTCCAGAAAGCTATAGCCCCTTGGAAATCATATCCAGCGTCTTCTGCAGCTGGAGGTCATTGCGGATGATGGATTCCACGCGGCCTGGAGTATAATAGTATTTGTATACTATCTCCTCTTCCAGCAGAGGCTTGAACTCTGCTTTCTTTACACGCAGCATCTCCTCTTTTGAAATTGAAAGCTTCTTTTCCAGGGCATCAAATTCCGCCTTGTACAAATCGTAGAGGTCCTCTGATTTTGCAGATTTGAGCATCTGGTCCAGCTGGGCCTGTGCTGCGCTGCGGCTGTCAAATTCCTTTTTGGATGCAAACTGCACGAAATCTTCATATTCCGCATCTGTAACGGTAAATTCTGCAGGGGAAGCAATGGCCGGATGTTTCTTGTAATATTCAATTGCATATTCCCCAAAGATGTCATTTGCCACAAGAGAGTAGGCCGGGCGGCTGTATGATTCAGCCTTTATTGTTGTATCCGGGGTAATTCCTCCCCCATCATATACGGTACGCCCCTTCTTCAGCGTCTTGAATGCCTTCTTGAGGGAATCCGGTACCGCTCCTACGCTGCCGTCTGAGTTCCTGTTGGAATAATCTATTGCCTGTACACATCTGCCGCTTGGGGTGTAGTATTTGGCTGTGGTGAACTTGAGGTTACCGTTGTAGCCTACCGGCCTGAATCCCTGCACAAGGCCTTTTCCGTATGTCCTTACACCCGCTATGGTTCCCCTGTCCAGATCCTGTATGGCACCGGCAATGATCTCTGATGCAGATGCTGAACCTGAATTTACAAGTACAGTTATGGGGATAAGGGTATCTGCAGGCTCCTGCATGGTCCTCATTACAAACTCAGACTGCGGGGTCCGCCCTTTGGCCGATACAACGGCTGTACCCTTGGGAAGGAAAAGCGAAAGGATGTTCACCGCCTCATCCACTATTCCGCCTCCGTTGCTCCTGAGGTCTATCACAAGGTGGGCTATACCTTTCTCCTTAAGGGACATGAAGGCCTTCCTGAAGTCCCTGTGGCCTCCATCCGTAAAGGCATCGTGCCTTATGTAGCCTATGCTGTCACGCAACACGCCACTGTATGACACATCCGGAATATGCACCCTTTCCCTGGTTACAATTATCTCCTTCTCCTCTCCTGTGCGCCCTTTCCTTACAAGAAATTTCACTTGTGTGCCGGGCTGTCCCTTCATCCTTTCGCTGCATTTGTCAACAGGGAGCGGAAGCACGCTCTCACCGTCTATTGCCAGGATGAAGTCACCGGGCTCTATGCCGTATTTGACTGCAGGCGAGCCCAGATACGGCTGTGAAATGAGGACCCCCACCGAATCAATTTTCCTTATCATGGCACCAATTCCCCCATATGAGGCGGTACGCATCATTTCCAGGTCCTCTTCATTTTCGTCGGGAATATACTCTGTATAAGGGTCCAATGAATTGAGCATTGCATCTATTCCCACATTTACCAGTTCCTCCACATCCACTGTATCCACAAAACCTACGCTCAGTTCCCTTAGGATGTTGTATTGGGCTTCAAGAGCCTTTCCGGTCTTGAAATCCGCCGATTGTGCATTTAGGGTAACGGCAGAGGATGCAAGTACCAGGGACAGTATGTATTTTCTCAAAAACTTCATATTTAATTTCTCCTGTTATGAAAAGCAAAATTATACAATTTACTACCTTTGGGCAAAATTAACATACCGATATGGAAATTATTTTTGCCACCGGCAACCGGCACAAGGTAACCGAGGCCCAGAAGGCCCTTGGGAATTCATTTACACTAATTATGCCAAAAGAGCTCGGCCTCACTGAGGATATTCCTGAAAATGGGGATACCCTGCAGGCAAATGCCATTGAAAAGGCGGAGTATTTGTGGAAACGGTTCGGGAAGAGCTGCTTTGCAGATGATACCGGACTGGAGGTGGATGCATTGGATGGGGCACCGGGTGTATATACAGCAAGATATGCAGGTCCCGACAAGGGAAGTGATGCCAATATGGAGAAGCTGCTTGCGGAGCTGGAGAAGGCTGCCAAGGAGGGGAAATGTTCCCGCAAGGCAAGATTCAGGACAGTTGTGGCCCTGATAATTGAGGGGGAGCTGCAGATTTTCAACGGAGTGCTTGAAGGGGAGATTGCCCTGCAGAGGAGCGGTTCCCAGGGGTTCGGGTATGACCCTGTCTTCATCCCTTGCGGTTACGGCAAGACCCTGGCAGAGATATCCCTTGATGAAAAGAATGCCATTTCCCACAGGGGAAAGGCGGTGAGAGCCCTTGCAGAATATCTGAAATGCTCACAAAAAGCCAGATAATTGTACTCCACACCATAAAGCATGGTGATACGGGAATTGTAGTGCAGTGTTATTCCAACACCGCAGGAAGGTGCTCGCTCTATTTCAGGGGCTCTTCCAAGAAGATGAACAATGCCTCCATGCTGCACAAGCTGAACATCCTGGATGTGGTGACCTACAGCAACGGCACCCAATCCATGCCTACAATAAGGGAGACCACGGTTCCGTATAACCTCTCCTCCCTCAGGAGTGACATATACAAGAGTTCCATTGCCATCTTCATAAGCGAACTGCTTGGCAAGACCGTTAGGGAAGCGGAAGCAAACCCACACCTGTATAGCTTCATCAGCTCCTCAATCCAAATTCTTGAACATACAACTGAAGGGACCGCCAACTTCCATATCCACTTCATGACCCATCTGTGCAAGATGCTTGGCTTCATGCCTCTTGACAACTACAGCAAGGATGTACCGCTGTTTGACATTGCAACCGCCCGTTTTGTACCGCAGCCATACGGACAGCCGGCATACGGCACACAGTTGGCCGGTGCTGCCGAATCCAGGTTACTGCATACCCTCATGAACACCCCATCCACCAATCTTGGGGTTCTCAGATGCGGGAATGAGGAGGTAAAAGTGAACGGAGAGCTCAGGCTTTCATATGCAAAAAGATTGATTGAGTACATTTCCCACCACATAGGGAACACAATTGAAATAAAATCTTTGGATATTTTGCACCAGATTTTCTCATAGAATGTTTTAAAGGAAAGGATTACTGGGATGAACATAATCAACGGCATATTTCTCAAATACTCGGGCAGGATGCTCCGGGAGCTGGACAATTCAAGGAGGGACCCCATGCAATTCCAGATGGAGTGGTTCAGATATCTGGTGGAAAATGGAAAATCAACGGCATTCGGCCGCGAGCATGGGTTTGATGCCATAAGCAACGTAAGGGATTACCAGAACAGGGTGCCGGTGAGGGAGTACAATGACATTCTCCCATACATTGAGAGGCTCCTCAAAGGGGAAGATCATGTACTGTGGAACAGAAAAACGCGTATGTTTGCCAAATCCAGCGGCACAAGCTCGGACAAGAGCAAATTTATCCCTGTAACGGATGAATCACTCCAGGTCACCCACTATGGAGGGTTCAAGAGGATGCTGGCAAGCTATATCAACAGCAATCCACATAGCGGCCTGTTTAAGGGGAAGGCCCTCACTCTTGGGGGAAGCGTAAAGCCGGACAAGAGCGGCCGCACGGTTTCAGGAGACCTTTCAGCCCTCCTGCTCATGAACTCCCCACGGATTGTTGAGATTCTCCGTTCCCCAAAGAGGAGCACGGCCCTTATGGGTAATTTTGAACAGAAGCTGGAGGCAATATGTAGGGAGAGCTCAAGGCAGAATGTCACCAACTTTTCCGGTGTGCCGAGCTGGAACCTGATGCTTTTGAACAAAATACTGGAATACACCGGCAAGAGCAACCTTTGTGATGTATGGCCGGATATAGAACTGTTCATGCATGGAGGGATTGGCTTTGAGCCATACAGGGAGATTTTCAGGAGGCTTATCCCTTCCACACAGATGCACTACCTTGAGAACTATAATGCATCCGAGGGGTATTTTGCCTTTCAGGATGATGAAAGGGACCACTCCATGCTACTTACAGCAAACAACGGCATATTCTATGAATTCATCCCGATGGATATGCTGGATGATGTACTGCAAGGCAAGATAAAGGAAATCCCTACTCTTGCGGAGGTACAGACAGGTGTTGACTATGCAATTGTCATCTCAACCATAGGTGGATTATGGAGGTACCTCATAGGGGACTGCGTAAGGTTCACCTCTACATATCCGCACAAGATCATCATTACAGGAAGGACCCGGCTCTGCATAAACGCTTTTGGGGAAGAACTGATGATTTCCAATGCAGAGCAGGCACTTGCCAGGGCATGTACAGAATGTGGATGTACCGTAACCGACTTTACGGTTGCCCCTGTCTTCATGGAACTGGGAGAGGACTCCCGGACATCCAAAGGGCACCACAAATGGGCAGTTGAGTTCGGGACACCACCCATGAACCTGAAGGGGTTCGCCAGCACACTGGATTATTTCCTCACCACCCTCAATTCCGACTATGAGGCAAAAAGGGAGGGAAATGCAACAATGGGGCCCCTGGAACTTGTAGTGCTTGAGAAAGGAACTTTCCTAAAGTGGATGCAGCAGAGAGGAAAGGCCGGAGGCCAGAACAAGGTGCCGCGCCTGTACAAGGATGTGAGATTCATCAAGGAACTTGTCTCAATGAAATAGAAAAGGGGTGGCCACAGAGCCACCCCCTTTTAAGCTATATAAATCTTCCATGCTATAATTTCTCAATTTCTTCCACAGGGATATTGGTATATTTGGAAATGAATTTATAATCCACCCCATCTGCCTTCATTGCTTTTGCTGTCTCAACTTTACCTTGTATGAGTCCTTCAGCCTTCCCATCAGCATGTCCGTTGGTGTATCCTTCGCTTGCGCCTTCCTTTCTTGCAAACCTGATGCAACTCATGGTATCCATGTAGTTCTTCAGATCGGACTCATAGCGGGCCTGTTGCTCTTCTGTAAGTGAAGCAAAATCTGCCGTGTCAAGTACGCCATAAAACATCTTCTTTATCTCTTCCGGCAACCTGGTCTCGGCAACCTCTCTCTTGAGTTCATCTATCGTTTTCATACC
>JAFUMO010000005.1 GCA_017482565.1 Bacteroidales bacterium | reverse complement strand
TTTTTGGGGTTACAAAATTAGTTATCAGCGAGTTGTACATTGTTATGCAGAATGTGGCAGAGAGTAGAAATAAACTCCAACGACCTGTAAACCTAACTCGTTGTCGGGTAATGGATAATAAACCGTCCGCCCTCATTACCTTTCATTTCCTTGCACTTTTGCTTTGGCGAGGCTTTCATCAAAAGTCCTCATAAGTCATTGAACACCAGTGCCGCCATCATTATTTTCCCTCATTCGTTAGATTTTTCCAGAGATATTACATATCTTTGAAAGTTGCTTCGGCTAAAAAGAAGAAGGATGAGAGACAAGAAAGTTATAATAATCCCAACTTACAATGAGAAGGAGAACATTGAAAAAATCATAAGGAAAGTGTTCTCCCTCCCTGAAGGGTTCCATATCCTGGTGATTGATGACGGGTCGCCAGACGGCACTGCCGGCATTGTAAGGGGATTGCAGAAGGAATTCCCTGAGAATCTCTTCATTTTGGAGCGTAAGGGGAAACTGGGATTGGGTACAGCCTATATAAAGGGGTTCAACTGGGCCCTTGAGAATGGCTATGACTATATATTTGAGATGGATGCAGACTTCTCCCACAATCCCGATGACCTTCCGAAGCTCTACAATGCATGCGCCAAGGATGGTGCCGGTCTTGCCATTGGCTCAAGGTACTGCAACGGCATAAGCGTGGTGAACTGGCCCATAGGGAGGGTGATAATGTCATACTATGCCTCCACTTATGTAAGGACAGTGCTCGGGATGAAGATTTATGACTGTACTGCAGGGTTCAAGTGCTATACCAGGGAACTGCTCGGTTCTATAGACCTTGACAAGATACAGATGAAGGGATACGGATTCCAGATTGAGATGAAATACAATGCATATAAGCTGGGATACAAGATTAAGGAGGTCCCAATCATATTCATTGACAGGACAGAGGGTACATCCAAGATGAGCTCCGGCATTTTCGGCGAGGCATTCTGGGGGGTACTCAAGATGAAGTTCAGAAAAATCACACCAAAGGCATGAAGACACTTATAAAGAATGGTATTATAGTAAATGAGGGGCTATCTGTTTTGGGTAGCCTTTTGCTTGAGGGCAACAGGATTGGCAGGATTATCCTGGCAAAGAACTTCCCGGGTGAGAATGAATACAGGGAAGCTGTCGGGAAGATACAGTGCGACAGGTGCATTGATGCAGAGGGGCTGCACATCCTCCCCGGAGTGATTGATGACCAGGTGCATTTCAGGGAGCCGGGGAATACCCATAAGGCTACAATTGCCTCTGAGAGTGCTGCAGCGGTTCTTGGAGGGGTAACCAGCTTCATGGATATGCCGAACAACAACCCTCCATGTACCACAAACAGCAGCCTTGAGGGAAAATTTGCTATTGCAGCCAAAGATAGCCTGGCAAACTACTCGTTCTATCTTGGAGCCACCAATGAAAATATTGATGAAATTACATCTATAGACAAGAAGAGGGTGTGCGGAGTGAAGGTGTTCATGGGCTCCTCTACAGGGAACATGCTTGTGAACAATGAGGATACACTCAGCAGGATCTTCAGGGAATCCCCTGTCCTGATTGCAACCCACTGTGAGGAGGAGGATATAATCCGCAGGAACATGGAGGAGTATACCGCCCGCTACGGTGAGGAGATCCCTTTTGGGATGCATTACAGGATAAGGAGCCGCGAGGCCTGCATCAGCTGTACCAGAAAGGCGCTTGATCTGGCTGTAAGGAACCAAAGCAGGCTGCACATACTGCATATCAGCACCGCAGATGAGATAGAGATGATAAAGGAGGCCCGCAAACTGAATCCTGAAATTATGGGTGAAGTTTGCGTGCATTACATGTGGTTCAACTGCAATGATTATGAAAAATACGGAAGCAAGATAAAATGCAACCCTGCAATAAAGACCCCTGAGGATATGGCTGCAATAAGGAAGGCTGTTAAGGAGGGGGTTATAAAGGTTGTTGCCACAGACCACGCCCCACACCTGAAGGAGGAGAAGCAGAACAGCTACGCCAAGGCCCCAAGCGGCATCCCATTGGTACAGCACAGCCTCCAGCTGATGCTGCAGATGTGCAGGGAGGGGATATTTACCGTTGAGGAGGTTGTGGCAAGGATGTCTCACGGCCCTGCAGAGTGCTTCAACATAAAAGGGAGAGGCTTCATAAGGGAGGGCAATTTTGCAGACCTGGCCCTTGTGAACCTCAATCTTCCCTGCAGCAAAACCACTTCAGCCCCCGCCTACAAATGCGGATGGAGCCCGTTTGAGGGTATGGAGTTCTCCAGCAGCATAGTGCATGTATTTGTGAACGGCACACAGGCCGTTGCAGACGGCAGGCTTACCGGAGAAAGGAATGCAATGGAACTTGAATTTGACAGATAACCTGAAGAATGGAAAAGCCCGGCGGAACTACACTTGCAAAGACATATCTCCTCACAATACTTGCAGTTGTATTGTGGGGGCTCTCTTTTGTATGGACAAATGACATACTTGCCAGGGATGTCCCCCCGTTTACATTCCTGTTCATAAGGCTTGCCGCCGCCGGAATGCTCCTCTACGCCTATTCCAGGATTACCGGCGCCCTGCAGAAGGTTGCCCGGAAAGATATTGGGCTGCTGTTCCTGATGGCCTTCTTTGAGCCGTTCATATATTTTATAGGTGAGACATACGGAATGCTGGCCACAGGCTCTGCCGTTTTGGCCGCAGTCATCATAGCTACTATCCCCATTACCTGCATCTTTGCGGAAAAGTTCCTTTACAAGGTACCTTTTTCTGTATATAAGGCACTTGGAACCGCCATCACAATCCCAGGCATAGTTATGGTAATCATGAAAAAGGGGGAAAGTGCATCCGTTGACCACTACTATGGCATTGCACTGCTGTTCCTTGCAGTTGCTGGTGCCACAGGGTATGCGGCTGTAGTAAAGAAATTGTCGGGAAGCTATAACTCTACCACCATTGCAACCTGGCAGTTCATAATCGGGGCACTGCTCTTCTTCCCGTTCTTCCTGGGATTCGGGCTGGACGGACTCAACAGCACATTCTTCTCAAGGGAAGTGCTTGTGCCGCTGGCTTCACTGGCAGTCCTCTGCTCATGCCTTGCCTTTGTATGCTGGGTAAATGCAATCAAGAACCTTGGAATGGCCAGGGCTAACATATTCTCCGCCCTTATACCTGCCGTGTCTGCTGTAGGTGCAGCCGCACTCGGGCAGGAAAACATTACCGTTGTTGCCGTCATTGGAATCTGCGTGGTGATTGCAGGTGTAATCATTGCCCAGAAAGGGTGATGTTGCGCCTGCAGTAGTCTGCTATGAAATCCGGAATACGCTCGTCTTTCCCAAGTGACAACTTCTTCCTTATGCGTGAGCATCTTACATTGTACGCATTTTCAGTAAGCGACTCCACAGTGCAGGTCTGCTGCCACCTGAAACCCCAGTATATGAAGCAGCAGGTCCTCAATTCCAATGGGGTAAGCCTGTACTGCCGCCCCATCCTGTAGATGGCACCACCTTCACACATATTTGTAACATACACTATATCATTGCATAGGGCAGAAAAGCTCCCGTCCTTATATAGTTCTTCAGCAGTCCCGGCAATCTTCCCGCTGTTACGGGAAAAATTATCACAGGCAAAATATAATGCACCATAAATCTTCTTTAGGGCCTCAAACCTCCCGGCAAGGTTCTCTCTCAGCTCCTCCTTCCCTTCACGAGTAACCCTTACGCACATACCGGCCGCCATTTCCCTCCTCATCCTCATTCTTGATGAAACAAGCAGTAATATTGATGCCACCGCACACAAAACCGACAAACATGCTGCAGCCAAAAGCCAAGAACCGTATTCCATAATTGCAATCAGATAAGTTTGAGCTGTATCCTGCCCCTCTTCACATCCACATCAAGCACCTTCACCTTCACATGCTGGTGCAGCTTCAATATCTGGTTTGGATCTGAAATATATTTTCCGGACATGTTTGAAATATGTATAAGACCGTTCTGCTTGATTCCTATATCCACAAAAGCCCCAAAGTTTGTGATGTTGGTAACTATGCCCGGAAGCTCCATACCCTGCCTTACATCCTCTATATTATGAATATCCTCTGCAAACTCCAGCACCTTCACCCCTGAACGCGGATCCCTGCCCGGTTTTGCCAACTCCTGCATTATATCTTTGAGGGTAGGGAGCCCTACCTGGTCAGAGACATATTTCTCCACGTCAAGCGATGCCACCTTCTCCTTGTTGCCTATAAGTTCATTCACACCCAGACCGGCATCCGCAGCAATGGCCGCCACAAGTGGATACCTCTCAGGATGCACAGCTGAGTTGTCCAAAGGATTATCCGCCCCAGGAATGCGGAGGAAGCCGGCTGCCTGCTCGTAAGCCTTCTCCCCCAACCTCTTCACCTCAAGGAGCTGAGCCCTGGACCTGAACGGCCCGTTCTCGGTACGATATTCCACAATATTCCTGGCAAGTGCCGGTCCTATGCCCGAGACATAAGCAAGAAGATGTCTGCTGGCGGTATTGAGGTTCACCCCAACACTGTTAACACAGCTTATCACCACATCATCGAGCTTCTCCTTCAGGAGGTTCTGGTCCACATCATGCTGGTACTGCCCTATTCCAAGGGATTTTGGATCTATCTTCACCAGCTCTGCAAGAGGGTCCATAAGCCTCCTCCCGATAGATACAGCCCCCCTTACGGTAACATCATATTCAGGGAACTCCTCCCTTGCCAGAGGGGAAGCCGAGTAGATTGACGCGCCATCTTCACTCACTGAATATACCTTTACCCCAGGAGGCAGGGCCAGCCTCTTTATGAAAGCCTCAGTCTCTCTTGCTGCCGTACCGTTACCTATTGCAATAACCTCAATCCTGTAGGCCTGTACCATGTTTGATATCTTCTTCATGGCCATCACCTTCTCGTTTGCAGGGGGATGGGGATAGATTGTATCGTTGTGCAGGAGCCCCCCGTTTTCATCAAGGCAGACCACCTTACACCCTGTCCTGAAACCAGGATCCAGGGCCATAGTGCGCTTCTCCCCAACAGGAGCTGCAAGGAGCAGCTGCCTGAGGTTCTCGCCAAACACCCTGATTGAATCAAGGTCCGCCTTCTCTTTTGCCGCCTTAAGCGCCTCATTCTCAATTGAAGGATGGAGCAGACGCCTTATTGAATCATCCACCGCAAGGTCTATCTGCTCAAAAAGCCTGAATGTATTGCATTTCACACCGTTATACAGGAGCCTGTTCACAATTTTCTTTGATATTGCCACATCCGCCTCCAGCTTCACCTGCAATATACCCTCCTGCTCTCCCCTGAGGACAGCCAGGAGCCTGTGTGCAGGAATACGGGAAATATCCTCTGAGAAATCAAAATAGTTTCCGAACTTCTCACCTTCATCTGCCTTCCCCTTTGCCACCTTTGAATATATCCTGCCGCTCTTTCCGTAGAATCTCCTAAGTTCCTGCCTTATGTCGGCCCTTTCCGATACCGCCTCAGCTATGATGTCCCTTGCACCCTGGAGAACTGAGTCCTTGCAGGGAAGCTCATCAGTAATGAAAGATGCGGCCATGGCCTCAAGATTATCCACATTGAATGTGAGCATTGCCGTTGCCAGGGGCTCCAGCCCCCTTTCCCTCGCAATCTGGGCCCTTGTCCTCCTCTTTGGCCTGAACGGGAGGTAAAGGTCCTCCAGTTCCTGCATCTGTATGCAGGCTGAAATCTGCTTCTCCAGTTCCGGAGTAAGCCTCTCCTGTTCTGATATGCCCTTGAGTACAGACTCCTTCCTCTTGTCCAGTTCCTCAAACTTAAGGCACCAGTGCCTTATCTCCGCAACCTGTACCTCATCCAGCTGTCCTGTACGCTCCTTTCTGTACCTGCTTATGAACGGCACCGTAGCACCTTCAGCAAGGAGCTCCGCACAATGTTCTACCTGCCATTCGTTTACAGACAATAATCCCGCAATGTGTTTGATATAAGACTTGTTCATATGAAAACTTTAATCGTGTGAAACCTGCTGCAGCTGCTCCCTGTAGGCGGAGAAAATCTTTGATTTTGAGACAAAGCCCAGATATGCACCCTTCTCGTCAACAACCGGAAGGTTCCAGGCCCCTGTAAACTCAAACTTGTTCATCACGCTCTCCATCTTCTCCTTGCAATAGACAAACTCGGGCACCTGCTTCATGAGCGAGTATATCTTTATGTCATATTTCTCCCTCTCAAACATCACCTCACGTACATCATCAAGATAAACAATACCCTGCATCTGTCCATGTACATCAACAACAGGGAAAATGTTCCTGTGGGAATGGGCTATAACCTTAACAAGGTCACCGAGTGTCTGGTTCAGCCCAATGGTTGAGAAATCGTTCTCTATGAGCTCATCCGTCTTCAGGAGCGTGAGCACCGCCTGGTCTGAATCATGAGTGAGGAGATCCCCCTGCTTGGCAATACGCTTGGTGTAGATTGAATAAGGCTCATATAACCTGATTGTTGCAAATGAAACTGCAGACGTTATGATAAGCGGCATCAGCAGTGTATATCCTCCGGTTATCTCAGCAATGAGGAAGATTGCCGTAAGAGGGGCCTGCATCACACCTGCCATAAGCCCGGCCATACCCACAAGTACAAAATTGGCCTCAGGCAAAACATGTATTCCCGACAAGTTCACCAGCCTGGCAATTATGAAGCCAAGGATTCCTCCCATGAACAGTGTTGGGCCGAATGTTCCTCCCACACCGCCGCCCGCATTGGTAAAGGACATTGAGAACACCTTGAAGAAGAATACTCCAATGAAGAAGATTGGTACTATCCACTCCCTTGTGAAGAACCGCGAGAAGATTGATGTCCCCACTGCAGCATCCGAGTTATTCATCAGCAGGTCTGTAAGCACGCCATACCCCTCACCGTAGAGCGGAGGGAAAATGAAGATGAGCAGGCCAAGGCATGCTGCCGAGATGAGCCACCTTCTGGTTGTACCAATTATTCCCTTTATCTTGTCTTCCAGCCACAACGTTGTGCGGGTAAAGTACAGTGATGCATATCCGCATATATTTCCGAACAGGATGTAGAATGGAAGGTTACCTATTGAAAACGGAGTAAGGTCATTCTCAAATGCAACTGTATCTCCAAGGAAAAGGTACGAAACCGTTGTTGCCGTAATTGAAGAGATTACAAACGGAAGCAAGGAGGACATTGACATATTGAAGAGCAATATCTCAAATGTGAACAGGATACCTGCCATAGGGGCCTTGAATATGCCAGCCACAGCACCTGCCGCACCGCATCCGAGGAGGATTGTCATCTGCTTGTATGTAAGCCCAAGCGCCCTTGCGACATTGGAACCTATAGCCGCTCCGGTATATACGATAGGTGCCTCTGCCCCCACAGAACCTCCGAAACCTATCGTCACCGAACTGGCAGCCACAGAAGTCCACATGTTGTGTGACCTAATCTTTGATTCGTTTCTGGAGACCGCCAGAAGCACCTTGGTTACACCATGCCCAATATTGTCCTTTACAATATATCTCACAAAAATAAGGGCAAGAAGCATACCCACACCAGGATATAGGAGGTAAAGGAAACTGTCCGCAGGTGTATTGAACCAACCGGTGAGAATCCACTCAACCAGATGGACCATCTGCTTGAGCAGTACAGCTGCAGTTCCGCTGCCAAATCCCACTACCAGCGCCAGGACTATCAGCAGCCTGCTCTCCGGCATTCCCTGCAGGTATTTCTTTATCTTATATAATGTGCTTTTAATCATAGTTTCAGGCAAGGTTAAACCAATGCGAATTTAATAAAAAAAAAGTGACTGCAGTATCTGCAGCCACTTTAAATTCAATCATTATTATGCTATTCATCTGAATCGTCATCACCACCGAATGAGTTGGTGCCGTCATCAGGGAATGTACCACCCTCAGCACCTGCATCATCATCGGTATCCGAGCCTCCGAACAACCCGTTTTCAACATCCTCGTAATCATCAATCTTCACCTCTATCTTCACAAGGTATATCGCATCAGGTATCTCAACCGAAACGGCATAGAAGAAAGAGCCGTCGGGCTTGTCTACCTTGAACAAATCACCCATATAATCCGCATATCCCTTGGGATACTTTTCCTTGAATGCAGCAGCCAGTTCAGGAGACATATTCGCATAGCTTACAACTGCCCTTTTCTTTTGCGATCTTGCTGAATTTTTTGCACACATAATCTATATCCTTAAATTCCAAAAATCTGTTTGTAACGTTTCTTGGTGCAATTATACGGCTATTTTTCTTATAAAAAAATGTTTTTTCCTATTTCTTGAAAAAATATGATTTCTGCATCTTCTTCCTATCCATGTTTTTTTCAACAAATATGGGTTTGAAAGTCTTGGTATCCATCTGGGAATAGTATGCAGCTGAGGATTTTGTCATTGGCGTAGGGGTAAAATCCTGCACCTGATCCGTATATACCCCCTTGAGGGCCCTGTTGGACGCCAGCTTTTCCATATCCTTCATGGTACAGCCCGGATGGGATGATATGAAATATGGCACTATCTGGTATTTGAGCCTCTTCTCATGCACCAGCTTGTCAAACTCCCTCCTCAAGCGCTCAAACAGGGCGAATGAAGGCTTGTTCATTAGGGTTAGCACTGAATCTTCCGTATGCTCCGGAGCCACCTTCAGCCTGCCACTGGTGTGCTTGAGGACAAGCTCTTCAAAATATGGTTTGGATGAGCTGTCGAGAAATCCCTTCTCATCAAGGAAAAGGTCATACCTGATGCCGCTTCCAATATATGCATTCCTTATCCCTTCCACCTGTGAAATGCTCTTGTATAGCTTCAGGAGCCTTCTGTGGGAGTTGTTCAGGTTAGGGCACATCTTTGGGAAAAGGCAACTTTTCCTGAAACATTTTGCACACACTTCCCTGTCATTTCCATGCATACCGTACATATTGGCTGTAGGTGCCCCTATATCGGAGATATTACCGGCAAAGCCGGGAAGCTCCCCGAGCCTTGAAATCTCCTCCAGGATTGAACGTTCGCTCCTGCTCTGGATATGTTTTCCCTGATGTGCGGCTATCGTACAGAAACTGCATCCGCCAAAGCACCCCCTGTGAGTATTTATGGAGAACTTTATCATCTCGTATGCAGGGATATGCTTACCTTTGTAGCGCGGATGCGGCAACTTTGTATATGGGAGGTCATAATATGAATCCAGTTCCTCCTCCGTAGGGAGCGGATACGGTGAGTTTACACATACATACTTGTCTCCGGACCGTTCTATGAGCTGCCTGCCCACCATCCTGTTCGCCTCTGTCTCAATAACATTGAAATTCTCCACAAAGGCCTTCTTGTCCTTGAGGCATTTTTCGTATGGATGTAGGAATATCCTGTCGGGAGACTCCTGGGGCCTCTCATCTGAGATCCAGGCAACCTGCTGCAGGGTATTCCTGTCTTCCCAACTTCCCTCTTCAATATGTCTTGCAACATCCACAATTGCCCTCTCTCCCATTCCATAGATGAGATAATCAGCCCTGCTCTCCACAAGGACAGAAGGAAGGAGCTTGTCCTGCCAGTAGTCATAATGGGTAAAGCGGCGGAGCGAGGCCTCAATTCCCCCAATTACCACCGGAGTATCGGGGTATAGCTTCTTGAGGATATTTGAATACACCTTCACAGCGTAATCCGGGCGCATGGAAGGTGCCCCATTTGGGGTATATGCATCATTGCTGCGGAGCCTTTTTGCTGCGGTGTAATGGTTCACCATTGAATCCATTGCACCTGAGTTCACACCAAAGAAAAGCCTTGGGGCACCAAGCTTCTTGAAATCCCTCAGGTCATCACGCCAGTTGGGCTGCGGCACTACAGCCACACGGTATCCGCAGTTCTCCAGTACACGGGCAATTACGGCCGTACCGAATGAAGGATGGTCTATATAGGCGTCACCAGTGAATATGATGACGTCTATATAATCCCAGCCCAATGCGTCAATTTCCTTTTTGGTGGTAGGTATGAATCTCTTGTCCGTCATTCTACATCCTCTCAGGCAACCTGATGCCAAGAATATCCATTGCCCTGGTAAGGACTTTTGCAATCACGTCAATAAGGGCAAGCCTCAATGACCTGAGTGCGGCATTCTCCTCGTTCAGTATAGTTGTATCATGGTAATACTGGCTGAACTCCTTGGCCAGATCGTACGCATAGTTTGCAATTACTGCTGGAGAGTGGCCGTCACCTGCCTCCTTCACCCTCTGAGGATACATGTTGAGCATCTTGATGATCTCAATCTCCTTAGGGAGAAGTGTCGCCTCTGGTTTAATGCCTGCCTCATATCCCCTCTCGGAAGCCTTCCTGAGGATAGACCTGATCCTGGCATGTGTATATTGGATGAACGGGCCTGTATTTCCGTTGAAGTCAATTGACTCTTTAGGGTCAAACAGCATTGTCTTCTTAGGGTCTACCTTCAGTATGAAGTATTTGAGGGCGCCGAGACCAATCATCTCAAAAAGATCCTCCTGCTCCTGCACCGGCATGTCATCAAGCCTTCCAAGAGCCAGGGATGTCTCCCTTGCTGTAGAGTACATGTCCTGTACAAGATCATCTGCATCAACTACTGTACCCTCACGTGATTTCATCTTGCCCTCAGGGAGCTCAACCATACCGTATGAAAGGTGGTAGATGCTGTCGCTCCAGTCAAAGCCAAGCTTCTTGAGGATAAGCTTCAATACCTGGAAATGGTAGTTCTGCTCGTTTCCTACCACGTAGATGTGCTCATCCAGCCTGTGCTCTGCAAACCTCTGGTGTGCGGTACCCAAATCCTGTGTCATATATACTGATGTCCCGTCTCCACGGAGGAGGAGCTTCTTGTCCAATCCGTCGGGAGTAAGGTCACACCATACCGAACCGTCCTCATGGGTCTCAAAGATTCCCTTTGCCAGTCCCTCCTGTACGAGGGCCTTGCCAAGGAGGTATGTCTGTGACTCATAGTATGTCTTGTGGAATGAGATTCCAAGGCGGCTGTATGTCTTGTCAAATCCGTCATAAACCCAGCCGTTCATCTTCTTCCAGAGCTCCACCACCTCTGGATCTCCCTGCTCCCATTTTACAAGCATTGCCTGTGCCTCCTTGAGGATTGGGGTCTGCTTCTCTGCCTCATCCTCGGGAACCCCCTGGGCAATTAGATCCTTTGTCTGCTTCTTGAGCTCATTGCTGAATGCCACATAGTATTTGCCCACAAGGTGGTCTCCCTTTATTCCCGATGACTCAGGTGTCTCTCCGTTACCCATCTTCAGCCATGCCAGCATGGACTTGCAGATATGTATTCCCCGGTCATTCACAAGGTTCACCCTTATCACGTTGTGTCCGTTGGCCTCAAGGAGCCTTGAAACGGACCAGCCGAGAAGGTTGTTCCTTATATGTCCCAGATGGAGAGGCTTGTTGGTGTTCGGTGAAGAGAACTCAATCATCACGCTCTGCCCGGTTGGAGGAAGTTGTCCGAAATCCTCTGCTGCACAGATGCCTGAGAATGTGTTTTTCCAGAACTCACCTGAAAACTTTATGTTCAGGAAGCCCTTCACAACGTTATAAGACTCCACCATAGGCTCATTTGCCTTGATGTACGAGCCAATCTCATCGGCTGTTGCCTCAGGGGATTTCCTGCTGGTCTTCAGGAGAGGGAACGCAACCAGTGTAATGTCACCTTCAAATTCCTTTCTGGTTGTCTGGGTCTGGATGAGCTTGTCATCAACTTCAGCCCCATACAACGCCTTTACGGCCTCTTTGGCCTTGTTTCCTATAAATATTTCAGGATTCATCTCTAAATTATTGTTTGTCTTTTGAAAAATACACCTTCATTGCCGCCTTAACCTTTGGTGAAAGCATTACCAACGTAAACATAGTAGGGAACGCCATGAGCGCGTATGCGAGGTCTATGAGCCCTACAGCAGCCTTCAAAGGAATTACAGCTGCAACTACAAGCATTGCAAGGAAGAAGATGTTATAATATTTGGCATATCTTGCTCCGAAAAGGAAGCCTGTACACTTCTGTCCGTAATATGAATACGAGAACATTGTAGAGAACGCAAAGAAAAAGAGCATGAGCAGGAGCAGATATTTGCCCAATCCAGGGATTGAAACATCAAATGCCTGAAGAGCAACGCTCAAGCCTGCCATTGAACCGCTGATGCCGTCTCCCAAAGGAAGTACATCCCTCTGGATGAGGATTGCAATTGCAGTAAGTGTACAAACGAGACCCGAGTCAATTGAAGGGCCTATCATTGCAACAAGGCCTTCCCTTACAGGCTCGTTGTTCTTTGAAGCGCCGTGCATCATTGAAGCTGTACCCACACCCGCCTCATTTACAAGGGCTGCACGCCTGATACCTATGAGGGCAATTGAGACAAGGGCACCGATTCCGCCACCAACACCGGCCTTAACTGTAAACGCATCTGTAAAGATTGCTCCGAATACCCCTGGAACCTCATTCAGGTTGGTAAGGATAATATAGAGTACAAGGAGGAAATACATGATTACCATTGCAGGAACCACTTTGGTTGCAACCTTTGAAATCCTCTTGATACCGCCAAGAATCACACACGCTACAATCACACAGATTATTACACCAATCACAAACCTGAGCCCCATAGTATTCTGCGCAGGAGTGAAGAACACAGTTGTAATGGCCTCAGTAAACTGGTTTGCCTGCATGATACACAGGGTACCTATAAGACCTGCAATTGAGAAAAACACTGCAAGAGGTTTCCATTTGGCACCTAATCCCGACAGGATCATGTACATAGGGCCACCCTGAACCTCACCTGTATCATCTTTCCCCTTATACATCACAGAGAGGGTGCCTTCAAAGAACTTTGTAGCCATACCGAGGATTGAGCTTACCCACATCCAGAAGATGGCACCCGGGCCACCTATTGAGAGGGCAATTGCAACACCCGCAATATTGCCCATACCTACAGTGGCTGCAATGGCGCTTGCCAGGGCCTCAAACGAACTGATCTGCCCCTCAGCCTTGTTATCCTCAGACTTGAGGGACTTGATGGCACGGCCATAATACCTCAATGGAACAAATCCTGAATAAATCAGGAAAAACAAGCCTCCTCCTACAAGGAGAAAAAACAGCGGATAACCGCAAACGAAATCACTGACTGCAGTAATGCCCTGCCCCAATGAGTCAAAAAAGTTGTTCATATCTGGTTCAATTTTAATATTTTCAATAGAGGTCCAAAGGTATAAAAAAATAAGATACCTAAAAAATTAAAAAGGCTGCGGAGAAGCACTCCGCAGCCTTTTGTCCTAATGTATCAGGTTACGCCTTAACTATTCCTATTTCAAGCCCCTGTTCTTGAGAAGCGGATCAATTCCAGGTTCCTTGCCCCTGAAGTTGATATAGAGGTTCATTGCATCCTCCTCACCGGCCCTCTCAAGGATCTCTGTCCTATATTTGTTTGCAACATCCTGGTTGAAGATGTCACCGGTCTCTGCAAACGCATCAAATGCATCTGCATCAAGAACCTCGGCCCAGATGTAGCTGTAGTAGCCTGCAGTATATCCGCCGCTGAAAGTATGGCTGAAGTATGTGCTCCTGTACCTAGAAGGGATCTGTTTCAGGATACCCCTATCGCCAAGGACCTTAGCCTCAAATTTGTTGATATCGAGGTCTGCAGGAATCTCATTAAGCACGTGGTAGTCCATATCAAGATATGAAGCTGCAAGATACTCTACAGTTGCAAAGCCCTGTCCGTATTTGCCGGCCCTCACCATCTTGTCTACAAGTTCCTGAGGGATAACCTCACCTGTCTGGTAATGTTTTGCATACACTTTTAGAACCTCAGGCTTGAATGCCCAATGCTCGTTGAGCTGTGAAGGGAGCTCCACAAAATCCCTTGGATAACCGCCCATTCCCTGATATTTCACATCCTTAAGGAGGCTTGCAAGACCATGCCCGAACTCGTGGAAATAGGTCTCTACCTCATCAGTTGTGAGGAGTGCCGGCTGGTCACCTACAGGCCTTGTAAAGTTACCGCAGATGGTTACAAGAGGAAGAACCCTCTCACCGTTCTTGTATGACTGGCCCCTGAAGCCACCGCACCATGCACCTGCCCTCTTCTGTCCCGGACGTGCGAACATATCAAAGAATACGATACCTGTTACAGTGCCGTCATTGTCATATACCTCAAATGCCTCTGCCTCTTCGTGAGGAAGCGGAACGTTCTCAAGTTTCTTGAATGTAAGGCCGAACAGCTTGTTTGCAACATGGAATACACCCTCCCTTACATTGTCAATCTGGAAGTAAGGTGCCATCTCAGACTCGCTCAGGTTGAACTTCTCCTGCATGGCCTTCTGTGCATAGTATCTCCAGTCCCAAGCCTCAAGCTCAATGTTTGAGCCCTCTTTGGCAATGATCTTCTTCATGTCATTAGCCTCTGCCTTGGCAGCCTTCAATGCAGGTTTCCAGATCTGGTCAAGAAGGTTATATACAGCCTCTGGAGTCTTTGCCATCCTGTCCTCAAGAATATATGCGGCTGCATTCCCAGCGCCCATAATCTGTGCCCTCTTGAGCCTGAGCTCAACAAGCTTTTTGATCACATCCTTGTTGTCATTCTCGTTGTTGTTGTTACATCTGTTGAGATAAGCCTCAAGCATCTGTTTCCTGAGCTCCCTGTTCTCTGCATTTGCTAGGAAAGGCATGATGCTCGGATTATCAAGGCCAAAGAACCACTTGCCCTCCTGGCCTGCCTTCCTGGCCCTTGCAGCAGCCTCGGCAATCTGTCCCTCAGTAAGGCCTTTAAGATCCTCCTCCTTCTCAATTACAAGTGTATAGGCAGCAGTCTCCTGCAATGCATTCTGCGAGAACTGGAGCTGCAATGCAGAAATCTCCGCATTTACCTTCTTGAGCTCCTCCTTCTTATCTGCAGGGAGGTTTGCACCGCCCCTCTCAAAGCCCTTGAAGACCTCCTCAACAACTCTCATCTGCTGGGGATTGAGGTTCATCTCATTCCTCTTCTCATATACAGCCTTGATTCTCTGGAACAGCTTGTCATTAAGACGGATTGCGCTGCTATGTGCGCTCTGGAGCGGAGAAAGCTCCTTTGCAATTGCCTGGAGTTCAGGGTTTGACTTCACTCCATTTGCGCTGCTGAATACAGCTGAAACATTGCCAAGCAACTCGCCTGAATTGGTGTACGCCTCAATTGTATTCTCAAATGTAGGCTCCTCTGTATTGTTTACAATGGCATCAATCTCAGCAAGCTCAGCTGCCATTGCAGCCTTGTATGCAGGGATGTAATGCTCAGGCTTTACCTGCTCGAACGGTGGAATCCCGTATGGGGTGTCCCACTCAACCAAAAGCGGATTCACTTCCTGGGGCTGTGAGCATGAAGTCACGAGTACCCCTGCAGAAAGCAGTGACAATAAGTACTTTTTCATAAATGTCAAATAGTTTTTAAAGGTATTAAGTATAGGCTACCCAAGATAGCTCTTGAGCAGTTTGCTTCTTGCACTGTGTCTGAGACGTCTGATTGCCTTCTCCTTAATCTGTCTCACACGCTCCCTTGTGAGTCCGAAATACTCTCCTATCTCCTCAAGGGTCATCTCCTGGGCACCAATCCCGAAGAAATACTTCACAATGTCCCTCTCCCTCTCTGTAAGGGTTGAAAGGGCCCTCTCAATCTCCTTGTTGAGCGACTCGTTCACAAGGCCCCTGTCCGCATTAGGGGAATCCGAGTTCACAAGCACGTCAAGAAGGCTGTTGTCCTCTCCGTCAACGAACGGGGCATCCACAGAAACGTGTCTTCCTGAAACCCTCAATGTGTCTGCAATCTTCTCCCTCGGAATCTCAAGGATATCCGCAAGCTCCTCAGGAGACGGCATTCTCTCGTTCTCCTGCTCGAATTTTGAAAGCGCCTTGTTGATCTTGTTGAGTGAACCCACCTGGTTCAACGGAAGGCGTACGATCCTGGACTGCTCCGCCAATGCCTGGAGGATTGACTGCCTGATCCACCATACGGCGTACGAGATGAACTTGAAGCCCCTTGTCTCATCAAACTTCTCTGCAGCCTTGATAAGGCCAAGGTTTCCCTCGTTGATGAGGTCCGGAAGGCTGAGGCCCTGGTTCTGGTACTGCTTTGCCACAGACACCACAAACCTGAGGTTTGCCCTTGTCAGCTTCTCCAACGCTTCCTGATCGCCCTTCTTTATCCTCTGGGCGAGCTCCACCTCTTCCTCAACTGTGATTAACTCTTCTCTACCAATTTCCTGGAGATATTTATCAAGAGAGGCACTCTCTCTGTTAGTGATTGATTTTGTAATCTTTAACTGTCTCATGAGTATAATTTAACACACAAAGATAAGCAATTTATTTATATTCTTGCCAAATAAAAGTACAGCCCGGCAGAATTGCTCAAGAGTTTCTTCTGCCGGGCCGTACAAATTCCTGCAAGGGCTATACCCCTACTCCATAATAGCACACCTCACCATTAGGATACATCCCCTCAACGAGCAGCCCTCTCTTGGCATTGTTGATGATCTCCAACGCCTCCTTAAGGTCATTTACAGGCATCTGGTTCAGGTGGGTAATGACAAGTCCTGCCCTTATTCCGGCATCCCTGAATTTGCCGTTTCCAACATTTGTCACCTCTACCCCACCTTTCAGGCGCAGCCTCTTGAGAAGCTGCTGGTCAGCCTGTGCCAGAGTTGCACCCATAACGGAGGCCTCATTCTCACCGGCAGCGGCAACCACTGTCTGACTGCCCTGCAATACTGCCTCCACAACACTCTCCTTGCCGTCCCTGTATATCATGAGTTCCACCTTGTCACCAGGCTTATAACCGTTGATTGTAGCCTGTACATCAGAAGGGTTCTTCATCTTCCTGCCGTTGATGGCAACAAGCACGTCACCTTCCCTCACACCAGCCTTATATGCCGCACCCGACCTGTTGAGCTCAGCCACATACACGCCGCTAAAATTTCCCTTCATGCCGGCAAGGGATGCAAGCTCCTGCGTAAGTTCTGTCATTGATATACCCAAAAGAGCCCTCTGCACAGACCCATGCTCCTTTATATCCTCAACAACCTTCTTTACAATTGCAGTAGGGACAGCAAATGAATAGCCTGTATACGAACCTGTATTTGATGCAATTGCCGTATTGATTCCCACAAGTTCCCCACGGGTGTTCACAAGGGCACCACCGCTGTTGCCCGGGTTTACGGCTGCATCTGTCTGGATGAAGGATTCTACCTTGAACTCACCAGACATATCGGGAAGAGACCTTCCCTTTGCACTTACAATACCTGCAGTGATAGTGCTCCTGAGGTTGAACGGGCTCCCTATGGCCAGCACCCATTCTCCCAGGCGGAGTGCATCCGAATCCCCGAACGGGATTGCAGGGAGCTCCTGCGCATCAATCTTCAGCAGTGCCACATCTGTAACCGGGTCTGCCCCCACAAGCTCTGCCTTGTAGGTTTTGTTGTCATTGAGGGTAACCTCTATCTGCGAGGCACCTGACACCACATGGTTGTTTGTGGCTATATACCCGTCGGGAGAAATGATTACCCCAGAGCCTGAGCCTGCCCTCTCCCTTGGCATGGAATAAGGGGTGCCGAAGCCGAAGAAATGCTCCAGGATTGAAGCCTCCCTGTCCTGCTCCCTCTTCACTACCTTTACAAACACAACCCCATCCACACAGCTCTCTGCCGCATATGTGAAATCAGGGAAATTCTGCGGGTCAAAACTCACCTGCCTTATTGGGACGCTCTCCTGCGAGCTGTAGAAATAATTGCCCTGTCCGGTGCCGGTCATCTTCATGACAACAACGGCAGCAACGGTACTCAGAACTACCGAAAGAAACAACAATGTAAAATTCTTTTTCATACTTAATCTCCAAATTATAAGTGTACCTTAACGTTATGGGGCAAATTCAAAATATATGCCAAAACTCAAATGCCACAGCCGGGGAGCAATCCTGATTTTTTTCTATATTTGTATCCTTAAATAAAAACTACGATTATGAGGTTCATTGTTTCAAGTACAGATTTATTACAAGGTTTATTATCGGTCCAGAAGGTGATTGCATCCAAAAACCCTCTCCCTATCCTTGACAACTTCCTTTTTGTCCTGGACGGGAATTCCCTTACAATTACAGGTTCTGATGCGGAAACTACCCTCAAGACCATATTGACCATCAACGAGGTGATGGAAGGCGGGGAGATTGCTGTACCTGCCAAACTGCTTACCGATTCCCTCAAGGAGCTACCTACACAGCCTATAGAGTTCTCTACAGACGCTGACAAGAATATCGTGAACATCATCTGGGCAAGCGGAAGCGCACAGATACCTTTTGTTTCTGCTGATGAGTACCCTACCCTCAAGGAGCTTGACTCCCCTACTGTTGTAAGGATGAAGGGTGCCATATTGGCAGACGGCATCAACAGCACCCTCTATGCTACAGGTGATGAGGAGCTGAGGCCGGTGATGAACGGAATTTATTTTGACATTGAGGAGGAGTCAACCACCCTTGTGGCTTCAAATGCACACAAGCTGGTATATTACAAGAGGAATGACGTGAAATCGGGCGGCACATCTTCATTCATCCTCCCTAAGAAGCCTGCCAACATCCTGAAGGCAAATCTTGTGAAGTGCATGGATGAGGAGATTGAGATTACATTTGACAAATCAAACAATGCATATTTCAAGTTCAGCTCATTCCTGATGTACTGCAAGCTCGTTGACGGAACATATCCTGCATACAAGAGTGTGATACCAAAGAACAATACCAATGTGATTTCAGTAAGCCGTACAGAGCTGCTCAACGCAACAAAACGTGTTGCGGTATGTTCAAACCAGGCTACCGGGCAGATAATCTTCAAGCTTGCCGCAAACCAGATAACCATAACCGCACAGGACCTTGACTTCTCAATGAGCGCCCATGAGACTCTGGGCTGCGAGTATGAAGGGGACCCCATGGAGATTGGATTCAAGTCCACTTTCCTCATTGAGATCCTGGGCAACCTCACATACGACCAGATATGCATAAGGCTCTCAGACCCTAACAGGGCCGCCCTGATACAGCCTGCCGTACAGACAGAGCCGGACGAGGAGATATGTGCACTGCTTATGCCAATGAGAATAAACAATTAAGGAAATGCAGCTTAATCTGAAAAACCCGCTCCTGTTCTTTGACATTGAGAGTACAGGACTTAATGTAGCTACAGACAGAATTGTAGAGATATGCGCCGTAAAGGTGATGCCCAACGGTGACGAGGAGGTGAAGACAAGGAGGATAAACCCTACAATCCCAATCTCAGCAGAGGCCCAGGCCGTACATGGCATCTCAAACGAGGATGTTAAGGACTGCCCTACCTTCAGGGAGGTTGCAAAGAGCCTTGCCAAATGGATGGAGGGGTGTGACTTTGCCGGCTACAACTCAATAAAATTTGATATCCCAATGCTGGCCGAGGAGTTCCTCAGGGCAGGAATAGACTTTGATTTCAGGAAGAGGAACCTTGTGGATGTGCAGAACATCTTCCACAAGATGGAGCAACGCACCCTCTCGGCAGCATACAAGTTCTACTGCCATAAAGACCTTGAAAATGCCCACTCTGCCGAGGCCGACACCATTGCAACATACGAAATCCTCAAGAGCCAGCTGGACCGTTATCCCGACAAATTGCAGAATGACGTGAAGATGCTTGCAGAGTTCTCAACAAGGAGCAGACTGGTTGACTATGCAGGAAGGATAGCCCTCAATGACAAGGACATTCCTATATTCAACTTCGGCAAGCATAAGGGCAAGCCTGTGGAGGATGTCTTCAGGACAGAACCGAGCTACTATTCATGGATGATGAACGGAGATTTCACCCTTGACACCAAGAAGGTGATTACAGAGCTGAAATTGAAGATGAGATAAACTTTTGCACCCCAGAGGTGTTTTGATTATGAACATATTTACAGTACCATATAGCAGCAGGCACTTTTACTGCAGGCCGGATACATCCCTCAACCGGGATAGCAATGACTATTTCTGTCCGGACGGAGTGAACAGGCTTGCTGCCGCTGTATTTATATATGTCCGTGCATCAAAGGCGGGAAAAAGCGTTTCCTCAAAGTTTGCAGGGAGGTATTACACAACTGCAGGTACAGGAGTGCAGTTCTATGCCCCTGAACTTGAGGATGCCTGCTCCCACGAGAGCTGGTGGATTTCCCGCTCGCTTGATAACTCCACATTCCTCCTTGGGGACGAACACCCTGCAGAAGAATTGCCTGAAGTAATAAAGGAAAAGATCAATGCTGCCTTTGAGACCGTCTCAAGGCATGTATCATTCCGCACCGGCGACTATGTGGCAATTGAAATTGAACCGCCAATAACTGTTCCCGAAACAGAATGCACCTTTACCATAAACGGGAAGGTGCTGAACATAATCCGATAAGCAAAGAGATATTCCGGGGAGCAGTTTCCCGGAATCATTGTTTTGGACAGAACTCCTTGGCCGCAGAAACTGCCGCCAAGGCTCCTGTAGAGAAGGCAATCTGCAGATTGTAGCCTCCGGTATCCCCATCAAGGTCCAGAAGTTCTCCGGCAAAATAAGCCCTTTTTACAAGCTTTGATTCCATAGTCTTCTGGGAGACCTCCGGCAGAGAGACACCTCCGGCAGTAACAACGCACCTTTCGTAGCCCACATTTCCTGCAATTGTAAAATCCCAGGCCTTCAGCCTGGCCGGAAGATTCTCCAATGTAAGGTCCTTGTTGTCTGCCATGAACAGCGGCACAAGCCTGGCCGGAAGAAGTTTTGGCAACAGCTGCCTCAATCCTTTGCATCCTCCCTGCTGCATCTCCCTTGCAATTCTCTCCTTCAATTGGGGAACAGAGACAGCAGGCTTCATATCAAGCCTCAGGAGCACCTTTTGCCCGTTGATTAAGCTGTGTACCCCCTTGCGGCTCACCTTGAATCCTATAGGGCCCTCAATCCCCCCGTTTGTAAAGTCCAGGTCACCGAACTCATCCTGCACAACATCCCCGTTCACAATCAGCTGCACAGAGACATTCTTCAGGGAGATTCCATGATACTCTTCCCGCCAGTTCCTTGGCACCAGTGCCGTAAGTGATGGGAAGCATGGGGAAATCCTGTGCCCGAGCGATCTGGCAAACACATAGCCGTCCCCGGTAGAACCTGTTGTAGGATATGAAAGCCCCCCGGTGGTGATTATCACCTTACGGGCAAGGAGGAAATCTGAATCATCCAGCCTTATTTCAAACAAGCCCCCCTCACCTTCCTCTTTATGGGAAATCCCCGCTACAGGGGAATTTTTTCTCATCTCAATGCCTCCCTTGAGGATATGACGCTCCAGCACAGAGACCACATCAAGTGCCTTCATGCTCTGCGGGAATGCCCTGTCCCCCCTTTCTATAACTGTAGGGAGGCCAATGGAATTGAAGAAATCCAGAGTGGCGGAGTTGCTCATTCCGTAGAATGCGTTCTTGAGGAATATGTTCTTGGGGTGGATATGGGTTGAGAACTCTTCCCAGGGTTTTGTATTGGTAATGTTGCAGCGTCCCTTGCCGGTAATCCCTATCTTGAGTCCGCACCTGTGCATCTTCTCAAGGAGTACCACCTGCATGGAGTTTCCCTGCAGGTTTAAAGAAGAAAGGGTTGCAGCGGCATACAAGCCCGCTGCTCCCCCTCCTATAATTGCGATATCGTAAATTTTACCCAATACTAGTAAACTTTTACCTCTTCAGTACCATTGAGAACTGCAAGTCCGTTACCTGCCAGAGCACCCATCTCATCCTCGCCAGGATAGATTGATACAGGAGCTATGAACTGTACCTTTGACTTAACCTTCTCCATAAGGTCCTTGTTGTATGCTATACCACCTGTGATGATGATTGCATCAACCTGGCCGCCCACTACAGTTGCCATTGCACCAATCTCCTTAGCGAGCTGGTATGCAAATGCATCAGAGATAAGCATTGCCTCAGGATCACCCTCATTAACACGGTTCTCTACATCCATGAAAGAGTTGGTTCCAAGGTATGACACTACGCCGCCCTCTCCTGAAATCATCTTTCTGATCTGCTTCTCTGTATATTTGCCGCTGAAGCATGCATCAACTACAGCTGCTGCAGGAAGGCCGCCTGATCTCTCAGGAGAGAAAGGTCCCTCACCCCTGAGTGCGTCATTCACATCAATCACCTTACCTTTGCAATGGATACCTACCGATACTCCGCCGCCAAGGTGGGCTACAATGATGTTGAGGTCTGTATAGTTCTTGCCATTGTTCTTTGCATACAGTTTGGCAATCGCCTTCTGGTTGAGGGCATGGAAGATTGAGATTCTTGGGAATGCCGCATGGCCTGAAATCCTTGCAACAGGCTCAAGCTCATCAACCACTACAGGATCTGCAATGAGGGCCTTGATGCCTCCAACCTCCTGTGCAAGCTCATTTGCAATGATTGCTCCAAGGTTGCTGGCGTGCTCGCCGTTCTTGCCTGTCCTGATATCCTCAATCATGGCCTGGTTCACCTCATACACGCCGCTAGGGATAGGTTTTACCAAACCGCCGCGTCCTACGATGATTGCCAGAGAGTTGATGTCAATGTTGTTCTCCTTCAACGCAGCCTTGATTGTATCTTTCCTGAAATCAAGCTGGTCAATCACATTCTTGTAAGGGGCAAGCTCCTCATTTGAATGCCTGAGGGTCTTTGTGAAGACCTCTTTTGTATCTTCATAAACCGAGATCTTTGTTGATGTAGATCCCGGATTTATTGCCAATATAAGTTTACCCATAATTATTTTGCAGTTAGGGCTGCCAAAGCAATTGAGTTAAGTTTTACCTCTGTGCTGTCTGCACGGCTTGACAATACGCATGGAGCCTTTGCACCTGCAACCATTGCAGCCATTCTCACGCCCGGGCTGAAGTGGCCGGCAAGCTTGTAGAATACGTTTGCTGACTCAATGTTAGGGAATACAAGGCAATCTGCATCACCTGCAACCTCACTCTTAAGTTTCTTGATCTGGGCAGCCTCCTTGCAGATGGCAACATCCAATGCCAAAGGTCCGTCAACTACGCAACCTGAAATCTGGCCTCTCTCAGACATTTTTGCAAGCATAGCAGCCTCAACGCATGCAGGCATGCCAGGGAGCATCTGCTCAGTTGCTGTAATCATTGCAACTTTTGGTTTCTCCACGCCCAGAGCCTTGGCTGTATTTACGGTATAGTTGATCATTGCCTGTTTCTGCTTCAAGTCCGGTGCAGGGATAACTGCAATGTCTGAAATTACAAGGAGCTTGTGGTACTCAGGATGCTGTACTACACATACGTGGCTCAATACAGCCTTAGGAGGAAGGAGGCCCTTCTCCTTGTTGAGGATACCTCTCATATATTTGTCAGTTGAGCAGAGACCCTTCATGAGGATGTCAGCCTCACCTGCATTTACCATATCAACAGCCTGTGCAATTGACTTGAGCTCATTAGGATTGTTTACCACTGTAAGTTTTGACAGGTCATAGTTGTGCTCCTGACAAACTTTCTGGATCATGGCCTCGTCACCAACCAGGATACCCTCAACGATACCTGCCTCAACAGCCATATAAACTGCGCTGATGGTGTGGTCATCCACAGCCCATGCTGCAACTAGCCTTTTTCTTGGTTTTGAGCGCAACTGCTCAAACATCTGGTCAAAATTGGTAATCATAATATATAAATAATTTATTGTGTTGTTATTTTGTAGTCAGTCTCATTGTTTCCTGTGCAATCACAAGCTCCTCGTTTGTTGTAACTGTGGTGACAACAACCTTTGAGCCCGGTTTTGTAAGGATAGTGTCCTGCCCCCTCACATTGTTTGCCTCCTTGTCAAAATCAATGCCAAGGAATGAGCATCCAGTACATACGCTCTCCCTTACTGCAGCATCATTCTCACCTATACCGCCTGTAAATACTATGAGGTCAACTCCGTTCATTGCAGCCGCATAGGCACCTATATATTTGCGTACGCCGTACCTGAACATGTCAAGTGCAAGCTGTGCCCTTGCGTTGCCGGCCTCTGCAGCAGCCTCAATGTCCCTTGCATCAGATGAGACACCGGAAACGCCGAGGAATCCGCTCTTTTTGTTGAGTACATCATTGATCCCCTTTACATCAAGGTCATATTTGTTCTGGAGGTATGTTACAAGCCCCGCATCAATGTTACCGCAACGTGTACCCATCACAACACCTTCAACAGGGGTAAAGCCCATTGATGTGTCAACTGACTTGCCGTTGCAGATTGCTGTCACTGAACCACCGTTGCCCAAATGGCATGTGATTATCTTTGAATTGTTGAAATCAAGCCCTGCAAGCTTTGCAGACTTCTCTGCAACGAACTTGTGGCTTGTACCGTGGAAGCCGTACCTCCTCACCTTATCCCTTACATAGTACTCGTATGGAATTGCATACATGTATGCATACTCAGGCATTGTCTGGTGGAATGAAGTGTCAAATACTGCAACCTGAGGAATTTCAGGCATGAGCGAGCGCACTGCCATGATGCCGAGAAGGTTTGCAGGGTTATGGAGCGGTGCGAGCTCGCAGCATTTCCGGATGCCCTCAATAACCTCACTATGGATTACTGCACTTGAACTGAAGAGGTCACCGCCATGAGCCACCCTGTGGCCTACTGCATTGATCTCAGACAATGATCCCAATACACCGTGCTCCCCGTCAACAAGAAGGTCAAGGACACTCTTGATGCCCTCTGTATGGTCAGGAACAGGTTTCTCAATTACATATTTGTCTTTCTCAGGTACCCTGTGGGTTATCTCGCCCATCTCAAGACCAATCCTCTCAACAAGTCCTTTGGCAAGGAGAGAATACTCGGACCCGTTCTTCATGTCCAATACCTGGTATTTCAACGAAGAACTTCCGCAATTCAATACAAGAATGATCATACGAAACAGTATATTTAATTATTTATAATGTCAGTTAAGAATGGAAACAAATATAATCATTTTTTGCTCCATTCCATCATTTTATTTCACCATATCCTTCAACTTGGGGACAATGTCCCTTATCTGCTGAGGCACCATGTCCTTCAACTGCTGCGGCACCATGTCCTTCAGCTGTTGCGGGAACATCTCCTTCAGGTGCTGGGGCATCATCTCCATAAACTGCGGGATAGGATTCCACTCCGCCGGCACAACCACCTGTACCGCCTTATGGATTACTGAAAGATTCAGCTCCCGCCCCATCATCATGCTCTCTCCGTCAAACTGGATCAGCCCCTCATGCTCCCTTATGATTGTAAGTTCACGACATCTGTATGTATCAATGAATTCCGAGTACTTGATAGTACGCAGGAAAAGCTCCATTGTAAGGAGCGGAACGGTAACCTTGGGGGCCTCCCGCCATATCACCACATCCATCATCCCGTCCGAGATATTTGCATCCGGTGCAATCACGGCATTGTTCCCCCACTGGGAACTGTTTGCGAATGTAATCAGAAATGCCTTCTGCCTGAAGCTGTTTCCAAGGAGATGGATCTCATACTCCTCCGGCGTGTATTTCATGTATTCCTTGGCACAGAACTCCATATATGTCTTGAGGCCTCTGGAAGGGGCACTGTTGAACTTGTTGCCCACCACGGCATCAAAGCCCACTCCGGCTGTACAGAAGAATACCTTGCCGTTAATCATGCCTGCATCTATATATTGGCAATTCCCTTCAAAAATGGCATCCACAGCCCTCTGGTACGACATTGGAATACTCAGATGCCTGGCCAGCCCATTACCGGAACCCACAGGTATGATACCAAGCTTCACACTGCTGTTGATAAGCCCCTCGGCCACCTCATTCACAGTACCGTCCCCTCCTATGGCCACAACAATGTCAAAATTCTTCCCGACAAATTCCCTTGCAGCCCTGCATGCATCCCCAACAGATGTTGTACGGTAGAACTCTGCCTGATAGTCCTTATGCAGGGCAAACGCCCTCTTCACATACTCCAATATGGCACTTTTACGCCTTGTCCCGGAAACGGGATTCAATATAAACGCCACTTTTTTCATATTTGCAAATATACTCCAAAATAGCTATTTTTAACAAAAAATTACCGAGGGGATGGAGAGAGGGGCTATAACATATTCCGCAGCATACCTGGCCGGCATTTGTGCCGCACTGGTTTTTGGGATGCCCCCATACAACACAATCTTCCTTACCCTCCCCCTCCTTGCAATATCATACATAACAAGAAAGAGGTGCATACTGTTTCTCTTCACCGCACATTCAGCCATTTTCATGGCAGGTGCCTGTGCTGCCACACTGGCGTCAAAAGGGAGCGGGCTTCCCGAGGGGAGGATTGCAGCAGCAGTATCCGGAAAATGCAGTGAAATGCGCTCCAGGGCAACTGTGCATCTTGCATCCATCGTTCCCGGCAAGGAAGAACACGCCACACTGTGCGCACTTATAATCGGAGACAAGGGACTTATGGAGAGGGAGCTCAGGCAGGAGTACTCCAGGGCTGGGGCAATGCATGTACTGGCACTGTCGGGACTACACATAGGGATACTCTTTGCCATAATATACAGATGCCTCTCCATATTGTGCCTCATCCCATGGGGAAACATGCTCAGGAATATCCTTGCAATGGGAATCATATTCGGGTATGCCCTCTTTACAGGTGCCTCTCCTTCGGTAATGAGGGCCTCATTCATGATCTTCATATACAAGATTGCAGGACTCAGCTTCAGGCAGGCAGGCAAATGGGATGCAATGTTCCTCTCCGCCATGATCATATGCATCATTGACCCGCTGCAGATAAGGGATATTGGGTTCCAGCTCTCTTACTCGGCTGTAATTGGGATAGCAGTAATCTACCCCACATGCAGGACTGCATACAAACACATTTCCCTGCAACTGCCCGTGGGAAAAGGCATTGTATGGGCAGCAGGAAAAATATGGGATTCCGTTTCAATCTCCGTGTGCTGCCAGATAACCACGTTGCCTCTTGTGCTTTACTATTTCGGGAATGTTCCGGAGTGGTTCCTGCTGGCAAACATTGTTGCCGTACCTGCCGCAACAGCAATACTTTACCTGGCAGTTGCAGCTGCTGCACTCCATTGGATACCTGTTGCGGGAGATTTTGCAGCAGAGGCATTGGAATTCACAATAAGGCTTCTGAATGCATCTGTAGGCTACATTTCCGGTTGAGGGATATTTGAAAATTGGCTTTATTTGTTTAGCTTTGTAAGGAAATACCTATAAACCTGAATAAACATGAATATTTTTGTCTCAAGTTTGAGCTTTAAGGCCAGAAAGGACGACTTGGCTCAAATGTTTGCCCCATACGGGGAAGTTTCATCTACCAGAATCATCCATGACAAAGTAACCCGCAGATCCAAAGGATACGGATTTGTGGAGATGGACAATGAAGAGGAAGCCATGGCAGCAATAGCTGCACTTAACGGCAGCGAACACATGGGCCGCATAATCAATGTAGCTGTTGCCAACACCAGCCAGCACAAGCAGGAATAATGCACCGCCCTCCAATAACAACAATGAAGCCCCGTCACAGGTGATGGGGCTTCATTGTTTCTGTGCAATGGCGCACTATTTCAATATCTCCATCTCTTCAAGCAGATGATTTGCACCTGCAAGACGATCAATTACAAACAATGCGAACCTGATGTCCAACGATATGTTGCGGCACACCTCAGGATCATACACAACATCGCTCATGGTTCCTTCCCAAACGCGGTCGAAGTTTACTCCAATGAGATTGCCCTCCGCATCGAGGACAGGGCTTCCCGAGTTTCCTCCTGTAGTGTGGTTTGTGGCAATGAATGCCACAGGAACAGAACCGTCAACCTCCCATTCGCCATAATCCTTGGCTGCGTGGATGTCACGGAGCTTCTGAGGTATATTGTAGTCATAAATCTCAGGATTGTCCTTCTCAATCACGCCGTCCAGTGTTGATACAGGTGTATAGTATACTGCATCTGAAGGCGAGTACCCCTTAACCTGGCCGTACGCAACCCTTAGGGTTGAGTTTGCATCAGGATAGAATACCTTTGTACCCCTGTTGGCCTTGTTGTATTCCATCTGGCCCATCATATATGTACGGTAAAGCAGGGTGATCTCCTTGTTTACAGAATCAAGTACAGGCTTGTAGTTCTCCCTGAAATATTTGTTTGTCTCATTGTATATTTCAGCTGCCAGCTCCAGATTTGGCTTTTCAGTGAATATTGCATCAGCCCAGGCCTCAACTGTGCCGAACTTCTGAAGCTGCTCCTTGAAGTAAGGTGACTTGTATTTGTCATCTATGTTATTGTCGTATGCCTTGTAGAGGGCTACAAAAGACTCTTTGTCTATAGGCATGTAGTAATCCTTGTAGAATCTCTCCGCACCCCTCTGGCCCCTGCCGGCAAACGAAATGAGCTCTACGGCATTAAGGGCCTCATTCTGGTAGTCCTGTACAAGTGAAAGTTCCTCAATGGCAGCATACAGTCCCTTGAACCTTGCAACCAGCCCTTCGTACTCAGGCTTGCCCTGTGACCATTTTGTGAACTTCTCTTCAAATTCCTGCTTGTTCTCAATTGCCCTCATCCTGAAGATGCCCTTTGCCTCTCCCTGCCATTTCTTCCAGGCATTTGAGACCGAAGCGTTCTTTGAAGCATATTTGATCCTCACCGCCTGGTCCTTGGCCATCTCCCTGTACTGGATATTGAGACGGAGTGTCCTCAACGCAATCTTGTGAGGATTTGATTTCTCCGCTGTATATTTCACAGCATCAGAGAAAAGGTACTCGTTTGTCCTGCCAGGGAAACCGTATACCATTGTGAAGTCACCCTCCTTGATTCCTTTGGCATTTATCTTGAAGAACCTTTTCGGCTTGTAAGGGACATTATCCTCTGAATATGCGGCAGGCTCGTTGTCGGGACCAGCATAAACCCTGAAGAGGCTGAAATCACCGGTATGCCTTGGCCACATCCAGTTGTCAGTATCTCCGCCGAACTTGCCTATTGACTGTGGAGGTGCACCCACAAGCCTTACATCCGAGAACACTTTGAACACATACAGATAGTACTGGTTACCATAATACAGCGCGCGTACCATTGCCCTGAGGCTCTTTCCCTCCTTGAGGGCCTTCTCCTCAATTGCCTTTGAATTCTTGGCAACTATCTCTGCACGTTTCTCCTCAGACATACCCTTCTTGTACCCTTTGAGCACATCATCGGTGACATCCTTCATATACTCCAGGAATGAAACGGTGAGTCCCGGGTTAGGAAGTTCCTGAGCCCTTGTCATTGCCCAGAAGCCGTCCCTCAGGTAATCATGCTCCACAGAACTGTGGGACTGGATCTGTCCGAAACCGCAGTGGTGGTTTGTGATCAGCAGACCCTCATTTGAGATGATCTCACCGGTACATCCGCCTCCAAAATGCACTACGGCATCCTTGAGGGATGAGTTGTTTATACTATAGATATCCTCGGCCGAGAGCTTGAAGCCCTTTGCCTGCATATCCTTGATCTTTTGGATAATTTCCGACGGCAACCACATCCCCTCATCTGCTCTGAGGCTGAATGATCCCACCATTAGAAAAACAATAAGAAACAGAACTTTTTTCATACAAGTGGTTTTAAAATAGTTATTTAGGTTTGTTGTCACTTCACTTTCTTCACAGGGTCACAGGTAAGCCCCACCCCAAGCTTCTTGAATATCTTGCGGTCAACCTCGCTGAGCATCACGGTTGAATGCACCTGGCATCCGTTGAACTTAGGGAGCTGCTCAAGAGCCCTGCGGCAATTCTCATCCTTGTTGCTCAATACCGAGAGGGCTACCAGAACCTCATCCGTATGCAGGCGCGGATTGTTTCCGTGCAGGTATTCCACCTTGGTCCTCTGGATAGGCTCAATCATCTCTTCAGGGATGAGCTTCAGGCCATGAGGTATCCCGGCCAGATATTTGGCCGCATTTATTATAAGGGCAGCACTCGGCCCCAGCAGAGGGCTTGTACGGGATGTGATTATTGTGCCGTCCTGCAGCTCTATTGCCGCACATGGTACTCCCGACAACTCTTTCCTCTCCTTTGCAGCCACCGTGGTCCTGCGGTACTCCGTAGTTATCTTTGCCTGCTTGAGGATAAGCGAAATCTTGTTCACCTCATTCTCATTGTCCCCCTTCTCGGCAAGGTTACACAGGGCATAATAATATCTCCTTATTATCTCCTCCCTGGCCGCATTGCAACACACGTCCTCATCACTCATGCAGAAGCCTATCATGTTAACACCCATATCTGTAGGGGACTTGTAGGGGCTCTCCCCATATATGCCCTCAAAAATGGCGTTCAATACAGGAAAAATCTCTATATCCCTGTTATAGTTCACAACAATGTTGCCATATGCCTCCAGATGGAACGGGTCAATCATGTTCACGTCATTGAGGTCTGCTGTAGCAGCCTCATAAGCGAGGTTCACAGGGTGCTTCAAAGGGAGGTTCCACACAGGAAAAGTCTCAAACTTTGCATAACCGGCCTTTACCCCCCTCTTGTTCTCATTGTAGAGCTGGCTGAGACACACGGCCATCTTTCCGCTTCCGGGGCCCGGCGCCGTAACCACAACAAGCGGGCGTGAAGTCTCCACAAAATCGTTCTTGCCGAAACCCTCATCTGAATCTATCAGCGCCACATTGTTAGGGTAGCCGTCTATGGTATAATGGTAATAGACCTTGATTCCAAGCCGTTCCAGACGCTTGCGGTATACATCGGCGCTGGACTGGCCGTTATAGTGCGTGATAACCACTCCCCCGCTGTACATACCCACCTTCTCAAACTCCCCGCGCAGGCGGAGCACATCCTCATCATAGGTAATTCCCAGGTCTCCCCTGGTCTTGTTCTTCTCAATGTCCCTTGCGCTTATGACAAGGACAATCTCAGCATAATCCTTCAGCTGCACGAGCATGCGCAGTTTGCTGTCGGGAAGGAAACCTGGCAATACACGGCTTGCGTGGTGGTCATCAAATAATTTGCCCCCAAACTCAAGGTAGAGCTTGTCGCCGAACTGGGCAATGCGTTTCTTGATATGTTCGGACTGTATCCTAAGATACTTTTCGTTGTCAAAACCGTTTTTCATACGGATAGCAAAGATAACTTTTATTAACGAACTCTTCAAGGGTCCCCTGAAAAGTTCCACAAAAAAAAGAGAGAATTTTCAACTCTATGAGAACACAAATTCGTATATTTGGTTTCAATAAACGGGAAGAACCAAGGTATATGAACAAGCTTTCAAGATATATAATAATAGGTACCGTTACAGCCGGCATACTTTTCCTTGCATGGTATTTCAGCGATATCCTCACATGCATACTCATATCTGCCGTACTTGCCCTTATAGGCAAGCCTGCAATGGGTCTGCTCACATCCCTCAGGATAGGAAAATTAAAGATATCACCTGCAATTGCCTCACTTATAACACTGATAATCCTTGGAGCAATAGTTACAGGGCTTATAATGTTCATAATACCCCTTATAGGGAGGATTGTGACAGAGATGAGCACCATAAACCTTGACGAGATAAACAGGAAGCTGGCCTCCCCGCTCTACATGTACAATGTAAAGATGCATGAGATGTTCCCCACCATGGACAAGGACATCACCATTGAAACAATGCTTATGGACCAGGTGAGGTCTATCTTCAGCTTTGACCTCTTCACAGGAGCCTTCAGCTCCGTAACTTCATTCTTAGTACACTCCTTTGTTTCCGCATTCACAATTGTGTTCGTGACATTCTTCTTCCTCAAGGACAACAACACCTTTACGGAAATGGTGCTCCTGTTTGTTCCGGAAAAGTACGAAATGAATACCCGCAGGGCCATTGAGAGCGTGAACAGCCTCCTGATAAGATACTTTACCGGAATCAGCGTTGAGATCCTCTGCATAGCTGTACTGAATACAATAGGGCTGAACCTCATTGGGGGAGTCAATTTCCAGATGGCGGTTGTACTGGCCTTCCTCTCAGGGGTATTGAATGTGATACCTTATATAGGACCGCTTGTGGCAGGCATATTCGGCACACTGATGGGCGTAATTTCCCTCTACAGCACAGGCACGGATATAGTCTTTGGGACAATGGTAATCACCCTTGCCGCAATATTCGTGGCAACACACCTCATAGATGTGTTCATATTCCAGCCATATATCTACTCAAACAGCGTGAAGGCCCACCCGCTTGAGATTTTCCTTGTCATCCTCATTGCCGGAAATGTTGGGGGCATCATAGGTATGCTCATAGCAATCCCTGCATATACGGTAATAAGGGTATTTGCGCGGGAATTCTTTTCGCAGTTCAGGCTTGTACAGAAACTGACGGACAGGATGGAGATTACCGAAGGGGAAGATTAGAACATCTTCCTCTTCCTGAATACCATTGAGGCTATTATCACAGAAAGGAGCATTATCCCAACAACAAAGAGGAAATCCCACCTGCTGCCAAAGACCGGAAGCCCTATATTCATTCCAAAAATACCTGAAATAAGCGTAGGCGGCATGAACAGGAGTGAGACAAATGTAAGCACCTTCATAATCTTGTTCTGATCCAGATTGATAAGACCAAGAACAGTATTCTGCAGGTACTCAAGCCTCTCAAAATTGAAGTTTGTATGGTTGAGCAGGGAACCTATATCCTTTATCAGCACATTCAGCTTGGCATGCACATCCCTTGGGAACTTGTCACTCTTCAGTATTGCTGAAATCATGCGCTGCTTGTCTATGATGTTCTCCCTTACCATCATTGTATTCTCCTGCAGCTGGTTGATATCCAGAAGAAAATCTTCACTTACAGACTCACCTGCACTCACGCTCTTGCTGAACTGGGCAATCTCTTTTGCCATGAGCTCAATCATATCGGCATCAAGGTCAATCCTGCTCTCAAGGATAGCCACAAGAATATGGTATCCTGTAGGATAGAGCTTATAGGAAACCGATATCCTCCTCTGCATGTCTGTGAATGTACGGAGGGGAACCTGCCTTATCGTAACAAGTATACCTTCTGATATGATGAAGGATACTGCCTCCATGCTGTATTCGTCGGGACCGGGAATAAGGAAGTTGGTGTTTGCAAAGATTGTTGTATCTGTTTCCGAATAGCGGGATGAACTCTCAATCTCCTCTGCCTGGGCCCGGCTCTGCAAGGTTGTCTCAAGGAAATTTTCCACACCCCTCTTCTCATCACCTGTAGGCTCAAAGAGGTCTATCCAGAGTACATCATCAAAGCCCAGCTCATCCAGGTAGGCTATATCTGATGATGTCACAATCTGTCCCTTTGACTTGTAGAAAATCTCTATCATAACCCCAAGAAATTGGATATCTCCGCAAATGTACAAAAAAAATGACTTTCTGGTACAACGTATGCTGTAAATGTATATATTTGCAGAAAATAAAGAGAGACACATGAGACTTTTCACAAATATCCGCCACCACCATCATCATATCTTGCAGAAGATACGGTAGGCCTGTGGATTTAAGTGAAACATCATATAGCAATTGAAGGCTTGCCGTTAATGGCAGGCCTTTTCTTTTTCCCCGACAATTAAACGCAACAATTATGATAAGGATAGCAATCCAGACAAAAGGAAGGCTCAATGAAGAGAGCCTTGCACTGATGAAAAGCATTGACATTGATGTGGAGAGTGCAAAGAGGAAATTTCTCTCAAAGGCAGCAAATTTCCCGGCAGAGGTACTTTACCTCAGGGATGACGATATTCCCCAGGTTGTATCTTCCGGTACGGCACAGCTTGGGATTGTAGGGTTGAATGAAGTGGAAGAGAGGGGATGTGATGTGGAGATTGTGGCAAGGCTTGGCTTTGGCGGATGCCGCATCTCACTTGCCGTTCCCAAAGGGGATAAATATGAGGGTGTGGAGTACTTCAACGGGAAGACAATAGCCACCTCCTACCCTGTAATTCTTGGCAAATTCCTCAAGGAGAACAACATTGATGCAAAGATAGAGGTGATCACCGGCTCTGTTGAGATAGCCCCTGCAGCCGGCATTGCAGATGCCATATTTGATATTGTTTCATCTGGAGGGACATTGGTTTCCAATGGCCTCAGGGAAGTTGAGAGGGTATTTGAATCTGAGGCAGTGCTCATTGCCAACAGGAACCTTGGCAGCGAAGAAAGGGAGGTGCTGGATGAAATCCTATTCAGGATAGAATCCGAAAGGGTAAGCAGCAGGAAGAAATATCTCCTCATGAACATACCCAAGGACAGCCTGGATGAGGCTCTTACAATCCTTCCCGCAATGAGGAGCCCTACAGTGATGCCTCTGGCTGCCGAAGGATGGTGTTCACTCCATTCAGTTGTTGAGGCAGACGAGCTCTGGAACAAGGTGAAGCAGCTCAAGGCCATTGGGGCCGAAGGGATACTGGTACTTACACTAGACAAGATAATACTATAGCGCCATGAAGATATATTGCAACCCTAAAGAGAGTGAATGGGAAGGATTGTGCTCAAGGGCACAGGCTGGAGACAGCTCCGTACTGGAAGCAGCAAGGGAGATACTGGATAAGGTAAAGGCCGGCGGGGATGCCGCCATAAGGGAGCTTGCATTGAAGATTGACGGGTTCTGTCCTGAGAGGCTGGAAGTTTCCCCGGAAGAACTGGAATCGGCTGCCGGAAAGGTTGGTGAAGTGCTGAAATCGGCCATTGAGAATGCCATAGCAAACATCACAGCCTTCCATAAGGCCCAGGCGCCTCAGGAGATAAGGGTGGAGACTGCCCCCGGTGTAACGTGCATACAGAGGCCGGTGGCAATACAGAAGGTGGGACTATATATCCCCGGCGGTACAGCTCCGCTGTTCTCAACCGTACTGATGCTGGCTGTCCCTGCCCAACTTGCAGGCTGCAGGGAAATTGTACTCTGCACCCCGGCAGACAAGGAGGGGAGGATTGCCGCTGAAGTGCTGTATGCTGCAAAAAGGTGCGGAGTAGGGAAAGTATACAGGATTGGAGGGGCCCAGGCCATTGCAGCAATGGCATACGGCACTGAATCCGTTACAAGGTGCCATAAGATATTCGGACCGGGAAACCGCTATGTGACAGCCGCCAAACAGCTGGTAAGCGGAGAAAGCACTGCCATTGACATGCCTGCAGGACCATCTGAGGTGATGGTGCTGGCAGATTCAAGTGCAAGTGCCCCGTTTGTGGCAGCCGACCTCCTTTCTCAGGCCGAGCATGGCGCAGACAGCCAGGCAATGGCTGTCTGCAGCAGCATGGAGCTTGCAAGGGAAGTGGAGATGGAGGTTGCACGGCAGGCAGCCCTGGCACCCAGAGGGGAATATATTATGAAATCACTAGCCAAAAGCAGGATCATTGTCCTGGATTCAAGGATAAAGATGCTGGAATTTGCCAACATGTATGCTGCAGAACACCTGATAATCTCCATGGAAGATCCTTGGGAGGCGGCAGGAAAGATTACCGCAGCGGGGAGCATATTCATAGGAAACTGGTCCCCTGAAAGCGCGGGCGATTACGCATCCGGCACCAACCACACGCTTCCCACCTCAGGCTGGGCCAGCTCATGCAGCGGCGTGAACATGGACAGCTTCATGAGGAAAATCACAATTCAGGAGATTACAAGGGAGGGTATTGGGAAGCTCGCCCCAACAATAATTGCAATGGCAGATGCTGAGGGCCTTCAGGCCCATGCAGATGCAGTTAAAATAAGATTACAGTAAAGTTATGGAGAGTTTTGACCTTGAAAGGCTGGTTAGGCCCAACATTGCGGCACTTGCGCCCTACTCTACAGCGAGGGATGAATATAAAGGAACTCCGGGCATCTTCCTTGATGCAAACGAAAGCCCCTATGACAACGGATGCAACAGATACCCCGATCCTGCACAGAAGGAACTGAAGGAGGCACTTCACCGGATAAAGAGAATTCCGGCAGGAAACATTTTCATAGGGAACGGAAGCGATGAGGCCATAGACCTCATATTCCGCATCTTCTGCACACCGGGGAAAGACAATGTGATTACAATCTCCCCTTCGTATGGAATGTACAGGGTGGCGGCTGCAACAAACGACATTAAGGTAAAGGAGATTATGCTTGGGGATGGATTCCGGCTCCCGTACAACGGGATTCTGGATGCAGTTGACAAGGATACTAAAGCCATATTCCTCTGCTCTCCCAACAACCCTACAGGGAACAGTTTCCCTATGGAGGAGATGCTCTCCCTTGCAGGGAAGTTCAACGGGATTGTGGTGATAGACGAGGCCTACATAGATTTTGCAGAGGGCCCCGGTGCCTCTGCATTCATAAATGAATATCCCAATATCATAGTGCTGCAGACCCTCTCCAAGGCATGGGGTATGGCAGGGCTCAGGATTGGAATGGCATTTGCCCAACAGAGGATAATTGAGCTGATGTCCATGGTAAAATACCCCTATAACATAAATGTGGCCACAAGGAGGATTGCCCTATCCCTGCTCAGGAAAGGAATAGATGCGGAAATTGCACAGGTAAAGGAGGAGAGGGAGAAGATGGCAGGTGCACTTGCCTGCATGGATATGGTGGAAGAAGTGTTCCCAAGTGATGCAAACTTCCTCCTTGTAAAGGTAAATGATGCAGACGCCGTATACAGCTATCTCATTGGGAAAGGGATAATTGTAAGGAACCGCAACAGTGTGCCCGGATGCTCCGGATGCCTGAGGATATCAATAGGAACGCCTCAGGAAAATGGAAGGCTTCTTGAGGCCTTGAAGCTGTACGGCACTCCTGATGCCGGCACCCTGGAAACTGCCGGTCCGGCAGGAAGAAGTGCCAGGATATCAAGGAAGACCAAAGAGACGGACATCACCGTGGAGATAGACCTGGACGGAGGGAAGGAATCCTCCATGGATACAGGGCTCAAGTTCTTTGACCATATGCTGCAGCAGATTCCGCACCACAGCGGCATTTCACTGGATATAAGATGCAGGGGAGACCTTGAAGTGGATGAGCACCACACAATGGAAGATGTGGCCATTGCACTTGGAGAAGCTGTCTGGATGGCTCTTGGGAACAAAAGAGGAATTGAAAGATATGGTTTTGTCCTCCCGATGGATGAGTGCAGGGCCATGGTGCTGCTGGATTTTGGGGGAAGGGCAGATTTTGTATGGGATGTACCTTTCACCCGGGAAATGGTTGGGGATGTACCTACAGAGATGTTCAGGCATTTCTTCAAGAGCCTGTGCATTGCAATGAAGGCAAACCTTCATATTGAAGCCAAAGGAGAAAACAACCATCACCTGATAGAAGGGGTGTTCAAGGCTTTTGCCAGGGCATTGAAGTGTGCAGTAAGGAGGGATGTCTTCAAATATGATCTCCCGAGCAGCAAGGGAACATTATAATACCGGATAAAGGGAAAAAGATATGATAGCAATAATAGATTACCGGATGGGGAACCTCCGTTCTGTGAAGAATGCCCTGCAGAGGCTTGGAACGGAGTATATTGTAACCTCTTCTCCAAGTGAGATAATGAAGGCGGACAAGGTTCTCCTCCCTGGGGTGGGAAATGCCGAAATGGCAATGGAGAACCTCCGCAATGCCGGCCTGTGCGATGTGATAAGGGAACTGCGCCAGCCCGTACTGGGAATATGCGTGGGGCTGCAGGTAATGTGCCGCCACAGCCAGGAGGGAGATACAGAGTGTCTTGGGATATTTGATTCCAAGGTAATGAGGTTCACCCCTTCCGATGGGCTAAAGGTTCCGCATATGGGGTGGAACAGGATCAGCAACCTGGAAGGAAAGCTCTTCAAGGGCATCCCCTCAGGGGAGTATGTATATTATGTACACTCATACTATCCCCAGCTTTGCTGTGACACTATTGCCACCACCACATACGGCGGGATGTTCTCTGCAGCGCTCAAGTACGAGAACTTCTACGGCACCCAGTTCCATCCGGAAAAGAGCGGTGATACAGGTGAATTGATAATCAAAAACTTCCTTGAACTATGATTGGGATAATTCCGGCTATAGATATAATAGGCGGCAGATGCGTAAGGCTCTCAAAGGGTGACTACAACAACTGCCGCACATACGATGCCAGCCCTCTGGAAATGGCAAAGCGTTATGAAGATTGTGGCATAAGGAGGATACATGTGGTGGATCTGGACGGGGCCAAGGCATCCTCCCCTGCAAACCTGAAGACATTGGAGGAAATTGCCTCCAGCACCTCTCTTGACATTGAGTGGGGCGGCGGGATAAAGAGCCTTGAGGCACTCCGCAGCGTACTGGATGCAGGTGCCGGCCATGTTATTGTGGGAAGCACAGCCGCCAAGGAACCTGGGCTCTTTGCCATGTGGCTTGAAGAGTTTGGTGGGGAGAGGCTCATACTGGGGGCTGATGTCCGCAACGGCAAGGTTGCCGTAAACGGCTGGCTCCAGGAGATGGAACTCGGGGTGGAGGACCTTATGGAGAAATTTGTCCCAAAAGGGCTGAAGGAGGTGATATGTACAGACATATCAAGGGACGGGATGCTCCAGGGGCCCGCATTCAGCCTTTATACAGGACTGCAGGGGAAATATGGGGAGGTGGATGTGATACTGTCGGGAGGAATAGCAGGCATGGAGGATATAGTTAAGGCCGAAGCCCTTGGGATAAGGAAGGCAATTGTAGGCAAGGCCATTTATGAAGGAAAAATCACATTGGAAGAGATAAGATTATGGTTGCAAAGAGGATAATACCGTGCCTTGATGTGAAGGACGGAAGGACTGTAAAGGGAATTAACTTCAAGGGGCTGCAGGATGTGGGGGATGCCGTGGAGCTGGGTGAGCTATATGCCCGCTCAGGTGCGGATGAACTTGTATATCTGGATATCAGCGCAACAAGGGAAGGTAGGGGTACTTTTACAAAGCTTGTGGAAAGGATATCTGACAGGATAAATATACCGTTCACCGTTGGCGGTGGCATATCATCCCTTGATGATGCTGCAAGGCTTCTGGATGCAGGGGCTGACAAGATATCAGTAAACAGTTCGGCAATAGCCAGGCCGGCACTTATAGATGAGATTGCCGGCAAGTACGGCAGCCAGTTTATTGTTGTTGCCATTGACGCAAAGCGTTCCCAGGATGGAATCTGGTACGCAACAACCCACGGAGGGAGCAGGATGACACAGAAAGAGCTTTTCAGCTGGGCAGTTGAAGCCCAGGAAAGGGGTGCAGGGGAAATCCTCTTCACCTCAATGGACCACGACGGTACCAGAAACGGATATCCGTGCGGCACATTTGCAGAACTTGCCGGAAAGGTTTCCATCCCAATCATTGCATCTGGAGGGGCGGGAAGTCCCAGGGACATTGCAGATGTCCTCACAAGAGGCAAGGCAGATGCAGCGCTGGCAGCCAGCATATTCCACTACGGAGAGATTACCATAGGTGAACTGAAAAGACAATTGCACGAAATGAACATAAATGTAAGGCTATGATACCATTCAATGAACTTGACCTTTCAAGGCAGCAGGACGGCCTTGTGCCTGCAATAATACAGGATGCCGCCACCCTTAAGGTACTGATGCTTGGATATATGGACGAAGAGGCGTACAACAGGACCATCACACAAGGGAAGGTGACATTCTATTCACGCAGCAGGAAGTGTCTGTGGACCAAGGGTGAGACCAGCGGGAACTGGCTCACGGTAAAGGATATTTATGTAGATTGTGACAAGGATACCCTACTGATAAAGGCTACGCCATGCGGCCCCACATGCCACAGGGGGACAACAAGCTGCTTTGACACACCGGAACACGAAGGGTTTATCAGAGGGCTGCAGCAGATTATACAACAGAGGCACCATGAAATGCCGGAAGGCTCCTACACTACAAAGCTCTTCATAAAGGGGGTAAAAAAAATCGCCCAGAAGGTGGGCGAAGAGGCAACTGAAAGTGTCATTGAAGCTGTTGACGGAAACCGCAGCCGCTTTATATACGAGACCTCTGACATGATCTACCACCTGCTGGTACTCCTCGAGCAGATGGAATGTACAATTGAGGACCTGGAGAAGGAACTTGCACTGAGGCACAGATAAGCGCCTCAGGCAAAAAGTTCCAGATGTCCTATAAGTATCTTCATCCCGATGAATATCAGGATGAGGCCTCCCCATATCTCAGCCTTGCCCCCTATCCTTGAACCAAGCTTCCTTCCCCCCTGTATACCAATCAGAGAGGCAGCTGCCGTAGCAATGAAGGTGAATGCAACGGTTGCCAGAATCCTCACCGTATCTGTATCCAGCATAGCCAGCGAGGCACCAACGGCAAGCGCATCAATGCTTGTGGCTGTGGCCAGGACAAAAAGTTTCCTAAACCTGAGGAAATCCACCGCAGAAGGCTTCTCCTCCTCCCCCTTCTTCACTACAGCCCCGAACACCATCCTGCAGCCAAGATACATGAGTATTGCAAAGGCAACCCAGTGGTCCCACTCTGTAATGAAACTGGAAAACTTTCCCCCTACGAACCATCCGGCAAAGAGATAGGCCGCCTGCATAAAGCCAAAGAAGGCTATGATCATAGCCTTCCTTGATTTTTCTGTATTGTCCGGCAATGAGATTCCACCCGTTACAGACACCGCAAAAGTATCGAAGGTGAGACTCACCGCCAGTATCATAAGTTCAATATAAGTCATACACTGCTATTTCTTCCTGAAGATGAGGAGTCCCAACATTGTAAGTCCTGCACAAACAGCTATAAGCGAGAAGCCGAAGCTGAAGATATAGTTCTCAATGATGAAGCAGAGTACCGGTGCAAGCACGCAGATGTAAGGAACTGCCTTATCCTTGATGTTCACCTTTGTAAGGATACCCATCATGAAGAGTCCCAGGAGCGGTCCATATGTATATGATGCAATCTGGTATACCATATTGATCACCGCATCATTCTTGAGTACATTGAACATGCATATCATAAGGACGAACAATGCAGCCATGATATAGGTGACATTCATCCTCACCTTCTTCTTCTTATTGTCATCCCAATTATGTTTCTCAATTCCCACAATATCAATACAGGTTGAAGTTGTAAGGGATGTAAGGGCGTTTGCACAGGTAGGATACGCAGCGGAGATAAGGCCCACAAAGAATATTACACCTACAACAGGTCCCAATGTGAGGGCAACTGTAGGGAAAATCTTGTCTGCCTCAAGCTTGCCGGCACCTGTAGTTACAGCCTCAATGAGCTCAGGATGTCCCTGCATGAAGATTGCAAGCACTGCACCAAGGGTCACAAACAGAAGGTTGATAGGAATCATCATAAGGATTGAGGTCATCACATTCTTCTGTGCCTCCTTAATGTTCTTGCAGCTGAGGCTCTTCTGCATCATTGCCTGGTCAAGTCCTGTCATTGCTATGGGGATAAGGATACCGCTGAGGAACCTCTTCACCCAGTTTGTAGGGGATGCTGTGTCTGTATTGAACATATCCGAGAAGTGGCTCTCGTGAACATTCTTGAGCATATCCCCAAAGCTCCAGTCCAGCTGGTTGCAGATAACTCCCACTGAAACCACAATTGCAACAATCATGAATGTGGTCTGGATTGTATCTGTATAGATAATTGTCTTTACACCTCCCTTCATTGTGTAGAGGATTGCAAGCCCCACAAACACAATTGCGGCAACAACAAACGGAACTCCAAGTGGCTGCAGCACAAAGTTATAAAGTACAAAAATCACAAGGAATGTCCTTACTGTTGCGCCCAGGAGCCTTGAAATGATGAAGAATGAAGCACCGGTCTTGTAGCTGTAAAGGCCGAAACGCTGCTCCAGGTATGTGTAGATGGATGTAAGGTTAAGCTTGAAGTACAATGGCAGGAGCAGTCCCGCAATGATTGCATAACCGAAGAACATACCGAATACCATTGGCATGTAGTAGAAGTTCTCGTTGATCACATTGCCTGGCAATGACATGAATGATACTCCCGACATTGAGGAGCCTATCATACCGAATGCCACAAGGAACCAGTTTGAACTCTTGTTTCCTGTGTAATATGTCTTGCTGTCCGCATTGCGGCTGGTGTACCATGCAATTGCAAAGAGAAGCAGGGTGTATATTACAAAAGTGATGAGTAGAATGGTTGAATTCATAATAGTTGTTTAAAGTTTGAACAGGTGTCTGTTCTGGATTGACTTGCCCAATGTAAGTTCATCGGTATACTCAAGGTCATCCCCAAAACCCACACCACGGGCTATTGTGCTTATTCTGATATTTAGCGGACTGAGTTTCTTGTAGAGGAAGAATGATGTTGTCTCCCCCTCCATGCTTGTACTCAAGGCAAGGATCACCTCCTTTACATCCCCCTCCTGCACACGCTCAATGAGCCTGTCTATAGGGAGGTCTGCAGGCCCTATCCCGTCCATTGGAGATATGATGCCTCCAAGCACATGGTAAAGCCCTGAATATTGCTCAGTGTTTTCAATGCTCAAGACATCCCTTATGCTCTCTACGACGCAGATGACCGATTTGTCCCTGCGGGTATCGGCGCATACGGAGCAGACATCGTTGTCTGTAATCATATTGCAGCAGTTGCAATATTTCACTCCCCTGCGCAGAGCTATAAAAGATGTCCCGAATCTTTCAATATTCTCTACAGGCTGCTTGAGCAGGTGCAGCGCGAGCCTCAAAGCGCTCTTGCGGCCAATTCCAGGCAACGAAGCAAATTCGTCCACCGCCTTCTCAAGCAGCTGTGAAGAATATTTCTGCTTGAACATTATTATTTCTGTGAGTTATAGAAATCAACAGCGTTCCTTACAGAACCATGCTCGAGCAGAAGTGATTTTGCATACTCGTAGTCTGTAATGTCTGTCTCACCCATAATCATCCTTGTTCCCCTGTCAACAAGCTTTGCATTTGAAAGCTGCATGTCAACCATCTTGTTGCCCTTCACGTGGCCCATCTTGATCATGGTTGAAGTTGAAATCATGTTGAGGATAAGCTTCTGCGCTGTACCTGACTTCATTCTGGTTGAGCCTGTAACAAACTCAGGGCCTACAACTGCAACGATAGGTACATCAACCTCGGCAGCTACTGCAGCACCAGGGTTGCAGGTAATACAGCCAGTGAGGATACCGCGCTTGCGAGCCTCCTTTACTGCTCCGATAACGTATGGGGTGCTTCCGCTGGCAGCGATACCTACAACAACGTCATTCTCACCTACATTGTAAGGCTGCATGTCTCTCCAGCCGCCCTCCCAGTCATCCTCAGCATTCTCAACAGCTTTTCTGATTGCTGTATCGCCTCCTGCAATGAGGCCTATGATGAGGTCGAACGGTGCGCCGTATGTTGGAGGAATCTCAGATGCATCAAGGATGCCGAGACGTCCGCTGGTACCTGCTCCAAGATAGAAAAGCCTTCCGCCTTTCTTCATTCTCTCAACTATTCCGTCAACAAGTTTTTCAATCTCAGGAATACATTTCTCAACTGCCAATGGAACTGACTTGTCCTCTTTGTTCATGTTCATCAACAACTCAGCGGTTGTCATCTTGTCCAGATTGGCGTAATTTGATGATTGCTCTGTTACTTTAGTCATAATTGTATGTATTGTCATTTGTTGTCGGGAAGAAAAATTAAATTGCGTTGGTATGGTACTCCACAAGGCCGTCAATAGGTGATTTGATAATCTTGCCTATTGTTGCGCCGTTCTGGGCAGCCACATCCTTGAGGATATCCTCATAGTAGTGGGCGATTGAACCTACAAGGTTTACAGGGTAGTTCTTGTAGTCATAGTGTACGATGTTCCTCTTGAAGAACTCATCAAAACTTGTCCTGATGAGGTTGTTGATATGAGGATTGTCCCTGAACTCCGAGATGAAAGGGGAGAATGATGCAAGCCATTTGCTTGGAAGCGGTTCCCGGTAAACCTTCTGTACAATCTTCATGTAATCAAGGTCATATCTCTTTACAAATTCCTCCTCAATCTCTTTTGGAAGAAGCCCCTTTATGAAGTCTGCCATAAGCTTCTTGCCAAGGACTCCGCCACTTGCCTCATCACCCAGGATGAATCCGCCGGCACGTACATTGTCCACAATCTCATTGCCGTCGTAGAAACATGTGTTTGCACCCGTTCCCATGATGCAGGCTATACCTGCGCTGTGTCCGCACAATGCCCTTGCCGCTGCGAGAAGGTCTGAAGCAACGAAAGACTTGTTGCCCGGAAACACTTTGTCAAAAGCATCGCTGAGCACTTTTGCAAGCTCTGGGGCAAGGATACCGGCGCCATAGAAGTAAATCTCCTTCACATCTGTTCCAATTGCCGGAACAACCTTCTCCTCAAGAATTTTTGAAATGTCCTCTGATGAAAGGAAAACAGGATTGATACCCTCTGTATTCACTGACTTCACGGAACCATCTGCAGCAATGGCACGCCAGTCAACTTTTGTAGAACCACAATCGGCGATAAGTAACATAATAAAAGTGTATTTCAAGTTATAATCACGCAAAAGTACAAAAAATTATAACACAAATTACACTTTATATAAATAAACTTGGCTGCAGCGGAATTTTATGTAGAAACGGAGCTTATCCCCTGCTGTTGAGGAGGGTTCCGTTCCGTTTCCAATGGATGTATCCGTAGACGGATGCAACGGCATTTACAGTATAGAGTACAGCTGTAGGATATAGCTGCAGTTCCAATGTCATCACAACCGTAACCACATTAACCAGCAGCCATACCAGCCACTGCTCCCTATAGGCCCTGGAGAGCCAAAAAGTGGCAATTGCACTGAGCACCGTAACGGAGCTGTCTGCAAAAGGGACCGGATCACCCGTGAATCTCCCCAGCACCCCCATCATTGAAGCTGTTGCCACTGCATACACCACAGTACTCCACAACAGCACACTCCCAGGCAGCTTCCTATAAAGGATCCTCCTCCCCTGCTCCCATGCCTCATCTCCTCTCCCCTGGGCTGCCCCATGCTCCCGGCCAGCCGCCTGCAACTGGGCCTTCCCCTGCCTGCGCCACTCCAGAAACCCGTAAACGCTCACCAGCACATAATAAATCTGGAACCCCATTGAAGCATATACCTGCCCCTTCCAATAAACCGCCGCATACACCAGTGCCATAAGGAAACCAACCGCCCACATTCCCTTCTCCTGCCTTATCTCCAGGTACAGATATATGAAGCCAAAAACTACGCCAAAAATTTCCAAAACCATAATAATCAACCAATTATCCTGAAGTCGTGTCACGACTTACATTTGCTTTCACAATTATCTGAACCACAATAACTTACTTCAAGACCACCAGCTCCACAGACAGCTGTAGGACCGATTGTAAGTCGTGACACGACATTACCTAAAATTTATAGGCCACCTTCAGCATGAAGTTTGCCGGTGCCTGGGCGAAAATGCCACGCTCCACGTATGGGGCGGAACCGTCGGCGAACCAGGCCTGGTAAATCCAGCCGTAAGACCAGTATTTGTTGTTAAAGAGGTTATCTATTGTGGCCCCAATCCTCAAGGATGAGCCACGGGAAACGGAGCCGGACCTCTTACCTAATGCAAACTCTTTTGCCACATTCAGCGAAGATACAAAATAGGCGGGAACCCTGGATACCTCGGAGTTGAAGTTGTCCATATACTGCTTCCCTACATATTTGCCGCTCAGGGAAAGGTCCCATCCGCAGCCTGGGGTAACGGTAGCCATAGCCATTCCCACCACCTCCGGAGAGAGGATAAGGCTGCTCTTGTCAAAGAACACCTCTGTCTGGGCAACAGGATTCCAGTCATCTGCATTGTCGTATGTATCCACGTATGCCGTATAATCCACCGCCTTGTTGCGGGAGAGGGTAAGGTTTCCGTCCAGCCTCATCCATGGCAGGGCCTGCCATGCCCCAACCAGCTCAATGCCGCGGCGGTAGCTGTCTGGAATATTCTCCTTTATCACATACCCCACATCCGAAAGTTTGCCGGTTGCCACAAGCTGGTCCTTATACTCCATGAGGTACAGGTTTGCAGAAACGGAGAGTTTCTCAGAATTGTAGCGGTAGCCAATCTCCACATCCACAAGCCGTTCGGCTTTCAGCCTGTCGGCAGAGGAGGATTTGATGCTCTCTTTGATGTCGCTGCGGCTTGGCTCCCTGTGTGCTACTGCCACCGAGGCATAAATTCGGCTGTTATTCCCCGGGGCATAGGTAATACCCGCCTTGGGATTAAAGAAATTCCAGTCAGCAGACCAGTCCAGAGAGGCAAAATCCTTGTCCATCCCCTCCAGTTCATAAGAAACTCCCCTATACTGCAGATCCGCAAAAGCGGTAATGCCACATGCAAAATCCACCTGGGCACGCACATATGCGCTGTAATCTTTTTTAACGGCATCATTCTCATACCAGCGGAAATCACTCTCCAGAGGCAGATGCTTGCTCCAGAGCACATCACCAAAGTGGCCGCCGTCATAATATCCATAGGAAACCGCTGCCGAAGCGTTCACTGCCCCACGCACATAAGCTACAGAAGAATTGAATGCATAAAAGCTGTTGTCCATAGCCTGCTGCACAATAAAATCACTCTTCTTGTAAATCTCCCCATCAATCTCCACCGGCTCCAGACCATACTTGGAGAACTTTGCATCCGCCTTGTAGTTCTCATAATAGCCGTCGCCCTTGGTAAAGTTCAGGGTAGTGTTCCATGTAACAAAATCCCCAAACTGCCTTGTATATGCCGCCTGAAAATGGTGCTGCCTGTAATTGTCCGTCTCATTATCGTAGTAGTGGACATTCCCCATCTCATCATAATACTCCCCGGCAACATTATATCTGCGGTCTGTCCCATACATTTCAGGTGAAACGCCCTCCCAGGTAATGCCTGTAGTCTGGTCTCCCAGGATATAATTGAGCCTGAGGGAATTTCTGTCATCCTTCCACCCTGCAGATGCAAACAGGGAATTCAAGTCTGCCTTGGCATTCCTGATATAACCGTCCGTCTCCCCGTGGGAATACACCACATCAAACGAGAATCCGCCGGCAGAGGTGCCTGTCCCAGCAGCAATTGTGGTCATATATGTGCCGTATGAACCAAATGTAAAATCTGCAGACCCTTGAGCTGTGCTTCCCGACAGCCCTGTTTCAAGGTTAAGGCTCGCACCGAATGCACCCGAGCCGTTTGCAGAGGTCCCCACTCCCCTCTGCAGCTGTGCCGAGCCCAGGAAAGAGTGGATGGAAGGGATGTTCACCCAGAACACCTGCTGGCTCTCCGAATCATTCATGCCAATGCCGTTGATTGTCACATTGGTTCTGGAATCATCAGTACCCCTTACCGACATCTTTGTGTATCCCAGCCCCAAGCCCCCTTCAGTGGTTGCCACAACCGATGGCTGAAGCCCAAGCATCATTGGAAGAGAGTGGCTCTGGGACTGTTTCCTCAGCTGCCTGCCGCTCACCTGGGTATATGTTACCGGAGTATTGATTCCCGCCCTCCAGCTGCTTACCACAATGCTGTCGAGCCGTTCATGCTGCAAAACCGTATCCGGATGCCCCGCAACAGCCTCCTCATTGGGAATATTATAAATATAAGACTGCCGGGCAGATGATGCCCCGTTGCCCGGGACCTGGGCAGGCTCCAACGCGGAGCTGCAGAAAGGGAAAAATAAAATCCCGCAAAAAAGCACTAATTTTTTCATAAAATCTAATGTTTTTTAAGCAGGAGGGTGTCTAAAAGAAGACTCAATAAACCAAGGATGTGGGACGTCTCCCACGCTTTCCCTACGGCGGTACTAACCGCATCAGGTTTAAAGGGTATGATCTCAGCCGAATGGCACCCCCAAGCAAAATGTTAATAAAATACGGGCCTTGCGCCCTTATCGGTTGCAAATGTAAACATTTTTTTCAGAAACGGCACATTTGTTTGCTGTTATTGACATATATGAAACAAATGAGATGCCGGCACACCTATACCTGCACTGGCGCGGCCGCAGCATGTCCCAGGGTTAGGGAAGCACCGGTAATTGTCGGGAAGTGAATTGTGCAGGCCCGTTTTTTGTACGGAAGTTTTATATGATTATTTTTGTGCCGGAAATTTGATTGTATGGTCATGAGATATATAAAGACACTTTTCATTTTACTGATGATGATTGTTCCGCTGGCAGGATGTGCCCAGAAGGTTAAGGAGTATAAACTGCAGGTGGTGGAGGCACTGCCGCACGACAGGGCATCCTACACCCAGGGGCTGTTCTTTCATGACGGGGAACTGTATGAAAGCTGCGGTCAATACGGGACATCTTCATTCAAGAAGGTTGATCTGCAGACAGGGAAGGACCTGCGCCGCCTGAATTTTGACGGCCGTTACTTTGTTGAAGGCTCATGCGTGCAGGACGGGCTGCTGTATATCCTCACTTGGAGGGAGCACAAGTGCTTTGTATACGACATCAATTCATTCAAATACCTTGGGGAACTCTACAACCCGCGTGAGGGCTGGGGACTCACCACAAACGGAAAGGACCTCATCCTCTCCGACGGAACATCCAGGATCTGCTTCCTGGATCCGCAGACCTTTGCAGTAAGATATTCCAAAGAGGTAAAGATGGACGGCAAGCCTGTTACATTCCTAAATGAGCTGGAGTACATCAACGGGGAAATATGGGCCAATGTATACATTGAGGATTACATAGTGATAATAGACCCTGCCACCGGAAATGTAAAGGGACGCATAGACTGCAATGGCCTGCTGCCAAATTCGCTCCGCAGGCCTACCACCGATGTGCTGAACGGCATAGCACACAATCCTGCCACAGGAGAAATCTACCTTACCGGCAAATACTGGCCAAAGATGTATAAGGTAAAGGTGGTTGAAAAGTAATCCGGCTTCCCCTAAGAAAAAAAATACGCCCCCTGCAACTGAATGCGGAGGGCGTTCATTTTTGGGCGGGCCTATAAGCCGGGTCCTGTACCTCAGACTGGCATCCCCGAGGGGACACCCTAAGAAGCTCCTATCATTTATCTGACGCAGCCTACCCCCCGGCAACGGGCGGGCAACCCTTGATTGCCGGTATACATGGCCTTGCAGGATGCAGTAGGATACCACTATAATGTCACCATCATAATCCGTGGGCTCTTACCCCACATTTTCACCCTTACCGCAGTATTGCAGTCTGTCAACCAACGGCTTCCTGCTTCACGCATTAAAGAAAATCCCAGAAGATTCTCTCCAGTAGAATACTGGGCGCTCCTGCGGCGGTAGTTTTCTGTTACCCTTGCATAAACTCATCGCCTATCTGTGCTTTCCACAGTACACTGCCCTTCCCTGCCCGGACTTTCCTCCCAATTTCTTGAGCGATAGGACAGCCCGCCTGCGTGCAAAGGTATAAAAATTCTTCAATACACTGTTATTTGCACACCATGATATCAAGTATCATCCTGTCTGTGGTCTGCATTCCCTCCGCCCCTATCTTGCCAAGGTTGCAGATTGTCTTCTCTATGCAGTCTTCAATGATACCGTCATTTGAGGAGATGCAGATATTGTCCATTGCCAGCACTGCCGCCTGAACAGAAGAGGACACCCCGGAGGCCACTTTCAGTGCGCAGCCCACTTTGGCGCCATCACATACCATTCCGGTGATATTGCCTATCATATTCTTTATGGCAGAGCATACCTGCTCATATCCTCCTCCCTGAAGATAGACTATACCGCATGAAGAGCCGGTAGATGCAATCACACAACCACACAATGCGGAAAGCTTGCCAAGGTATCCCTTGATATGGATTGCTACCAGATGACTCAGCACCAACGCCCTTGCCAGCTGCTCCTCTCCCACTTCCATCTTCTCGGCAACTGCAATTACCGGCATTGTAACTGTAATTCCCTGGTTTCCACTGCCCGAGTTGCTCATTGCCGGAAGTGTGCATCCGGCCATACGTGCGTCTGATGCAGCTGCAGTGGCGGCCATTGCGTATGTCATCACAGATGAACCGAACACATCAGAATGCTCGCGTGCGAGAATGGTCTTGCCAACCCTCAGTCCATAATCATCCTTCAATCCCTCAACCGCAAGCGCCTTGTTCAGCTTCACAGATTCCAGTATGAACCTAATGTTTTCAAAAGAAGCCTCCTGTGCAAACTGGAGAATCTCCTTCACCGACAGCTTATAATCCAATGTTGTCTTTTCTGCCGTCTGGCCGCTCTCTGCCGGAGCAGCTGCAGCAGTACAGGCAGATCCGGCACAGTTCATGGGACCTATATGCTGTGGAGAAAGCACCTCCTCCCCATCCAGAACCACAGAAACTATTGAATCGTGGTTGTTCTTGATTTCAGTGGCAGCAGAATGCTCCTTGCCGGCCGCATCTGCACCGAATGCCCAAGCCTTGATATAAAGCTTGAGCGGAGTGTCTGCCAGCACCACCTTCACCTTTTTTTCATCCACCATGCACTTTGCCGCCCCAATCGCCTGCGGATTCAAGTCCTTGAGCACTTCAAGTCCATAAATGCTCTTTCCGCAGGTTACAGCAAGGGCTGATGCAATATGCAGGCCTATCATACCGGTACCGGGTATTCCCACACCCATACCGTTCTTAAGGATGTTGGCACTAACCTCCACCACAAGGTGTGATACCTCTGCGCCAATACCGCGCAATGCCTCACACGAACGGGCTACAGCAAGGGAAACCGCAATGGGCTCTGTACAGCCCAATGCCGGTTTAACCTCTTTATGTATAAGTTCAATTATTTCAAGTTCTCTCTGTAAAGTCATGTCGTGCAGCTTGAAGGGGTTATTTTTCCTCAAAGAATCTGATAACCTCACCCATCATCTCATCAATCTGGCAAGAGGTTGCAAGTGTCTCAATAGGGAAACCGAGAGAAACTGTACGGTAAGCTCCCTTATATGCAACGCCCGCTGAGATATTGTTGTCTGAATACCTGAAGATTGTATATGCATCCTTGTCTGCAGGGACAAGTGCGTCAGGGGACTCAACTGCATAAATCTTGTCATTCAGCTTGGTTGAGAAGCTGAACTTGCCGCTGAAACCATAAGGATTGGCAACCGCACCCACAGCACCTTCACTGCTTGCAGTATTTGTCCTCCATCTGTATTTGAGGACATCCTGTGTAAACTTCATCCCCTCCTGGGTAACTTCATGGCTGTCATAAAGGTCAGTAGCAATATTGGCTCCCGAAACAAGTAGGTTTCCACCAGCTGCACAGTAATCTGCAATTGCCTTCTGCAATGCCACAGGGAACACCTCATATTTAAGGCCAAAGACACCGCGTCCTATCTTGGTCTTGCCCTGCTTGCCCATAATCATATCCACAACCTTGTAGTTGTTCATGTTCACCTTGCCGGCCTTTACCGCCCCCACTGAAGATGAAACAAAGCTGTATCCGTTCTTCAGGAGTGCCATACCGTGTACATATGGATAATCAAATGTATTGCCTGCAAATACCTTGTCCTCCATATCTGTATATGAGGCCCCGAAACCTGGCGCATCATCATCCATCCAAGGAATCTCCCTGCGGAACTCATACTGTCCGCCTATAAAAGACCAGTCCGCCTTATATGGCACACCGTTATCCAGCATATTGTTGAAGCCTGCAAAGGTTGAATCCTCCTTTGGCATTACAGCCGGGCCTGAAACCCTCTCAAAGCCGTTAACAACCAAAGCCAGCTTGCCGGCAGCCATTGCTGCAGGTGAAATGCCTACAGAAAGGATCTCTGAAGGGAATGAGGCACCGCCATCATTGATTGCCACAACCTTGTAGCTGTAGATGCTGCCAGGGTTCACAGGAAGGAGTGCTACTGTATCCTTAACCACAACGCCATTGTCAAAGCCGCCGCCATTCACTCTGGTATATACAACGTATGCAGCAGGATCTGCTGTAGGCTCCTGAGGATCGGCAACCGGGCTCCAGCTCAACTTCACTTCATCCCCACCGTTCAGTTCAGCTGCAAAGTTCTTCACCGGGAGCGGCTGCACTGTATAAGGGACATTGTTCACAAGGCTCAGATACTTGAGCATTCCCTTATAGATTGCACGGCTCACTGTAAAGCGGAATGAAGGGTCAAGGCCGTATTTCATGTCTGCAAAGTTCTGGTGTGAAAGGAGCTCCAGCAGCATTGCAGGCACCTCAGGTGTACGTGATTCAGCATAAGAGCGGTCCCACAATCCCCTGCGGCTCCATTTAGGCTCATATGCAACGCGGATATCATTTGTTATCTCTGTCTGGATAATGTCTGTCATCTCCCTTGCTGTCATCCTGCTCTTGCCGTTCACATATTTATCCGAGCCGTTGGAATATCTTGTATAGATTGCAAGCACACCTACAATTGAATCATCCGGAAAAGTACCTGCATCTGTATGGAATGCGAAAGAAAGGTCTACAGGGATATTGTAGCCCTCAGCCCCGGGATTCACCTTGCTGCCGCCAACAAGTGCATTTACCCAACGGCCGCGGCTCATGTAGTCATCTGTGTAGTCGTTCTTCAGATTTGTATATGAGTAGATTGAATCTGCAAAGCCGGCCCACTGCAGCCAGTATCTTGCCCCCTCGGTGAAGCGTGGGTAACCGCTGGTTACCGCCTCAACGTTGTATGAAGGCATCTCGGTTGGTTTCCTTGCAATGTTACCCATACCGCCGCCAAACTTCACGGCATCAGCAGTAACTGCAACACCCTGCTTTCCTGTAATGTTGCTAAGGTATACACCCTGCTCGGCAGACTTCTCCGAGAACGGGAAGGTACCCAGGTAAATCCAGGTGCCGCCACCCATCTTCTGGTTCACCTTGAATTGGGTTTCACCGCCATTGTATTTTACGGTATAAAGTGCATCAGGGGCACTGTTTGGAAGGGTCTTGTAAGAAACATAAACCGCATACTCCCCTGTTTCAGGAACAGAAGGTATCCACTTTGCAACACTCTCAGCAGCCTGCTTCTTTCCCTTCACAACGCCACCGGCAACCCTGTAGGTCCCCATTGTGAAAGGATTCTCGCCGTGCTCATAGGCAGCCTTTGCATTTGCAAAACCGCTCCCGCCATTTTTCCATGCATTGGCTCCCGACAGCTCTGTATAGCCGCCCATCAATGCATCGTTATCTACAATCACCTCATTGAGGTTGATGTCCCTCTCTCTTGGAAGCAATACATTGGCACCGGCATTCTCCAGCATAGGCACAAGGAACGGCACAACGTAGCTCTGGGTATAGAGGTCCTCAACTGTATTGAGGAGCCTTGCCCTCTGCCACTGCCATCTGTGGGTAGGCTGGTTGTAATACCAGCCGTGGCTCTGCCACAGGGCAAGATGCCTCCCGTCCAATCCGTATGGGATATCAAAAGGCCTTGAAACATTCTGCACGAGTGCAGGCTCAGCAACCTTTGATTTCTTCACCTTCTTTGGCTTAGCAGGGGTAGTGTAGGCCTCTGAATAGAACTTTGAAGCCAGCTCCTGCAGTGTTGACCCGTTGGCATACAGGGTTATATCCATGCCCTTGTATTCATCGGGAAGATTATCCTTGGCAATCCTGTAAATATCCTTTACAGAGTTGTCCCTGAAGTAATAGTCGCTTGTAAGCTTTGAAAAATGGATGTCTATATTCTTGCCATTCACAATTGCCGAATCAACCTTTACCTTAACCGCAATTGAGGCTACAGGCTTGAGATAATTGGCGACCGATTCGGAAAGTGCAGCAAACTTCTCTGCATCTTTCACCACTGTCTGCGCACCCGCTGCATTAAAAAGCAGTACAAGTGCCGCAGTTAACGGGAATAATTTTTTTAGAATCATTATTTTTAATGTTAATTTCAATGCAAAGTTACATATAATTCGTTGAATTGAGAAATTTGGGGTAAAATAATTGGCAGACAGGGTTTTGTGAAATTCTGATTTTTGAAGGAATGCCAGCGAAAACCAATGTAATGCCAAGTAGTTCCAAAGCTGAGTAACCTATCCGTTACCATATGAAACAGAAGGGAGAATACGGAAGTTCAGCAATGCAAACTATTGTATTATAACGGCTTTTACAAAAGTTCCTGTAAAAAATGATGGGTTACGGTTGAAAATCCCATCTTACCGTTTCTTCTGCGATGTTCCGACATATTTTGCATAACGGCCCATAACTCTACTGAAAGTATTTTTGAACCTAAAAAAAGTAGCAGTTATGAAGAGTACATTTTCAACTATCTTCTACCTGAAAAGACAGGCAGTAAGAAAAGACGGAACAGTACCCGTAATGGGTAGAATCACAGTAGATGGAACGCAAACGCAGTTCAGTTGCAAGATTACCATTGACCCGAAGGTTTGGGATACGAAAAGCGATTGTGCCACCGGACGAAGTGCTGCTGCCATTGAAGCAAACCATATGCTTGACAATATGCGTGTGAGCATCAACAAGCACTACCGTGAGATTATGGACAGG
>JAFUMO010000038.1 GCA_017482565.1 Bacteroidales bacterium | reverse complement strand
TATATGCATAACTATATCCATCTTCTAGTAACGCCATATACTTTAGGCGATCTTCGTAATTGTGTTTTATAGACATAACAAAACCCCGAAAGTTTTTTGTCTAACTTTCGGGGTTCATATCATTTTGGGTCACCCTCCTCTTTATTGCAGTGCGGATGGCTGCAGGTTATCTGAGCATGCTTGATTCAAACGAGTATTTCTCGCCGTACTCCAGCATCTGTGCCAGAAAGTCATCGTTGTAGGTGATCTTGTAATCTGCAATTGAACCTTTCTTGTCCAGTACAGGCCCTATGGTAGGGTTGATGAATCCCTTGTATGGCTTCAGCTCCAGTGATGCATACCTCTCCTTCACCTCCTTGTGGAGTGCAGGGTCAATATGTACCGCATATTTCTCAACAAGCTCCTTACCGGCCTTGTAGTCCCCTTCAGACTTTATCCTCTGCACCTCTGCAAGCAGTTTGCCGAACAGACCCCTGAGAGCCTGGTAGTCATTTATCACAAAGTAGGTCTTCCCTTCCTTCACAACTTTCTCAATCACATCCTTTCCGGCTCCTGTCTTCTCCTTCAGCCCGTTTTCGTAGCACCATTCAGCTATGAGCTTGCGGTCCTGCATGTGGGCCTCTGTGTTGGTCTTGCCAAGCTCTATCCTTACAAACTGGGTGAAGAGGCCGTTCATTATGAAATTTATATACTCGGATTTGTAGGCTTCCTCGTCGGGAAGAATGCCAAGTTCCACAAGTTTCTTGTCTGCAATGTAATACAGGCCAAAGAGGTCTGCCCGTGCCTCCTCAAGGGTTGAGTTGTACTCACCCAGAGCTGTAGGGGATACACCCGGAAGGAGCTGGCCGGAGCCGTGTCCGAGGCATTCGTGGAGGTCTGTATGCAGGTTGCCTGTGAGGTTGCCGTATTTCTTGATGAGCTCTTTCTCGGTATCACTCCATGAGAATTCATTTGTTATGCTTCTTGGAGACTCCTCAGCTGCCCTGTTGTAGGCATCAGTGATGTTTGCAATGGTAACGGATTTTGAACCGTATTCCTTCCTTATCCAGTTTGAATTTGGAAGGTTTATCCCTATAGGTGTTGCAGGGAAACAGTCACCTCCTATGCAGGCTACATTTATGACTTTGGCGGTTACACCCTTCACCTCTTTCTTCTTGAATTCGTCCCTTATAGGGGAGTTGTCCTCAAACCATTGTGCATTGTCGCTTATGAGCTGTGTCCTCCTTGAGGCTTCAGTATCCTTGAAGTTTACTGAAGATTCCCATGTGGCTTTTCTCCCCAGAGGATCATTGTAGTCCTCAATGAAGCCGTTGATGAAGTCAACCTGCCCGCTGTTTTCCTGTACCCAGGCAATATTGTACTCATCCCATGCCTCAAGGGAGCCTGTACGGTAATATTCAATAAGTTTTGCAATGTAATCCTTCTGGGCGTCATTTTCTGCAAACTGGGCGGCCTTTTCCAGATGGAGGGTTATTGCGGTGATGGAATTTGAGTATCTTCCTCCCTGCCTGTATACCTCTTCAACCAGTTTGCCATCCTTCTTCACCAGCCTGCTGTTTATGCCGTACGCCAGAGGAGTGGTGTCATTGGGGTCTTCCATTGCAGCGTAGAAGCTGTTGACCTCATCTTTGGTGATCCCTTCCCCATAGAAGTTTACTGCTGAGGCCTCAATGATATCTTTTCCGGTACCGGTGTATTTTCTCTGGGGGTAAAGTTCAGGATCAAATATGATTGGAATGTACTGGTATACGGTGTTCTCCATCTTCATTTCATCCATGACACCCTTGAAGTACTCCATTGTACATCCGGGAATAATCTTGTCCTCTGCGTAGTGGTGATGGATTCCGTTGCTGAAGAATACCCTCTTGGCATATACAAGCAGCTGCTGCCACTGTTCACACTCCTTGTCTCCCTGATACCCCTTGATTATCCTCTCCAGGAGTTTCCTTATTCCAAGATTGTATTTGAAGTTCTGGTTGAAAAGTATGTCCCTGCCACATTTCCCGGCCTCGCTGAGGTGGTAGATATAGGCCTTCTGCTGTAGGGTAAGAGACTCCCATCCCGGTATCCTGTACTTGAGGATCTGGAGGTCTGCAAATTCATCCGCCGTATATTTGAACGGCTCTTCATTTGATGGGCTTTCCTGGGAGCATGATGCTGCAACAAGTCCCAGCCCGCATACACATAACATAATCTTTAATAAATTCATATTTTAATGGTTGTTTGTTTCTGCCATGGAAAGCAAATATATGTAATTTTTTTTCTATTTTTGTAAGTTATCCGGTACAATTGGAGAACTGGAACTAATGATTCGGTAAAAATGGGAAAAGGACTGCTTACTATTCTGCTGCTTGTTGTGTCAAACAGTTTCATGACATTGGCATGGTACGGACACCTCAAGTTCGGCACAGACAAGATGCTGCCCAAATGGGGACTGTTAGGGATAATTGCCATAAGCTGGCTGATAGCCTTTTTTGAGTATTGTTTCCAGGTGCCTGCAAACCGTATAGGCTCGGATATGCACGGGGGGCCGTTCTCCCTCATCCAGCTCAAGGTCATACAGGAGGTGATAACCCTGCTCATCTTTGTTGCATTCTCTGCCATTTTCTTCAAGACTGAGAGCTTCAGGATGAACCATCTGATTGCTTTTGTGTTTCTGGTACTTGCTGTTTATTTTGTATTCAAACATTAGAGATATGGAGAAGTTGAGATATATGTTGTTGCTGGTGGTACTGTCCCTTGCGTGTTCGTGTGATCCTGTAAGTACGGATGCCCCTGAGTTTGAGGTGAAGGACAAGACTGTACTTATATATATGGTTGCAAACAATAACCTGTCGGGAAACTCATCGGTGAACCTGGAGGATCTGAAGGCAGGATATATCCCTGAAGATGACAATCTTCTGGTGTACAAGCATGATACGGGGAACAAGCCGGTGCTTATGCAGCTGAAGAAAGGTTCAAGGGGGGAGGTTGTGCAGGATACCGTATACCGTTTTCCACTGCGCAACTCAGCAACGGCGGAGGTGCTTGAAAGCGTACTCAAGGTTACGGGTACAATGTTCCCGGCAAAGGAGACTGGCCTGTTTCTATGGTCTCATGGTACCGGCTGGCTCCCTGAGGGGTATTACTCAAAGTCATTCGGCTCTGAAGATGGTGTGGAGATGGAGATTCAGGAGCTGGCGGAAGCACTTCCATACAGGCTTTCATTCGTTGTCTTTGATGCGTGCCTTATGGGATGCGTTGAGGTTGCCTACCAGTTGAAGGATTCGGTGGACTATGTATTGTCTTCCCCTGCGGAGATACTATCCCAGGGTTTCCCTTATTCAAAGGTGATGCAGCATATATTCCGTCCTGAAGCGGACCTGCAGGCTGTTGCCAGGGAGTATTATGACCATTACAACAGCCAGAGCGGCAGTGCCAGGTCTGCAACTGTTTCACTGGTAAAGACATCGGCGCTCCAGAATCTTGCAGATGCGGTGGCTGCAGTCTTTGGGCAATATAGGGACGGAATAAGTACAATTGATGCTTCTTCTGTACAGAGGTACTACAGGAGCAACAAGCACTGGTTCTACGATTTGGGTGATTTTATAACCAAACTGGCCGGGGATGAGGATGCTGCTCCGGTATTGAAAGCCCTGGATGAGGCTGTAATATATAAGGCTGCAACACCAAATTTCCTGGAAATACCAATTGATCCCGACAGATATTCAGGTCTGGGGACCTATATTCCTTCCAACCCTGCGGATTCTGTCCTGAACTCCTACTATATGGGACTGGACTGGAACAGGGATGTGCAGATGATCAAGACACAAGAGGTGCAGTAATTAAACTCAACGAGGGTGACTCAAAAGGGTAAATTTTGCGTTACGCTTGCCTCGGAAATCCTCATTTACCTAAGTAAACTCCGGTTTCCTCACCTGTGCAAGCCTTAAATTTCCACCTTTTGAGTCACCCTCGCATATATATAATATCTCTGGAAAAATCTAACGAATGAGGGAAAATAATGATGGCGGCACTGGTGTTCAATGACTTATGAGGACTTTTGATGAAAGCCTCGCCGAGGCAAAAGTGCAAGGAAATGAAAGGTAATGAGGGCGGACGGTTTTCAAATCATTACCCGATAACGAGGTAAGTTTACAGGTCGTTGGAGTTTATTTCTACTTTCT
>JAFUMO010000037.1 GCA_017482565.1 Bacteroidales bacterium | reverse complement strand
TGATGACCAGTATCTTTGACATCCCGGTTTATTTCTTTCCGTAAAGTACAGGGTTAAGGTCAGGATCGTTGTACATCTTCATCTGCTTGTACACCTTCATGTATTTGTTTCCTGCCTCAATATCTGCAAGAAGCCGGTCAATTGCGGATGAGAGATCCTTCTGCTGCTCCAGAAGCACATTCAGCTTGTTCTCACACTGTGCATGGTGTTCAGGTGTTGTGTCAGTCCTTTCAACCTCCTGTCTCATGTGGTAGATCTTCAGGGCAAGAATTGAGAGGCGGTCAATTGCCCATGCGGGGCTCTCGGTATTGATCACCGCGCCGGCCTTAACCTGGATATCCTTGTATTTGTCAAGGAAATAGCTGTCAATAAGCTCTACAAGGTCCGTGCGGTCCTGGTTAGACTTGTCAATCCTCCTCTTCAGTACAAGGGCCTCCACAGGATCAATGTTAGGGTCCCTGATGATGTCCTCAAAATGCCACTGCACTGTATCAATCCAGTTTTTCAGATATATGTAGTACTCAATGGTCTTAAGCTCATATGGATTGTTGATTGGGGTGTCAACGTTGTCTGTCTTGTGATAATCATTGATCACCTGCTCAAAAATCGGGTTGCATAGTTCTGTAAATGTCATAGCCTTGAAAGTTATTTTAATGTCATTACAAAATTATACAAACTTTTCAATTCATACAATTTTATCAATAAAAGTCCATACCTTTGCAATATGCGTATAGTGTTATTTTGCGAGAACAAGTATTCCATAGATATACTTTTCCCTATCCACAAGGAGGCTTGCAGGGAGGGCTGCAATGAACTTCTCTGGTATGTGCATGCCCCAAAGATAAAGGATTTTCCCCTCAACGGCGAGGTCCGCTGGACCAACAGCATTCAGGAGGTGCATGATTTCTCCCCTGAGGCAATATATGTCCCTGGCAACATTGTCCCATACTATCTTCCTGGTGTGAAGATACAGGTTTTCCATGGCTATGCCGGTGAGAAGAAGGGGCATTGGGTAATAAGGCACTATTTTGATACCTACTTCACCCAGGGACCACATTTTACTGAGGGCTTCAGGAAACTGGCAGCCAAGTACGGAACCTTTGAGGTACTGGAGACAGGCTGGCCAAGACAGGACTGGGTAAAGGAGAATTGGGATGCCTTCCTTCCCCTCAAAAAAGCACTTCTGGAGAAATATGGCAAGAAATACATAGTCCTTTATGCTCCTACATTCTCCCCTTCCCTCACCTCATTGCCGGTGATGGAGGAACCCCTCAAGGAACTTGCAGCCAAAAGAGATGTCCTTATCCTCATAAAGCTCCATCCCCTTACCGGGCAGGAGTGGGCGGATGCCTACAGCAAACTTGCTGCGGAGAATGAAAACATCCTCTTTATGGATGATACATCTGTGGCCAAGTACCAGCTCATTTCAGATGTGATGATCAGCGACACCTCTTCTGTAATATATGAATTCCTCCTGAAAGACAAGCCTGTAATCACCTACAAGGCATCTGCGGAGAGGAAATATTGGAAGGACATAGATGATGTCTCCCTCCTGTGTGAGGCATTTGACCAGGCCCTTTCAGATGAGGACAAGGAGCTGAGGAAATGGTTCGTGGATAACTATGACCCTTATCTCGACGGGAAAGTTGCTCACAGGATGCTGGAGGGTGCAAGGGACTATATCAGGCGACACGGCGTGCCAAAGTGCCGCAAGGTGAACCTGTGGAGGAAATATACAAGCATCAAGACTTTCGGGAAGATAAAAAGGAAGTGATTCATGAAGAAAGTTATTACATACGGCACATACGATCTTCTGCATGAGGGGCATCTGAATCTTCTCCGCCGTGCAAAGGAGTTGGGTGACTGGCTTATAGTTGGTGTTACCAATGACAAGTTTGACAGGGAGCGGGGGAAGCTCAATGTGAGGAACAATGTCCTTGAACGTGTGGAGGCAGTAAAGGCAACAGGTATTGCGGACCAGATAATCATTGAGGACTATATAGGCCAGAAGATTGATGATATCCAGAAATATGGTGTAGATATCTTTACCGTAGGCTCGGACTGGGAAGGCAAGTTTGATTACCTCAAGGAGTTCTGTGAGGTTGTATATCTACCACGTACTGAAGGAATTTCCTCTACAATGCTCAGAAATGAGACCCAGGACACAGTGAGGATTGGAATTGCGGGGCTTGGCAGGATTGCCGCCCGATTTGTAGATGAGTCTGCCTTTGTGAGCGGAGTGGAGATTTCCGCAATTTATGATATTGACCCTTCAGCTGCTGAAAAATTTGCTCTCAGGAAAGGATTGCAGAATATCAAGGATTCCTATAGTGATCTCCTTCAGGATGTGGATGCGGTATATGTTGCCACCCCTCACCCCTCACACTATGAGCTTGCCAGGGAAGCGCTTTTGGCAGGAAAGCATGTATTGTGTGAAATCCCTATGGTGCTTGAGAAGGCCCAGGCCAAGGATCTCCACTCATTGGCCAAAGAGAGGGGACTCGTTCTGCTTGAGGCTCACAAGACAGCATTTTCCCCTGCATTCAACCACCTCATCACAATGATAAAGAGTGGAGTCATAGGGGAAGTTGTGGATATAGACGCCTCTTTTTCAAAGCTTCTTCCCGACAGGTCATTGAGGGAATATGACCCTCTGCAGGGAGGAGGCTCAATGTATGAGCTGGCCCCCTACCCTCTTCTGGCAATCTTTAGGCTCCTTGGAGTAAACTACACGAATCTTTCCCTCTATTCAAGGATGGAGGACGGGATTGACATGTACACAAAAGGAATTGTCCAATACCCCAATGCCGTATGTTCATTCAAACTGGGGCTTGGCGTGAAGACTGAGGGCAACCTGGTGATTTCAGGTACAAAAGGTTATGCATATGTACCTGCCCCATGGTGGCTTACTGACTACTTTGAGCTCAGATACGAAGACCAGAACCAGAACAAGAAATTCTTCTACAAATGGGACGGCCAGGGGCTCAGATACGAGATACAGGAATTCATACAGTGTATAGTAAACAAGAGAATGACCTCCATTAAGATGCTCCCTCCAATAAGCATTGCCATAGCAGGTGCCCTGGAGGAGTTCACTTGCAAGAAAAACTTTGTAAAAATATGAAAAACGCCATAGTTACAGGTGGAACCAAAGGGATAGGGCTTGCCATAGCCAGGATGCTCCTTAAGGAGGGGTATCATGTGGCTGTCAGCTATTCAAGCGATAAGGCTGCAGCAGATTCGGCTGCGGCTGAATTTGCAGCAATATCACCTGAATTTGAGATAATTTGTGCAAATCAGGCAGACAAGGCTGCAATGAAGGAATTTACAGCTGCAATGCTTGCCAAGGGGCACATAGACTGTATAGTGAACAATGCCGGTGCAACCGTAAGGAAGAATCTTGCTGAAATTACGGATTCAGAGTGGGAAATGTCCATGCAGGTGAATGTCAACAGCAGCCTTTTCCTCATCAGGGACCTCCTCCCTGCAATACCTTCTGGTTCAAGGGTAGTCTTCATAGGCTCCATGATGGGTGTACACCCTCATGGTACATCAATTGCATACGGAGTGGCAAAGTCGGCCGTGCATGCACTGGCCCTCAATCTGGTGAAGTTCTTTGAGGGGACCGGCACTACAGTGAATGCCATTGCTCCTGGGTTTGTTGAGACGGAGTGGCAGAAGGACAAACCGCAACAGATAAGGAACAACATATATAACAAGACCGCAATCAAGAGGTTTGCTGAGGTTGATGAAATAGCGGATGCCGTAAGGTTCTGCATCAACAACCCCTTTGTGAACGGAAGCATCATAGAGGTGAACGGCGGTTACTGTTTCAAATGATATGCTGAAGGAATTGCTTGGAAACAGAAAGCTGGTCCTTGCATCAGCATCCCCCCGCAGGAAGGAACTTCTTGCAGGGTTAGGAGTGGATTTTACAATTGATACCGGCAGCACTTTTAAGGAAATCTCCCCTGAAGGGATGCCACTGGTGGAGATACCTGAATATATGGCAAAAGGGAAATCATACGGTTTCCACAGGCCCCTCATGTCAGATGAAATACTCATTACCGCAGATACCATGGTGCTATGCGCCGATGAGATTATGGGGAAGCCGGCTGACAGGGAGGATGCAGTAAGGATGCTTTTGAAACTGCAGGACAACAGGCATCAGGTCCTCACCGGGGTATGCATCAGAAGTCTTGGCAGGGAGGTCTCATTTACAGCCTCAACTGAAGTGGCTTTCGGGAAGCTCTCAATGGATGAGATAGACTACTATATAGACAATTACAAGCCTTATGACAAGGCGGGTGCCTATGGGGTGCAGGAGTGGATAGGCTATGCCGGAATCAAGGGAATTGAGGGTTCCTATTTCAATGTTGTGGGGCTTCCGGTACATCTGCTTTACCGGAGGCTCAAGGAGTTCCTATTGGATGAGTGACAAGGAATCCCCCTGGCATCTGACAACATTGTTGTCTATCATCTCCCTCAAGACTCCCAGGTAGAAAGGGTATTCGTCGCCGGCAGCACTCTCAATGCCGGCTATTTTCATTCCAGGGTTTTCCTGCAGCATTCCGGTTATCCTTGCTGCGGCAGCCTTCTTCCTCTCGCCGGGATTGGAAAGGTTCTTTCTCTTGAGGCATACATCGCATATGCCGCAGTTGCTTTGCGCATCCTGTCCGAAATAGTCAATCAGAATCCTGCTGCGGCAGTTTTCAGTATCCTTTGCGTACGATATGATGCCCTCAATCCTCTGCTTGAAAAGGTTTTTCCTCTCCTCGTACCTCTTTGTGGAGATATAGAGGTTGGATTCCACCAGCCTCTCGGTGTTCATTATTATCAGAGGGGTCCTTACCCTTGGGATATACTTGATTATCCTCTTGCGGGAAAGCAGTATGAGCTTCTCCTTTACCCCTGCAATTGAATCCATTGTAACCCTGGCAATATACTCCTCATCAATTGGGGTTATCCTTGAGAAAAGGGCAGTATAGATTCTCAGTACAGACTTTATGAACTTGTCAAGCTCCGGATTGTCTATCTGTACCTTGTAGAGTTCGTCCCTCCCTACAATGAACATAATCTTTGAAGGGTTGTCCATCTCATCTGTAAGTTCCCAGTACCCCTCCTGCTCAAGGTACTTTATTGCATAGTAGGCAGATACGGCATTCAGGGAGAACCTCTTGGAAAACTCAACAAGGTTGAATTTGCTTACGCTGTCACATCCCTCCTCGTAGGGGATGTTCAGGTAGATGAACACTTTCTGGTATATCTCCTTTATGTATTCAATGTCGGGGTATGAAATTGTATGTATCTGCCTGAGCCTGCTTATGTCCGTGCTGTTCCACAGAAGAGTTGCGTATGAGCGTTCCCCATCCCTGCCGGCCCTTCCGGCCTCCTGGAAATATGCCTCAAGGGAATCAGGCATGTCGTAGTGTATTACAAACCTCACATCCGGCTTGTCAATCCCCATTCCGAATGCATTTGTTGCAACTATCACCCTTATCTCATCATTTTTCCAGGCATCCTGCTTTGCATTCCTCAGTTCCTTGCTGAGCCCGGCGTGGTAAAAGTCGGAAGTTATGCCATTTTGGCGGAGGAATGACGAGATTTCCTCACACCTTTTCCTCTCCCTTACATACACAATGCCGGTCCCGGGAACCCCGTTACATATCTTCAGGATATTCCCGAACTTGTCATCCACATTCCTTGCCACATACGAGAGGTTTTTCCTTTCAAATCCCGATGAAATCACATTCCTTTCCCTGAAATCCAGAATCCTCATTATATCCTCCGCAACCGACTTTGTGGCAGTTGCAGTGAGTGCAACTATGGGGACATCCCCTATGAGCTGCTTTATCTCCTTAATCTCAAGGTAAGCCGGCCTGAAGTCATATCCCCATTGGGAGATGCAGTGGGCCTCATCCACAACCAGGAAATTTATCTCCATTTTCCTCACCCTCTCCCTGAACACCTGTGTGTGGAGCCTCTCGGGTGAGACATACAGGAACTTGAAATCACCGTAGATGGCGTTGTCAAGGGCTATGTCTATCTGGTTGTATGTCATGCCCGAATACACGGCCAGCGCCTTTATGCCCCTGCTGTTGAGGTTCTGTACCTGATCCTTGATGAGGGCTATCAGTGGTGACACCACAAGGCATATCCCCTCCCTGGCCATTGCGGGCACCTGGAAACATATTGACTTTCCTCCCCCTGTAGGCATCAGGGCAAGGGTGTCCTTCCCCTGCAGGGCAGATTTTATGATATCTTCCTGCATTGGCCTGAATGAGGTGTAACCCCAGTATTTTTCCAGAATTTCCTTTGGTGCCATAGTGCTATTTTGTCAGGGCAAATGTAATATTTTTTTTGGCAAAGTTTTTGAACTTGATCTGGGCGGCAGATTGAGCTATTTTAGCTATATTTGCGCACGGATTTAAATAAATAACAACCTTTATAAATAAATAGATTTATATGTCACAGATTGATTTGAGCAAGTACGGTATTACCGGAGCTACTGAGGTGCTTTACAACCCGTCGTACGAGGTTCTCTATGCAGAGGAGACCAAACCTGGCCTTGAGGGCTTTGAGGTTGGACAGGTAACTGAGCTTGGTGCCGTAAACGTAATGACAGGTGTTTACACCGGCCGTTCACCTAAAGACAAATTCTTTGTAATGGACGAGACTTCCAAGGACACTATATGGTGGACTTCTGAGGAGTATAAAAACGATAACAAACCTGTTACAAAAGAGACTTGGGCAGAGCTCAAGAAAATTGCACAGGATGAGCTTTCAAACAAGAAGCTTTATGTAGTTGACACATTCTGCGGTGCCAATGAGAACACCAGAATCAAGGTAAGGTTCATCATGGAGGTTGCATGGCAGGCTCACTTTGTAAAGAACATGTTCATCCGTCCTACAGAGGAAGAGCTTGCAAACTATGGCGAGCCTGATTTTGTAGTATTGAACGCTTCTAAGGCTAAAGTTGGGAACTACAAGGAGCTTGGCTTGAACTCAGAGACTGCAGTTGTATTCAACCTTACTGAGAAGATGCAGGTTATCATCAACACCTGGTATGGCGGTGAGATGAAGAAGGGTATGTTCTCTTACATGAACTATCTCCTTCCTTTGAAGGGAATCGCTTCAATGCACTGCTCTGCCAACACCAACAAGGCAGGTGAGACAGCTATCTTCTTCGGCCTTTCAGGTACAGGCAAGACTACCCTTTCAACAGACCCTAAACGTGAGCTTATCGGAGATGACGAGCACGGCTGGGATGATGAGGGCGTATTCAACTTTGAAGGCGGCTGCTACGCTAAAGTTATCAACTTGAGCGCTGAGGCTGAGCCTGACATCTACAATGCCATCAAGAGGGATGCACTTTTGGAGAACGTTACAGTTGATGCAAATGGCAAGATTGACTTCGCTGACAAGAGCGTAACCGAGAACACACGTGTTTCTTACCCTATCTACCACATCAACAACATCGTAAAGCCTAAATCAAAGGCTCCTGCTGCAAAGAAGGTAATTTTCCTTTCAGCTGATGCATTCGGTGTGCTTCCTCCGGTGTCTATCCTTACTCCGGAGCAGACAAAATACTACTTCCTCTCTGGATTTACCGCAAAATTGGCAGGTACTGAGCGTGGTATCACTGAGCCAACCCCTACTTTCTCAGCTTGCTTTGGTGCAGCATTCCTTTCACTCCACCCAACCAAATACGGTGAGGAGCTCGTTAAGAGAATGGAGCAGTCAGGTGCTACTGCTTACCTTGTAAATACCGGATGGAACGGTACTGGCAAACGTATTTCTATCAAAGATACACGTGGAATCATAGACGCTATCCTTGATGGTTCAATTGACAATGCTGAGACTAAAGAGATTCCATTCTTCGGCTTCAAGGTTCCTACAGCTCTTCCGGGCGTAGATTCAAGTATTCTTGATCCAAGGGACACTTATGCTGAGGCAGCACAGTGGGAGGAGAAGGCTAAGGATCTTGCAGGAAGATTCATTAAGAACTTCAACAAGTTTACCGGCAATGAGGCTGGTAAGGCATTGGTTGCAGCTGGTCCACAGCTATAGTCAATACAGCTTGTAATGATTGGGAGGGTGACCCAAAAGTGTTGCCCTCTTACTTTTTGTACTATACCCACTCCTTTTCTCACCTTCCTTCCACATCAATGTTCCCCAAAATGGCCTTCGGTATGGCTAGCAATCTATTCCATCTGAGCCTAATTTCCTAACTCACAGATGCCCCAGTTTATCCACGAGGAGGCATCTGTTCAAACAGACGGAAATTTGACGGCTCATCTGCAATGATTGCCTACGCCCCTCAGGATATTTTGTGGCCCATTGCTGTTTCAGTACGGTAAGGATGAGAATGTGTATTTGTAAAAAAAAGATAGCTATTCTTTTGGTTGACAAGAGAATAGCTATTGTTTGTCTGGGAAATATTTACTATCTTTAAACTACCACATAAAAAGGTAATAACACTTTCCAAGACAAAACGAGTATGGCAAAAGTAATACATAAATCTTACAATCAAAACGATTCTCTTCTACTTCCTCCATCTTTGGGCGAACTTATTCCACTTTCTCATCCTGTACGTATTGTAAGTGATATCCTTGACAAGTTTGACATCAGTGCCATTGAAGCCACTTATAAAGGTGGTGGCACCAGCAGTTTCCATCCCCGTATGTTGCTGAAAGTTGTTGTGTATGCATACCTGTGCAATATCTATTCGGGCAGACAGATGGAGAAGCAGCTTCAGGAGAACATCCACTTCACGTGGCTGTCGGGAATGAGCAGGCCTGATTTCAGGACCATCAACCGCTTCCGTAGTGAAAGGCTGGCAGGAGGCAGGTTGGATGCCATATTCACCAAGGTTGTGGAATTGCTCAACAGTGAGGGCTTTGTTTCACTGAATGTTCAGTATATTGACGGTACCAAGATAGAGGCTGTGGCGAACAAGTACACTTTTGTATGGAAGGGCAGCGTGGAGAAGAACAAGGCAAAACTGCTGGAAAAAGTTAATGGTGTTCTGGCGGCAGCGGAGCAGGAACTCAACATTGAACAGTCTGCTGATGAGGTAGCGGAGCTGTCACAGCAGGAGTTTGACCGCAGGGCGGAGAGG
>JAFUMO010000036.1 GCA_017482565.1 Bacteroidales bacterium | reverse complement strand
GTTACGTTTTACTCTCTTCTGCAATATATTATCAGGAGTAACACCTATAGGGAACAATCCAGGATTTACAATTTCCATCCTATCTGGAAACATGTTAATGAAAATATCACCGCGCGTAGTATAAGGTCTATGCACAATTGCATTACATAGCACCTCTCTTACCACCTTTTCATCATAATTCGCAATTTGCTTACGCCACAATCCTTCTGAAATTTCAACAAATTCTCTCCATTCGGGTACTTTGCTCCAAATATCAGTCAATAACTCTGCCGGATTTAATTGATAATCATCCCAGACAATTTTGTTAATCCTATTTCCATCTTCATCATACTTCAAATACTGCACAACAGGACTATAAAGCAATCTGGATCTTTGAGTTTGCGTACCAATCCACATCACGCCCAAGTTAGTCATCCATCCTTTCTCATCAACAAGAGAATAATACTCCAATAATTGATCATCAGATTTCTCCTTTACAAAATCAGACACACGATCAGAAGCTCTCAAAGACGTTAACAACCATTTCAACTTATCTGAATCACATTGATTAGCTTGATACTTTAAAGACACCTTCGTTTCCCAACAATATGATGGTTTATCATTCAATAATCTATGTAATTCATCAGGGAGCAAAGGCCTGCTTTTGTCATCGTCTCTATAATAGTAACTACCTTTAGAAGTACTTGCTATAGCATTTAATGAGGGGAATATCTCCAAGTCTATAAAATTGCTCCCATTTTCTGCTTTTAGGATCTCTGAACGGACAGCTACGTTAACAGTAAGTTCATTCATCCTTCTAGATAACTTATCTGCTAACTCCTGTCCTATAAATTGTCTTTCCGGCGGTAAAGAACAACCATCCTCAATACCAATATGTATGTGTCCTCCTTTTGCATTAGCAAATGCCACACAATCCTTCGCTAATTCATTAAAATCAGCTGTATTCCCTGTTATTGTCCTCAGAGACTTAATGTCAAATAATGTTCCCTCCTTCATTGCCAAATAATTATTTTAGACAAATGTAAACAAATAAAGCCAAACATAAAAAGACATTCCTGAGTACTAGCAATCTAAATCAAAGCATTACCTCATCTTCCACCACCATACTGCCAACCACTGCAAGGGTGGCCACTTCGGCAGGGGTACTAGCATAAAAACAAACCCCACAACCTCATCCCGAAGCTGCAGAGTCTGCCCGACTTAACCTAACTTAAAAAACTATTTCAACTATATAACATAGTTCCTTAGGAAAGGTTCATTTTATGTATCACCTCCTCCCCATCATCATCCCCCCAACCACTGCAAGTGTAGCCACTTCGGCGAGGGGCATTGCGAGCCAGATTCCGGGGATACCGAGGAGGCTGGGCAGCAGGAGGAAGCTCGGCAACAGGAAGACCAGTCCGCGCAGGAAGACCAGCAGGGTTGCCTTGCGGACTCTTTCAATGCTCTGGTAATATCCTATGATTGCCACATTCAGGATGAAGAAGATGATTCCCGAGGCAAAGTACGGGAATCCCTCCACGGCTATCCTGGCCGCAGGGGAGCTGAGGTCTATGAACAGCCCTACCAGGCCGCGTGGAATAAATATGAAGAGCAGGGCAACCGCTACCCCGAAAAAGGCTGAGGTCCACAACAGAAGCTTGCGGGCCTGGGCAATGTGTCCCCATCGGGAAATGCCATAGTTGTAGCTGATTATTGGCTGGGCCGACTGGGCTATTGAGTTGCCCACCATAAAGAAAAAGGGTGCGTAGTAGCAGGCAATGCCGAATGCCCCCACCCCGTCATCTCCCAGATACCGCATGAATACTTGGTTCCCGATAAAGAAGAATACTGCCAGTGTGAGCTCTCCAAGCAGGGTTGACGAGCCTATCTTGCAGTGGTATCCTACATTGCACAGGGCCAGTCTGAAGCTTTTGGAGCTTGCTTTAAGCCAAATGAGGTTCAGTTTCCCCTTTGAAAAGAGCAGATATGCCAGGGCCATTATTCCTCCCGCAGCTATGCTGATTGCCGTGGCAATGGCAGCCCCCTTCACCCCCATCCCCAGAGGGAATATGAAGAGCCAGTCCAATACGGCATTAAGGAGGGAGTTTATCACGTTGCACCACATTGCATAGCGGGGAGAGCCGTCCAGACGGATGATGAAGAGCCCTATGAGGCTCCACATCTCAAACACGAAGCTGGGCATTATCCATACCAGATAGTCCTTCACCATCGGGAGGAGGGTATCGGAAGAGCCCAGCAGGAGGGCAGATTCCTCAGGGAAGCACCATACCAATGCGCAGGCTGCAGCCGCCAGAATTGAGGTTGCCACAATTGCCTGGGTAACATTGTACCTGGCCACCTTCACCTTCCCCTGTGAGAGGTGGATTGATGCCGCAACGGAACATCCCACCCCTACCATCAGTCCTATTCCCGACATTATCTGGTATATGGGCACGGCAATATTCACCGCTGCAACCCCTTCAGCCCCCACTCCATGCCCAATGAAGATGCCGTCAATGGCAGTTACGGCCGCAATGGAAATGGTTCCCAGCAGGGTGGGAAGGAGCAGCTTGCGGAAAAGTCTTGGGACTGATCCGTTATGGAAATCTATGGCATCCCGCTGCATTACTCCACCTTACACTCAACTTCCACAACCTTGTTCTTGGCCAGATTGTTTGTGATGGACAATGTAACTGCATCACCTGCGGCGTTGAATTTCCAGCTGATGTGGATTGAGGTCACCCAGTTCACATAGTGGAGCGAGGTGTTTAGGGTGTTCTTCTCCCAGCCGTAGCTTCCGCCTGCGTAGAATGGCCCTTCCAGGCCTTTTTTCCACCCTATCGGGTTAAGGGAGTATGGAGGATAGCCTGCAATCTCAGAAATGCCCCAGGCCTTGTTTTTGAGCTCCTGGGTGTATGTTGAGCCGTCATCCATTACAATATGCATAAGCAGCTGCTTGCCGGCCTTTTCAAATGAAACCTCCTTCCAGGTATAATTGGCAACAGGAATGTTTTTGCCTGGAATCACAATCTTCTTCCCGACAATTTTTTTCTCTATACCAGCAGAAGCCTTCCCGGCAGGAAGTTCAAGTGTATAGGCAGCCTGTTTCTCCCGGAGCAGCTCATAATCCTTGCTTGCAGGGAGCGGACCATCTGCCAGGGCAGGGAGGAACTGGTCCCAGATAAGTCCCCTCTGAGGCTTGCCGTTGGTAAATGAGGCCTCGGTAAGGACAATTACAACATCCTTCTCAGGAACTACAATCACATACTGCCCGAGGGCTCCGTCTGCCCTCACCGCACCCGGATATCGGCACATCCACACCTGGTAGCCGTAGCCGTGGTCGCCGCCGTTGGCATGTCTGGTGCCCATCAGCTCAATCCACTCCTTTGAAACTATCTGCTCTCCGTTCCATACACCGCCATCAAGCCACATCTGCCCCACCTTTGCAAGGGACTCGCTCTGGATATGCAGTCCCCATCCGCCGGTATTTATCCCCTCAGGGCTTATCTCCCAATTCACCCTGGTTATGTTCATTGGGGCAAACATCTTCTCCTTAAGGTACTCCAGAACGGTCTTTCCGGTAGCTTTCTGCACAATTGCAGATATCATGTATGTAACCATTGAATCATACGCAAATACCTCTCCCGGTTTGTTCACAACCGGTTTGGCCAGGAATGTCTCCACCCAGTTGGTAACCTTTGCGCGCATGCTCCAGTCGGGCTTGATGCCTGATTGCATGGTAAGGAGGTCATGCAGGGTCATTGATGCAAGGTTTGTTGAAATGCTGCAGGGAAGAGACTCAGGGAAAAAGGTTGCAACCCTGTCTGTGAGGCGGAGCCTGTTCTCATCTATGGCCATTCCAACTGCAAGGCTCACAAGGGTCTTGGAGCTTGAATACTGGGTATGCTGGTACTCAGGGGCAAAAGGGGCAGGGTAGAACTCGCCCACCACCTTGCCGTGGCGCATCACTATCATGCTGTGGATATCCGTGCCAGGCATCATATGCAAGGAATCAAACAGGTTAATCAAGGCCCTTGAAGGGACTCCCTGCTCCTCAGGGGTTGAACGTGAAAGTTCATTTATCTGTGCGTTTGCACCAATGGCCAGGGCGGCCAAAATGAGTATCAGGAAAAGTCTTTTCATATCTGATGGATTAAAGATCTGCCATTACAAAAATATGTCTATTTTCCCAGACGAGCAAGTATAACGGTACACCAATTACCCACATCCCCCATGACAGTTCTCTAACAAGACAGTTACCCCTCCAAGGACAATTTCCTCCCAAGACAATGGCGCAGCCTATGTGCCCAGGATATAGTTGCAGAGGGGATAGTGCGTACCGGTCTCCATTTGTTCAGGAGAGTGGCGCAATATGAGTGGTCTGGATATGTATGTAGTGAGGTTCAAGCGCGCCATTGTCTTGGCGTAAAGAAGATATGATTGCGATAACAGCTGAAGATACAAGAAAAGCCCTGCATTTCTGCAAGGCTTCTGTTAGTGCCCATAAAATAAAAAAGCACCTACATTTCTGTAAGTGCTTGTCATTCAACGTGGTCCCAGCTGGGCTTGAACCAGCGACCCCCTGATTATGAGTCAGGTGCTACTAACCAACTGAGCTATAGGACCCGAATGAGAGTGCAAAAATAGTTAAAATTTTTACACCTGCAAAATTTTATGATATGCCTACAAGCCCTCCGAGATGCCTCAGAGGGCTTTGCAGGCTATATTATCAAACTTTGATCTCAACCTCAACACCGCTAGGAAGCTCAAGTTTCATAAGAGCGTCTACAGTCTTAGGAGTAGAGCTGTAGATATCCAAAAGACGGCGGAAAGAATTCAGCTCAAACTGCTCGCGTGACTTTTTGTTAACGAAAGTTGAGCGGTTAACAGTAAAGATCTTCTTGTCTGTAGGAAGTGGAATAGGACCGCTTACAACAGCACCAGTAGCTTTTACTGTTTTTACGATCTTGTCAGCTGATTTGTCAACCAAAGCGTGATCGTAAGATTTTAGTTTAATTCTTATTTTTTGGCTCATTGTATATGATTGTTAACCAATTAATAATTCATTTTACTCATCGTCCTCACCAAGTCTCTTGTTGCCAGACTGCTCAATAACGTCTTTTGCAAGAGCTGCAGGAAGGTCTGCATAGTGTGAGAACTGCATTGTGCTGGTTGCTCTACCAGAAGAGATTGTTCTGAGGATAGTTACATATCCGAACTGCTCAGACAATGGAACGTTAGCCTTTACTACGCGTGCGTTACCGTTGGCGTCCATGCTGGTGATCTGACCTCTACGTTTGTTCAAGTCACCGATGATGTCTCCCATGTAATCCTCCGGAGTTACAACCTCAAGGGCCATGATAGGCTCCATGATTACCGGAGTTGCTTTAGGAAGCGCCTTACGGAATGCCTGTCTTGCAGCAATCTCAAATGAAAGGGCATCAGAGTCAACTGGGTGGAAGCTACCGTCTTTAAGTTTAACCTTAAGTGAAGTAACCTCGTAACCTGCCAATACACCGTTTGCCATTGCAGATTTGAAACCTTTCTCAACTGCAGGGATGAACTCTTTAGGAACGTTACCGCCCTTAACCTCGTCAATGAACTGAAGTCCTGTCACACCCTCATCAGCAGGGCCAATCTCAACGATGATGTCAGCAAATTTACCTTTACCACCTGACTGTTTCTTGAATACCTCCCTGTGCTGTACAGTAGAGCGGATAGCCTCTTTGTAGTTAACCTGAGGTGCACCCTGGTTAATCTCTACGCCGAACTCCCTTCTAAGACGGTCAACAATGATATCCAAGTGGAGCTCACCCATACCGCTAATAACGGTCTGGCCGGTCTCATGGTCTGATTTTACTGTGAAAGTAGGGTCCTCCTCGGCAAGCTTGCCAAGTGCAATACCCAACTTGTCAAGGTCTTTCTGAGTCTTAGGCTCAACTGCAAGACCAATCACAGGATCAGGGAATGTCATCTGCTCAAGAACCAACGGATTGGTCTCAACACAGATTGTATCACCTGTTCTGAGCTCCTTGAAACCTACAGCTGCACAGATGTCACCTGCCTCAACGAACTCAATAGGGTTCTGTTTGTTTGAGTGCATCTGGAACAACCTTGAGATACGCTCTTTCTTGCCTGAACGTGTGTTCAGGATGTAAGAACCAGCCTCAAGTTTACCTGAATACGCCCTCATGAATGCAAGACGGCCTACGAATGGATCGGTAGCAATCTTGAACACCAAAGCACAGAACGGCTCCTTAACATTGAATTTTCTCTCCTCAGTCTCACCGGTGTTAGGGTTTGTACCCTCAACCTTACCTTTATCAAGTGGAGATGGAAGATATCTCATTACAGCATCCAACAGGAACTGTACACCTTTATTCTTGAATGAAGAACCACAAGTGATAGGAACAATTGCCATATCAATTGTAGCTTTTCTGATGGCAGCAATAATCTCCTCTGAAGTAATTGAATCAGGATCCTCAAAGAATTTCTCCATAAGTGCCTCGTCGTACTCAGCGGCAGCCTCAATGAGTTTGCCCCTCCACTCCTCGCACTCTGCAACCATATTCTCAGGAATGTCCCTTACCTCATAGTTAACAAGCTCCTTGCTCTCCTGATCGTAGAAGTAACCTTTCATATCGATAAGGTCAACGATACCCTGGAACTTGTCCTCAGCTCCGATAGGAAGGGCGATTGGAACTGCGTTTGCACCCAATTTCTCCTTCATCTCAGAAACTACAGCAAGGAAGTCCGCACCTACGCGGTCCATCTTGTTAACATAGGCGATTTTTGGAACCCTATGTTTGTCTGCCTGTCTCCATACTGTCTCAGACTGTGGCTGGACACGTCCTACAGCACAGAAAGTGGCAATTGTACCGTCAAGAACACGCAATGATCTCTCTACCTCTACAGTAAAGTCCACGTGGCCCGGGGTATCAATGAGGTTGATCTGGTACTGGTCACCTTTGTATTTCCAGAAAGCTGTAGTTGCAGCTGAGGTAATGGTAATACCTCTCTCCTGCTCCTGAACCATCCAGTCCATGGTTGCACCACCCTCGTGTACCTCACCAATCTTGTGGGTTTTACCAGTGTAGAACAAAATCCTCTCGGAAGTTGTTGTTTTACCGGCATCAATGTGTGCCATGATACCGATATTTCTAGTATACTTTAAATCTCTTGCCATTTTGTTCTATCTAGATACTAAAAACGGAAGTGAGCGAATGCCTTGTTGGCCTCAGCCATCTTGTGCATATCCTCTTTTCTCTTGAAGGCAGCACCTTCATTATTGTATGCAGCCAGTATCTCTGCAGCTAATTTTTCAGCCATTGAACGACCAGACCTCTTGCGGGCATAAAGAATCATGTTCTTCATGGAGAGTGAAATCTTCCTCTCTGGGCGTACCTCAGTTGGAACCTGGAAGTTTGCACCACCCACCCTGCGGCTTTTTACCTCAACCTGTGGGGTTACATTCTCCAGCGCTTTCTTCCAAATGTCCAGTGGAGCCTTGTCAGAATCTTTCATCTTCTCGCCAATCATGTCGATTGCGTCATAAAAAATAGCGTAAGCGATACTCTTCTTCCCCTGCAACATCAAGTTATTCACGAAACGTGTTACCAACACATCGTGGAATTTTGGATCAGGAAGTAGAATCCTCTTTTTAGGCTTTGCTTTTCTCATTTCAATAGAAATTTTAAAAAATTAATGACTTACTTCTTAGCTGCTTTTGGTCTCTTGGTGCCGTAAAGTGAACGTGATTTCTTACGTCCGTCAACACCTGCTGTATCCAAAGCTCCTCTAAGAATGTGATAACGTACTCCAGGAAGGTCTTTTACCCTGCCACCTCTAACAAGAACAATTGAGTGCTCCTGCAAGTTGTGTCCTTCTCCTGGGATGTAGGCATTCACCTCTTTCTGATTTGTCAATCTAACACGAGCTACTTTACGCATAGCTGAGTTAGGTTTCTTAGGAGTTGTAGTGTAAACACGTACACAAACTCCACGTCTTTGAGGACAAGCATCCAGTGCGCGTGATTTTGATTTCTCTACAATCACCTCGCGACCGTTGCGTACTAACTGTTGAATTGTTGGCATAATTTGTTGTTAATCTTAACTTTATACAAATACCCGATTATAAATCGGCTTGCAAAGGTATAATTAATTTCTTAAACTACAAACATTTATATATATTTTTCAACTGTCGGAAAGAAAAAACGGGTTCTTTAAAACCCGTCAAGTTGCATATACACAGTTGGAAGGAGCAGCAGGAAGCCCACCACAACGAGAAGCAGGATGAATGGAAGCACCCATTTGAACCATTTCCCGTAGGGGATCCTTGCTATTCCCAGCACAGCTATGAGCACACCGGAGGTTGGGGTTATCATGTTCGTGAACCCGTCACCAAACTGGAAGGCCAGCACTGTTGCCTGCCTGCTCACACCTATTATATCTGCAAAAGGGGCCATGATGGGCATTGTAATTGCCGCTTTGGCACTTGCTGAAGGGATCACCAGGTTGATTGCTGTCTGTATCATATACATCAGCCCCAATGAGCCAGCTTCACCCGCCTCTTCAAGGCTGCCTGCCATAGCATGAAGGATAGTGTCAATGATGCGCCCCTCCTGCAATATATACACAATCCCTGCGGCAAGCCCCACAATAAGTGCGGCACTGAGGATATCCTTTGCACCGTCCATCAGCTCCTTTACGATTGAGTTTGCGGAGAGGCCCATTGCTATTCCCGACAGCACACCAAGGGTAAGGAATAGAGCAGATATCTCACCTATGTACCAGCTGAAGCCCAGCACACCCACCACCAGATACACAATGGTAAAGCCCAGAAGGGATAGTATATAGAAATGTACCGATTTGCGCAGGGCAGCCACACCAGTTGCAATGAAGGCCACAGCCACTGCAGGGAGAAGCCATGCCGTACGATATTTCTCCGCCCCTATTGAAAGCCATGTATCCTCACTATAATATATGGTAAAGAGTATGACCGCTGCAGCCGCTATTGCAAAGGAGAACCATGAGGCCCTGTTGGTATAGTACTCCACCCCGCTCCCCTGCTCCGCAATATGGCCCCTCCAGTGCGCGTCAATCTCATACATCAGAGACTTGTGGGGATTCCTCTTCACCTTATTTGCATACAGCAATACAAAAGTGATGGTAATTATATTGAGCACCACCCAGCAGAAGAGCCTGTACCCAATGCCCGAGAACAACGGAAGGCCTGCAAGATCCTGCGCAATGCCTATGGTAAACGGATTGAGGATTGCCCCGGCAAAACCCACATGGGCCGCCACATATACCATACACACCCCCACAATGGAATCATAGCCCATGGAGATGGCCAAAGGAACCAATATGATTACAAATGCAATGGTTTCCTCACTCATCCCGAACACTGCTCCAAAGAGGCTGAACATAAGCATTATGAGGACAATCACAATATTGTTCACACCCACCTTGGCCAATGCCCTGTTCTTCTCCAGCCTTGTAACAAACTTGAGGAATGAGAAAATGCCCGCATCAATGGCCCTGCTCCTGTTCACTACCCAGAAAGCCGCACCTATCACCAGTATGAAACAGATGATGCCGCTCTGCTTTGTAAACCCTTCATAGAAGGTCTCCATAACCCTCCACCACTGTCCTACGGCCCCAACATTCCTGAACTGCGCCGCCTCCCCTGCCGCACCCTTCACATACTCGCCGCCAGGTACAAGCCAGGTTGCAAGGGCACATACCAGGATAATGCCGAAAATGATTACATACGTATTGGGGAATTCCCTCTTCTTCCTGCCCATAATGCCCGGGTTACAACGCCATCAATATAAGTATCTGCGGTGTAAGAACCCTCAGGAACATTACCAGCGGATAAACGGTTGCATAAGAGACCGCCTGCTGGTTTATAGGGGAAACTGAGTTTGAATATGCCAGTCCCGACGGATTTGTACCGCTTCCCGCAATAAGTCCCATAAGCTGGAAATAGTTGAACTTGAACACGAACCTTCCTATTGCGGCACCCGCAAGCATAGGGACAAGTGTTATTATGACACCGTATCCTATCCAGGCAAAGCCTCCCTTGTTCACTACGGTATCAACAAAGCCTGCACCAGATGCAATTCCCACAGCAGCAAGGAAGAGCGAAATGCCCACCTCCCTCAACATCATATTGGCACTCAACGTTGTATAGGTAACAACCTTGAACTTGTAGCCAAAACGGCTGATGAGGATTGCAATGATGAGCGGACCGCCTGCGAGTCCCATCTTCACAGGCTGGGGCATGCCTGGCAGCATGAATGGAATGGAACCGAATACCACACCTACCGCTATACCAAGGAAGATTGCAAGAAGGTTAGGCTCCCTAAGCTGTTTTGATGAGTTGCCCAGCATCTTCGCAAAGCTCTCAAGCTTCTTCTCGTCTCCCACTGCAAGCACCCTGTCGCCTATCTGGAGCTCCAGATCCGGTGCTGCAACAAGATCTATTCCTGCACGGTTCACCCTTGTAACGTTAACCCCGAATACAGACCTAACCTTAAGTTCACCCAAGGTTTTTCCGTTTATCTTATGCTTGGTAACTATAATCTTCCTTGCTGAGAGCTGGCTGTCCATATCCTTCCACTCCTCCACGCTCACTTCCACCTGCTCACCAAAGAACGCCACAATTGAATCCATGTTTGACTCCACTGAAATCACCAGGATCCTGTCACCCTCATACAGCTTTGTCCCTGATGCAGGAATTTCAACTTTTCCATTTGCCCTGCAAAGCCTTGAAACCACAAAATCCTTGTCAATAAGGCCATGAAGGCTCTCAATGGTCTTGTCTATGATTGCACTGTTCTTTACCTCAACAGTGAATTTTGTAGCCATCTTGGCCGCATCTGCACTTGAACCGGTAGCCCTCTCAAGCTCTTTCTCCATTGTCATGCCAAAGAGCCCCTTTATCACCACAATAGACATCACAATTCCCACAACCCCCAACGGATATGACACTGCGTATCCCATTGCAATTGAAGGGTCTGCCGCACCTGTAGCCTCAAGATATGTCTGCTGCGCCGCACCCAGGCCCGGAGTGTTTGTAACCGCACCGCAAAGTACTCCTACCATTGTAACGAGGCTGGTACCTGTAACCGCATGTATGATATAGGCCAGCAGCACACTCATAAGCACTATGAGCACAGCCACTCCATTAAGGGTAAGCCCCCCCTTCTTGAAGGAAGAAAAGAAACCGGGCCCTACCTGAAGACCTACCGAATATACGAACAGGATAAGTCCGAACTCCTTTATAAAATTGTTGATTGAAGGATCAACCGTAAGTCCGAAATGCCCTGCAATAATTCCCACAAAAAGAATCCATGTAACACCAAGTGAAACTCCACAAATCTTAATTCTGCTCAAAAGTACTCCCAATGCCACTACTCCCGACAGTACCAGTACTGCATGGGCAATGGACGTACCTGTTATCAACTCATTCAACCAATTCATGATATTATATAATTTAGTTTTACCCTATAATAAAAGCGGGGGCAAAGGTAATTATATTTTTTGCCCCCACAAAAGTATGTCACTATCTTATCAGACCTCTTCTGAATGCCACCAGAAGCTGTTTTAGGTCTTCTATCTGTTCCTTGAGCTGTTTTCCCATATCCGTATCCCGCACCATCTTCCTCTTGTCCAGGAACTCCACAACCTTTGTCTCTGATATGATATCCTTTCCCTCTTCAATGGCCTTCTGCGTGGATTCAAAGGATTCATGCTGCACAAGCCTCAATCCGTACGAGTTGTAGATAAGTGTGTAGCCTGCAATGCCGGTCTCCTGCTGGTAGGCCTTGGAGTAACCGCCGTCTATCATCAGGAGCTTGCCGCCTGCCTTAATAGGGCTCTCCCCCTTGGCTGTCTTTACAGGTATATGGCCGTTTATTATGTGCGAAGGTTCTCCTTCAACCCCAAACTCCTCAAGGATCATCTCACATACATCCTTATTGTTCTTCAGGACATTGTACCACCCCTTGGTCTCTTTCTGTATCTCCTTGTCTGAGAGGAAATAGCGCTCAAAGGTTGCCATCTTGTTCTTGTCAAACGGAGGTGAAACCGGTCCGCACCACAGATACCATATGAAATCCTGCCCATACTGTTTGGCAGAAGAGCTGTCCTTTTCAAAGTATGCCTGGCGGACCAGCTGGTCTATCTTGTCAAACAGCGCCTTTCCAGCATACTCCTTGCCCTGTATTGTGAGCGGCCTGAATGTACCGTCTTCATTAAGCGGAACCGAACCGTGGTAAAGGAGGTTGGAGTTCCTCACCAGATACAGCGCTCCATGAGAGTAAAGCAGCTGCATGTGCCTTGCCATGCTGGCACTGGATTCAAAGTTATGGGTAAGCTTCTCTATTACAAGCTTCTCTTCCGGAGTGAGGGCATATGGATTGGCAGGGTCCAGAGTCTGTAGGTCCCTGTCCCTCAAAGGATATTCCTTTCCGTCTATTGTTATTGTCCCTTTCTCCTTGTCTATCAGATGCAGCAGATTTCTGTCATCCATGCCGAACTCCTTCCTTCTGGCAATAATCTGATGTTCCAGCTTAAACTGTATCATAGTAATTGCCTTGTGCATCTGGGCCACAAGCCTTGCCTGCTTTGGATTCAGTGTCTCCGCATCAATACCTTTCGGACGGAATATAGTACAAGGGTCATCACCGTAGACATCCATTGCAAAGGTTACCAGAGGCATGAGGTTTATGCCGTATCCCTCTTCCAGTATCTTGAAGTTCGCATACCTGAAACACATCCTCAGCACATTGGCCACACAGGCCTGGCTCCCGGCCGCAGCACCCATCCATACAAGGTCATGGTTACCCCACTGTATATCCCAGTTGTGGTACGTTTCCAGCATGTCCATTATGATATGGGCACCTGGTCCCCTGTCATAGATATCCCCTATGATATGCAGGGAATCAATGGTAAGCCTTTGTATGAGGTTACAGATTGCTATGATAAAGTGGTCTGCCCGGCCGGTAGTGATGATTGTCTTTACAATTGCCGCTATATACTCATGCTTGTTGGCCTCCGCCCCTTTTGATTCGTGCAGCAGCTCCTGTATTATATACTCATACTCGGGCGGCATGGCCTTCCTTACCTTGCTCCTTGTATATTTTGATGAAACTGCTGAACATACCTGCACAAGCCTCATGAGGATAACCTTGTACCACTCCTCAAGAGCCTTTTCCTTCTCCTTATGCTTCACTATCTTCAGTTTCCCTTCCGGATAATAGATAAGTGTGCAAAGTTCCGTCTTCTCCGACTCCCTCATTGTATGTCCGAACACCTCCTCAACCTTTCTCCTTATCACACCGGAGGCATTCCTGAGTACATGGCTCACCGCCTCATGCTCCCCGTGCAGGTCTGTTATGAAATGCTCCGTACCTTTAGGGAGATTGAGGATGGCCTCAAGGTTTATTATTTCTGTACTTGCAGCCTGGATTGTCGGGAAACTCTTTGCCAACAATTTCAGATATTTCAGGTCTCGTTTCATGGCTGTTGTCCCTATTTGTTGTTGAGCTGGCGCAATATCTCTTCAATGCCCTTCTCAAGCTGAGGATCCTTGCCCTCCACCCTGTCCTTGAAAGTGTTCTTCACATAAATGTCAGGCTTCACTCCTGTAAACTCAAGGTCCTTGCCGTCCAGGGAGTAACATCCCCATGCAGGAAGACGGAGTGATGTGCCGTCTATCAGGGCAGCTCCGGATGTAAAGATGATCCAACGGTAAGTCTCAGTACCTACAATTGTTGCAAGCCCTAATGTCTTGATTCCATTTGAAGTAACTTCTGCATCAGAAAGGCTCCTCTCGTTTACCAATGCAACTATAGGCATGTCTCCTGGGGTTACATTAGGATGGGAGTTGGCCTTGTTGTCCCTGAATGCCCAGTTGTAATGGGCCTTCTGGCCGATAAAGTCCAGCACCTCCTTATGCACATTGCCGCCGTTGTTGTAGCGCAGGTCCAGAATGAGCGCCTCCTTGCCAGGCATCCTTGTGTGCATATCCAAGAGAAAGTCATTAAGGTCACCTGAGCCCATGGCCTTCATATGGGTATAGGCAATGCGCCCTTTGCCAAGTTTTTCCACCTTGTCCCTGCACTCCTCTTCCCACTCATTGTAGAGCAGGCCCTTAAGGGTCCCGAAACTGATGGTATGCAGCTTCACATCATGCTCCTTGCCGCCACGGAGGAATGTGAACCTTATCTCAGGTTCATTTACGGCAGATGCCAGATAGCTCTCCCTGTTTGCCGCCGGCGATACCCTTTCCCCGTTCACGGCCACCAGCACATCCCCTTTCTTTATATCAATGTCTACATGATTTGCAGGGGAATTGTAAACTGTTGACTCCACCATATATGGGTTGGTGCTGTTCCAGATGATTCCGGTCTCAGCACTGTATGTCCTGGTCTGTGACGGAACTGTCTCTATGCCGCTCCTGCTGGTGAATCCCAGATGTGATGAGTTGAGCTCTCCCAACATGTCATTGAACAGCGTGGAGAGGTTTGCCCTGCTCCTTACGTATGGGAGGAACGATGCATAGTAGTCCCTCTTTGCCTTCCAGTCCACACCGTGGAAGTTCACATCGTAGAAGTTCTGGTCCATGAGTCCCCAAGCCTCATAAAACATCTGTCTGAACTCATCCTTGATGTTCTTCTCCACAGATTTCTTTATGGTAACCTTGGTTGCCCTTGAGCCCTTGAGGTCTATCTTGTAGATATCCGCACCGCTAACAGCATAAAGGTCCTTGTCTGAATTGATGAATGAACCGCGCTTGAGGTCCTTTATTGTCTTCACCTCCGCGTACGGGTCTGAAAGTTCAAGGCTGTATACCTTGTCCCTTGCAGAGCATATCAGCCACTCCTTATCCTTATCCTTGAAGGTGTACAGCGAATACCCGCCGTTGAAATCCATCTCCTCAAGCCTGCTGAAGATGTCATTGAAGTCTATCTTCACCTCAGGTGCTGCAGGAGCCTCCTTTGCCCCCTTGCCTCCATCTTTTGCCTCCCCGCTCCTTTTCTCCTCCGCAGGTGCCGGCTCAAACATCTTGTCATAGATATCAGACTTGTAAGGCTTTACTGTGTAGTCAAGCAACGGAAGCCTGTATACTGCCCTTGAGCCTCCTCCCCTTGGGAATGAGGTGCCGTAGAGGTTGGCTATAAGGTAAAGGTACTTGCCGTCGGGAGAAAAACATGGAGCCCCTTCACTGCATGCTGAATTTGTAAGGTTGTACAGTTTCTTCTCTTTGAATGAATACAGAAAGATGTCCCCCTCAAAGAGGTTCACCGCCTCAAATGCGAGATATGAATCATCATACGAGAAGTTGAGGGTATATCTGCTGTAAGACCAGAACTGGGCATCGGCAAGTTTTGCCACACTGTTGTCTGCAGTATTTAGACACATTATTGCGGTGTTGCCAAGCACGAACGCCAGCTTGTCCTTCTTGTGCGACATCTTGAGGTTCTTTATGTTGCACTCACCCCTGTAGAGCTGCCTCTCTGCAGCCGAGCCGTCTGCCTTCATGGTATACAGCGCGGTAAATCCATTCTGGGTTCTGGTGTAATAGAGGGTATTGTTGTCCTTGCCCCATACTATCTCATCCACCCGCTCATCGGCAGGGGTAGAAAGCTTGTGCTGGTACTTGCCCTCAGCATCACTTATGTAGAGCAGGCCCCTTATAGCAAGGGCAAACTTCTTGCCGTCCGGTGAAACTGCCACCCTGCTTGGAGCCACATCTGCAATCTTGCGCTCCACATCCACATTATTGTCTGCAATCGTTATCTGCGGAACTGTAATCTTTCCTGTTGCAAGGTCCATATAATGGATCTTGTATTCCAGTATGAACACCATTGCATCACCGCCGTAGCTCACTGAAGGGTATTGCACCGACTGGCTGTATGAAGTGAGCTGCTGAGGCTCGCCTGAAGGATTGTGCCTCACAATGTTTGATTCCTTGTTGAACCTGTCTGTAACATAGTAGAGGTTCCCCTTCCTGTCCACCATTGGCCAGCTGTCCTTTCCCTCGTATGAGGTAAGCTCCCTGTATGCCTTTTTGGCAGGGTTCCACCCCTTGATGTTAGGGTTATGGTCACCCACATAGCGTTTTCTTGTAGGGAAATTGATGCTCTCCGTAGATTCATTGAAGTAGAGCTCCCCGGTAACAGGGTTTTCAACCAGGTTTACAATTGTATTGAAATAGTTGGGGAAGAGCCTTTCAGAGGTACCGCCAGCCATGGCCACCTTGTATGTGGTCCTGTTGTTGGCCCTGTTGCTCTCAAAATAAATGTGTCTTGAATCCCTGCTCCATCCGCCAGGGACATCATTGCCCTCATGCCATGTGAGCCTCTTCACCTCACCTCCGGCAACCGGAACAACATATACATCATTGTTTCCCTGAATATCAGAAGAGAATGCAATGTATTTCCCGCAAGGGGAAACCTTTGGATTGCCTTCATTGCCTCCAAGGGATACAAGCCTCATGGCCAGACCGCCCTGTGCCGGCACACTGAAGATATCGCCGTCATAGGAGAAATAGATTGTCCTGCCATCCGGAGACAATGACGGGTTATAAGGGAAATGTAGTGTTTCTGCCAGTGCATACAACGGAAGGATGCACAAAAACAGCAATGCAAGTTTTTTCATGATTCCTAAGATTATATTTGAACTATAAAGTTAGGAATATTTTTCTACGCATCAAAAACCTCTTTCCTTGCCGTAACGGTAAGGTATACCGAGCGTACAACCAGATGCACCATATACCCCACCCAAAGAGACTGCACTCCAAGCACACCTCCCAGGAGCCACCAGCTTGCAAAGAAGCCCGCCACAGCGCACAGCATTGAGTTCCTTATGGCCCTGGTAGCAGTTGCACCAATATATATTCCGTCCCAGGTAAATGCCACACAGCTCACCAGCGGCATCACCAGCAGCCACGGAATGAATCCTGCCGCCTCCGCAATAACCTCAGGATCTGAGGCCAGAAAGCTGAACATCCACTCCCCGCCGGCCCAATAGCCGAATGTGGATACTACACCTATACCGCCGCACCACAGGAAAATCACCTTCACTGCCTTCACAAGGGAGTCCCTGTCCCTTGCCCCTATATATCTTCCCGACAAGGCTTCGCCCGCATACGCAAAGCCATCTATGAAGTATGAGTAGAGGAGCATCAGCTTCATCATTATGGAGTTTACTGCAAGTGCCACATCCCCGAACCCGGCAGAGATGGAGGTAAGCCCCGCATATATGAAAAGGAAACTGAATGACCTTATGAAGAGGTCTGCATTCATCATGAAAAATCTCCTTACTTTTGAGAACCTGAGGCTGCCATGAAGGTCTATATAGTGGAAAAACCTCCTGTAATGCAGCAGCATCAGGGTAACCGCAAGGGTCATTCCAGCATATTGGGCGATGAGGGTACCCCAGGCAATACCACTGAACCCAAGTTCAGTATAGAATGTAAGGAAAATGCTTGCCACCACATTTACAATATTGACAGTAACATCCACCGCCATTGGACTCACCGCATTCTGCATCCCTATGAAGAACCCCTTGAACACATTAAGGGAGAGGGTTGCCGGAGCTGCCCATATCCTTATGAAGAAATATTCCCGGGCCAGGGCCTCCACCTGTGGGGAACACTCAATGAAATGGAATGCCGCCTCCACATACATGTACTGGAGCAGCAGAAACAGAAGGGAAAAGCCGAGCGCAGTTGCCATGCCAAGTATGTAAACATTCATGGCATCCTTGAAATCCCTTCTGCCGTAAGCTTGCGCCACCATCCCTCCGGTCCCCATCCTCAGGAACCCCATATTCCAGTAAAGGAGGTCGAACAGCATTGAGGCAATGGCTATGCCGCCCAATACGGAAGCATCCCCTATCCTCCCGGCAATGGCTGTATCCGCCATACCCACAAGAGGCACGGTAATGTTAGCAAAAATGCTGGGGATTGCAAGTTTGAGGACTATCCTGTTCATCCGGCACTACCTGTACTTGGTCTGCTCATCCAGCATTCCAAGATAAGATTCATAACGTTCCACCGGTATCTCCCTATTCCCGACAGCCTCCTTCACCGCACATCCCGGCTCATGGGTATGTGTGCATGGGGCAAAGCGGCAGTTGTCCTCAATACGGAGCATCTCAGGAAAATAGCCGCTCAATTCAAGCTGTGACACATCCACAAGGCCGAATCCCCTTATACCGGGGGTATCTATTACAAATCCGCCGCTGCTGATTGGATGCATCTCATAGAATGTAGTTGTATGCTTGCCCTGCAGATGGTATGCAGAAATCTCTCCCACCCTGAGGTTGAGGGCCGGGTCCAGGGCACTTATCAGTGAAGACTTGCCCACTCCCGACTGTCCTGAGAAAAGGACAATCTTGCCGTCACAAGCCTCCCTCACCTGTTCCATTCCCACTCCGGTTGTTGCAGAGCACTCTATCACCCTGTATCCCGCATAGCTGTAGATATGCTCAAATGCCTTAACCCTCTCCAGATTATCCTCATCATAGAGGTCCATCTTGTTGAGGATGATGGTTACAGGGACATTATACGCTTCACAGGTAACGAGGAAACGGTCCACAAACTGCAGCTTCACCTCCGGGAAATCCACTGTTACTACCAGAAACACCATATCCAGGTTGCTGGCAATTATGTGTGACTGCCTGGACAGGTTTGTTGATTTCCTTATGATATAATTCTTCCTGGGGAGAATGTTCTTTATTGTGGCAAGCTCCTCCCCTTCCCTCTCATACTCAACAATATCCCCCACAGCTATAGGGTTTGTTGAGTTGAACCCCTTAAGCCTGAGCTTTCCCTTTATCACCGCAGGGAAAAGCTCCCACTGCGGCAGCCTTGAGAGGAGATAGTGGCTCCCCGTATGTTTTACAACCGTTGCCTTGTCTGCTGTTGCCATAATTATTCTTGGAATGAGAGTGCGTAAAGATAGCAATTTGTGCAAAAACCATTAACTTTGCCGTGTAAAAAAGTTATTTAGGGATGTTTGCTATAGAAGAACTGGACAGATATGTTGAAAACGGCCTTTCTGCAATAAATTTCAGACTTGAGCCCAAAGAGTTGTATGAACCCATAGAGTACATGATCTCAATTGGAGGGAAAAGGTTGCGCCCTGAGCTTTGCCTGCTCACCTATAACCTCTTCTCAGACAAGATTGAGAAAACTGTCCTCTTCCCGGCCCTTGCGCTGGAGATCTTCCACGGGTTCACCCTTATCCATGATGATATCATGGACCAGGCAGAGCTGCGCCGCGGACAACAGACCGTCTACAGGAAATGGGACAACAACATTGCTATCCTGAGCGGTGATGTGATGAGCATCAAGGCATACGAGCTTCTTGCAAACTGCCCCGGAGAGGTGCTTCCGCAGGTACTTGCACTTTTCTCAAGGACCGCCGCTCAGGTTTGTGAAGGACAGCAGTACGACATGAACTTTGAGACCATCCCTTACATAACAATGAAGGACTACATCTCAATGATCAGCCTCAAGACCGCGGTGCTTATAGCCTGTTCCGCAAAGATGGGCGCCCTCATTGCCGGTGCGGATGAAAAGGTTTCGCAGGCACTGTATGATTTCGGCTACTCATTGGGAATTGCATTCCAGATACAGGATGACCTGTTTGACACTTTCGGCCAGGGAAATGTCTTCGGGAAGAAGATTGGGGGTGACATCCTCAACAATAAGAAGACATGGCTCCTTGTGGAATCATACAAGGCAGCTGACAACAGCCAGAGAATGCAGCTGGATGAGATAATGGAGATGCCTATGGAGAGAGGGGAGGAGAAGATTGGAAGGATGAAGCAGATGTACTGCACACTCGGGATAAAGGAGGGTGCGGAAAAGGCCATCATGGGGTATTACAACCAGGCAATGGAAATTGTCGGGAAGATGGACTTCACCCCTGCCCAGATGGAGCAGCTCAAGAGATTTGCAGACAAACTCATAAAGAGGATCAAGTAAGATGGAACTGGAGATAATGGCCCCTGCGGGGAATTTCGAGTGCCTTATGGCTGCCATTCAGGGCGGAGCAAACTCCATTTATTTTGGGGTGGGCAACCTGAACATGCGCTCCCACTCGGCAAACAATTTCAATCCCGATGACATTTACCGTATAGTTGAGATATGCAGGGAAAACAATGTAAGGTCTTATCTTACCCTCAACATCATAATATACAATGATGACCTTGAGCCTATGCGCCACGCGCTGGATGAGGCCAAGAGGGCAGGTGTCACAGCGGTGATTGCCTCAGACATGGCGGTTATCTCATATGCCCGCCAGATTGGGGTGGAGGTGCACATCTCAACCCAGCTGAACGTATCCAACTTTGAGGCTGTGAAGTTCTATGCCCAGTTTGCGGATGTGGTTGTGCTGGCCAGGGAGCTTACCCTACCCCAGGTGAAGGAGATTAAGAGGAGGATTGTGGAAGAGGGGATCAAGGGCCCTTCAGGCAAGGAGGTGCAGCTGGAGATGTTCTGCCACGGAGCATTGTGCATGGCCGTTTCAGGGAAATGCTACCTGAGCCTGCAGCACTACGGGGCATCGGCCAACAGGGGTGCGTGCTACCAGCTCTGCCGCCGCGGCTACAAGGTGACAGACCTTGAGACAGGCATTGAACTGGAGGTGGACAACAAGTATATAATGTCACCCAAGGACCTGTGCACCATTGAGTTCATGGACAAGATAATTGATGCCGGCGTTTCCGTATTCAAGATTGAGGGAAGGGCCCGCAGTGCGGAATATGTGAAGAAGGTTACAGCTGCCTACAGGGCAGCAGCGGATGCTGTGATTGCCGGAACCTATACCCCTGAGTATGCAGCAGAGCTTAAAGCCGGTGTCTCTGAAGTGTTCAACCGGGGCTTCTGGGACGGCTACTACCAGGGTGCCCGCCTTGGGGAGTGGAGTGATGTGTATGGGAGCAAGGCTACCAAAAAGAAGACTTATGTAGGGAAGGTGACCAACTACTTCGCCAACATTGGAGTGGCTGAAATCCTCGTTGAAACCGGGGAGATAAATGTTGGGCAGAACCTGCTGATAATTGGGCCGTCAACCGGAGTGCTGGAGCTCCAGCCAGACGAGATCAGGGTTGACCTGGCAGCTACAGAAAAGGCCGTTAAGGGTGAGCACTGCTCAATTGCAGTTCCGCAGAAACTCCGCAGGTCAGACAAGGTTTACATTTTTGAATGATATCCGGCGGGCCATGCGGCCCGCCTTTTTGTTGCTCCGCAGCACCGGGACGCGAAATGGGGCAACACGCATAAAATTTCTTGTGTATGAACAACTTGCATCGCCCGTTGACAGCATATATAGAGAAAGAGGTTCTGCCGCGGTACAACGGCTTTGACCCTGCACACCGGCTGGACCATGTGCAGGAGGTAATCCGCATGAGCCTCCAGCTTGCCGCCCATTACAATGTGGACCCCAACATGGTGTACACAATTGCCGCCTACCACGATACCGGCCTGTGCGGGGGAAGGGAGGAGCATCATATGCTGTCGGGAAAAATATTGAGGGAAGATGTTGTTTTGAGAGGTTTTCTGCTTCCCGACAATTCCTGCTCCACAGGGGGAGACTGCCCCGCGTCCTGCAGTGGGAAAAGGCCTCTTTTTACACCTGCACAGATTGAGACAATGGCCCAGGCGGTGGAGGACCACCGTGCCTCCAGCAGCCATGCCCCACGGAGCATCTACGGGAGGATTGTGGCTGAGGCTGACCGCATCATTGACGGCCCCACCATTGTACGCCGCACCATCCAGTACGGCCTCTCACACTACCCTGAACTGGACAAGGAGGGGCACTATCTCCGCTTCCTGGAACACATGGCCGAAAAATACGCCGATGGGGGCTACCTCAAGCTCTGGATCCCCGAATCCCCGAACGCCGCCCGCCTGGCCGCCTTCCAGGAAATCCTCAAGGACCCTGCCGCCACCCGGGAGATGTTTGAGCGGGAGTGGGGGAATGTAAATCTATTACCACAAAAGAAGAGCCTGCATCACACGTAATGCAAGTAATCAAAAGATTTTAATCAGGACATATTTAATAAAATTTTGAATATAGTCCCTATGATTCCATAAAAAGAAATTGCAGAAACAGCAATTGTATTTTGCGGGGTGAAAGTTTTTCTTTTTCAGCAATTTTTTACGCTAAGTTTTTCCGAATCCGTTGCGGTGTCTCATTTTACTTCCATAGGTTTGCCCTCATTAACCTTTAAAATTTGAGAGATATGAGGACGAAGAAAATTGAAAGCCGCAAGGACAGTATGACAAGATGTAAAGACGGCAGATTATTGAGGCCTTTCCTGGATTGGTCATTCAAGTACCTGTTCGGGACACCGGAAAACAAACCTAATCTGATTGCATTCCTGAACCTGATGCTGATGCCGGAATCACCTATTGTGGATGTGGAGTTCATGAACAACGAGTCATTGCCGGATTCTCCGGAAATGAAGGAGTGCGTATTTGACATCATATGCATAAACAAGAATGGGGAACAGTATCTTATAGAGGTACAGAACAGGCAGGTGGAGAACATGCGCGAGAGGATAATCTACTACACATGCAGGCTGGTTGACAGGATGGGAAGAAGAGGTTCCAAGTGGGATTACCAGGACATAAAGAAAGTGTATTCCATCTGTATCATGAACTTCAACTATGAAAAAGAACCTGTACTGAGGAGGGATATACAGTTGTGTGATATGAAGGCAAGGAAAGTATTCTCGGATAAGCTGAATATCATACTCATACAGATGCCGTGCATGAAGGGAATGAAGATTGGGGAATGTGACAAGTATTATGAATATTTGTTATATTTACTGCGTGAAATGCATGATGGTATGAAAACGATAGATGAACTCAAGAGAGAGGTTGCCGAGACCAGGTTGCCGGAAGAGATAAAGAAGATGTTTTATGGCGTACTTGACACGGCAGATTTTGCTTCACTTACAGAAGAGCAACAGGCCCGCTATGAGTCC
>JAFUMO010000035.1 GCA_017482565.1 Bacteroidales bacterium | reverse complement strand
TTGAGCCATCCGTCCAGGATCTTGGTATACAGATGTTCCCAGATTAAACAAGGAACATACCTATCATAGCTGCAGACATAAGTGCAACAAGTGTTGCTCCCAGCAATGCCCTGAAACCGTATTCTGACAGAATGTGGGCCTTATCTTTTGCCATACCTCCGATGCCGCCAATCTGGATACCCACAGAGGCAAAGTTTGCAAATCCGCACAATACGTAAGTTGCCAGGATAACTGATTTTGTAGAGACAAATGCTCCTGTCTGGATCATTGTCGCAAGGCTCTGGTAGCCTACAAACTCTGTAAGGATAAGTTTCTCACCCAACAATCTTCCTACAAGAGGCAGGTCTGCACCATTGATTCCTGTAAGCCAGATTACCGGATAGAAGAGATATGACAGGAAAAACTCCAGAGAGAGGCCTGTATAACGGCCGTCAGTTGCCTCAGCAATAACTGTATTCAAACTTGTAATGTCACCTATCTTGTCGAATATGAAATTGAATCCTGCAATAAGGGCATAGAATACAAGAAGCATTGCGCCTACGTTGGCTGCAAGTTTCAAACCGTCTGCAGTACCATTGGAAATGGCATCCAGGATATTCTTTCCAATCTTTTCAGAAGAGACCTCAACCGAATTATCTACCTCCTCAGTCTGAGGCTTAAGTATTTTTGATATTGCAATGGCACCCGGTGCCGCCATTACTGAAGCTGAAAGCAGATGTTTTGCAAACTCTATCTCCATAAGTCTGTCGCCACAGCCGAGCATACCGATATATGCAGCAAGCACACCTCCTGCCATTGTTGCCATTCCTGATGTCATGATAAGCATCAGCTCAGATCTGGTCATCTGAGGGATGTAGGCCTTCACCAGCAGCGGTGCTTCTGTTTGTCCAAGGAAGATATTTCCTGCACAAGAGAGCGACTCTGCACCAGAGAGTTTCATAAGTTTTGTAAGGCACCATCCCATTGCCCAAACCACCTTCTGAAGCACGCCCAGATAGAAGAAGAGGCTGGTCAGGGCAGAGAAGAAGATGATTGTAGGAAGAATCTGCAACACAAATACAAAGCCGAACTTGCTTGTATCCATCAATCCGCCGAACAGGAAGTTTGAACCTGCCTTTGTCCAGTCAAGTACTGCAACAAAGCATTTTCCCAGCACTTCAAAAACAGTCTGCACCGCCGGGAACATCAATACCGATACGGCAATTATAAACTGAAGTGCCAAAGCCTTTCCAACTGTTCCCCAGTTTACACGCTTGCGGTCTACACTGAACAGCCATGCAATAAGGATAATTATGGCCATTCCACATATTCCACGCAATATGGAGACAATATTGAATGTAAAGTTCTTCTCAGCAAGAATTGCCTTATATGGATTCTCAGCAACAGCCACCTCTGTCTGTGCGACCTCCTCTACAACAGAGGCTACGGTATCTGCAGCCACCTGAATCTGGATGCTGTCGGTTTGGGCAAACAGCATATTGCCCACAAACAGGGCAAATAGAATAAAAATATACTTTTTCATGTAATCTATAATTAATTCTCCTCTTTTTTACGGCCTCTTTTGAGCTCCTCTATTTGGCGGCTTATCTGCGAAGCCCTCTCATACTCCTCATTGGCAATGGCCTCCTGCAG
>JAFUMO010000034.1 GCA_017482565.1 Bacteroidales bacterium | reverse complement strand
CCCATTCCGAACAGAGAAGTTAAGCCCGTTAGCGCCGATGGTACTGCTACACCAAGTGGGAGAGTAGGTAGCCGCCAACTTTGAGGACCTTCAGAAGAGATTCTGGAGGTCTTTTTTTATGTGTCAATTCCCCGCCAATTTGTCATAAACCTTCAATTGGTACATCATTTGCTCTTTATGTTGCCGTAAACAGAAAATAATATAATTTTTACAGATATGGCAAAAGGACAGATTGGGGTAACAACAGAAAACATTTTCCCCGTAATCAAGAAATTCTTGTATTCAGACCATGAGATTTTCCTCAGGGAGCTTGTGGCAAATGCTGTGGATGCGACACAGAAAATGAAGGCTGTAGCATCTAAAGGTGAGTTCAAGGGTGAACTGGGAGACCTTACCATCCGCGTTGCAGTTGATGACAAGAACAATACACTTACCATTACAGACAACGGTATTGGTATGACAGAGGAAGAGGTTGACAAGTATATCAACCAGATTGCCTTTTCAAGTGCAGGTGTGTTCCTTGAGAAATATAAGGACCAGCTCAACAGCATTATCGGCCATTTCGGCCTTGGATTCTACTCATCCTTTATGGTTTCAAAGAAGGTTGAGATAAGGACACTTTCATGGAAAGAAGGTGCTAAGGCTGTAAAATGGAGTTGTGACGGTTCTCCAGAGTACAATATGGAGGAGATTGAGAAGGCTGACCGCGGTACAGAGATTGTCCTTTATCTGGATGATGAGAGCAAGGAGTTTGCAGGGAAGGCCAAGGTAAATGAGCTCCTGAACAAGTATTGCAAGTTCATGCCTGTTCCAATTGCTTTCGGGAAAGAGGAAGAGTGGAAGGACGGCAAATATGTGGATACAGACAAGGACAAGATCATAAATGATTCAACTCCGCTGTGGAGCAAGACTCCGTCTGAGATTACCCATGAGGAGTACATGCAGTTCTACCGCAAGCTATATCCTATGCAGGATGATCCTCTGTTCTACATCCATCTGAATGTGGATTATCCGTTCAACCTTACAGGTATCCTCTACTTCCCTAAAATCAAGGACAGGATGGATATCTCAAAGAACAAGATACAGCTCTACTGTAACCAGATGTTCGTTACAGATTCAGTTGAGAACATTGTTCCTGATTTCCTTACACTCCTTTATGGTGTGATTGACTCTCCGGATATCCCGCTGAACGTTTCAAGGAGCTACCTGCAGAGTGATGCAAATGTGAAGAAGATCTCAACCTACATTACCAGAAAGGTTGCAGACAGGCTTGATGAGATTTCAAGGAACGAGAAGGAGGCTTTCCAGGAGAAATGGGACAACCTCAAGCTCTTCATTGAGTATGGAATGCTCTCGGATGAGAAATTCTACGAGAAGGCCGTAAAATTTGCCCTCTTCAAGACAACAGAGGACAAATACTTCAAGTATGATGAGTTCAAGACCCTCATTGAGGCTGAGCAGACAGACAAGAACAAGAAACTTGTATATCTGTACACAACAGATCCTGTAGCACAGTACTCGTACATTGAGGCCGCAAAGAACAGGGGATACCAGGTGCTTGTTTTTGACAGCCAGCTGGATGCCCACTTTGTGAACCTCCTTGAGAGCAAGTTTGAGAACTCAACATTTGCACGTGTAGATGCAGACAGCATAGACAACCTCATCCAGAAGGAGAACAAGGAGAAACCGGTATTGAAGGAGGGCCAGGAGAGGGATTTGGGTTATGCATTTGAGGCGGTACTTCCTGAGGGTGCCCACTACCATGTACAGGTGGATAACCTTGGTGCAACAGCTGCCCCTATTGTAATTACCCAGAGTGAGTTCATGCGCCGCTACAGGGAGATGAGCGCCTTGAACGGAGGTTTGAACTTCTACGGCTCAATGCCTGATTCATACACAATTACCCTCAACTACGAGAACGGCATCATCAGGAACATCATTGATGATATGGAGGGTGAGACCGCCTGCAAGGCTGCTGACATCCAGGCCAAGACAGATGAGGCCAACAAGGCACTCAAGGCCATTGAGGAGAAGAACAAGGATGTGAAGCCTGAGGATATCCCTGTTGCAGACAAGGATGCAAAGGAGAAATGCAACAAGGAGATTGAGGAGCTCACAGCCCAGAGGAAATCCCTTATGGAGGAGTTTGCAAAAGGTAATGACCTGCTCAAGCAGGCTGCGGACCTTGCACTCCTTTCAAACAACATGCTCAAGGGTAAGGAGCTGCACGCCTTTATCCAGAGGAGCCTGGATCTGCTGAAGAAATAAGGCATCATCAGATGCCCGGCGGAGGGGAAGGCCGGGAGCCGCACTCTGCGTGAGCAGTAAAAATAGCACTGTCGGGAAGAAAATATTTTTCCCGACAGTTTTTTTTACATGTGTCCTGAAAATTCACATCTTCTTTTTAACTTTGATACAGATATAGAAATAATATGGCCAAGAATCTGATAAATAAATATGTCTGGTTAGTAGAGACCATCTACAAGGCCAGGAGGATTACTTTTGAAGAGATAAACGAAAAGTGGCTCAACAATGATCTCAGTGAAGGTGTAGAACTTGCACTAAGGACGTTTCATAAGTGGCGCATAGCAGTAGAGGAGATGTTCGGATTGATAATTGAATGTGAGCGCAAAGGAGGTTATCATTATTACATTGCCAATGCTGATGAACTGAAAAATGGCGATATACGTGCCTGGTTGCTGAATACTATTTCGGTAAGTAATTTACTTATTGATAATCAGCATATGAAAGACAGGATATTGCTTGAAGAGGTGCCATCGGGCCAGGAATATCTTTCTGCTATTATTGAAGCAATGAAGCAGGGGCAGCTTATCAATATGACATACCAAAGCTATAGGAGTGACAAAAGCAGCACTTTTGATGTGGAGCCATATTGTGTGAAACTATTCAAGCAGAGGTGGTATGTAGCTGCCCGAAGTCCCTATTATGATGAGGTGATGATTTACTCCCTTGACCGCATACTTCATTTGGAACTCCTTGCAGATACCCGATTCAAGATGTCCGATTCATTCAATCCTACTGAGTATTTTGGAGAATACTATGGAGTGATTATCGATAGCGATTACGATGTGGAAAAAGTGAAACTGAAAGTATCGGCAAGTCAGGCCAATTATTTACGTTCATTGCCTTTGCATCATAGTCAGCAGGAGATTCAGACCACCGATGAATATAGCGTTTTTGAATTAAGAATCCGTCCTACTTTCGATTTCTATCAAGAAATTTTATGGAATGGTGAATTTATGGAAGTGCTTGAACCGTTATGGCTTCGTAAAGAGATAGCAGGGAAAATAGAAAAGATGCTGGACAAATATAAAATTGATTTATCTGCAAGAAAGAGTGGTTTAAATCTTTAATGCTAAATGAATTTCCACATGAAACAGAGATTTTAGGAAGTTCAATAACCGTTAAAGTCAATAGGGATAATTGCTTTGAGAAGATTATTGAAGTGATAGAGAAATTGAAAAGTATTAATTAATAAATGTATATGGAAAATTTAAAAGAAAGAATTTGAATCGGGATTTGATAAATGAATAGAAAAAGATATGAGTATATTTACTGACAACGAACAGCTATTGAAGGAATGGGAAATTGCTTCAATAAATAATAATGAACAAGATGAATTTGTTCACGACGGAATACTTTACCGAGGTAACGTTATATATAATAGTAGTACCGGTGGGTGGGCTCATGAACGTGGCAATGAGGAAGAGTTATGGGAACATTCTCCTAAACGTATTCTTTTTATAACAAAGGATTTAAACGATGAGGGCGCTTGGGATATTCGAGCTGAGACCGGTCGTAAGAACTATACTGGAGAGGGTAATGTATTGATTAATACTAACGGTAATTTTTGTGGAAATTACCTTTATTTTGTATATGGATTAGGTAATATTACAGCAGAACATTTTGTTGATTATGAAAGTTTCTCGGATGAAGAGGCTATACAATATTTTGACAAATGTACTTTAGCTCGAATCAATGTAAAAAAACAGCTTGGAAAAAGTTCTATAGAAGATAAGGTTCTTGTAGAATATATCAATAAGTACAGTGATTTCTTGAAACGTCAGGTTTTATTGTTAGATGCTGATATTATAGTATGCTGTGGCTCTACGGAGAAAACGGGTAATAGAATATTAAACTTCATAAAGGGGAATTGTTATAATCTTGAAAAAGTAAACGATTGGATATATTATAATAATTCTTTAAATAAAGTTGTAATAGACTCATATCATCTTAGTGCAAGATTCCCAAAAAAGTCTTTTTATAATGACTTGATGAAAGCATATTATGATTTTTTGCAAAATCATGCTCAATTTCTGAATATTAAAAGATAAAAAACAACGCTACAAGGAATATATTCCGGCTGCAAAACTGCAAAATTCAACCCTATGGGACATTATAGTGAACCAACGGGAATGTCAGATAATGGCTGAAATTACAGCATAATTCCATTCACATTTTAATAGATTTAAGCGAATGAATAAGAATAATGCAATCAGCAGGATACTCTATTTCCTATGTTTATTCATATTATGTCAATCAATGATGTTGTTGATTCTTAATCTTGTACCCATAGGTGGAGAATGGACTTCGGTATGCAGAGAATGGATTGAAAACTCCATTGGGCTGAACTAAAGGGGATATGGATAATCTCAGGGATATATTGACTGGCAGATATTGGGATAGTTCAAACTTTATAACAAGGAGTTTTATTTATATCTTGAGTTTCTCTATCCTTTTGTTGCTGCCTTTATATGGAATGTATAAAATACAATGAAAATAATTGACAGATATGATGTGAAGATCTTCACAGATAATGTGGAGGAAACTGCCATTGGACAAATCAAACGGTTGATGTCCATTGATGTGTTCGGCAGTTGTAAAGTGCGTATCATGCCGGATGTCCATGCCGGGGCGGGATGTGTAATCGGTTTTACAGGCGATTTGGGAGAAAAGGTTATTCCCAACATTGTGGGGGTGGATATTGGCTGTGGCATATTGGTTCAACCGTTCCAATGCTTAAAGGAGATTGATTTCCATGCTTTTAATGAATATATTTTGAAAGTTGTCCCGTCGGGAAGGAAATTCCGGAGTGAAGAATATCTTCATTTGCCACAAAAGTATATGGAGAGGTATAGTGAAGCTAAAAGTATCATCCGGCAGATACGTTGCTATAGGGAATTGAACGATGTCAGGCGGCTCAATAAATCTATTGGGACATTGGGCGGCGGAAATCATTTTATTGAATTGGACAAGGATGAACAGGGCTTGTATTACCTGGTGGTACACACCGGCAGCAGAAATCTTGGCAAGCAAGTGGCCGGAATTTATCAGAAACTGGCTGTGAAATGTCAGTCCGGTTGGGCAGAGATGATGGAGGAGCAGAAACGTCTTATAGCCGAATACAAGCTCTCAGGCAGAAAAGATGAACTGCAGGAGGTTATCCGCAAACTTCATAGTTCATTCAAAATGGGCAGACCCGCAATCCCTGCAGAATTGTCTTATTTGGAAGGAAGTTTCAGGGAGGATTATCTTCATGATATGCGCCTGTGCCAGCGGTGGGCAGTTATCAACCGCAAGCTTATTGTAGATTTACTCTTGGATTTTCTGGTAGAGTGTGGATATGCAGAGGCATCCAATGACCCTTTTGAGAGTGTACATAACTACATAGGTGATGACAATATCATCAGAAAAGGTGCCATTGCAGCCCGAAAAGGTGAAAAGTGCATAATCCCGATGAACATGCGTGACGGTTCCCTTATCTGCATTGGTAAGGGTAATGAGGATTGGAACCATTCCGCACCTCACGGTGCTGGACGTGTGATGAGCAGAAGCCAGGCATTCAAACAGATAAATATGGATGATTTTGCCCAATCCATGAATGGTATATATAGCGAAACTGTAACTGAAGCTACTAAAGATGAATCTCCTATGGTATATAAGCCAATGGATGAAATCATCGGGAATATGGCAGATACGGTTGATGTCCTTAATGTCATCAAACCAGTTTTTAACTTTAAGGCGGCAGAATAGGACGTGATTTTGAGGATTATGAGTATATGTGCGAAAAACTGAATGATTTGTTCTATAATTCTACCAGTTTTAAAATAAGGGATGTCAAAATAATCTCAGGGATGGCAAAAGGTGCGATATGCTGAGTATCGCAACTCATCTCATCGCGTTTTGGGATGGAAAATCAAGTGGAACAAAACACATGATTGAGATAGCGCAAGCAAAAGGTATCCCCGTATGGGTATTTAACTACAATAATGAGTAGAAAAGTCCGTACCTGCTTTCATTTATACAGCTTGCTGTGCATATAGCTCTGGATTGAGTCGCATACCTTTGTGGCAGGTTTTTCCAACAGCTTCATGAGGATGCAGGCGGTGCTGATTCCCAGGAAGTTTGCCAGCATGTCCATAGGGTCTGCGTCCCTGTAGGTGGTGAGGAGCCCCTGTGCGGTTTCGGTAAAGGCCGCAAAGGCGAGCCCAGTGATGAAGATGGTGGAGAACAGGTATTTGCGGCTGATCTTTATCTGCTTGTTGTAGGTGAACAGCAGCCAGCATACAACCGGATAGGCAAAGTACATTGTAAAATGTGCAACCTTGTCTGTGGGGATGCCCATCAGGTATTTGGGAAGATCAGGGGTATTGTCTGAAAGGTCCAGCAGGCACAGGCACAATACAGCCACAATGTAGAGGACAAACAATGCCGTTACCACAATATATGTTTTCCTTTTTTCCATTATCTTTGTAATAATATAAAAGTACTATCCATGAACATAAAAATGGTGGATCTGGTTGGGCAGTACCTCAAGATTAAGGATGAGGTGGATGCCGCCATGCAGAGCGTGATAAATACAGCCCAATTCATAAACGGTGCCAAATGTAAGGAATTTTCCGCCAATCTGGCCAATTATACAGGTGCAGAACATGCGGTTACATGTGCAAACGGTACGGATGCACTCCAGATATCCCTCATGGCCCTGGGGCTGCAGAGAGGGGATGAAGTGATAGTTCCGGCCTTCACATACGTTGCCACAGCGGAGGTGATTGCCCTTCTGGGGCTTGTACCTGTGCTGGTGGATGTGGATTGGGCTACATTCAATATTGACCCTTCCAAAATAGAGGATGCCATAACCCCACACACTAAAGCAATTGTACCTGTACATCTGTTCGGGCAATGTGCAGACATGGGGCGCATAATGGAGATTGCCAAAAAACATAACCTGTATGTGGTGGAGGACAATGCCCAGGCGATAGGGGCACAGTGGAAAGGGATGCTCGGCGGCAGGGAGAATCCCAAATCCGGCACAATAGGCCATATAGGCTGTACATCATTCTTCCCTTCAAAGAACCTGGGGTGCTTCGGGGACGGAGGTGCAATGTTTGCCAATGATGAGGTCCTTGCACAGAAGCTCCACTGCATAGCAAACCACGGGCAAAAGGTCAAGTACCACCACAGCATCATAGGGTGCAATTCCCGCCTGGATACCCTGCAGGCAGCCGTATTGGATGTGAAGCTGCAGCATCTGGATGAATACATTGCTTCCCGACAGGCTGCCGCTGCTTATTACCTGCAGGAACTTGCTTCAGTGGAGGGGATTGAGCTCCCTGTAACTGCAGATTATACCACCCATGTATATCATCAGTTCACCATTAAGGTGAGGGACGGCAAAAGGGATGCCCTGAAGGAGTTCCTTGCAGGGAGGGATATCCCTTCAATGATCTATTACCCGCTGCCGCTGCATCATCAGGAGGCCTATAGGGATATGGCTGTGGTTGTTGGGGGATTGGAAAACAGTGTGGAATTGTCGGGAAGGGTATTGTCTCTTCCTATGCATACTGAACTTACAGAGGAACAATTGCATTATATTTGCAGGGCAATTAAAGCATTTTACAGATAGGATATGAAGAATTTTGCACTTATAGGGGCGGCAGGATACATTGCCCCCCGTCATTTGAAGGCAATAAAAGATACTGGGAACAACCTTGTGGCGGCTTATGACCCGTTTGACAGCGTGGGAATTATGGACAGTTTCTTTCCGCAGGCCAGTTTCTTCACCCAGCAGGAGCTGTTTGACAGGCATTGTACCAGATTGAGGAATACTTCCGGTAAAATTGATTTTGTCTCGGTTTGTACCCCCAACTACCTGCATGATGCCCATGTGCGCTATGGCTTGCGCCTGGGTGCCAATGTGATATGTGAGAAACCCCTGGTCCTGAAAGCCCGCAATATAGATGCCCTGGAGCAGATTGAGAAGGAGACAGGGTGCTGTGCATACAATATACTCCAATTGAGGCTGCATGATTCAATTGTGGCCCTGAAGGAGAAGATAGACAACGGCCCGGCAGACAAGGTTTATGATGTGGACCTTACTTATATAACCTCCCGAGGCAACTGGTACTATACCAGCTGGAAAGGGGACGAGCGCAAGAGCGGCGGTGTGGCAACCAATATAGGTGTGCATTTCTATGATATGCTGCAGTGGATATTCGGACCTGTACAGAAGAATATTGTACACGTTAAGTCGCACGACAGGGTGGCCGGATTCCTGGAGTTGAAAAAAGCCCGTGTGAGGTATTTCCTGAGCATAAATGCAGACCATCTTCCTGCAAATGCGGTTCAGGGGGAGAAGCGCACTTACCGTACCATTATGATAGACGGGAGCGAGTTTGAGTTCAGTGCCGGATTTACCGAGCTGCACATCCGAAGCTATGAGAATATTCTTGCCGGAAAAGGATTCAGGATTTCAGAGGCCCGCAACTGCATACAGATTGTAAACGACATCAATGATGCGGTACCGGTGGGGCTTGTTGGGGATTATCATCCGCTGGCCAAGTTTCCGCTGACTGCGCATCCATTTGGGTGGTAGAAAAAGCAATAAAAGAAGAGATTTCTGCGTTATGCTCCGCCCTCAAATCCTCATTACCGTAAGGTAACTCCGGTTCTCGGGAGTTCGCAAGCCTTGAAATCTCTTCTTTTATTGCTTTTTATTTAAAAGGGGATTATCAATCCCCTTTTCTTATGTTATTGTCTGCGTTAAGGTTTATGATGTTCGGGTTGCCGTAGTAGGTGAGTTTTGAGGCTTTGCCTACCATTATCTTGAGGTCTCCTGTACATCTTACCTTTGCGTTGCTGGCTCCGCTTACCTGTGCATATCCGTTCAGGGCTGTGTATTCCTGCGCCTTAAGGTTGCTGGCTCCGGTGGTTACAGACTTGAGGTAGTCTGTTTTTCCTGTTAGGGTAAGGTTTGAGGCTCCGGAGCAGGTTACATCGGTCTGCTTGTGGTTGCCGTTGACCTTTACATTTGAAGCTCCGCTGAACTCACCTTCCAGCTGGCTGCTGTTTCCGTTAAGGGTTACATTTGAAGCACCTGAAATGTCTGCTTCCACGGTATTGAAGTCTCCTGTAATTGAAAGTGAGCTGGCTCCACTACAATCCATTGAAAGCTCCCTCCCGCTTATTTCAAGCCCCTCTACAGATGAGGCTCCGCTCAAGTCCAGTTCCAGTTCATCAGTCCTGAAGCTTCCTGAGGCCTTGAAGGATGAAGCTCCGCTAAGGTCAAGTTCCTCAATTGTAGGCATCTGGAGATATACCTTTATCCCTTCAACGTTGTTCTTGTTCTTGATTTTTGTGGATTCAAGCCCCAGTTCAAGTTTTCCGTTGTAGTATTTTACTATGAGCCCGTCCTTGAAATATTCATCACATACAATCTTTACTTTTCCCGAATTGCCTTGGGTGGCTATGATATCATAGACTGACCCTGCGTCAATGCTGGTTATCTTTCCAAAGTTGTACTCTTTGGTGAGAGTGTTCTGGGCAAATGCAGTGAACGTTGCAGCTGCAATAATTGCCAATGAAAGGAAGAATCTCTTCATATCTGTTCAGTTTTTAGTTTGTTAATCAATTATCTGGTCACTCTGCGCATAAAGTGTCTTTATCCTTTTAAGTCCGGCTGTCTTGGCCTTGTAGTATTCCCTCAGGATTTCTGCCCTCTTTTCAGGGGAGAGTTCGTCGGGAAGCTGTTCGGTGAGGGGGATTGCCTCCTGGGTTATTGATTTTACCGAGTTTATCATCATGTGTTCATCTTCAGGGAGCATCTGCAGGATTTCAGCCTCCTCCATGTACATCTCCTGAGCCAGTTCCTGGATTCCTATTATGTACTTCTCCTCACTTTCCTGCTGGAGGGTTACAAACAGGGCAATGATTATTGCTGCTGCGGCTGCAGAGGCGGTAAAGAGGCTTCTGCGGGAAAACAGGCGGCGCGGCCTTGCGGCTGCCCTCTTCTCCTCCTGGGCCTGGAGTTCCCCAAACTTTGCCAGAAAGCGCTCCTGGTGCCCTTGTGGCATCTCTCCGCTGTTGAATTGTTCCAGATTGTCCTGTATATATTTTTCCAAGTTTTCCATTCTATGCTCCTTTATTTTCCTGTATTGTTGCTGCAAGCCTGTCTTTTGCCCTTTTGTAGAGGCTCCTTATGGTTGTCTCCTTTGTGCCTGTTATCTCCCCAATCTCCTGGTAGTCATATCCCTCAAAGAGGTGGAGGGAGATGATTGTACGGTAGTTGTCGGGAAGCAGGAGGATGGCTTTCCTTATCTGTTCAACTGAGTACTGCAGGTTTTTGTTTTCCGGCGGGAGTGCCGCTTCCTCCTTGTACTCCTGAAGGAACTCCTTTGTGCGGTGCTTTTCCCTCAGCTTGTCCAGAGACTTGCGGATGCATACGCTCTTGAGCCAGCTCCCAATCTTCTCTATGCCCTCCTTCTGTGGAAAAGAGTACCACTTGAGGATTGTATCCTGCATCACCTCCTCAGCGTCAAAACTGTTTCCGGTGATGCGCAGGGCTGTGAAGTAGAGCTGCTGCGAATATATCCTGTATATCTCCTTTATGTCTGTAAGCCGGTTCATTCCCTCTGTTTTTCACCTATAAGACGGTGGGTTTTTTGGTTTGTTGCAGTTTGTGCTATAATTTTTACTAAATTTGTTGACACTCGGGGACCGACTTTCCCGGAACCCGGGGACCGAATACAAATTTAACAATTATATATTATGACAGCAGCTGAACTTCATAAGGAAGCCTTTGTGCTTGATTCACATTCAGATACCCCTCTTGCAATTATCAGGGGACAGGATGTCTCAAAGAGGAGGAAACTTGGACATATTGATTTTGACCGCCTGAAGGAGGGTGGGGTGGATGGTGTATTCTTTGCAGCCTACACTTCAAATTCCCTTTCTCCCGATGAGGCAACGCGCCGTGCCCTGCAGCTTATTGCACTTACCCACGAGGTGATTGATGAGAATCCCAAGAAGGTTGGACTGGCAACCTCGGTGCGTGAGGCCCGTGAGTTGAAGGCACAGGGGAGGACTGCCATTTTCATTGGACTTGAGAACGGTTCCCCTATACAGAAGGACCTTTCATTGCTGAAGCTTTTCTACAAGATGGGTGTGAGATATATGACACTTACCCACGCAGGAAACAATGAGATTTGTGATTCATGTGCCCCTAAGGAGAAGAGATGGGGTGGCGTGAGCCCGTTCGGCAAGCAGGTGATTGAGGTGATGAACAGGTTGGGCATGATGATTGACGTGTCGCACCTTTCAGATGAGAGTTTCTATGACTGCCTCAAATATTCAAAGGCTCCAATTGTTGCAACCCACTCATGCTGCAGGGCCTTGTGCAACCATCCGCGCAACATGACAGACCAGATGATAAAGGATCTGGCTGTTGCAGGAGGTGTTATACAGATAAACTTCTACTCTTCATTCATAGATCCTGAGTATTCAAAGGTTGCAGGTCATCTTTGCGATGAGTTTGATGAGGCCCTGATTGACTACCAGCTCCATCCGCGCTGCAAACGCCGCAAGGAGAGATATGAGAAGGCCCACGAGGCATTGTATTCAACCCCAAGGCCATCTTACAAGCTGCTGGTGGACCATATAGACCACGTAGTTAAGCTTGTGGGTGTGAAACACGTAGGCTTGGGCTCTGATTTTGACGGCATTGAGTCACCTCCTGCAGGATTGGAGGATGCATCAAAGTTTGGCGTTATCACTGAGGAGCTGAAGCTGAGAGGCTACTCTGATGAGGATATCAAGTGCATCCTTGGAGAGAACTTCTTGAGGGTTATGAACCAGGTTGAGAATATAGCATATACATTATAATATGGCAAAGATAGCTTTGGTTACCGGTGCAACATCGGGAATAGGGGAGGCAACTGCGCTTCTTTTGGCAAAGGAGGGGTATGACCTCATCATTACAGGCCGCCGCGGGGAAAGGCTCCGGCAGGTGGCCCAAACTCTGGAGGGAGAATGTGGCATTAAGGTGCTTCCGTTGGTGTTTGATGTACGTTCACAGGCAGAGGTGGAGGCCAATTTGGGAACTCTTCCTGCACAGTGGAAGGATATAGATGTACTTGTGAACAATGCCGGTCTGGCCGTGGGGCTCAACCCTGTGCAAGACGGTGTAGTTGATGATTGGGAGAGGATGATTGATACAAACGTAAAGGGGCTCCTCTATGTTACCCGTGTGGTTTCCAACTATATGAAGGTTCAGGGCAAGGGACATATCATTAATTTGTGTTCAATTGCAGGCAAGGAGGCCTACGCCAACGGAAATGTATATTGTGCTACCAAACATGCTGTGGATGCCCTTACAAAGGGTATGAGGATAGATCTGCTCCCATACGGCATCAGGGTTTCACAAATCTGCCCTGGAGCAGTGGAGACAGAGTTCTCAATTGTCCGTTTCAAAGGGGATGTAGACCGTGCGGACAACGTATATAAGGGATTCACCCCGCTCACGGCACTTGATGTGGCAGATGCAATCCTCTATATGGTAAAATGCCCGCCGCATGTGAACATCAATGATATGGTAATAATGCCAACCGCCCAGGCAAACTCATATACCTTCCATAAGATGTTGTAGAGAGTTTGATTAAAATTTGAAATCCACCCCCTGCGGGTGGATTTTTTTTTTACATACCTATTGCATCTTAAAATAATCTTCTTACCTTTGTAGTGTAATAGATAACTAATACACTAATAAAGAGGATGGATATGATTACAATCAAGGATGTGAGTTTTTCATACGGGAAGCACAAGGTGTTCAATAACGTATGTATGGAGCTGCACCAGGGGAGGATTTATGGTCTTCTGGGGGAGAATGGGGTTGGAAAGTCAACCCTGCTGAAGATTTTGTCGGGATTATTGAAGGTAGAGGGTGGTGATTGTACTGTTGCAGGGGAGGTGCCTTACAGGAGGAATCCCTCTTTCCTGCAGGATATTTATTATGTGCCGGAGGATTTTCAGGGCAGCAATATCCAGGTGGAGAAATATGCCCTGCAGCTGGGTGAGTTTTATCCCAATTTTTCTCCCGACAGGTTCTACAATATCCTCAGTGAGTTTGGCGTGAATCCAAAAGCCAGGTTTACAAAGCTTTCTCACGGACAGCAGAAGAAGGCGATAATTGCGGTGGCCTTGTCGCTGCAGACTAAGGTGCTGCTGATGGATGAGCCGAGCAACGGACTGGATATCCCTTCCAAGGCCCTTCTGAGGAGGCTTATAGCTGAGAACGCTTCAGATGAACAGCTTATCATCATCTCCACACATCAGGTGAAGGACCTGGAGAATGTGATTGACCCTATCATCATAATGGACCGCGAGGGTATCCTGCTCAATGCCTCCATTGGGGAGATAACAGAGAAGCTTTCCTTCTCAATTGAGCCTCAAAAGGATTCCGGCGCCCTTTACTGCCAGCAGGACTTGAGGGGATACTTTACAGTAAGGCAGAACCTTACAGGTGCCGAGACTCCTGTTGACCTGGAGGTGCTTTTCAATTGCGCCCTGGTAAACAAGGCTTTGTTCAAGGATATGTTCACCAATAAATAGAGATAGTTATGGACAACAATATATTTTCATTTGAGAGATTCCTTAAGGTGTTGAAGTATGACCTTAAGATGAGGGTTCCTGCGGTTGGGACAATGTTTTTGGTACTTCTTGCAATGCCGCATGTACTGCACCAGCTGATGGATTTCGGGAACAGTTTTCCGGAAGGGCAGAGGTTTGATATTTATGCTGCAATGTGTGTCATATTTGTATTTTACATCCCTTTTAAAATATATTCGGCATTCAGACAGAAACATGAGTTGGGCTCCTTCATAATGTTGCCGGCCTCTTCTCTTGAGAAGTTTGCAAGTATGGTATCCATATCGCTGATTCTTGTACCGGCTGCATTTATGTTGAGCATTTATCTGCTTGATGCTGTGCTTGTCTTGCTCTTCAGCAGCCAATATGGTACATTTGTTACCATAGATTATATGGTTCTGTTCAGGGGTGCAGTAGGGTTGTTTTCCATTATTGGTGCCGCTATTTTGGGAAATGTGTTCTTCAAGAAAGCTGCGCCTGCAAAAACCCTGTTGTGCATATTAACCCTTGCCTTCTTGTGGGGTGTGGTAATTTCTGGGTATATCTATAACAACTTGTTTGCTGACGGCAACGTGGATATAGCCGTTCTTCAATTGAAGGCAGAGACAGTAGAGAGTATAACTGCTGTAGTGTATTTTGTAGCAGCAATATTTTTCTACGCCTTCACTTACCTAAGAATAAGGAAAATTCAAATTTCATAACGGGAGACGCTTATGGATTTCAATCAGAACAAACCCATTTACCTCCAGATTGCAGATTCAATCTGTGAGAAAATCCTCTCAGGAGAATATCTTCCCGACGAGCGTATCCTTTCCGTACGGGAATTGGGAGTTTCACTGGGAGTGAACCCCAACACCATTGCCAGAGTGTATGAGCACCTGCAGGGAATGGAGATAATCTACAACAAGAGGGGGATAGGGTACTTCGTTGCTTCCGATGCCCCTGCCAGAATCCTTCAGATGCAGAGGACGGAGTTCCTGGAGAATGAGCTGCCCCTTGTGGCCCGGAAGATGAAACTCCTGGGTGTACCGGTAAGTGAACTGGAGAAGATGCTGTCTTGAAGAAGCAAAATGAGGGTGACTCAAAAGGGTAAATTTTGATATGAACCCCGAAAGTTAGACAAAAAACTTTCGGGGTTTTGTTATGTCTATAAAACACAATTACGAAGATCGCCTAAAGTATATGGCGTTACTAGAAGATGGATATAGTTATGCATATATTCATCGGACATATGGTAT
>JAFUMO010000033.1 GCA_017482565.1 Bacteroidales bacterium | reverse complement strand
TATTTATGTTATTGATTTGGCGGAGAAACATCCTGATGGTAAAATCAAGCTATACCAGGTAGAGGATATGAGAAAGGAATGGGAAAAGACAATCTTTTGGGATGATAATGACAAGCAGGAATGGATAAAGCACACTAAAGTCGTGAAAGAGAAAATGGATAAACGAAGAGGACAAAGAAAACTGAAACAATTTAAGAGATAAATTCAGATAAGGCATGCATTGCTTTAGAACAAACTTTTGATAATTGGCTACTAAGCTATGATAATTAGAAACTGATGAAAATAGACAACTATTTTAAAAGGATATTATATTGTCTGTTCGTGCTGCTTGCCATATATATTCTTTATGGGCTTTATAGGACTTATCAAGAGTCTGATATTGTACGAATAGATTATGTGGGTACGAATCCAACCGAATACACGTTCCCTGCTCCTATTGACAGTGTCAGGAAATGCATATTATATATAGGTCATTATGGTAAATTCAAGGGCTTGAGAATGATGGATTATGATGGAGACTCCCTAATACTGAGAGACATAGTCCCTCCTAAGTTCTCTTATGTCTATACATACCGAAGTAAAAACAAAAGGAAATATGTACCAAATCCACGACAGCATTATGAATTTAAAATTGATTTGGTTGCTGTATCACAGGGGGAAACAAAAGTCATAGTAAATACCATTAAACATACTATTGTAAGTGGTGTAAAATTTTGGGGAAGCTTGACATTTGATGACAGATATGTGGCAAAATCAAAGGATGTTGAATCAACAACAATTGAAGAATATGAATTGCTAAGGTATATTGGCAAACTTCTTGGACATATAGATTCAATGCCTTATGTAAATTATCCTTCCAGCTTGTCAAGACATGAAATTCTCCAGTTGTTTGGAAACGAGAACCCATTTTCCCCGGAAGAGATGTTTGGTGATAAATCCGATGTAAAACTATAATATCAGTCTTGTAAGTACTGAAAACTATAGCAGCAAAACAGGTTGGCCCGGCGGGCCAACCTGTTCAGGTTTCTTTATATCACCTCAATATCCCCCTTCTGCATCCATCCCTGCCTTCCGTCTGAGATTTCAATCCTGCACCACTGCCCGGCCTCTTCCAGAATCTCCACCTTTGAGCCTTCATGCAATATGAAGAGGTTGTTGCCTGTAGAGTTGGGGGCACTCTTTATGTTGCTCACGGGAACCATCACAATTGCGGTATCCTCACTGTCTGCATTTGCCTTGAGGCTGGCGGCAAAGAGGATTGAGAAGATGGCAAGGAGTAACGTCACACAAGCCAGGACAAATGAGAACTTCCTCTTTCCTGAGGTTGGGGCAAACTTGAACATCAGCAACAGGAACATCATCAGAACCAGGAAGCCTACAGCCAGGTAAGCCCATGAATCAGAAGACATGAGGTTCCTCACATCCTTTATCCAGGTTGCTATTATCAGCTCAGGGAGCACCTCAATCTTATCCAGGGTCTGCAGCTTTGCAATCTGCAGATTATTAATTGCATCTGTTCCCGACGGATCCAGCTTCAGTGCTTTCTCATAGTAGAGTATGGCCTTTCCATTCTCCCCCAGCTTGTAATATGCATTTCCCATATTATAGAAGAGCTTGTATGACTGGTAGCCCGAATCCTCTATCTGCCTGTAGCTGTCAAGTGCACCCTCATACTGCCCCATTGAATAGGCATCATTGGCCTCTGTCCAGAGCCTTCCGTTGTCATTTGCCGCATGGCCGGCAAGCGGCAGCAACATCAAGAAATATATCAATATCCTTTTCATCGCAATCCAATTTGTTTAAAGTTCACCTTCAAGGCTGGAAATTACAGCCATTGCCTTTTCATACTGTGCCTGCATACCTTCAGAGCCGCTTCCTGCAGAATACCTTGCCATCTCACACTCATCCAGCAGCTGCATGAACTCATCTATGTTTGCTACCGAAACCCCTTTCTGCTCCATTGTCTCCTTAATGGTATCCCTCTGCATGTCTGCAAACTGCATCGCCAGCTTGTCACTCACATATCCGAGCAGCGCCTTGTGCAGTTCCTCATAGAACGGAGCCCTCAGGTTCTGCCCAAGATAGCTCTGGGCCAGCTTCAGCCTCATCCTTGCCACCTTGTTGGCCTTCCTGTTCCTTGTCCTCACAACATCTCCCCTCAGCCTTGCATTCCTCTTAAGCAGATGATAAGCGGCTGCATACAGCAGTGCAAGTACCGCCAGCACAATGAAGAAACTTACGCTCCCCACAAAGAAGCTCCCCTTACGGCCAAGTTCCGGAGCACCCTGCAGGATATATCTGATATCCTCGCCCAAGTTGGCCACTGCCTGCTTGGAAATTCCCTGCACAAGGGTACCCGAACCGGCAACATTGTCCCCTTTGGAAACCTTTATTTCAACCGGTGCACTCTTCAGTGTCACATACCTGCCGCTCTTTATATCAAAGTAGGTATACTCCATAGGAGGAATCTCAAATAGCCCCTCACTGCGTGGAATGAACGGAAATTCAAATGTCTTGCTTCCCGATATTCCGTTGCTTCCGTATGAATAGTTATTGTTTGTCTTTACATCATACAGTTCAAAATCTGCCGGGAGCTGTACCTTAGGGGCCTCAATGAGATTGAGGTTGCCGCTGCCCTTTACAGTTACAATCACCGAACCTGCCTCATGTGCCTTCACGCTGTCCCTGCTGAGTTCCACAGAGAGGGTAAAGTTGCCAACACCCTGTCCGAATGTTGCAGGAGCACCTGCCGGAAGGGGTGAAACCTTTATCTTTGATACACCGGAGTTAACACGTTTCTTCACCACATGGTATCCGGAATCAAAGAAATCATCAAAAATGGACCTTCCTCCGCCTGTTGATGTCCTTACCTGCACCTGGCATATCATCTCTGCAGGCTTTATCTCCAGATCTCCTGTCTGCTGCGGCAGAAGCATATATCTGCGCAATACAGCTGAGTTGTATATCTGGTTGTCTACATTCTCCCTCACAAAATTGATGTTCTGCGGAGTCTCAATTTCCTGACTCCAGAACCCGTTGAATACCGGGAACTTGATATCCTCAAAACCGGCAATCGGAACCTTTGTATAGAGCTTGAGGGTTGCAATGATAGGCTCTCCCTTCACAACCTTTGTCTTGCTGAACGAAAGCTGCAGGAACACATCAGATGAAGAGACTTCACCCAATGGCTGGCGCTGTACCGGAGCATTTCCGGTGGCTTCACCGCTCTGTTGCTGCTGCCCCCCATTGCCTGCCGCCCCCTGCACAACCTCAATTGAAAGCTCCCTGGTACGGTACTCCTTTCCGCCTATTACTGCTGTTGCGGGAGAAATTGTGGCAGTACCGGCAGCTGTAGGCCTTAGTATGAATGTATAGCTCATCTCCACCCGCTCAGTACGCTGCCCATTGATTATCTGTGTGCTGTGCATCCTGGATGGCGAGGGTCCTGCAAGTATCTCCGCCCCGGTAACCGTAGGATTTGAAAAGTCTGTCATCTCACCGTCTGCGGTAAACACTATCCTGAATACCTCATCCTGCCCTACCACCCTTGGGGCATCAACTGTAAAAGTGTTCTGCGCTAAAGCTGCAGTACCGGCCATAAGTAAAAGTGCCAGAAACACCTTCTTCAAATATCTCATCTCTTAAAAATTTTTACACTTCCAAAAATTACCAGTTCTTCTCTTTTTGTCGGGACCTGAGAGCCTTTGCCTTCTCCTCCTTCACCTTCTCCTGGGTCTGGTTCTCCTTCTCCTGCATTGCCTGCAGCATCTGCTCCGCTGCCTGAGGGCTTATCTTAGGCTGGCTCTGGGGCTGCTGCTGGGGCTGCTGCTGGTCCTGCTGCTGATTTTGGGGCTGATTCTGCCTATCCTGGTTACGGTCCTTATTCTGATCCTGATTGTCCTGCTGTTGGTCCTGGTTCTGAGGCTGCTGTTGATCCTGGTTCTGTTGCTGTTGCTGGTTCTGTTGCTGGTTCTGTTGCTGGTTCTGTTGCTGGTTCTGCCGGTCCTCCAGCTTCTTCTTGGCGTAGATGTAGTTCTCTCTGGTCTCATTGTCGCCAGGGTTTCTCCTCAGCGAGTTGCGGTAGGCATCCACAGCCTCCTGATACTTCTTCTGGGCCAGCATGGCATTGCCCAGGTTATGGTAATAGTCAGGGGCAACATCACCCTTCCCCCTCACTGTACTTCCATTCTCCCAATCCACTTCAACCGGCACTTTGGAGATTGTATCCCCAAGCCTGGCATATATCAGTTCCGCATTTGCGGCATCATCCTCCTTGATGAGCACATTGGCAAGGTTGTAGTTTCCAGCCACAGACATGGAATCCTTTATCAGGGCCTTCCTGTACTCAACTTCTGCCTCCTTGTAGTTGCCATCTTTGAAGAACCTGTTACCCTGCCTCACCTCCTTCCTGTCTGTCTGGGCAAACGAAGATACCGCCGAGATTCCCATCAGGAGCACCACTGCAAACATCCTTCTTCCTACCCTCCTGCTCCCTACAAGGAATTCCAACAGGAGGAATACAAGCGCTATTGCAAAGAAATACATATACTGTTCCTCAAAATCTTCAAAAACTACAGACTGGAACTGCTGTTCCTGCAGCTGCTTCAGCTCATCAATAATGGGATTGAGCCCGAACTCCGCATTTCCGGCGCGGATATACGCACCATTTCCTGCAGCCGCAACCTCCTCCAACACCTTTTCATCCAGTTTGGTCACAACTATGTTCCCCTCCTTGTCCTTCATCAGGTCTCCGTCCGGACCGTATGGGATAGGTTTTCCCTCAGGGGAACCAACACCTATACAGAACACCCTTATGCCTACCTCGGCTGCCATACGTGCCGCCTCTACAGGATCATCCTCATGGTTCTCTCCGTCGGTGATGAGGATTATGGCCTTGTTGTCCTGCTGCATCTGAGCCTCGCTGCTGAAACTCTTGATTGCAGTGTTTATGGCATCTCCCAAAGCTGTACCCTGCACAGGGACAGACTCCGTACCTATGGTATTGAGGAATATCTTGGCAGAGACATAATCCGTTGTTATGGGAAGCTGCACAAAGGACTGACCTGCAAAGACAATAAGGCCTATGCGGTCTCCGTGGAGCTTGTCTACAAGGCGCGATATTGCAAGCTTTGCCCTTTCAAGCCTGTTGGGATAGTAATCCTGTGCAAGCATTGAGTTTGAGACATCCAGTGCAATCATTATCTCCGCCCCCTTACGGCTGGTCTCCTTAAGCTTTGCACCCATCTGGGGCCTTGCAAGCCCTATGGCAAAGAAGAGCCATGCCACTGCAAAAAAGGAAACCTTTACCCATCCTTTGGCCCTTGAGCGCTTTGGCATGAGGGCATCCATAAGGCGGGGGTTGCCTATTCTGGCAATCTTCCTGTTCCTCTCCCTGCGGAAAAGTGCATATCCCAGAAAGAAGAACGGGATAAGCAGTATAAGGAATAAATATTGAGCCTGTGCAAAATGTATCATCACTCTCCTCCTTTAATCCGGTATCTGTCTTGTTACAAATAGTCTCAGAAGAAGCTCAAGCACAATGGCTGCCAGTGCAGCGAGTGCAAAGCTCATGAAGAGCTCCCTATAGATTGGAAAGCTGTCAACCAGAGTCTTGTTCTTCTCCATCTTGTTTATCTCGCCATAGATTTCAAGCAGCTTGGTGTTGTCCGTTGCACGGAAATACTTGCCGCCTGTCTGTTGCGCTATATCCTGCAGGAGCGCCTCGTCAATCTGCACCTCAACCTGCTGGATGTCCACACCAAAAGGTGTCATCACAGGGTATGGTGCAGTCCCTTCCGCGCCCACGCCAATGGTATATACCCTTATTCCGTATGTCTGGGCTATCTCTGCAGCCATCTGCGGAGAAATCTCTCCCGAGTTGTTCACACCATCTGTAAGGAGTATCACCACACGGCTCTTTGCCTGCGAATCCTTAAGCCTTGCCACTGCTGTAGCCAGTCCGTTTCCTATTGCAGTACCATCCTCAATGATTCCTGTCTCCACCTCCTTGAGAAGGTTTATCAGGGTTACACGGTCTGTTGTAAGGGGTGACTGGGTATAGCTCTCCCCCGCAAATACAACAATGCCTATCCTGTCTGAAGGCCTTTCGGCAATAAACTGTATTGCTATATCCTTGGCAGCGCCAATCCTGTCGGGAGTAAAGTCCCTTGCAAGCATACTGGTAGAGACATCAAGCGCCAGGACTATGTCAATTCCCTCAGTGTCTATCCTCTCAAAATTGGATGAAGAGCGGGGACGGGCTATAGCCACAATGATTGCTGCCAGTGCCACGCACCTGAGTATGAACGGAAGGTGCCTTGCAGCCTTCTTCACCCCTCCTCCCCTGTATTTCCACGGTGTTGCGGAAGATACAAGCAGATATGGCCTGAGCCCCTTGGCCTCACGCCAGATATAGATTGCAACTACCGGCACAAGCAGCAGAAGCAGCCACAAAAGATCTGGATATTCAAAAAACATTACTGTTGCTCCTCCCCTTTTTGTTTCTCATCCTCAAGTTCCTGCATGAATGTTGCGTTCACAAACCTCACTGCCGCCGGAACCGCCTCCTCATTCTCATGCACCTGAGGCGAATATTTTGCAAATTTCACAAGGTCTGCAGTCTTGAAGAGTTCATCAAGTTCCCTGTAGTTCCTCTCCTCTATCTTCTTGTCTGTTAGGCTCTCCATTATCTCTGCAGAGGTCTTCTCCATTGCACTCACTCCATAACGGGCCTCAATATACTCCCTCAGGGTATCGGTAACACCGGTATAGAAGAGCTTCTCCTTGCCGTTCTGCCACAACTTTTCCCCATGCAGCTTGTCCAGTTCCCTCAGGGCAATGATATGCGGAGGATCCTTCACTACAGGCTTCCCAAAGAAGTCCCTGTTCTCCCTGCGGTATTTGATATATCTGTAGAGCAGATACCCCAACAGAAGCAAGGCAAGCGCCAAGGCAATCCAAGGGAGCATCTCCCTGAAAGTGATGGGATACCTCATCTGCCCCTTTATGTCATGCATCACAAACTTTGCGGTATCAATCTGAATGTTTGTCACATCCAGGAACGGAGAATCCAGGTAAACGGTATCCCCCTGCGGAGTGAGCGCCACCATAAGGGGAAGCTTGTAGTATCCGCTGTCAAATGATGTGAGCAGCAGCCTCGCCTCAATCTCCCTGATGCCGTTCTTTATGGCAATGGTATCCAGCTTGAAATCATGGATCACATCAATGGGTGCCTTCTCGGCCTCAACCACCTCCGCATAAGGTGCAAAGAGCAGTTCCTGCTCCTGTGGCATTGAGAGCACCGTGCTCCACACAACCTGCTCCCCCACAAGGATTGAATCCCTTGACAAGGAAGACTCCTTTATCTCAAGCCATGCCGGCTTCTCTATAGGTATCATCTGCTCCTGTGCGGAGAGCCTTTCCACCGCCAGAACTGCAAAAGCCAGCATCAATATATATTGTAACCTTCTCATCTCTGTTTGAACAAAGTTATCAGACCCTTCACATAATCCTGGTCTGTATTTATGCTTACACTGTCAACATTGAACTTGTTGAACAGGGTCTTCGCCTGCTGGAACACCCCCGTACTCCAGCTGTTGTAGTGGTTCCTCACAGCCTTGCTTGAGGTATCTACCCAAAGCTCCTCACCTGTCTCGGCATCCTTCACCCTCACAAGCCCCACATCCGGCATCACCCTCTCACGCGGATCATAGATGTTTATTACAGAGAGATCATGCCTGTTCACAGCCACCTTCAGGGCCTCCTCATAGTTGGGCCTGCTCTCACCGTCCACATCCATAAGGTCCGAAAGGAGGAATGCAGTACATTTCCTCTTTATTGCATTGGTAAGAAACCTCAACGCCTCAGAAATGTTGGTGCCATGAGTCTCAGGCTGGAACTCCAGAAGCTCCCTGATTATCCTAAGCAGATGGCTCCTACCCTTCTTTGGAGGGATGAACTTCTCCACCCTGGAGCTGAAGAACAGCGCACCCACCTTGTCATTATTGGCAGATGCAGAGAAAGAGAGCACCGCGGCAATCTCAGCCAGCAGCTCCCTCTTTGTCTTTGTGGTTGTACCGAATATTCCCGACGAGCTTACATCAATAAGGAGTACAACAGTCATCTCCCTCTCCTCCTCAAACACCTTTACGTACGGGGCGCGGAGACGGGCTGTGACATTCCAGTCCATATTCCTCACATCATCCCCGAACTGGTACTCCCTCACTTCGCTGAACGCCATACCGCGTCCCTTGAAGGCAGAGTGGTACTCGCCGGCAAAGATCTGGTGGGACAAGGACTTTGTCTTTATCTCAATCTTCCTTACTTTTTTCAGCAAATCATTGTCCATTGCAAAACCCTCCGCTGCTGTTATGGAACCTCAACTGTATTGATGATGTCTGTAATTATGTTCTCGGTTGTGATGTTTTCAGCCTCTGCCTCGTAAGTAAGGCCAATCCTGTGCCTCAGCACCTCGTAGCATACCGCCCTCACATCCTCAGGAATAACATAGCCTCTCCTCTTTATGAACGCATACGCCTTTGAAGCCATTGCAAGAGAAATGCTGGCACGTGGTGATGCACCGTATGAGATGAGGTCCTTGAGCTTGCCCAGGCCATACTCCTCAGGGGTTCTGGTTGCATACACAATGTCAACTATGTACTTCTCAATCTTCTCATCCATATATACATCCTTCACAACCTCACGGGCACGTACAATATCCTCAGGCTTGAGTACTGGGGATGCTTTTGGAAACTCCCTTGCATTGTGCATCTTTATGATGAGCTTCTCCTCCTCCTTCTTTGGGTAGCTTACAACCACCTTCAGCATGAAACGGTCAACCTGCGCCTCAGGAAGCGGATATGTACCCTCCTGCTCCACCGGGTTCTGGGTTGCCATAACAAGGAACGGCTTTGGAAGCCTGTAGGTATTGTCACCAATGGTAACCTGCCTCTCCTGCATTGCCTCAAGTAGCGCGGACTGCACCTTTGCAGGAGAACGGTTTATCTCATCCGCAAGCACAAAGTTTGCAAAGATAGGGCCCTGCTTCACCTGAAACTGCTCGCTCTTCTGGCTGTAGATCATGGTACCTATCACATCTGCAGGCAACAGGTCAGGTGTAAACTGGATTCTGTTGAACTTTGCATCCACAATGTTTGCAAGCGTATTTATGGCCAGAGTCTTTGCAAGGCCCGGCATACCCTCAAGAAGGATATGGCCGTCTGCAAGGAGGCCTATGAGGAGATTCTCAACAAGATGCTTCTGTCCTACAATCACCTTGTTCATCTCCATTGAAATGATATCCACAAAGGCACTCTCCTTCTGGATTCTCTCATTCAATTCCTTAATGTTAACAGTTTCCATACTGATGTTTTATATTTTTAATTTTCAAAATTTTATTCCAATAGCTAATTTTGCTGCAAATGCAGCTGTATTCCCGCATTCTGCGCATGACAAGCTGCAAATTTACAACTTTTTATGAGATATTTCATTTGTTTGTCATACAATGGTTCGGCATTCAGCGGCTGGCAGATACAGGAAAATGCCAACAGCGTGCAGGCCGAACTGCAGAAAGCGCTCTCAATCCTCTTCAAAGAACCCCTGCAGGTTACCGGAGCGGGGCGCACAGATGCCGGAGTGAATGCCCGCAACTACATTGCCCACTTTGATTTCAGCGGTAAAATGCCGCCTGCCAGCCATGTCATTTACAAAATGAATGCCATTCTTCCCAAAGAGATATGCGTACATTCGGTATATCCGGTTGCAGACGACATGCATGCCAGGTTCAGCGCCAGAAGCAGAACCTACAAATACTATATACATACAGAAAAAGACCCGTTTTGTTCTGAATTCTCATACTTTTTGCCAAACCGCACCCCTGATTTTGAAAAGATGAACCAGGCGGCACAATACTTCCTTGGCGAACAGGATTTTACCAGCCTTGAAAAGGTAAACGGTGGGAACAAGACCTCAATCTGCAATGTTACCCACGCAAGATGGGAACCCATGGATTCGGAAGATTTTGCCACCTCCAGGCATTTTGTATTCACGGTTACTGCCAACAGGTTCCTCCGCAACATGGTGAGGGCAATGGTAGGCTCCCTGCTGGAGGTTGGAACATGCAAGAGGGAACCGGAATGGATAAAGGAGATGCTGGCCAAAAAAGACCGCTGTGCAGCAGGGCACTCAGTACCCGGCAACGCCCTTTTCCTGGTAGAGGTGGAATATGACTATGAGTAACGAAAATGGAACCCGCTGAGGTTCCATTTTTCTTTATAAGCCATATTGTTGTTACAGGTTCTCAATCTCTTCTATAGGAAGCCCCGTGCATTCTGCAATAAATGATAGTTCCAAACCTTTCGCCTTCATGGCTTTTGCAGTTTCTACTTTACCTTGTATGAGTCCTTCAGCCTTCCCATCAGCATGTCCGTTGGTGTATCCTTCGCTTGCGCCTTCCTTTCTTGCAAACCTGATGCAACTCATGGTATCCATGTAGTTCTTCAGATTGGACTCATAGCGGGCCTGTTGCTCTTCTGTAAGTGAAGCAAAATCTGCCGTGTCAAGTACGCCATAAAACATCTTCTTTATCTCTTCCGGCAACCTGGTCTCGGCAACCTCTCTCTTGAGTTCATCTATCGTTTTCATACC
>JAFUMO010000032.1 GCA_017482565.1 Bacteroidales bacterium | reverse complement strand
ATACCATATGTCCGATGAATATATGCATAACTATATCCATCTTCTAGTAACGCCATATACTTTAGGCGATCTTCGTAATTGTGTTTTATAGACATAACAAAACCCCGAAAGTTTTTTGTCTAACTTTCGGGGTTCATATCACTTTTGGGTCACCCTCTCTTTGTGATCCGTCTGGGGCTCGAACCCAGGACCCCAACATTAAAAGTGTTGTGCTCTACCTGCTGAGCTAACGAATCTCCCGTTTTGGGACTGCAAAAGTATAGTTTTTTTTCCAATAAACAAATTTTATTTACAGTTCCATACCAAAATCACATCTCCTCCACAATCTTGTATTCCGCACTCCAGTCCTCCGCCCTTATCAGGAAGCGGTTGTAGGAAAAATCAAGTTCCATTGAGATATCCTCCATCCCCCCTTCATACATGTTGTACCCGTTTTCTTCAAGGTAATCACCTATAGGGATACTCATGTCATACAGCAGCTCCCCCTCCTCCCCGTTTGCAAGCAGTTCCTTTACATGGAGCTTCAGAAGCAGGTTTTCCGTATCATATTGCCTGAGTATCCTTCCGCTGAAACGGGTGTAATAATTCCCTATATCACTTATTTCCAAGTCTGTCTCCGTGGTGCCCCCACACATTCTCCTGTCCACGAAAAATCCGGAACTTGCACATTGGATTGTCATCCGTACCTGATAGTCCACCCCTATCCAGCCGTCCATATATATGTCAACGGTTGCAAACTCCTTGCATGGGAGCACCTTCAGATATGATTCCTCTCCCGAAGTGTCTATCATGTCTGTACAGCAATAAAGCGAATCAGCAGGAAGGCCGTCCTCCTTGAGAAGGAAGGTTCCCAGTGAATAATCCTCATTAAGGGATGTTGCCCCCCTGATATTCCCCCACATGAAGCACCTTACCTTCTCTTCGCGGGGTACTCCTGCCACATATGGTACGGAATAATCCCTCCTATGTATTGTATCTTTATGCAACAGCTCTCCAGAGTCATTGAAGAGCCACATATGCCACTCCTTTATCCCTTTGTCTACCCCGCTCATGTCAACAGTAAGATAACTGGGACAGATATTCCTGTCTTCAAGGATTGTGCATCCGGCCGCAGCCGTGGCTGCCAACAATAAAAACAACCTCTTCATGACCAAAGATTTAGAATTCCACCACACTGCCGTCAATGGCATTCCATTCCAGGACATCCAGATTAGCCACAAGTACTCCCTTTTCAAGTCCTGAATCAGGGCTGAGAGCCCCTGGTCTGCTGATTGTAACTTCTAACGAATAGCAGTTGTTCCTTTCCACCTTCTCCAACATTATGGGATAGTAATATCTTACACCATCAAGCACCCCCTCTATTACAACCCTTGTAAACTTTTCCGTATCAGTCTCCTTTTCCGGCATGTTTTCATAACAATAGAAATATACAGGACTGTTGTAGCCCACATCAGATATGCCCGTATCCAGGTCTTCATAAATCATTCCAGGCATCACGCACGAGATGGCATCCTCCGCATTGTACCCATTATTGCCCAACACCTTAAGATTGCTCCCGCTGCCATCATGAATGAACTTCTGAGCCTGCACATTTGTAAGGTAAACCTTTACATCCTCCAGCAGCAGCCCCTCGTACGGTCCTCCGTCAAAAGCGGTCCTTATGGGCCCCACCTGTATCCTGGAGACAAGCCTCTTGATTGGAATCTCCACAGTTGATGCAAGCTGAAGCTCTGTTTCAAGGCTCCCGGTCATGATGAAATCCCTCACATTGTCCTCTGCAAGCAGGGCCGTCTGCTGCTCAAAGATTTCCCTGGTATTCACACCCCTCCAATTCTCCCTATGGGCATTGGCCACCACATATATCATCTTCATGCCGGTGGTTGTCCTGATCTCGAGATTTGAAAGGACTGCCAGTTCCGGAGCCGTAAATTTCCTGTACCCGTCCAGCACCCCGTCATCAGGTTTCCCCTCATTTATCCTGAAGACAAAGACCTCAAGTGTCTGCATATTGTTGTCATCAGCCTGCACCCCATGCCCCGCACCGGTTGCCTTCGTTACACCTCCATTCTTCAGGTTTATATAAAGAAGGCTCTCCTGAAGAGGTTCCACTTCATTTTTCAGTGCCTCCTTGCTGCAGCCGCCCGCCAACAGGACCACTGCCAATGCAAATAATACTTTTCTCATACCTTGTTTTATTGATTATTGAATATTCCATACTTCTTTATGAGGGCACTTATTTCGGGATCCAGATTACCCCTATGCCGCATTGAGCCATCCTGCTGCACTGATGCCAGATAATACTCCACTGCAAGCCTCTCATCCCCCAGCCTGCTGTGCACCACGGCAAGCATGTAATCCCGCCTGGCATCCCTAGGGAGGGTATTGAGTACCTCAAGGGCTGAGGCATTGTAGTCCATGCACACATAAGCCACTGCTGTATTGTAACAGTTATATGGCCTCAGAAGTGTTACCGCCCTCTTGTAGTCCCTCTCAAGCAGTGCCTCCACGCCGTTCATATATGCCGTATCCAGTTCCGTTGTATGTACCGTATCTTTGAGCATTCCCTTGCGGTGCAGCTTGAAATTGAACTTCACACTACGCAGTTTGGGGTAAAGTTCCTCCCTTATATATTCACCCTGGCTGCCCTTCACAAGTTCCCGTTCCCTGGTATCCGGATCCGCTATCTTCCAGTACCCTAGCAGCCTCCCTTTTCCCTGCAGCACAGTATCCGCCTCTATAAGGGCATGCAGCTGATCCCAGTCTTCAGATACCTCCGTTATTGCAATGCTGTTCCCATCAAATTCAAATTCTGCAGCATCCTCCCTATAGCCCTTATCCTCATTTATCTCCCATACACCGGCCTCCACTGAATCCCTGTATGCCTCCACATATTCCAGCACATATTCCCTTATGGCATTTCCCCTTTGTCCCGACAGCTTTTCGTTCACATGAAGCTTTCCCTCCGGGGAACAGGCCGCCGTTATAAGGAGTGAGTCCATCACAAAGTCATCATTTTCCAGAATCTCTGCAATGTTCCTCCTTATGGCAGCCAGTTCCAAGGCATTGCCGCCCAAAGAGGGGTCAACGTTCCATCTGCCCTTTGCAAACCCTATATCGTAGAGTGTACTCAAGTGCAGGTCCCTTGAAACAACCTTCTTCAGATACCTCTCCGAAGGGTCTGTAAAGGAGGATATTGAACTAATATAGAATGTAACGGGGCCTGCCGCAGCCAGATTGCACAGCTTCTTTCCATTTGTATACACCTCGCCCTTGAGCACCATCTCCACCTTCTTCAATCCGGCCCTTGTCCTTATACCCTGCACATAATGGTACCTTACAGCCTCCGAAGAGTTGTCCGACACAACAGAATCTAGCCTTATGCCTCCACTGGGATACGGGTCCACTACAAAACGGCTGAATATCCTCTCCCCCGCAGCCAGCTTGCCCCTGTTAATCCCCTCCAGCAGATGCTTCCTGTAGTGGGCTGAGGCCTCATCAGATTTCCCTTCCCCAAATCTTGAAAGGAAAACTTTCTTCTGCCTCTCCCGTCCGAACTTTTCCATTACATCCTCTTCCTGTACAAGGCGTCCCATATAATTATTGTACATGAAATACTCCCACTGCTGCACCTTGCGGAATTTCTTTCCGGTAACAAATACCCTGTCACTTATAAGCGTATCACCCAGGAACCGGTATTCAGGTGTGAACCTTATCTGCCACACCCTCTCCTGCAGCTGCACCGGAACAGAGAGTTCAAACACCAGATCCACCTGTCCGTTCCTCTCCGCCACATGCCTGAACCTGGCCTCAACCACAATCTCCTGCAGCTGTTCTGATGCCACCATCTCTCCACTCTCCTCATCAAGGACAGCATTCATTATAATGCTCTTTCCCTGCAGGTCCTGCACCTCCACTACCTGCGGGCCTCCGGACTTTCCACCGGAACTTTCCACGGGAGCCACATCCTCAAGGCTTCCCGCCGCCACTGCAGCCGTTATCCCGTTCTTCTCAAGAACAGCCAGCTTCCTTCCCCCGGCACACGATAAAATGAAGAATGCCTGGAGGAATACAACCATCAGTTTCACAATCCTTACCATACCAGTTAATCTTAAAGCATAAGTGAAAGCTGCACCAGCACATTTGCCGGAGCCACGAATATCTTCTTGTCCCTGCCAACCACCTTGCCGCACCTTGGGCAGGCATATTTCACATACGATGTATGTCCTGCCTGGAGCCCCAGGCCGAAGTCAAGGTTCCAACGCCTGTTCAGCATGAGCGAATACCCGCCTCCTGCGGCAATTGAGAAGGCATCCCCTTCATAAGCATATGAATCAAATATGCCTCCGGTATTATATTTGGAATAGCCTGCGTGGGCATCCAGAAACCAGCCTGCATGTGAATACCAGAACCAGTACCTGGCGCCTGCTGCGCCACCTGCCACCCTATTCTGCAGCCTCCCGCCCAGATTGTGGGAGAAGGGACAATACCTTCCCTTCAGATATAATGTCCATTCAGGCCACGGACTTAAACCAAATTCCGCATTGATTGTTCCCAAATTAAGGTAATCCAGCAGATTTGTTGCAACATACATATTCTGCCCGGCTACAGGCTTTGGGATAAGAAGGGCGCTGAGCGCCACCAGAAAAACAATGATTCGCTTCATCTTTTTTTTTCTGCGAAAATATCATCCCTTTTCCCTGTACCGGACCTGAAAAAGAAAAAAGACAGGACAGCCTGAAAAGTTTTTCTTTTATAGTTTTTTTATTGCTTTTTCAGCAAAAGGCAAAATTTATTAATCTTTTAAAAATTTAAAGAAATGGAAAAAAAACATTGGTGGAGCCCCCTGATTCTGGGAATCATCCTTCTGGCTCTTGGTATTGTCATCTTCCTTTTTCCGGCCACAAGCTATTTCACCATGACACTGCTTCTGGGCATTGTAGTGATAGTGTCGGGAATAATGAACCTTGGGATGGGCTTTTCCAAGGAGGTAAAAGGGAGGGTATGGCTCATTATCTGCGGAATAATTGAGATTGCACTTGGCATTTTCCTTACATTGTCACCTGCAGTGTCTGCCCTCACACTTCCTCTGTTCCTTGGATTCTGGCTCCTGTTCAAGGGGTTCTCCCTCCTTGGCATAGGCTCGGCTCAGAGCGGGATAAAGGGAAGCGGATGGGGCTGGACCATCTTCTCTGCCATAATCCTGGTCATCTGCGGTGCCATAATACTGCTTCAGCCGCTTGTATTTGGAGTTGAGGCTGTAATCTGGTGGAGTGCAATATCATTCATAATAGGAGGTTGTACCCTAATGAACTACGCATTCAAGCTGAAGGATTATAATGAGGAGGAATAAGGGGTATCATGGGCAGCTCCAAATGCCCCATTCCAAAAGGCAATCCCCGCCGGAGCACTGTTCCAGCGGGGATTCCATTTATCCTGTACAACATTGCAGGCCGCACACATCAGAAGTTCACCCTCAGCGAAACTTGGATCCTGTTGTCATGCCTGGTCTCCTCACTTCTGTTCTTCCTGCTTCCCCACAGATACTCAATTCCTGTTGAAAGTACCGGAGAGACATCATAGATGACATTTGATACAAAATAGATTCCCTCCTTATAGGTGTCTCCCCCCATTCCTTCCACTTCCTCTGGGAGGAAGCATTTCACCTCACTGAAAGTTGCCGAGGTTGTAACTTTTGGAGAAACATTCCACTGCAGTCCGCAATAGGAAGCCACCACCTGGGCAGGCTTCATCCTCCCACCCTCGGGATCCACCGGCACCATATCCAGCCCAAGCCCCTGCAGGTCCTGCACATATGATGAAATTCCCTTTCCAAATACAGTCTGGCTGTACAAGGTGAGCTTGTGGCTCAAAGGGGATGCACCGCTCAGCTTCACTCCCCATCCCACTTCATCCACATTCCTCCCTTCAAGTTCATTCCTGTAATACATGTTCCTTATTATTCCCGACAGCCTTAGCCATCCTTTCCCCTCCTTCCATCCATACTGGAGATAGAAAGGGATATCGGGAAGCCTCTGGCTTACCCCAGAGGTGTATGTATGATATGAAGCATTCACAGATGGCCTCTCCAGCCCCACACCTATGCTCCAGTGGCGTGTAAGGGCAAGACGGTAGTTTATCACCGTATTGAAGAGGAATGTCATTGCATTGGGGCCCTGCTGGTCAATTGTATATGCCGCTGCCGAGCCGTCAGTAAAAAGGCTTGTGGTATATCCCACAACCAGGTTCCGGTATGTAAGATAGGCAGCCTTGAGGGAGAATCCATAATCTCCCATCCCCTCTGCAAAGCCAAAATCAACATAGGCACCCACCTTATCCTGAGTCTGCGGCAGCGCCACAAAGTTGAAGAAGATATTGGATGATGCCGCACTCATCTGCAGCAGGCCGCCGTTGCCCCCCTTCGGATTCATTGGAATTGCAGAAGGGATGAAATAGAGCGGGCTCTCTATAGGATTGCCAAAATCATAGGAGGCGGTCCCCCTTATATATCCACCTATACCCAGATAGAACTCCTGATCCTTGCCTATTACCGAGAACCTCGGCATTCCAGGAGCGTTGAAATATTTTGGTGCATTCTCCTCCAGTACCTTAAGCACCAATGTATCCTGTCCCCTTGCCTGCAGGACAGAAATGGTGGCCACAAATAGTGCAGCCACCATAAATTTAAAGTGTTTCATGATCTCTATTCCTTATCTTCAATAACAACCACCCTATTGAGCTGTGCCCCATCAAATTTCTGCCGGGTAGAACCTACAGCCTCAATCCTCAACTGGTCAGGACTTACACCATATTTTTCTACCATTGCATTGTAGACAGCCTCGCCCCTCTTCTTGCTCAGTTCCATATTGAACTCCGGTGTACCGGTCTCCTTGTCTGCAGATGCAAACAAAACGAACTTCTTCTCAGGGAACTGCTTGAGGACATCTGCCAGATAACCTATGTTTATCATTGATTTCTCTGTAAGGTCTGCCTTTCCTATCTCAAAGAAGATGGCAAGGTTAGGCAATACCGGAATCACCGGCTCCTCATTAAGCTCTTCATTGAGCTGCATCTGCTGGGTCTCCATTGTATTCTGCAGCTCTGCACGCCTGCTTTCTGCCTTCTGGAGCATCTGCTCAAGCATTGCTATCTGCTCAACATATCGGGTATTGTCCTCAATGACTATAAGGTCTGAAGCCCTCTGGAAACCCCTTGTGTTGAACTTGTATGTAAGGCCTGCAGTAATGGTACCCAATGCATTCAATCCCTTGCCTCCCTGGGTATAGGCAAACCTCTGCTCCACAAACATGGATTTCATCTCAATATTTATATCAAGGGCGTCCGAGATCCTAAGATTATGCAGCAGACCTGCGGTTGCAGCAATTTCATTCTTATGGACATCATTTCCGGATGACCTTGCCCAGCCGAAGCCCACATATGGGACAAATGACCAGAACCTGTCTGTACGTTCACCGCCAATTGCATTGGAAATGTTCCATAGAAAATCTGCATGGAGGTTCATGGTATTGAACTTCTCCTTATAGAAGCCTCTCCTGTCCGCATTGCCGTAGGAGTATGGCAGCTGGCCGAGAGTCCAGCCCTTTGCCTTCAATCCTGAGTACTGCATCCTCACTCCGGCTGTAGGGGTTATCCATTTACCCAAAGAGATGTCCAGAGCCGGGGCTATACGGTCACCCAGGTTGCCATGCAGGTCACTTTTGCCAAAATATACCTGGGCTCCGCCTCCTGCCGAAAGGAACCAGTTGTCCCAGAAACCGTTGGTCACATACGGACCTTTCCTATTCTGCACCTCTATTACCGTTTCATCTTGTGCAAATAAAGAAATACCTAAAAAAGAAGCAATTAGAAATAAAAATAACTTTTTCATGACTTTGAATTTTAAATTAATTCATCCTTATTACACAAAACAGATATCCTCATATTTTGTTTTCCAGCAACAAAATCTTAACTTAACGGGCGGATTTAAAACATTTTGAAATATGAAAAGATTCTTTTTGGCTACAGTAGCAGCATTGGCATTCATATGTATTGCCGGTCCTGCCAATGCACAGGAACAGGCTCCTTCAAAAAAAGAGCAGAAAGAGATGAAGAAACAGCAGAAGAAACAGCAGAAGGAGATGAAGAAGAAAATCTCTGCAATAGGCTCCACCCTGGCATTCGAAAGGGCTGCCCAATGCATCAGGTCCGGCAACTTTGTAATTGAAGCGTCAAGAATACAGTCACAAAGGGGAGGGATTACAAATGTCTCCTCAAATACCAATTTCATCTCCGTGGAGGATGGGGAATCGGTTGTACAGATTGCTCCTAGCAACCATATTGCCGGTCCCAACGGTGTGGGGGGCATTACCGTTGACGGAAACGTTTCCAACGTACAGGTAACAGAGTCAAAGAACGGCGCACTTATATATTCTTACTCGGTACAGGGAATAGGGCTCTCTGCAACAGTGAAGATACAGCTCCCGAAAGGATCTGCCGAGGCAAGTGCAACAGTATATCCTAACTACAGCAACAACGAGGTCACCCTGCACGGGACGGTTGTTGCCCCTGAGAATTCCAGGGTTTTCAAAGGGCGTGCACTTTAGAACATTACACAGCTTTGTTTGTTTCTAAAGGGTAATTTGATTCAATATATTTGAGATGAAAAAGTTTTATTTGATGACAATTGCCCTATTGACCTTACTATGCCTCGGTTCCGGCCTGTATGCACAGGAATTTGGATCTGAGACAACAATGACAAGACAAGAAGCCAGGAAAGCGGCAAGGGCTGCCCACAAGAAAGCCATGGCTGCCGAGCAGCAGCTGATGTTCCAGGAGGCTGTACAGGCCCTTAAGGATGGATCCTTTGTAATTGAGGCAGACCAGCTGCTGTTTCCGGGCGGAAATACAAAATTTGTATCAAGCCTTACAAATTTTGTATCAATGAATGAGGGGAAGGCTGTAATCCAGATTGCAACCAGCTTCTATGCACCAGGTCCTAACGGTTTGGGCGGCATTACCGTAAACGGCAACGCATCAAACATCACAATGAGTACAAGCAAGAAGGGGATTGTATACTACAATTTCATGGACCAGGGAGTTGCCGTATCTGCAACCGTGAACATCCAGCTCTCGGGAGACGGCAACAGGGCAACCGTTACCATCTACCCTAACTTCAACAGCAACAACCTCACAATGACAGGCAGGCTTGTCCCTTATGAGCAGTCAGATGTGTTTCAGGGCCAGTCAATTTAGACGGATATGACTTCATCTGAGGAGACATACCAGAGATATCCCTCAACTTTGCGGAATCCCATACAAGTGAGCAGTTCCATGTATCTGCCCACTTGTTTTTTATACCTATTGTGCAGGGAAGCATCACCTGAGGTATGCTCCCCGAACTTGTAGTCTATCACTATAGCCCTGTCCCCATCCACAAGAACCCTGTCGGGACGCTTCTCCTCCCCTTGCGGGGTTATGATGCTGCACTCGTTGAATACTTTGTATGCATCACTGAACCAGCCATACTCCGCCACGGATTCTATCTTCTCCACAACCATACCCTTCAATTGCCCTGCGCTGCATGATGCCACCCCCTCCAGGCATGCCCTCTCAACAGCCGCATCCACACTCTGGGGATAATCTATGAGGGAAAAGACATAATGCATCGCTATACCATGCTCCCTGATGGATTCCCCGTCCCCTATGCTCCCTCCCCTGGCTACTGTCCCGGTTCTGGCTGCATCAACCTTCTCCGCAAAAGCCCTTCCGAGGCTACATTTTCCAGTTTCCTCACCCCCTGCCGGAATGGTGCCGCATTCACCTGTCCTTATCCCATCTTCCCATCCCTTCTCCGCTGCATGCTGCTGCCAGTAGGCAAAAAGGATGTCAGAAACTGCAGAAGGTTCCGCATACTTGCCCCCCTTGAGAGTCTTGGGTACAGGGGCAAACACATGGAGTTCCCTCTTGGGCCTTGTAAATGCCACATATACCATATTTAGGCTGTCTATATATGCACACAGCCGTTCATTGAGATATTCATCCGCAAACGAGGTCTCCACAAGCCCCTTGCTGTATCTTACAGGAACAGGATACCCTTCGTGCACACACCACAGGTCCGGCGCCATTGTTGCCTGGTGGTCCAGATTCTCTTTAAGGAACGGAATTATCACCACATTGAATCCCAATCCCTTGGATTTGTGTATTGTCATTATCCTTATGGCATCCATATCGTCAGGTGCAGAGATTGTACATCTCACCCCCGACTCATCCCACCATTTTATGAACCTGGAGATATTGGTTCCCTCATCAGCGGCAAACTCCAGCACAAGGTCCAAAAATGCCTGCAGGTATGCCACCTCTGCCCGCTCACCGGGCTCCAGTGTCTCCCTTATTATGTTCTCACAAAGCTGGTAAAGGGAATACTTCTCCATCTCCACGGCATCCGGAATGCTGCAGAACTGCCTGAGCACCCTGAGGGAGCCGCTCTCAGGATTATCCATCTGCCTGAGTATATTCACAACCTTCTGTACCGCATCACATGATGAGACATAAAGCGAATCACTGGAGATGATTTCATAGCCCGCATCAATCAGCTTGCGGGCAACTGCATTACCCTGTTTCCCGGTTCTGACAAGCACTGCAATATCCTTGAGCCGCCAACCTCCCTGAAGCAGCTGTTCCACCTTTCCGGGCAGAGCATCAAGGGCATTATCCATAAAGGCCCCCTCCTCATTTGAAAGGAAATCCACCTGCACACAACCAGGGGTCTTCTCTCCCTTGCGCGATACCTCCTGGCGGAACCCCTCATATATCTTTCCAATCACATCCCCACCTTCGCCATAAAGCTGCCCTGCAGCCCTCGCGCACCACTCAAAAAAGCTGTTGTTGAACTCCACAATATGAGCACCGCTCCTATAGTTGCATCCAAGATTATGGTCCTTCAGTTCATCTTTCCTGAACTGGCCGTAAATGTCCTCATTCAATATCTTCCAGTCCGAGCCCCTCCAGCGGTAGATGCTCTGTTTCACATCCCCCACTATGAGGTTGCGTCCACCCTGAGCAAGGCTGTTCTGCAGCAGCGGATAAAAGTTCCTCCACTGCATTGAAGAAGTGTCCTGGAACTCATCCAACATGAAATTATCCAGCCTTACCCCAATCTTTTCATATATAAAAGGTGTATCATCCCTGTCTATTATCCTCCCCAGCAGCTCCGTAGATTCAGACAACAGGATTATGTTCTTCTCCCTGCAGTAATCCACCACCCTTGCCCTTATGTCATTGAGAATACCCATCACATTCACGTTCCGCAGGATTGCAAGGGATGTGGCATACTCCCTGTAGCCATCCTCAAACAGGTCTATTATCTTCCCGACAATCCCATCCAGCTCCACATGCACTGCCTCTATTGCAGCAGGGCACCTCTTCCCTGTGTACCACATTTCAATGTTGCCATGCAATGCTACAAAAGTCATCCCGGGATAAGGAACCGCGTCCCCCCTGCGGCAGTTGGCCAGAGTCCTGAGGTAGTTGAAAGGAGTCCTGCTCCCTCCCTTGAAATCCCCCAGTTCCAGAGAATGCCTTGAGATGCATTCCATCCCGGCCTTGCCCAATGCCACCGCTGCAGCCTCAAACTCCCCTACCCCCCTCTTCAGGTTCTTTTTGTACCCTGCCACAACATCCACTGAAATTCCCTCTCCTGCCTCCCCGCACTTTTCCACTGCCAGCTTGTAGGCTTCAGAGAAAAGCTGGTTCCCCAACTTGAGTATCTCCCCCTTCACATTCCATGAACTTCCCTTGTCAACAGCATCCAGCGAATACTCAATGAGCCACTCCAGGAGCTTCCTGTTCTTGGGGTCATCCAAATCAGAGAACATCCTGTCAACCGCCTTGGCAAGCACGCTGTCCCTGTCCAGTTCCACATTGTAGGTTGCCATCCTTCCCAGTTCCCGGGCAAAGGCCCTCATCACCATCTGGAAGAACTTGTCAATGGTACTCACCCTGAATGAAGTGTAATCATGGAGGATTGAAATAAGTATCTCCCTTGCCTCACCCCTTACCAGGGCCTCATCCTTCCCTGTATATTCCATTATTCCCCCCAGATAATCGGAAGCGGAACCAGGCTTCTGCAAAAGGTACAGTTCCTGCAGTATCCTCTGCTTCATCTCATCAGTGGCCTTGTTGGTAAATGTCACGGCCAGAATGTGCCTGTAAGCATTTGGCTGTGAAAAAAGGAGCTTTATGTACTCACCTGTAAGCTTATGTGTCTTGCCGGCTCCTGCCGATGCCTTGTAAATGTCCAACATCCTTTTCCCCTCCTATTTTCCGCATATTGCGGCAAGTGAACAATAACTGCAGTGCTTCTCCTGCGGATTTGCAAAAAACGGCACATCCTTGTTGAATATCTCCTCAACACACTCAGTGAGGAGCCTGCGGAACTCCACAAGGGAAGCGTTATCCATCAGCAGCTGCACCAGATGCTCCCTTGCAATCTTCTTCAGCGGATATATGGCCAGTATTGCATCCTCAACCGCATCCCCCTTCTCCAGCTTCTCCGCAAAATATATCACGGCATAGAGATACAGCTGCAGGATTGCCTTATACCTGCCATCCCCTTCCTTGTCAAACAGTTGTCCCAATCCAAAGCTGCTTCCCGGAGCTGTAACGCTTCCCGTCTTATAATCCACTATCCTTATTGAATTCCCTTCTACAAGGGTGTCAATCCTGTCTATGAAAGCCTTGAAATTCACCTGCAGTTCCCCGCCCCTTATTGGGAGCCTGTACCTGAAGCGCCTCTCCCCCGCAATATATCTGAACGGAGCCAGGTTTTCATCCTCCTTCAGTGCAAGGGCCACATATTTCCTTATGAGTGCCTCCACAATCCTGTGCTGCCCGCCCAGCTCCTCAATATGCATATACTCCGCAAATCCCTCCAATATCAGCTTTCCTATGAGTCCCTTCTCTCCTGCCAGGGCAGAGACCTCCCCCTTCCCTACAACCTTTCCCTCATATTCCTTGTACAGTCCCTCCATCACATGGTGGAAAATGCTTCCGAACACATTGCTCTCAACGCTCTCGGATACCTCCTCCTCTTCCTGCATCCCCTCCACGTTCTCCACATAGAACTTCAGGGGACATGCTATATAATTGTTTATGGCGGATGCCGACAAGGATTTCTCTCCGGCCCCGGTAAACATTGAGATGAGCCTCCCCATAACCTCCGGAGTCTTCTCAACTTTCAAGGGCTCCCTTGCGGAATCCGGAGCAGGAGGTGCAGATACTGCAATCTCTTCAACATCAAGCCCAAAATGGTACTTCAGCTGCTTCACATACCTGCTGGCCTCACCGCTGCCAAGCCCTTCGTTCCTCGTATCATAAACCATGAACACATTCCTGGCCCTGCAGATGCTCCTGTAGAAATGATAGGCCGCAATGCCATCCTGCAGCTCGTAGGTAGGGAGGCCGAACCCCACCCTCAGGTTATAAGGGATTATGGACTGCCCCACATTGGATGAGGGGAACTTCCCTTCATTGGCAGAAATGATTATCACATTCTCAAAATCAAGGGCTCTTGTCTCAAGGGTTCCCATCACCTGGAGCCCTGCAAGGGGCTCCCCCTTGAACGGAACAATTATGCTGCTGCAAAGCCTGCCGGCAAGCCTGAAATATGTAGCGGCCCCCATGGGTATCCCAAGCCCGGCAAGAGAATTTATCCTCTGCCAGTACTGGTAGATGAACTCCCTGTCCCATGCCCCAAGCTTCTCATCCAGAACCTTCAGTATCTCCATCTGCCATACGGCAATCTCCGCCGGCTCCCTTACAGGCTGCACAATCAGTGATATGAAGCTGTCATCATGCAGCATGCCGCTCTCCTGAGGCACATATATCATGTTACCTGCAATAACCTTCTCCCTTATGGAAGCGGCAGCCTGCGGGGCTATCTTCTTCAGATATTCATGCGAAAGGATATCCAGCAATGACTTGTGGTAGAAGCACCACTTCCCCCCCCGGCTCCTGGCATCCTGCTGCAGCTGCTGGAGCTGCTGCATGAATGAATTGAGGGAGGTGGTTGCTATGGGATATCCCATGGTTACATTTATTGAGCGGAACTTTCCTGGAATGGAATTCAGCACCGGCATGAGCAGGTTTTCGTCGGGAAGGACAACGGCAGTTGAAAATGCAGCCTCCTGGGGTACCTGAGCTGCGGGGTAGAGCTGTTCAAGAATCTCCTGCACCACAAATGCCTGCCCCACACCTGAAGGTGATGCATATACCTTGAACTTCTGTTCACGTGGATCCATTGCTCCCCCTTCAATCCTGTACAAGGAAGGGTATTCCTTCACACACTCACTGATGATTGCAGAAGCCCCGTTTCTGGGATCGGTAAGGAGCTCTCCATAAAAATCCCAATAGAAATCCCCCTTGCCTGCCTCCCTCAGATACTTCATCACCCTCCTCTCACACATGTTGGGAGCGTTGAAACCTATGAACACCACCCTCTTTGGGAAATCATGCCCCGCCACATCTTCCGCAGCTCTCCTGTAAATCTGCCCCTCATATCCTGTCCCCTTCTTCTCCAATGCAGCATTGAAATTACAATAAAGTGGGTACATTATTCCCCAGACCGAGCTGAAGAACTCCTTCTTTTCAGAAAAGCTTCCCCCCTTGAGATAATTTGTCCAGAAACACCTCACAGCCTCCAGCTGCCTTGGTGAAAGGAAAGAGAAATCACTATCAATCTCCTTGAGTTCCCTAATGTTGGTAAACAGCTGGCGGGGATCCACCATATACTTGTCCACATCATTGAAATCGCTGAGAATGGTCTCCCCCCAGTGGACAAAATCATCAAACGGCTCCCTTGCCATAGCCTCTTCTTCTCCAAGTTCCTCATACTTCAAGGCAATATACTCCCTGTAAAGGATATACAGCTGCTCCACCTTGTCTGCCGGCACCAGGCCGCACAGGTTGCCAAAGAAATCGTTGATGGTAATTATTTCCGGTGCAAACAGCGGTTTTCCCGTCCTTTTCCCATACTCCCTGCCGAGATGCATCTGGAAGAATTTGAGGGACCTCCTGTTTGGAAGCACAAATACACTGTCCAGGGCACCATGCTCCACATAAGCCCCCGCAACGCTCCTTAAGAAGTTCGTCTCCATCCTCTCACCTCCATTTTTAATCCACCTTCAGTTGTGAAATATTGTTGAGGGACTGGATAAAGACAAACAGGGCGTTCTGCTCCCTGTGCCCCCTCACCTTCATGATTATCTCCGCCTTGTATACCAGAACCCCGCCATGCGCCTCCTCTGCGGAAGTGTACGATACCAGGTGATACCTCCTCTTGTGTATCTCCTCCGTAACCAGTTCCAGATTCCTCTTCTCGGATGTATAGAATGATATTGATACCGAACTCAGCCCTATCTTCCCAAAAGCAAGCGTAAGGGCCTCAAGCCCTATCAGCACAAGGACAGTGGATGCAACCCCTATGAAATACATTCCCCCGCCCACAGCCATACCTATGCCTGCAGTAGCCCACAATCCGGCCGCCGTAGTAAGCCCCCTGATGAACTGCTTGTGGAAAATGATGGTACCGGCCCCAAGGAAACCTATGCCGCTCACAATCTGTGCAGCCACCCTGGCCCCGTCATAATTGGCCCCGCCGGCCTTCATGACCTCACCAAAACCATACTGTGAAACAATCATGAAGAGTGCACTTCCAAGGCTCACCAGGAAATGGGTCCTGAAACCCGCCTCCTTGGCCCTGTACTCCCTGTCAAGCCCAATGACAGCTCCAAGCATCCCTGCCACCAGCAACCTTAAAACCAATGTCCATTCCATATAGTCTCCTCCCGACAAATTATCATCAAAACAATTATCATCCACCATCATTCCATCCTGCACGGAATTACGGCACAAGATCAGTCCTGCCCAATATCCGCAAAAGGGGTAACTTCATCAGCTACCCCTTAAGATTACGCAATGATCCTGCAAATGTTACAGTCTTGCCCTGATAGCCCTTGATGCCTCCTCGTATCCCGGCTTGTCAAGGAGTGCAAACATGTTCTTCTTGTAGTCCTCAACGCCAGGCTGGTTGAAAGGATTAACGCCAAGCATGTATCCGCTGATACCACATGCTATCTCAAACATATAGAAGAGCTCTCCAAGGTTGTACTCGTCAATCTGCTCAATCTCTATCTCAAAGTTAGGGACACCTCCGTCTGTATGTGCAAGGCGCGTACCCAGCTGGGCCATCTTGTTAACCTCCTCAACACGCTTGCCGGCAAGGAAGTTCAAGCCGTCCAGATTCTGCCTGTCGCTCTCAATCTTCACTGTGTGGAAGGCCTTCTTCACAAGCACGTTTGTCTCAAACAATGTCCTCTCACCATCCTGGATATACTGGCCCATTGAATGCAGATCTGTAGAGAAGTTCACTGAAGCAGGGAAGATACCCTTGCCATCCTTGCCCTCACTCTCGCCGTAAAGCTGTTTCCACCACTCGCCAAGATACTGGAGCTTAGGGTTATAGTTTACCAGAATCTCTATCTTCTTGCCCAATGAATATGCGGCATTGCGTGCGGCTGCATAAAGGATTGCAGGGTTTGAGGCCTCTTTCCTTGAACAAACCTCCTGCATGTGCCTTGCACCCTCAACAAGAGCCTTGATATCAAAGCCGGCAACTGCAATAGGAAGCAGGCCCACCGGTGTAAGTACCGAGAAACGGCCACCCACGTTGTCGGGAATGATGAAGGTTGTGTAGCCCTCCTGATTTGCCAGGGTCCTCAACGCACCCTTTGATGCATCTGTAATTGCAACAATCCTCTCCTTGCAAATCTCCTTTCCGAATCTCTTCTCCATATTCTCCTTTAAGATACGGAAAGCGATTGCCGGCTCTGTGGTTGTACCAGATTTTGAAATCACTATTGTAGCATATGTCCTGTTTGAGAGGAATTCAAGAAGTTCCCCGGCATAATCTTCAGAAATATTGTGTCCTGCAAATACAATCTGCGGATGCGTATTTGGCATGCTTGCAGAGAATGTGTGGGAAAGTGCCTCAATTGCACATTTTGCGCCCAGATAGGACCCCCCTATACCTACAACCACCACTACATCCACCTTGCCTACCCATCTCTTCACTATGCTGTTGCATGCGTCAATGAGAGTGCCGTCAATCTCAGAAGGGAGATTAACCCATCCGAGGAAGTCATTTCCCGCGCCGTTTCCTGCCAATACTGTATCAAGGCCCGCATATGCCTTCTCTATCTGCCCATTCAAAAGAGTCTCTGAAATAAAGCCTTCAGCAGCTTTCAAGTTGATTGAAACCATTATATTGTCTTTTATATTATATTTTCCTTTCCTTACATTTTTTCTGATGATTCTTCAAGTGGAAAATTCAAGGGTTGCTAACTTCTGGAAACCGGAGTCACCTTATGGCAATGAGGATCTGAAGAAGGAGCGTAACGCAGGATTTTTCCATAAAAGGCATCAGAACAGTTCTTCTGTGAGCTGCTTGATAACAAACGGAGGATACCTCTCCTCATAAAGTATCAGATAAACGGCATCTGCTATAGGCATGTCAATCCTGTACTCCTTGTTTATCTCATGTATGCACTTGCTGGCATAGTACCCTTCCGCCACCATGCTCATCTCCACCTGGGCGCTCTTTACAGAATACCCCTTGCCAATCATGTTTCCAAATGTCCTGTTCCTGCTGAACTGGGAATATCCTGTAACAAGGAGGTCTCCAAGGTAGGCGGCAGACTTTACAACCCTGTTGCTGTCGGGATGTGTGGCATTGAGGAATGAGGCAAGCTCGTGGAATGCATTTGTCATGAGCACTGCCATGAAGTTGTCCCCGTATCCCAGACCGTGGCATATTCCTGCAGCAATTGCATAAATGTTCTTGAGTGCTGCAGCATACTCTACTCCGTAGATATCTGTACTTGGGGTTGTCTTGATATAGCGGCATGCGAACACATCACACAATGCCCTTGCCACCTCTATATGCTTGCTGGTGAGGGTGAGGTACGAAAGGCGCTCCATTGAAACCTCCTCCGCATGGCACGGGCCGCTGATGATGCCTATCCTGTCAAACGGTACATTATATACCTGATTGAAATACTCTGCAATCGTAAGGTTCTTCTCATCCACAAACCCCTTTATTGCAGAGATGATGAACTTGTTGTCCAGGGAACCGGTGAAGTTATTCATCACGCTCATGAAGTAGGCGGACGGCACACAGAAGACAAGTACATCCGCGCTCTCTATAACTTCATTTATGTCCGTACTCATGTAGAGCCTGGTAGGGTCAAGCAATACGGACTGCAGATAGGACCTGCTGTGGTGGTTTTCCCTGATATTGTCTATATTCTTTTGATTCCGCATGAACCACGATATGCTCTGCTGATGGTTCAGGAGAAGCTTTACAAGGGCTGTTGCCCAGCTTCCGCTCCCAATCATGGCATATCTGAGATTCTCATTCTCAAAAAATGTAATCATAAAAACATTAGGTTTGTACAAAGTACAAATATAACATTTTTAGTCAATTATTGAAACAAATTATCGGCTAAATATCCCGCATCCTCAGCAAGCTCCAACCCGGTAGCCGCCTCAACTGCCAATGCATCACACCGTTCATTTTCAGGATGCCCGGCATGTCCCTTTATCCAAAAGAACCTGAGCTGATGCCTGGAGGCTATCCTGAGGAATCTCTCCCACAAATCCGCATTCTTCTGCTTGTGCAGCCCCTTCCTCTGCCAGTTGGCCAGCCATCCCTCATTTATGGCCTTCACAACATACGATGAATCTGAATATATGTTCACCTGGGCGTTCGGCCTCTTTATGGCCTCAAGCCCCACTATTACCGCCAACAGTTCCATACGGTTGTTGGTAGTACAGGAGAATCCTCCGCTCAGCTCCTTCCTGTGCGGGCCACAAACAAGTACAACCCCATAGCCGCCAGGGCCGGGGTTGCCTCTTGAAGATCCGTCCGTATATAGATTGATAGGCTCCATCAAGCAAATGCTGTTACGCAATTACAGGCTTTCCGGGCCTCTCCTTCTGCTGTGTTTCAAACTCCTTTACCTTGAGGGGGTTCGCATTCATTTCCTCATACCTCTCCCTATTCCTGAACACATCAACTGCCAGATATATTGAGCTTATCATTGACTGAGGGTTGGCCTTGTTCTCCCCTGCAAGGTCAAATGCAGTTCCATGGTCGGGAGATGTCCTCACTATAGGGAGGCCTGCCGTAAAGTTCACACCGCTGTCAAATGCGAGCGACTTGAAAGGAATCAGCCCCTGGTCGTGGTACATTGCCAGCACCGCATCAAACTTGTACTGCATGTTCACACTGAAGAAGCCGTCAGGCGGATATGGGCCGAATGCAAGTATTCCCTGCTCATTTGCCATCTTTATTGCCGGAGCAATTATTGCCTTCTCCTCATCTCCCATAAGCCCCTTGTCACCGGAGTGGGGGTTGAGGCCCAGCACTGCGAGTTTTGGCATTACAATGCCAAAATCCCTCTTGAGCGACTCGTTCATTATCTTGAGCTTTCTCACAATAAGTTCAGATGAAAGCACTCCGGGAACCTTTGAAAGTGCAATATGGCCTGTGGCCACACCTACCCTCATTTTGTCCGAGCAGAGGAACATAAGACCGTCCTGTGCATTGAACTCATTTGTCAGATACTCGGTATGGCCTGCATACTTGAAGGTTTCCTCGTTAACCGACCTTTTGTTGAAAGGGGCAGTAACCAGGGCATCAATATACCCCTCCTTCATCTCCTGCACAGCCTTCTCCAAAGCTGTAATTGCAGCCTTTGCACCGTCATTGGTACACTGCCCGGGCTCAATCTGGATATTGTCGGGAAGGCAGTTCACAATATTCACCCTCTTGGGATGGGCATCCTTGGCTGATGAAACTATATTAGTGTTTATATTCTCCGTTTCAGGGATATTCTTCCTGTAAAAGCCAAAAGCCTTTGAAGAACCGTAAACTACAGGTGTACACAACTCCAGAATCCTGGCATCAGACAAAGCCTTTATAATTACTTCATAACCGATTCCGTTGGTATCCCCCTGCGTAATTCCTACTACTATCTTGCGTGTCATATAAATCCATTTAAAACTTTGCAAGATAATAAAAAAATACGAAAAATACGATTCTACCCATAGAATCAGCTGATTTGGGAGTAATCAGCAGGAGCCTTGCCGGATTTCTTAAGGGCAGCGAGCTGGTTGCGCAGAATGGCATTTGCAGGGTGCTCCAGCAACGGGTCCCCTTCAAGGACATCAAGTGCAAGCCGGCGTGCATCTTCAAGGATCTGGGAATCCTTGGCAAGGTTGGAGATATGCAGGTCCATGGCAAGGCCGCTCTGGGATGTACCCTCAAGGTCTCCAGGGCCGCGCATGCGCAGGTCTGCCTCCGCCAGTTCAAAGCCGTCCGATGTCTGGCACATAAGCTCAATCCGCTGGCGGCTCTCCTTGCTCAGCTTGTAGCCGGTCATAAGTATGCAGTACGACTTCTCCGAGCCGCGCCCCACCCTGCCGCGGAGCTGGTGGAGCTGGCTCAGCCCGAACCTTTCCGCACTCTCAATTATCATAACCGAGGCATTGGGCACATCCACCCCCACTTCAATTACAGAAGTGGCCACAAGGATATGGGCCTTGCCGCTGGCAAAGAGATTCATATCATGCTGCTTGTCCTCATTCTTCTGTTTTCCGTGCACTACAGCCGCCACATACTCAGGGGCGGGAAACTCCTGGATAATGGTCTCATACCCCTCCTGCAGGTTCTTGTAGTCCATCTTCTCGCTCTCCTTTATCAGAGGATACACCACAAATATCTGTCTTCCGGCCTTTATCTGCTGCTTCATGAATGCAAAGATCTTCCCCCTCTGCACCTCCGTTGCGTGCGTGGTCTGCACCGGCTTCCTCCCCGGAGGGAGCTCATCCAGCACAGAGACATCCAGATCCCCGTACAGGGTCATTGCCAGAGTACGCGGAATTGGAGTTGCCGTCATCACCATAATATGCGGAGGGACAGGGGACTTGTCCCACAGGCGGGACCTCTGTTCCACCCCGAACCTGTGCTGTTCGTCAATCACCGCAAGCCCAAGATTCCTGAAAACCACGGCATCTTCAATGAGTGCATGGGTCCCTACAAGTATCTTTATCTCCCCATTGGCCAGCGCAGGGAGCAGCTCCTTCCTCTCCTTGGCCTTTGTACTGCCGGTAAGGAGGGCTACAGATACTCCCGTAGGGGCCAGCAGCCTGGAAATCCCCTTGAAATGCTGCTGTGCGAGCACCTCAGTTGGGGCCATTATGCACGCCTGATATCCGTTGTCCACAGCAAGCAGGGAGGTAAGGACTGCCACCAGTGTCTTTCCGCTGCCCACATCCCCCTGCAGCAGACGGTTCATCTGCCTGCCGCTCTTCATGTCTGCATGCATCTCCTTTATCACCCTCTTCTGGGCCCCGGTAAGGGGGAAAGGGAGCGAAGAATAACATTTGTTGAACCCATCACCCACCTTTGGCATAAGGAGGCCTCCATCACGCCTCATCCTGATGCTCTTCTGCTTCAGGAGCCCCAGCTGCAGATAGAAAAGCTCCTCATACTTGAGCCTCAGTTGGGCACGGGCAAGGGTTGCATTGCTGGTAGGGAAATGAATGTTCCTGAGCGCCTCCTTCAAGGGGCAGAGGTTCCTTTTCTGCAGGATATATTGCGGAAGGCTGTCGGGAATGGAATCAAGCCATTTCTCCAGGATTGTGAGCTGGAACCTTGAAATCTGCTTGTTCCCTATCCCGCTGTTCTTGAGCTTCTCCGTACTTGGATACACCCCCATCATGGAGCTTCCACCGTAAAGGATTTCATCTGTAGGGAGATTCAGTTCCGGATGCACCATGTTCAGCACACCGTTGAACTCTGAAGGCTTGCCGAACGCTATATACTCCTGCCCCACCTTTACCTTCTCCTGAATCCACTTCAATCCCTTGAAGAAAACCAGGTCTATCCTTCCGGTAGGGTCCTGCAGGGTTGCCACAAACCTCTTGCTGCGGGGCGAATCCCCCACAGTTGCGGTACCGGTTATCTTCCCCCGCACCTGTATATACGCCATCGTAGGCTGCAGCTCCCTTATGGTGTAAACCTTGCTGCGGTCTATATAGCGGAACGGGAAAAAGTAGAGCATATCCCTGAAGGTAAAGATACCAAGCTCCTTACCAAGGAGCTCAGCCCTCTTGGGCCCTATCCCCGGAAGGAACTTTATTTCTGTATCAAGGATTTCAGCCATCTTCTTCCCGACAAATACCTGTTATTCAGATTACTTTTGGAAACTTCTCAGCATATCCAGCTCCTGCGCCCAGATATCCGGATCAGGGGTCTCAAGGATGAGCGGGATGCCGTCAAAACGGGAATCCTTCATGATCATCTGGAAAGGCACCATACCAAGTACACCGTTACCGAGCGTGCTGTGGCGGTCAACCTTGCTGGCAAGAGGCTTCATTGCATCATTCAGGTGCATTCCCTTCAGATACTTGAACCCTATCACATTCTCAAAATGCTCAAACACCTGGGTAAAGCCCAGCTCGGTTGAAAGGTCGTACCCGGCTGCAAAGCTGTGACAGGTATCAATGCACACCCCCACCCTGCTCTTGTCCTCCACCTGCTCAATAATCTGTGCAATCTGCTCAAATGTATAGCCCAGGTTGCTCCCCTGCCCTGCAGTATTCTCAATCACGGCTGTAACCCCCTGAGTCTTCTCCAGGGCCAGATTTATGGAATGGGCAATTGTCTTAAGGCACTCATCCACGGAAATCTCCTTCAGATGGCTCCCCGGATGGAAGTTCAGACGGTCCAGCCCCAGCTGCTGACAGCGGTGCATCTCATCAATGAACGCCGCACGGGACTTCTGCAGCCCCTCCTCACGCGGACTTCCCAGATTGATCAGATAACTGTCATGCGGCAGAATCTGCGCCGCTGTATACCCATACTTGGCACAATTATCCTTGAATAATCCTATCTCCTCATCTGTAAGAGGCTTTGCCACCCACTGCTTCTGGTTCTTTGTAAAGAGGGCAAAGGCCGTTGCCCCAATACTATGTGCATTCACGGGGGCATTGAACACCCCTCCGCTCGCACTCACATGTGCTCCTATGTATTTCATCTGTAATTCCTGTTTTCTTTCCGCTAAGTTACAAAAAAATCACATTGCCACTCCTTCCATTGTCAAAACCTTTATTCCCGACAAATTTGTGCAATTCTACCCCCGGATATGCACAAACAGGAAAGGGCAACCCTTTGGGTCACCCTCTTGCATTATCTGTCGGGAAGAAGAAATTACTTCTTGAAGGTATCCTTCAGTCCTGTGGTCTTGTTGAACACTGCCTTCTCAGGGGTTGAATCCTGGTCCTTTGCAAAGTAGCCGAGGCGCTCGAACTGCACTGCAATGCCGCTGTTGTCCTCCAGCAATGCAGGCTCCGCATAGCCTGTTACAATGTTCATTGAATCTGGGTTCAGGTAATCCTTGTAATCTGTACCCTCAGGAATCTGGTCCATATACGGTTCGGTGAAGAGGCGGTCTACAAGCCTTACCTCAATCTCCTTGGCCTGCGAGCATGCAACCCAGTGGATTGTACCCTTAACTGAGCGCCACTCTCCTGCACCAGGCTTGCTGGTAGGGTCGTATGTACAGCGGATCTCCACAATGTTTCCGGCCTCATCCTTTACAACCTCCTCACACTTGATGATGTAGGTGTATTTCAGACGCACCTCCCCGCCCGGTTTCAGACGGAAATACTTCTTAGGCGGCTCCTCCATGAAGTCATCACGCTCTATGTAAAGCTCTCCGCCGAACTTCACGGTACGTTTAGGGCCGTCTGGGTCTGCAGGGTTGAGCGGTGCCTGGAACTCCTCAATCTTCCCCTTCTCCCAGTTGGTGATTACCAGCTTCACAGGATTGAGCACAGTCATATATCGGTTCGAGCGCTTGTTCAAATCCTCGCGTACGCACCACTCCAGCAAAGAGAGGTCAATTGTATTGTCACGTTTTGCAACACCCACCTTCTCTGCAAACAGGCGGATACTCTCAGGTGTATAACCCCTTCTGCGAATACCGCAGATGGTTGGCATACGGGGGTCATCCCATCCGCGTACATAGTTATTCTTCACAAGCTCAAGGAGCTTCCTCTTGCTCATTACGGTATAAGTGAGATTCAGGCGGGCAAACTCATACTGGTGAGAAGGGAAAATCTCCAGCTTCTCAATAAACCAGTCATAAAGCGGCCTGTGAACGTCAAACTCCAGTGTACAGATTGAGTGTGTGATACCCTCAATTGAATCGCTCTGGCCATGTGCATAGTCATACATAGGATAGATGCACCATTTGTCACCTGTACGGTGGTGGTGCGAGTAGTTTATCCTGTACATGAGGGGGTCCCTGAACATCATGTTAGGGTGTGCCATATCAATCTTTGCACGGAGCACCTTCTCGCCCTCCTTGTATTTTCCCTGACGCATCTCCTCAAACAGCCTCAGGTTCTCCTCAACGCTGCGGTCTCTGTAAGGACTGTTTATGCCCGGCTGGTTAACTGTACCGCGGGTAGCCCTAATCTCCTCCTGGCTCTGGTCATCCACATAAGCCAAGCCTTTCTTAATGAGCTCCTGCGCCCACACATACAGCTGCTCAAAATAATCTGATGCGTAGAACTCGTTGGCCCACTCAAAGCCCAGCCACTTCACATCCTCCTTGATTGAATCAACATACTCCACATCCTCCTTGGTAGGATTTGTGTCATCAAAGCGGATATTTGTCTTTCCGCCATACTTCTTGGCGGTACCAAAATTCAGGCAGATGCTCTTCGCATGCCCTATATGCAGATAACCGTTAGGCTCCGGAGGGAAACGGGTGAGCACTGCCTTGTGTTTCCCGGTTGCCAGATCGTTCTCAATAATCTCTTCAATAAAGTTCAACTGGCGCTCCTGCGCCACCTCATTTTTAACCTCTTCCATTTCAGTAAAAATTAACACGCAAAGATAATCATTTTTTAGTAACAATTGTAAGTCGTGTCACGACTTACAATGAACCCGTGTCACGACTTCAAAAAAAATCCATACATTTGCAGCAAATAATACTGAAATGATAAGATCAATGACCGGCTACGGAAAGGCGGAATGCCTCCTTCCCGACAGCAAAATGACAATAGAGATCCGTTCCCTCAACGGCAAGAATGCAGACATCAGCATAAAGTCATCCCTTATCCCCAGAGAGAAGGAGATGGAGGTAAGGCAGTATATTGCGAAGGAGCTGCAGAGGGGCAACATAGACCTTTTTGCCACAATGGAGCAAAATGCTGCAGAACAGGCAAAACAGATAAACAAGGAGATTTTTGGCAGCTACATGGCCCAGATAAAGGAGCTTGGCTTCCCGACATGCACTGATACAATCCTCCAGACCATACTCCGCCTTCCGGATGTAGTTGAGGCCAAGAAACAGGAGCTCACCGACGAAGGTTGGGAAACCCTCTACAAGGCAATCCAGGAGGCTGTAGCAGCCCTCAACACATTCCGCAGCCAGGAGGGAGAGATACTCTACAAGGATGTAACCTCCCGCGTGGCCCTCATTGAATCCTTTGTGGAAGAGGTGGAAAAACACGAGCAGAGCCGCGTACAGGCAGTAAGGGAGAGGATTCTTGCAAGGATTGAGGAACTTGGAGCAAAGCCTGACGAGAACCGTCTTGAGCAGGAACTCATCTTCTACATAGAGAAGCTCGACATCAACGAGGAGAAAGTAAGGCTCCGCCAGCACTGCAAGTATTTCATGGAGACCATAGACAACGAACCCAATCCCGGCAAGAAACTCGGCTTCATAGCACAGGAGATGGGACGCGAGATAAACACAATGGGTTCAAAGGCCAACCATGCAGAGATACAGAAATGGGTGGTAAAGATGAAAGACGAACTTGAGAAGATAAAGGAACAAAGTCTTAACATACTGTAAAGCAAAGAGGGTGACCCAAAAGGGTAAATTTTGCGTTACGCTTGCCTCGGAAATCCTCATTTACCTAAGTAAACTCCGGTTTGCTCACCTGTGCAAGCCTGAAATTTCCACCTTTTGAGTCACCCTCTTTTTCCTTCATATTGGAGCAGCCGCAACGCGCTGCAGCCGCATCATTTGAGCTTACTGTGCAGCTGGCTCAGCAGCTCCACATTCTCCTTGAAACTGTATCTCTTTACTGAATAAGCAGCCCACTCTCCAGCCAGCATCTTCTGCCCCAGCATATCACATGCCACCGCAATATTGTATGCAGCATAGGAAGCCTTGCGGGAATTGGGATCAGACACCAGCGGCATCCAAAGCTCCACAGCCTCCTTCCACTTGAAGTCAAGCGCCAGGGCCAGCGGCTTCTCCCATTTCTCATTACCTTCATAGTTCACAAGCATCCTCTCCTGACGGCTCCATTGTCTTGTAAGGGTTGAACCCAACGATTCTCCCACAACCTTGCACACTTCCGGCAGCTTGTCTGCAACCAGGGCACCGTACTCCTTTCTGTTTGCCTGGGCCAGCACTGCCATATACACCGTATCCCTTGAAGAGTGCTGCACAAGGAGCGTATCATTCAGTGCATCATAGATATGCATATCCACAGAATAAGGGAGCATCACCAGCCTCTCACCATACTCCCCGATATATCCTCCAGTCTCCTGCACCTCATAGAAACCGAACTTGAGGGAATTTACAAAAATCTGCAGGTCGGCTCCGGTTGAAAGCATCAGCTCCTTAAGATACTCCTTATCATAACCGGCCTCCCCAAAGCCTGCAAAATCCAGCAGAGGCAAAGAAAAAACAGGCAGAGGATTCTCCAATCCCCTGTCCTGTTCCAATTTTCCAGCCAGCGCCAAAGCTGCATTGCCGCCCCTCACGCTGTCTGCCGCATTATTCCCCACCAATGAAAACACAGCCGCCTGCTTGCCTGAAATATCAAGGTCACTTCCCTGCATATCCCTCACGTCCACCTGAAAGAAGGCAGCTTGGGGAGCACATGATGCAAACATAAGTGCAGCAAACAGGGGAAACAGACGCTTCATTGGCAAATACATTACAATCCGCAGATTTCCTTAATCTCACCAACTATCTTTGCTGCAAGTGCACTTGCACTCTCTTCATCCTTGCTTTCGCTGTAGATTCTGATGATTGGCTCCGTATTTGACTTGCGCAAGTGAACCCACTCAGCAGGGAAATCAATCTTCACGCCGTCTATGTCTGTCACCTTCTCGGATGCATATTTCTCCTTCATCTTCACAAGAACCTCATCCACATTGATATCTGGAGTAAGCTCTATCTTGTTCTTTGAAATGAAGTAGCTTGGATACTCTGCCTTGAGCTCGCTTACCTTGCAACCTTTCTTTGCAAGATGTGTAAGGAACAAGGCCACACCAACAAGAGCATCACGGCCATAGTGGAGTTCAGGATAAATCACACCTCCATTACCCTCACCGCCAATCACGGCGTTGGTAGCCTTCATAAGGGTGGTCACATTCACCTCTCCCACTGCAGATGCATTGTACTGCATTCCGTGTTTCTCAGTAACATCCCTCAAGGCCCTTGAAGAGCTGAGGTTAGAAACTGTATTGCCAGGAGTGTTTGAAAGCACATAGTCAGCAACTGCCACAAGCGTATACTCCTCGCCGAACAGTTCGCCGGTCTCGCTTACAAGTGCAAGGCGGTCCACATCTGGATCCACAATCACACCAAGGTCAGCACCGCTCTCCTTCACAACCTTGCAGATCTCTGTAAGGTTTTCAGGAACAGGTTCCGGATTGTGCGGGAAGTTTCCTGTAGGCTCACAATAGAGCTTCACAACCTCAACGCCCATCCTCTCAAGCAATGCAGGGATAACCACACCGCCAACTGAGTTTACGGCATCAACTGCAACCTTGAAGTTCTGCTTCTTCACCAGCTCCACATCCACAAGCGGCAAAGCCAGTACAGCATCAATATGCTCCACATCGTATGGCTCACGGCTGAGCACCTTGCCAATCTCATCAATTTCAACGAAGTCAAACTCCTCCTTCACAGCATAATCCAGAATCTGGGCACCCTCAGCCGCATTGAGGAACTCACCCCTCTCATTGAGCAGCTTGAGCGCATTCCACTGTTTTGGATTATGGCTTGCAGTAAGGATAATACCGCCATCAGCCTTTCTTGCAACAACCGCCATTTCAACTCCAGGGGTGGTACAAAGCCCTACATTGATCACATTCACGCCACAACCAAGCAAAGTTCCCTCCACAAGGTCATTAACCATTTCTCCCGACAATCTGGCATCCCTGCCCACAACAACTGTAAGCTTGCGGCCCGGATTCTTTCCCACCAGCCATTTTGCATACGAAGCAGTGAACTTCACTGCATCAAGCGGAGTAAGGTTGTCGCCGATGGCACCACCAATCGTACCCCTGATTCCTGAAATTGATTTAATCAGTGTCATATATTCAAGTTAATTGTCAATTCTTATTCCAGCTGTAAATTTAAATACAGCTTAAACCATATTCACTATAAAGGTCCAAATTTATTATGGATGCTTAAAAGGTGGAAATTCAAGGCATGCACACTTTCTGGCACCGGAGTTTACTCCTGTAAATGAGGATGCCCGAAAGAAGCATAACGCAGAATTTACCCTTTTAAGCGCCATAATTACATTTGCATGCCTCCGCAAACTGAAATAACCTGTCCGGTAACATAGCTGCTCAAATCACTTGCAAGGAATGTAGCAACGTTTGCAATATCCTCAGGTGTACCGCCACGGCGGAGAGGAATCTTTGCATTCCAGCTCTCACGCACCTCCTCAGGAAGTTTTGCAGTCATCTCAGTGATGATGAAGCCCGGAGCAATTGCATTTGCCCTCACACCCCTTGAACCGAGCTCCTGTGCAATTGATTTTGCAAGGCCTATCATACCTGCCTTTGAAGCTGAATAGTTGCACTGCCCGGCATTTCCGTGAACACCCACTACAGAACTCATATTGATGATTGAACCGCTTCTCTGGCGCATCATCACAGGAGTAACCGCGTGCACGAAGTTGAATGCAGACTTGAGGTTAACTGCAATTACCGCATCCCACTGAGCCTCAGACATCCTCATCATAAGACCGTCTTTAGTGATACCTGCATTGTTCACAAGGATATCAAGGCGTCCGAACTCTTTCACAACCTGCTCAACTGTTGAATGGGCCTCCTCAAAGCTTGCCGCATTTGAAGCAATTGCAAGCACCTTTACGCCGTATGCCTCAATCTCTTTCTTTGTATTCTCAGCATTTTCGTCAATTACAAGATCTGTAAATGCTACATTTGCACCTTCCTGTGCATACTTAAGGGCAATAGCCTTGCCGATTCCTCTGGCAGCACCTGTAACAAGGGCAACCTTTCCCTCCAATAATTTCATATAATCAAAATTTTAGGTTAGTACTCTATTTCTCAACGGCAACAATCTCGGCCAAAAGGTCATATTCATTTGCACCGATAATTTTTGCAGTTACAAATTTACCAATTAATTGTTCAGGAACAAATTCTCCCAAATTCTTCTTCCCGATGAGTATCTCCCCGTCCACCTCAGGGCTCTCCCCCTGCGAACGGCACACAAGCACCCCGTCAGTGAAGCTGTCTACAATCACACGTTCCACACTCCCCACGCGGGCCTCATTTGCAGCCAGGGAGATACCGCTCTGCAGCTCCATAAGCTCATCATAACGCCTCTGCTTGGTACTCTCCCTCACAGAATCCTTGAAGTGCATGGCACCGTATGTCCCCTCCTCTTCGGAATATGTGAATGCCCCGAGCCTGTCGAACCTGTTCCTCTCCACAAATGAGAGGAAGTTGTCAAACTCCCTGCGGTCTTCACCCGGATGCCCCACAATGAGGGTGGTCCTTATCACTACTCCGGGAACCTTTGCCCTTATGCGGTCCAGCACCTGCTGGGTCTGCGGTCCGTCAATGGAACGGCGCATCATCTTGAGCACCTTGGTTGAAGAGTGCTGCAGCGGAATGTCTATGTATTTGCATATCTTTGGGTTGGAGGCCATGATTTCCAGCACATCGTCGGGAAACCGGTCAGGATATGAATAATGTATCCTTATCCACTCAATCCCCTCCACTTCACAAAGCTTCCCGAGGAGCTCCCCAAGAGCCCTCCTTTTATAGAGATCAAGCCCGTAATATGTTGTATCCTGGGCGATTACAATAAGTTCACGCACTCCCTTTGCGGCAAGACCGCGAGCCTCCTCAACAAGTTCCTCCATAGGAACGGAAACATGTCTCCCCCTTATGCCGGGAATCGCACAATATGAACATGTGCGGTCGCATCCCTCGGAAATCTTCAGGTACGCATAATGCTTAGGGGTTGTGAGATACCTCTGCTGAAGAAGCGTCCGGTCCTTCTCCACACCCATTGCCTTTAGTATCCCGTTCCAGTCAAAGGCCCCGAAGAAGCCGTCAACTTCCGGAATCTCCGCCGGCAGCTCATCCATATACCTTTGGGAAAGGCATCCGAACACGAACACATGCTTCACATACCCTCTGTTCTTGGCATCAACTGCAGCCAGGATTGCCTCAATGGATTCCACCTTGGCATCCTTGATGAACCCGCAGGTATTGAGAATCACCGCATCCACCCTACTTTTGGACGAGAGCTCATATCCGGAATCCACAATCTCAATTCCGGCACTCTCCATCTGCCTGAGCAGGTGCTCTGAATCAACCCTGTTCTTGGAGCATCCCAAAGTTACAAGCTGTACCTTACGCACCTTGCAATATGTCAGATCCGCACTCTGCATCTGATTACTCCTCTACCTCCTCCTGGGCATCAAGGTCCTCAAAATCAAGTGATGCATGGTTCTTGAGTATATTGTACCAGTCAACAACCTTCTTCATGTGTGAAACATAGAACCTGTCCCTGTCGTATGTAGGGAGGGCTGCCTCAAACAAGGCCTTCAATGTATTTGCATCACTCTTTCCGCTTGGGGCATCATTCTCTCCCAAGTGGGCATGCATCTTCTCAAATACATCCTGGAGCTTCACCTCCTCCTCATCTGTATATATTGAGATATCTGCCAGCGATGTCATCCTTGCGCTCATAGGGCAGCAGGTCCTCTTCTTAGTCTGCAACGCCTCAACAATGGCGCCCTGGTTTGCCTGTGAAACATAAAGGAACAATCCTGGCTGTCCGCTGATTGACAGCACTTTTCTCAAATCTGTTTTCATAACTGTATATCTTTCTATTTAATTGAAACCTCTCTCTTTCTTAATTGTCTCGTAAGCTGCCACAATTGACTTGAACTTCTCCTCGGCAGCCTTCTTCACATCCTCACCAAGTGACTCAACTTTATCGGGATGATGCTTGAGGGCCATCTTCTTGTAGGCTCTCTTTATCTCTTCATCTGTAGCCGAAGGGGAAACCTCCAGCACCTTGTATGCTGAATCCAGGTCACTTCCGCCAAACATTGCAAGGATGGAATCGGCCTCCGAAGCGGGAATTCCCAGATACATTGCAATATTCTTGAGATCATTCACCTCTACCCGGCTCATATGCCCGTCTGCATTGGCTATCCCCACCAGGTAGTGGAACAGCTGCAGTCTCTGGGACTGCTCCATATAGAGCTTTATCTGGGCACATATCTCAGGAAGGTTGATGTCCTTCTCCAATGCAGCCTTGAGTATCTGCAGGGCCTGAGGCAGTGCAGCCTCACCGAAATTCCTCCTTATGAACCCCTTCACATACTCCAGCTCAGACTTGAGCACCTTCCCGTCCGATTTCATCACAGCTGCCGAAAGGACAAGCAGCGACACCAGGAAGCTGTTCCTCTGCTCGTCTGCAGAATATCCCCCCTGACTGTACACCCTTTGTGCCTGATTGCTGTCCCCATCAAAAAGCGAGCCGAGAAGATAGCCCACGAGACCGCCCAACGGACCTCCCAATGCCCATCCTATTGCTCCTGTTATCCACTTTCCTATACCCATCTTATCTCATTTTTTCAATTATAGATGCTATTTGGGGCAGCAATGCCCTCCTTGAATCTGCAAAGATAATAAAATCTGCCAAAGCATTCCTCCTCCCATCATTCCATTGGCGGGCAATCCTGGCCTCCACCATTTCACGTGTGGCATTATCACGACGCATCACCCTCTCTATCCTGAGTTCATACGGAGCCTGCACATTCACCACCTTGTCCGCGCATCCCCTCACAAACGGTGTCTCCAGAATGATTGCACTCTCAAACAGAACAAATTCCGGAGACCTGCCAATTGCGGCAAGGCGGTTACACTCCTCACACTTCCACTTCTGGAAATCCCTCAGCACAGCCGGATGCACCAAGGCCTCCACCTGCCTGAGCAGCTCCACATTGCCGAATATCCTGGATGCAACTGTCTTCCTGCACAGGCGTCCCCCAACTATGATATCCTCCCCAAGGAGGGATGCCATCTGCTGCAGCAGCACATCATCGGTATCATAGAGGAACTTGGCCCTGTCATCTGAAAAATACACAGGATACCCCAATTTTGAAAAGATGCGGGAAACATAGCTCTTGCCGCTACCAATCCCCCCGGTAATGCCCAATGTCAAAACTTTTTCCATATCCCCATGTTATAGCACACACTCCACAAACTTTGGCTCAATCTCCACCTGCAGCACTCCCTCCGGAATACTCTTCATCACAGGCTTCAGCACATCTTTCCTGAGCACGTCATTGTAATCCAGCATCACCGTAAAATCCTTTACGGTAAAGCGCTGCACGCTACCGAACGGCTGGCGGTACCTCACTGTAACCTCCTGCGGGATAATCGCAACATTTGCGTAAGACGGAGCGTTGTCAATTGTAACCGGTACCTTCACCACATGTTCCACATACCGCCCTATCTCCTGTGTGTACATCACCTCCGCCTCTGAGAACCTCACCCCCTGGAGAGGATTTATCCTCACCATTCCGGTTATTGTCCTGTCTGCATTCCTGACCTTTATCACCCCGGTTGAAACCTCCTCCACAAGGGATATCACTGATTCATCCCCATAGATGAGGATACTGTCCGGCTTGAGCTGCAGGGAAGAATATGGCATGAACTGCCCTGCACAGGTTATCATGCTTGCTGCAGTTACCGGCACCTTCTTGTTCGCCTGGATAGGAAACTCAAAGAAAAGAGTATCTGTAGCAAACATCTCCACCGTAATGTCTGCTCCAAGTGCATCCTGGATAGACTGCTTTATGTCATCGGGAATAAGATAGAACATGTCCGGGGCCTGATAGTACCTGTGGAAGAACCTTGAATCCACATCCTCAATACGCAGGAGATTTCCTCCGTCATTCTGCAATATCTTGAACCCGGAAGATTTTGCCCCAATGATGAGGACATCCGCAGACTGCGCTGCATTCTTGCGTCCCTCTATGTTTGAAGTTACCTCAAGACGGTATTTCACATATGAGGAATAGCTGTCCGAGAGCTTCATTATCCCCCACATGAAAAAGGCAAGGAGAAGAGAGAAAACCAGGATTACCCAGTTTCTCCCCTCTCCCATCAAATTGATTTTTTTCAAGAATTCCATTCCCGACAATTGGTTCCCTACACTCCAGACTATTTTGCAGGGATGTCAGTAACGTCCTTTACGATAGAATTCTTGTCAACCCTGATCTTTACATTGGCATCAACCTCCATAAGGATGTATGCAGGCTTCACCTCAGCAACAACTCCATAGATGCCGCCTATGGTAACAACCTTGTCACCTTTCTGGAGCTGGTCCCTGAACTTCATGAGCTCCTTCTGTTTCTTCTGCTGGGGACGGATCATGAAGAAGTACATTACACCAAAGATAAGTACCATCATGATGAGGAAACTCATGTTTCCTCCTGCCTGTGCTGTCTGCTGTAAAATTACAAATGCGTTCATATCGTCTCTTTATTATTTTGATTATTATCCAACTAATCCGCGTCCGCTCTTCACTATCTTTCCCTCCTTGAGCATCTGCTGCAAAATACGGTCCAGAAGTCCGTTCACGAACACCTTGCTGTTAGGGGTGCTGTAATATTTTGAAATGTCCACAAACTCATTGATGGTAACCTTGAGCGGAATTGACTCGAAGGTCACGGCCTCGGTAACGCCCATCACTATGAGGGCAAGGTCTGTGGCCACAAGCCTGTCCAGATCCCAGTTTGAAACCATTGATGAGACAAGCTCCGTGTATTCGTCATAATTTACAATTGACTTGGTGAGGAGCTTGAGGGCATATTCCCTGTCATCCTCCTTGAGGAATGTCTTTGGCACATCCACAACCTTCTTCCTTGCAATGGTTGGGATGTTCTTGAGGATAACGTTCACCACATAGGCAAGATCATCCATCCAATATACGCTTGTCTCCTCCAGGATATCCTCCAGCAGCTCATTGTCCTCCAGTTCATTCTCATAGATTGCCTTAACAAGGGCAATATCCTCCTGGAGAGACCTCTGAGGATTCTCCATATACTCCTTGAAGTAATCCGATGCCGCCACAGATGCATATAGTTTCTTCACAAATGAACCATACTCTCCCCAAGTGAGCCCCTTGCCGCTGCAAAGGTTGCCGAACACTGTATCATTCTCAAGTATCTCAATGAACCCGTTCTCCACAAACTTTCTGTTGGGATCCGCCTCCTGCGGTGTAGGATGGAATTTCTTAAGGCCAGCCTCTATCTTCTGCTCCGCCACACCCTTCAGGGCTGAAGGCAATCCCAGGAGGAAGCAATAAAGGTCCACTGTCTTGTTGCACGAGGCCATAAGCTCCTTCTCCGCCTGCACCAGTGAATCCGCTCCAGATGCCACCTTACCGAAAAGCTCCTTGAATACCTTAACCCTAATTAATCTTCTGGTCAACATAAAATTTCAATTTTTATAATATTTTGCAAATATAGTCCTTTACCCTCAAAAAATTATTTTATATTTGTAAAACTTTTTAAAATTAACGGTAAAAAATTATGTATTTCGAGGATTTTGATAATGCGGGAGCGCAAGAGCGTAATGGTGATGATGTTTACTCTAAACCGGTAAGAGCAGGCAAGAGAACATATTTCTTTGATGTTAAGGCAACAAAAGGGAACGACTACTACCTCACTGTTACAGAAAGTAAAAGAAGAGTGGATAAGGACGGAAGATTTGTCTATGACAAGCACAAAATTTTCCTATACAAGGAGGACTTTGAAAAGTTTACTGAGGGCTTGGAAGAGGTAATCAAATTCATCAAGGACAAATGCCCTGTAACTGAAAGGGTCTACACAGAAGGCTCAGACGAGAAGAACTTCTCTGACGTTGATTTTGACCAGCTATAAACTATAAGGAAACTAAGTAATAACATATTTTAAAAAGTAAAAAGACTCCCGCATTGCTGCGGGAGTCTTTTTGTGGAGCATATCGGACTCGAACCCTTATTTTTAGCGGTTTATTTGAGTTTTATAAATAACTGATAATTAGATTTATAATTCAACGGGGTTCAATTCAACATACTTGCATCTTTCAAAATCTGTTTGTAAATTTGTTTGTATTTTTAATGCAAACAAGTATGTCAGTCAAGTTCTATCTGCACCCAAAAGTCAACAAAAAAATGAGGCTCCCATCACAGTCTCTATCTCTATCCGTCAAACCAGATTGCTCACAACACTTGGCTATAGTGTAGATTCTTCAGCTTGGTTGGAATCCGGCCAGGTTAAGCCAAAATACACTAATTCAAAAGGTATAACCTCCCGTATTATCAACAGCAGAATTTTTAAGATTCAGATCCACTTTGGAGAATACGAACAATCCTTGAGAAGCAGGCCAACAGTAGAAGAGTTAAAAGAGCAGTTGAATATTGCCATTTCATTAGGTGATGACCTGAAACCCCAGGAGGTAGCACAGGATGCTCCAATAAAAACTATCTTCCAATTTTTGGACGAATTCATTAAAGAGCAAAGCCTGCTTAATCAATGGGCCCATTCCACTGTACAAGCCTGGCATACATTTTCCAATCACATGGAGTCATTTGGATATTGCGTAGAATTCAGTGATTTTAATGAAAACGGAATTAACAGATTCATAATGCATCTTAGGAAAGTGAGGAAACTGGAAGAAAAGACCGTTCAGAAACAATACTGAAACCTAAAATGGTTTCTAAACTGGGCAATTCGTAAGGGATATTGTAAGGAGGAAACAATCAATAGATATAAGCCCAAATTCAAGGTCCTTGAAAAACCGGTAATTTTTCTCACAAAAGAAGAATTGCTCAAATTATACCATTATGAGATTCCAACCAATGGGACCAAGATAAAACTCTCAGATATGAACGGCCTTGAATACGAAAAGACTGTACAAGAAGCCGGAGCCCTTGCAAAAACAAGAGATCTCTTCTGTTTCTGTGCTTTCACCTCCCTCCGTTACTCAGATATGGCAGCGCTAAAGAGAACAGATATAACCGAAGACAAACTCTACATAACAACACAAAAGACAAATGATCGTCTTCCTATAGATTTGAGCAAGAATGCCCAGGCCATACTTGAAAAACACAAAGGCTCTGAATTTTCCAGAGGTCTGGCCCTTCCCGTTATTTCAAACCAGAAAATGAACAAATATCTGAAGGACCTTGGAGAACTCTGCGGATTCAACACCCCAATTTCAAAAACCTGCTACCGTGCAGGTCAGCGTGTAGATGAAATATATCCCAAATATGAACTTATAGGAACCCATGCAGCCAGAAGAACATTCATCTGCTTTGCCCTCTCAAACGGAATTCCCCCACAAGTAGTAATGAAATGGACCGGTCATTCAGACTACAAGGCAATGAAACCCTACATAGATATTGCAGAAAAAACAAAATCCAACGCAATGAAACTTATAGATAATGCTTGGAAAATGTAGCCTATACAACAGAAAAAATTCAAATAAAAAGAGTTCACCAGACAACTGATGAACTCTTCTTTACTTCCATAAAGGCTCGTTTTCCCAATTATTATTAAAGCCCATTGCTCTCAAATCTATTTCAGGAAACTGCGCCAAAAGTCCAAGCAGTTTATTCTTGAAATCATTGTTTGGGGAAATTATATCCAAAAAATGCTTTATGATACATATATTATAGTAAATTTTCCTTTTGTTGGTAGCATGGGCAATCCAGGGCCTCAACATTTTCTTCATATCATTTGGAATGATTGGATTTGTCTTGTTCCACATTCTAGCGTGGTGGCAACAAGAATTCCTTGTAAGGGTTATCACAGTCATCCATGAATCAAGAACAGGTGCATGAAGATAAAATGCCCTTGCAATTGCTTTACGGACCTTCTGGTCTGCAAGATTGCTATAAAGCAAAGTCATATTTCCCAGAGGAAGGATTTCTGCTGTTATCCATGCAGGAGGGAAAGGATCTGAATATGTATTCTTAAAGTGTTCAATAAAATCTTCTCTTGATTTATTGTATTCATTAGTGATAAGACTGATAGACTTTGCTGCCTTGGCAGCATTACTATAAGAGGCAACATCAGTCATCCAAAAGATATTGCCACTCATTTCAGCTGTAATGTTGGCCACAGCCTGACGAAATGCAATTTCAATCTTCTCAATCTCATTGAAGAGTAACATTCTGAGCTTCTTGTCAAAACGATATAGTCTGAGCACCTTATCAAAAGAGACATTTTCCTTAAACTTATGGTCAGTCTTTGGCTCTTTAAGAAAAGGGTGCATATAGGCACTTAATCTATAGTAACCAATATTATTGAGATACCTTTCAACACGTGCATCATCAGAAATCTGCAGCCCTCTTTCCTTAAGGACTTGCACCAATTGTGCAGATGTATAATATGTCTTGTTAAAACGGACCATAGTATTAATAAAAAAAAATGACCCGCCTATTTAAGCATTGTTAAGAGGCTCGGCGAGTTCTAGTGATGCAAAGGTAGCAACAATTATGAAAATAACAAATTATTGTATAAATCTTGAATGTATACCCAACACCCAAATACGGTATATGTTTCATCGCAAAAACGGAACATTTTTGTGAATGGACTTAAAATAAATTTTAGGTTAATAAATAGGTGATAATATTGTTGAACAATATTAACCTAAAAAATATTATATGTTTATTCATTTAATAATGAGTAAATAATACCTCAAAATACACATCTATACAACTACTTTATATCTCTTGTTTGAAAAATTTTAATCAATAATCCTGCTCAGACAACGCTATAACAAAGGGGACTTCCCCAGGTTCATAATATTGCCCCAAAAACACTATAAAGCGGGGTGGAAATTTTGTATTTTTGCATTGAGGATATACGTGACGGAAGATATATATTGAAAAATGAAAGAAGAAAATATAATAACCAAGATTAATTTCCACTTTAGAAGATATGGCTTTACAAAAGTTCATAGAGATATTTGGTGGACGCAAATCACTTGATTTGTGTCAATACTTGGCTATTGCCCATATCAATTCTTCTATGAACATACAAGGGGTTGACATACACCCATACGAAGCCCATAAGTTCCTCATTGAAAAACCAGACAATGCCCAGCAATACGACTACAACAAATCAGACTGGCTGGCACTTAGGAAGGAACTCTCCAAACTCATAAAGGACAACAAATCCGACAAAAGTTTTCTCGATAACCAAATCTCTGAACTCATTATGCAGTTTACGGAGGTTGCAAGTTATTTCTTTCCCTCAACAGAAATAATAGTAGATGACAGTATTAACAAACTCTTCAACTGTATTGTAGAAACGTACCTCAAAGCCACAGCCAACCATTCACCGGCAGACTACGAAGAGATCCTCTCCTCCAATGAAGCCACCAGCAAATGGAATAGAGAATCCCTTCAGGCAATTGCTAAAATTGGAGTGGCCTTACGCAAATTTGCCAACCTCTTACAAGGCTGCATCTATGCCAACGGCTTAAGGAATACTGTGTCCCATTATCAGCAATACTGCGGCGTAACCCTCGCCACAGAATTCACAAACGCAACCATAGCCAATGCCACATATTGGACTAAGGCCTATACAGAAAAGGTATGCAAGATAAAAACGGCCTCTTCAGCCGATTCCTCTTCTACTGCCTCAATGCAAAGACTGAGTGGCACAACGTCTTCAGCAACAACTCCAACATCGCTCTGGACGACCACTTCCGCACCCTGGGAGAAGAATTCCACGCCCTATACCAACTGTTACAACCCATCAACCCCATAAGAGTAGAAATGACACCCGTCCAACAAACCAAATTCAACAACTACTTCTCTACCGTCCAAACCTCCCAAATGAACACCCACGGAGAATACATCATCGCATCCGTACGCCGCCTGGGCCTCTCAGCCTTCAGAATCATCCTCATCCTCTCCGCCCTCCGCATCCTGGAAACCGGAGAAATCCCCACAAAACTCACCTGCACAGATGAGGACTTCACCACGGCCCTCACCATCTGCAACACCCTAATGGTCCACACCGGCAAAATATTCAGCACCCTGCCCCAGGTAGAAGAAACCCCATCGGGCCATCTCTCTTCTTCCCGACAGCAGCAGTTCCTTAATGTCCTGCCTGAGAACACTACATTTTCCCGCCAAACTTACCTCCAGACAGCAGAAACTTTGGGTATTCCAGTGCCCTCTGCTGACAGATATATAAACCGTTGGGTGAGCAGTGGTGTGCTTGAGAAAGTTGGGCATGGGGAGTT
>JAFUMO010000031.1 GCA_017482565.1 Bacteroidales bacterium | reverse complement strand
GGACTTCAAAGAAATCAAATATTTCTTCAGGTAAAATCAATCGGAGCAAATCCTCGTAACTAACTTTTTTCTTATCCATCTTTTTTGTTTTCAAAGATAGACCTTTTACTTTACTCCACCTACTTTTTCAATTGCTCCTCAAATAATTGGGCGAAGGCCTCTGATCCGTAGGTAGCCGCCAACTTTGAGGACCTTCAGAAGAAATTCTGGAGGTCTTTTTTTATATCATTGTCATCTGTCCATATATTTCTTATATTTGTAATTTAATCGTATTTTAAACAATTACAGAATATTTATGGATCAACTGACCCAATGGATTACCACCATCAATGATTTTATATGGACATACATCCTCATTGCAGTCCTGATTGGATGTGCCCTATATTTCACTATCAGGACAAAATTCGTACAGTTCAGAATGTTTGGCGAAACATTCAGGCTGCTTGCCGGTTCTACCTCTTCTTCCAAAAATGCTGAAGGGAAGAAACAGGTCTCCTCTTTTCAGGCATTTATGGTATCAATTGCAAGCCATGTGGGTACAGGCAACCTTGCCGGTGTGGCAACTGCAATTGCAATAGGAGGTCCGGGTTCAATCTTCTGGATGTGGATAATTGCTCTTTTGGGTTCAGCCAGTTCTTTCGTTGAGAATACACTTGCACAGCTTTATAAGGTACGCGGTAATGATTCTTTTGTAGGAGGTCCGGCATACTATATGAGCATTGGGCTCAAGAAGCCTTGGATGGGTTCGCTGTTTGCAGTCCTCCTTATCTTCACATTCCCGTTCTCTTTCAATACTGTGCAGAGCAATACCATCTGTGCTGCCTTCCAGGAGGCGTTCAGCTTTGACCCTGTAATAGTTGGAAGTATTCTTACCCTTGTTACACTTGTGATAATTTTTGGCGGTATCCAGAGAATTGCTAATGTGAGCAGCGTAATTGTACCTGTGATGGCCCTCGGCTATGTTGCCCTGGCTCTTTTTGTAGTGGCAATGAACATCACAAAGATTCCTGACGTACTTGAACTCATAATCTCAAGTGCATTGGGATGGAACCAGGCATTCGGCGGTATGATTGGAGCAGCCATGATGAACGGTATCAAGAGGGGGCTCTTCAGCAATGAAGCGGGAGAGGGCTCTGCACCTAATGTTGCAGCTACTGCAGATGTATCGCATCCTGTAAAACAGGGTCTTATTCAGGTATTCGGCGTATTTGCAGATACTTTGATCATCTGTACATGTACAGCATTCATCATCCTCTTCAGCGGTGTGCCATTTGGTCCTGAGTCAAACGGAATACAGCTTACCCAGCAGGCACTTACAAGCCAGATAGGTGTATCAGGAAACATATTCATTGCCCTTGCCATTCTGTTCTTTGCATTCAGCAGCATCATAGGAAACTACTATTACGGTGAGGCAAACGTAAGGTATCTTACAAAACAGAAATGGGCTCTCGTGGCCTTCAGGCTCATGACATGCGGTATGGTGATGTTCGGTGCACTTGCATCATTGAACCTTGCGTGGAGCCTTGCAGACATCTGTATGGCCTGCATGACAGCATGTAACCTTGTGGCAATTGTCCTTTTGAGCAAGTATGCGGTACGCCTGCTCAATGATTATGTGGCACAGAAGAAACAGGGTATCAAGGATCCTGTGTTCAAGAAAGAATCAATGCCTGATATCCGGCAGGATCTGGAGTGCTGGTAACAGGCATGCAAAATGTTTCTGCTATTTTTTCAGCAGATCAGGTCTAAGACGGGCAGTTCTCTCAAGGGACTGCTCTTCTTGCCATTGGGCTATAAGCTTTGGGTTTCCCGACAGCAATACCTTTGGTACCTCCCATCCGTTGAAAGTGGCAGGCCTTGTATATACAGGTGCAGAGAGGAGGTTGTCCTGGAAACAGTCGCTCAGGGCAGAGGTTTCGTCTGAGATTGCCCCCGGTATGAGTCTTATGACAGCATCACACACCACAGCGGCTGCCAGTTCCCCACCGCTGAGGACATAGTCCCCTATAGAAATCTCCATTGTGATGAGGTGTTCCCTTATCCTGTGGTCTATCCCCTTGTAGTGCCCGCAGAGTATCATTATGTTCTCAAGGCAGGAAAGCCTGTTTGCAATTGGCTGGTCAAGCACATTTCCGTCGGGAGACATATATATTATTTCATCATATTTCCTCTCCCCCTTAAGCTTTTCAATGAGGGTATAGATTGGCTCTATCATGAGTATCATGCCGGCATCCCCACCGTAGCTGTAGTCATCAACCTGGTGGTAATTGCCTTTTCCGTATTCCCTTATGTCATGTATGTGTATCTCTACCAGACCTTTGTTCTTTGCCCTCTGTACAATTGAGTGATTAAGGGGGCTCTGCAGAAGTTCAGGTACTACTGTAAGTATATCTATTCTCATTTCCAATAATGTTTCTGCCCTTTTGCCGGCTGCTGCAAAGATAGAAAATTACTCAGCTATTATCAATTTTTACTATATTTGCAAGTTGTCAAATTTATAGTCTGAATATTATGGACCAGGAAAAAGTTGTTGGAGTTGTACAGAAGTTCAAGGAACTGTATGATTCTGAAAACCGTCAGGAACTTTATGAGAGGGGTGAACAGCTCAAGGCGTTGTTCTATAAGCTTTTGAATGAGGAAAAGGAAAATGCGCAGCAGGAGCAGCTTGATGAGCTTGCTGCCCTTGAGGCCGGATTCAAGGAGCTTTATTCCAAGTATAAGTCTGACAGGCAGCTCCATGCACAGGATATTGAAAGGATGAAGGAGGAGAATTATGCAGCCAAGATGCAGATAATTGAGGAACTTAAGGATCTTCTGGGAAAGGTGGAGGATGTCAACCATACATTCCCTGCATTCAGGGATCTGCAGAACAGGTGGAAGTCCATTGACATGGTTCCCCAGGCAAAGGCAAAAGACCTGTGGGAGACTTATCAGTATCATGTGGAGAAGTTCTATGACTATATAAAGATCAACAATGAGTTCAGGGACATTGACTTCAAGAAGAACCTGGAGGCTAAGCAGCAGCTTTGTGAGAGGGCGGAGGCATTGGCATATGAGCAGAACATTGTAGCTGCATTCAAGGAACTCCAGAAGCTCCATGATGAATGGAAGGAGCTGGGACCTGTAGCAAAGGAGTACAGGGAGAGCATCTGGGAGAGGTTCAAGGCTGTGACAACGGAGATAAACAAGAAGCACCAGCACTATTTTGAGAACCTGAAGGAGGAGCAGAAGAAGAATCTTGAGGCCAAGACGCTGCTTTGTGAAAGGGCAGAAGAGATTGCCGGGGAGATGCCTCAGGAGTCAAATGGCTGGAATACCCTCTCAAAGAAGATGGACCAGCTGCAGGAGGAGTGGAAGAATATAGGTTTTGCCGCAAAGAAGGAGAACCAGAAGATATATGACAGGTTCAGGGCTGCATGTGACAAGTTCTATAATGCAAAGAGGGAGTACTATGCCAACTTCAAGAATGTGATGCAGGACAACCTCAAGCTCAAGGAGAATCTGTGTGAACAGGCAGAGGCCCTTATGGAGAGTGAGGACTGGAAGAAGGCAACTGACCAGCTGATTGCGCTCCAGAAACAATGGAAAGAGGTAGGTCCGGTGGTCCGCAAGCAGTCTGATGCCGTATGGAAGAGGTTCAGGGAGGCATGTGACCATTTCTTTGACAACAAGGCAAGGCATTTTGACAAGATGGACGAGCAGTATGCCGGCAATCTTGAAATGAAGCTCGCCCTCATTGAGGAGGTGAAGGCCTACAAGGTTAGCGCCACCAAAGAGGATGATGTAAAGGCCATGAGGGATTTTCAGAACAGGTGGAGCAGTATTGGTTTTGTCCCTATAAAGGATAAGGAGAGGATCCAGAAGGAGTTCAATGCAGCACTTGATGTGCATTTCTCCGATATCAGGTCACTTGAGAGCGAGAAGAAGCTCAACAAGTTCAGGAGAATGGTTACAGAGGTGAAGAATTCCGGGAAAGGAGACAGGGGACTCAGAATGGAAAGGGAGAGGCAGCTCCTAAAATACAGGAAGCTGGAGCAGGACATTGCTACCCTTGAGAACAATATGGGCTTCTTTGCAAAGTCAAAGAATGCAGACAGCATGATGGCAGACATCCGAAAGAAGATAGAAATTGCCAGGGAAGAGCTGCTTAAGATAGAGGAGAAAATTAAAATTATTGATAATCAGTTTGAGTAAATAACCGTTAAACCGAAATGAACAAGAATACTATCATTGGTTTTGTACTTATAGGAGTAATTTTGATTGGGTTCAGCTGGTACAACACCAAAATTTTCAAGGAACAGGAGAGAGAAAGATTTGTTGCAGATTCCATTGCGAGGGTGGAGGCGTTGAAGAACGCCCCTAAGATTGATTCTGCCATTGTAGCTTTGAATGACAGCCTGGCTGCTGTAAGGGCAGAGGAGAGCAGGCTCATGTCACCTGTCTATAAGGATTCACTTCTTGAGGCTGCAAGCAAGGCTGCAGAAGAGTTTTATGTTTTGGAGAATGACAAGATAAAGGTTGTCTTCACTTCAAAGGGCGCACAGGCGTATGAGGTTCAGGTGAAGAATTACTATACACATGACAGCCTTGACCTCTACCTGATGAGGAAGAATGCGAGCAAGTTTGCCATTGATTTCTATACAGACCAGCAGCTCAGCACTTCTGACTTCAACTTTACAAAGGTAGCGCAGACAGATTCATCAATTGTATTCAGGCTCCCATATGGTGCGGATGCGTACATTGAGCATGTATATACATTGCCTCAGGAGAGCTATATGATAGATTTCAACCTAAGGATGGTTGGAATGGACAAGTACATCTCAAGGAACATGTCACAACTGGGTATCGACTGGAGAATGGACATTCCAAGGCTCGAAAGGGGGTATGAGAACGAGAAGAACTACTCTACCATTGCCTACAAATATCCTGGTGATGATGATGTGGAGGATCTTGGGCTCAGGAAGGCTGAGTCAAAGGAGGATATCTCAACCAAGCTGGAGTGGTTTGCATTCCAGCAGCAGTTCTTCTCTGCAATCATGGTTGCAAAGGATGATTTCTCAGAGGGTGACCTTTCATACAAGTTCTACGATGTTACAGATGAGGATGTGCGCCTGATGGACTGCAGGGCAAGCATGCTTGTGGATTATGACGGTGCAGCTTCTGTAGACATTCCGTTCAGCTTCTACTATGGTCCTAACCTCTATAAGGAGCTCAAGAGCTATGGCTACGGATTTGAGAAGATTGTTCCGCTGGGCGGCTGGCTCATCGGTTGGATCAACAGGGTAATCATCATCAACTTCTTTGATTATCTGAGCAGATTCACTTCAAACTTCGGCCTTATCATCCTGCTGATGACAATTGCTATCAAGCTTGTGATCTCTCCGCTTACACTCAAGTCTTATATGTCATCGGCGAAGATGAGGGTGCTCAAGCCTGAGATTGACAAGATCAATGAGAAATATCCAAGGAAAGAGGATGCAATGAAGAAACAGCAGGAGGTTATGGCATTGTACAACAAGACAGGTGTGAGCATGTTCGGAGGCTGTCTCCCTATGCTGCTGCAGTTCCCTATCCTGTTTGCAATGTTCCGCTTCTTCCCTGCATCATTTGAGTTGAGACAGGAGGGTTTCCTCTGGGCAGATGACTTGAGTACATACGATTCTATCCTGCAGCTTCCGTTCAACATCCCATTGTACGGAGACCATGTGAGCCTCTTTGCAATCCTTATGGCAGTTTCAATGTACTTCTATTCAAAGATGAACATGGACCAGATGCCAAGCAGCAATGAGATGGCCGGCATGAGGAGCATGCAGCTCTATTTCATGCCAATCTTCCTCCTTGTATTATGTAACAACTTCTCAAGCGGATTGAGCTACTACTATATGCTTTCTAACCTCTTTACAATTGCACAGACCTGGATAATCAGGAAGTATTTTGTAGATGAGAAGAAGCTTTATGCACAGCTTCAGGCAAAGGCTGCCAGTACAAAGGCTCCAAAGAAATCAAAATTCCAGCAGAGATTGGATGAGATGTACAAGCAGCAGCAGGAGTTGCAGAGACAGCAGCAGCAACAAATGAGAAACAGAAAATAAGATATGGGGATTTCATCAGAAATACTTAGACTTAAAGAGGAGCTGCCATCAACTGTAAAGTTGGTGGCAGTTTCAAAATTCAATCCGGCAGAGGCCATTCAGGAGGCCTATGATGCGGGTCAGAGAATTTTTGCGGAGAGCAGGCCGCAGGAGATGCAGCAGAAGGTTGCAGTTCTTCCCAGTGATATCCAGTGGCATTTTATAGGTCACCTCCAGACCAACAAGCTGAAGATGGTGCTTCCTTATGTATCACTTGTACATTCGGTTGACAGTGAAAGGCTTCTTAGCGAGATCAGCAAATATGCAGTTAAGAACGGCCTTAATATAAGGTGTCTTCTGGAGGTTTTCATTGCACAGGAGGAGAGCAAGCAGGGATTTTCTGAAGAGGAGCTGTTTGACCTTCTCGCAAGGTTCTCAGCTGCACCGCTTCCGGGTGTTGAGATATGCGGACTGATGGGAATGGCGTCATTTACAGACGACCAGGAGCAGATTAGGGATGAGTTTGCACGTCTGAAGGGGATTTTTGACCGTGCGAGGGATAAATATGTCTCCACCCTCCCAGGCTTCAGTGAGCTTTCAATGGGAATGAGTGGAGACTATAAGATTGCCGTTGGGTATGGCAGCACAATGGTGCGCATAGGCACTACCATTTTTGGTGCCAGAAACTACAACAAGTGATTATTTGATCTCTATATCACATTCAAATACAAAGGTGGCAGGGCCTGTAAGATATACATCTGTAAAGGTCTTGCTGCTTTTGTTGTATGTGAAGCATACCTGAAGGTCATCACCCAGGGCGTGGATGTCATATTTGAGTTTTTCAAGTTCCTCTTTCTCACCACCGTTAGGGCATACTGCAACTGTCTGCTTCTCTGAATGTCCCTTCTCAGGTGAGTAGAGATATGTTGCAATTGATGAGGCCGTAACTCCTGTACCGCAGGCAAATGTCTCTGCCTCAACGCCTCTCTCGTATGTGCGTACATTAATGCAGTTCTCCCTTATCTGCACGAAGTTCACGTTGGTGCCACCCTCAAAATCCTCATGGTATCTCCAGTATTTGCCTTTCTCGTCTACAGGGTAGGTTGCGGTATCCTCCACAAACTCAACATAGTGAGGTGAACCTGTATTGAGGAAGTATGCATTCTCAGAGTATTTGTCACATGCCTCAAGGTCCTTCATCTTCAGCTTCACAATGCACCTGTAAGGGGTGAAGTCAAGTACCTGTGCGGTATGGAAACCGTCAATTGCATTGAAATCAAATTTCTTGATCCCCCTGTGTGCGGCAAATGCCACAAGACACCTTCCGCCGTTTCCGCACATACTCCCCTCGTAGCCGTCTGCATTGAAGTACCTCATTGAGAAATCGTGCCCTTGGGTTGCTTTTCCAAGGAGCATCATTCCATCTGCTCCAATGCCGAAACGTCGGTCGCACAACAGCTTTATCTGCTCAGGTGTAAGGTTGTATTCATCATTCCTGTTGTCCAGGATCACAAAGTCATTGCCTGCACCCTGGTATTTGTAAGCGTGTATCAACATAATATTCAGTTTTTAATCATTTGTTCCAATTCTTCTGTCATAGCCCTTGCAACCTTGGCTGAGGCCCCTTTCCCGCCGAGGATTTCCCTCACCTTGGCATAGTTGCCCATCATTTCATTCCTGTATTCCTCATTTCCAAGCAGCTGGTCAAGCTCCATTGATATTTTGTCGGGAGTACAGTCATGCTGTATGAGCTCCTTGAAGAGTCCCTTGTCCATAATGAGGTTTGCAAGGCTTATATATTTGAGCTTCACCACCATTCTGGCTATCTGGTATGAAATCTCGTTTCCTCCGTAGCATACAACCTGTGGCACACCTATAAGTGCAGCCTCAAGGCTGGCAGTGCCGGAGCTGATTATTGCAGCATCAGAATGCCTCAGGATTGAGTATGTCTCCCCAAAGAGTAGCTTTATGTTGCTGCATTTGTTCCCGATGATAGAGCGGTAGAACTCCTCCTCCATGGAAGGGGCGCAGGCCATAAGGAACTGGTATTCCGGGTACCTTTTTGCAACCTCAATCATCCTTGGAAGGAGATATTTTATCTCACTTTTACGGCTCCCTGCAAGTAGGGCAACAGATGTCCTTGATGCATCAATGCAGGTTCTGAGTGCAAACTCCTCCCTGGTTTCCGTTGCCCTCGGGTAATTGTCAACACTGTCCAGGAGGGGATTACCCCTGTAGATGGCATTGATTCCCCATTTCTTGAAGTATTCAATCTCAAACGGGAAGATTATGAAGAGCCTGTCTACATACTTCCTGAGCTTGTGCACCCTCTTCTCCTTCCATGCCCATACTTTTGGGGCTATGTAGTAGAACACCCTCAGCCCCTTTTCCTTTGCAAACTGTGCAATCCTGAAGTTGAACCCCGGGTAATCTATCAGAATCACTGCATCCGGACTGTATTCCAGAATGTCCTTCTTGCAGTCATTGAGGTTACGGGCAAGTTTCCCAAGGTTGGCCACAACCTCCACGAAGCCCATTATTGCCCCCTCCTTGTAATGCCTTACCAGCTCTCCACCTGCCTCTTTCATGAGGTCACCGCCCCAGCAGCGTATCTGGGCCGCGGGATCAACCTCCCTTATACCTTTTATCAGGTTGGAACCGTGAAGGTCACCTGACGCTTCTCCTGCAATTATATAGTATCTCATATTTCACTAATTTTCCATCTGTTTCCCAACTCCTCCATAAGGGCATAGTCTGTTGTGTCAACCCTGTGGGGTACAACAGAGACATATCCCTGTTCCACAAGCTTGTGGTCTCCGGCAGGGGAGTCCTCAAGGTCCTCAAAGTTGCCTGTCATCCAGTAATAGTCCGCACCTTTTGGGTCTGTCCTTTTCTCAAACTCCTTTATCCAGCGCCCTTTTCCCTGTGAGGCCATCCTCATCCCCTTAACCTTTCCTGCAGGGAGGTTGGGGAAATTTATATTAAGGTAAATTCCACTGGGAAGAGGATTTTCAATAAGCTTCCCGACAAATTTTGGAAACATTGCCTCAATTGCAGAAAAATCAGGGTCAGGGTCATGGGTGTCAATGGATATCCCTATGGAAGGTACGCCGTAGAGGACCCCCTCTGCAGCAGCCCCGAGTGTTCCTGAATATACAGATGCGGCAGATGTGTTGGCACCATGGTTTATGCCGGAAACTATCAGGTCCGGTTTCCTATCCGTATATATGTAGTTGGCAGCCCATTTGATGCAGTCTGCCGGTGAACCTGTGAGGGCGTGGAATGTTATGGATGTACCGTGTTCAGATTTCGTTGAATACAGCTCTGTGCATCTCAGCGGCTCTGACAGGGTAAGTGCTGCCGATTTGCCGGACTGGGGATATTTGGGTGCCACAACAGTTACATTTCCAAAAGCGGAAAGCATCTGTGCCACCAGCTTTATGCCTTTTGATGTGTAGCTGTCATCATTCGTTACAAGTATCTCCATGAAAATATTCATAAAAAACTTTGTAAAGATAGTTATTTTTCGGCCATTTTTATATCTTTGCACCGTTTTTAACGATAGTGCGTAAGAAGGCAATTGTTTAATTTATAAATACATTAGAAATGAGTAAGATTAAAATTGGTATTAACGGTTTTGGCCGTATCGGCCGCTTGGTATTCAGAGCAGCTCAGGAGAGAGATGACATTCAGGTAGTAGGTATCAATGACCTTATTGATGTTGAGTACATGGCTTACATGCTCAAATATGATACAATGCACGGTAAATTCAACGGTACTGTAGAGGTTAAGGACGGCAAGCTTGTTGTTAACGGCAATGAGATCCGCGTAACTGCTGAGAAGAATCCTGCTGACCTCAAATGGAACGAGATTGACGCTGAGTACGTAGTTGAGTCAACCGGTCTTTTCCTTACTAAAGAGAAAGCTCAGGCTCACCGTCAGGCTGGTGCCAAGAGAGTTGTTATGTCTGCTCCTTCAAAAGATGATACCCCTATGTACGTTTGCGGTGTTAACTTGGACAAATATGTTGGCCAGGAGATTGTTTCAAACGCTTCTTGTACAACTAACTGTCTTGCTCCAATCGCAAAGGTTCTCAATGATAAGTTCGGTTTGAAAGATGGTCTCATGACTACAGTTCACTCTGCAACTGCAACCCAGAAGACTGTTGACGGTCCTTCAGCAAAAGACTGGAGAGGCGGTAGGGCTGCTTGCGGCAACATCATCCCTTCTTCAACTGGTGCTGCTAAAGCTGTAGGTAAAGTTATCCCTGCACTTAACGGCAAGCTTACAGGTATGTCAATGCGCGTTCCTACCTTGGATGTTTCAGTTGTTGACCTTACTGTAAACCTTGAGAAACCTGCTAAATATTCAGAGATCTGCGCTGCAATGAAAGAGGCTTCTGAGACTTACCTCAAAGGTATTCTCGGTTACACTGAGGATGCAGTTGTTTCTTCAGACTTCTTGGGTGACAAACGTACTTCTATCTTTGATGCAACTGCAGGTATCGCTCTTACTGATACTTTCGTTAAGGTTGTTTCATGGTATGACAACGAGATCGGTTACTCAAACAAGGTTCTTGACCTTATCAAACACATGTCAACTGTTGCTTACAAATAATCAGTCAGATATATGTAAAAGAAAAATCCTTGGGTTTCCCCAAGGATTTTTTTATTTCTTCCCGACAAATTTGTTGTATAGCAGAAGACCCACGATGCTCAGTACTCCAATACCTGAGAAGATGAGCCAGAGCAGCTGGGGCTTGCCCATTTCCTCAATGATTGTAACATAGAGGCTTGCTCCCAGGAAAGAGCCTATTGAGCTTCCTATCACTCCATAAAGGAATGAATACCCCATATAGAGCGCCTTTTTGTCGGGAGGGGCAATGATTCCTATATATGAGAGGAATTTTGGGTGGGTTGTCATTTCTCCCAGAGTGAATACCATGAGTCCTATAATGAATATCCATGGAGAGCCGCTGATGCTGAGGATTGCCATGCCGAGGGTTCCGCATCCTATACCCATAATCATGGTAGGGAGGGCAGGCCAGTTCTGTACAAGCCTTGATACAAAGAGCTGAAGGCAGATGATGACACCTGCGTTGATTACGGTAACGTGTTCTGTATCAAATTTCCACTGCGGATTATCCACGAATATTCCCAGGAATGAATTCACTGCGTTGTCAAACGGAGTCATGTCCACATACTCCTTCAGGTACCAGAGCACTGTGCCGTACATCTGGAAATAGAGGATCCAGAAGCCCGAATACAAAAAGATAAGCACAATGAATTTATAGTCTTTAAGTACCTCCACAATACCTACAAGCAGCTCCTTCAGGCTTTTTCCCTGTTTAGGGGCATTGAGGTTGGCGGCCGGCTCTTTGTAGAGGAAAGTGTTGATAAGCATAAGGATACATCCTACCGCGGCTGCCATATAGAATATGTTGTGGTATCCTTGGGCCTTCAGGATTGGAACCAGAATGAGCGGTACAAGGAATGCTCCCAGGTTGATTGACCAGTAGAAGATGCCGAATCCCAGGGTTGAGTTCTCCTCAGTGGTTGATTTTGCAATTGTACCTGAAATTACAGGCTTGAAGAATCCTGCTCCTACAGCCATAAGGAGCAATGAGGCAAATACCGGAATATATGAACTTGTGATTGCAGTGAAGAAATAACCGCCGGCAATGCATGTGAATGCAAAGAAGAGTATCCTCCTGTAGCCGTAGCGGTCAGCTATACCTCCAGCCACAATAGGGAGGAAATAGAGCAGAGGCTGTATAGTTCCCATAATTGTTCCCGCCTGGGCCTTGCTGAATCCCAGGCCCCCCTCTTCGCCTTGCAGTACCAGATAGACCGAGAGGACAGAAAGTACACCATAATACGCGCCCCTTTCAAAGAACTCCATTATTATGGCTACCCAAAAGTTTTTTTCAAATCCTTTATTTTTCATAGAATCAGTTGTTTTGTAAATCTCCCACAAATTCATTAATGTAATTACTCCAATAGTTTGCTGTTTTATATGCTTCCAAAGAAGATGATAGTACATGCATCTTTCTATCGGCAACACCATCAGAAAATACTACACTGCCTTTTAAAGAAGGTGGTGTTATTGGTTGTAGATATATGTCTTTAAGTTTTGAGCATCCTAAGAAAGCATTATGCCCTATTTCTTTAACACTATTTGGAATAATTATTGATGATAAATTTGAACATTCATAAAATGAACTGGCCTTTATATTGGTTAAGCTACTTGGAAAGTTAATTGATACTAATCCTGAGCAACCTTTAAACGCATAGGCTTCTATGGAGGTTACTAGATTTGGAATAGATATTGATGTTAAACTTATGCAATTCATAAATGCATTTTGTTCTATTTTAGTAAGGTTGTTTGAAAGTATAACAGTACTTAATTTTGAGCATCCATAAAAAGCAGCTAATCCGATACTCGTTACACTATTTGGAATATCAATACATGTTAAACTTGAACAATCTAAAAAAGCAAATCTATTAATACTTATTACAGTATTTGGAATGTTTACAGTAGATAAATCTGTACAATTAGAAAAAGTATATTCTTCTATGGTTGTAATTTTATTGGGAATATTGATAGTGGTTAAACTTGTACATCCCTCGAATGCAGAGCTTCCAATGGAAGTTAAGCTATTTGGTATCTCAATCTCTTTTAAACTTGAACAAGAACTAAATGCACGGCTTCCTACAGAAGTTACACCATCTGGTATCTTTATTGAGGTTAAATTTCTACAGCCATAGAAAGCAAAATCTCCAATAGAAGATATACTATTAGGTATATATATTGAAGTTATTTTAGAGCAATTAATGAACGCATTATAACCAATAGAACTAATATCTTTATCAAAAAGAATGATTCCCAAACCATTTGAATATGTATTTGAAATGATATTTGCGCTAAATGCATCTGCGTTATAAAGTTCAATAATTGAATTGTCTTCAGTTGTATATACTATTTCATTATTACCCTGTATTTTACTGAAAATTGCATCTTTATAATTAGTCCAATTTATTGCATTTTTATAAATATCAACAGAAACTATTGGGACATAAAATATTCTATCTGTGTAATTATAATCAAAAACATTATTCCCTAATGATGGTGGTGTTGTAGATTCGCAATATACAGTTTTAAGTAAATTGCAGCCTTCAAATGCATTATCACAAATTTCATTTACACTATCTGGAATTTTTACTTCATTTAAATTTTTGCAATTATAGAATGTTTCTGCATTAATCTTAGTTATACCATTGGGAATATCAATATTGCCAGTTAAATTAATACATCCATAAAATGCACCTTTACCAATATTTGTAATTCTATTTGGAATAGTAATATTAGTTAAAGCATTACAGTTTTCGAATGCGTGATCATTAATTGTTGTTATGCTATTAGGTATATCAATATGTGTGATAGTGTTACAATTTTTGAACGCGTGACTACCGATTTTAGCTACACCTTCATTTATTGCGACCTTTGTAAATTTTGAACCGTAGAATGAACCAAAGCTATTACTATTTTCATCAATTATAGCATCAGGAATATCGCAAAAAATAGTAAGTTCTCCTTCACAGCCAAAGAATGCTTCTTTACCAATAGATTGTATACTATTTGGGATTGTTATACTATTTAGTTTTTTGCAATCTTTAAATGCCTTTTCTCCAATTTTGGTAACATTATTTCCAATTTTAATTTCCGAAATATCATATCCTTCAAAAGCTCCCCAATACGGGTCTGGGTCTGGAATGTTACAATTTATAATTAAAGTTCCAGTTATTCCATTGAATACATTAATCCCTATTGAAGTTACATTTTTTGGAATAGTAATGTTTGTCAGCCCTGTACAACCACTAAAAACGCCATCTTCGATTGTGATTAATGTATTAGGCATAATAATATCTGTAATACTCTTTAAATTTAAGAAAGCATGGTCTCCAATTCGTGTTACACCTTCACTAATAATAATTTTTTTGAATTCAGCACCTTGGAATGGAGTTTGAGTTATACCCCCAAAGCTATTTGTAATACAATCTGGCACATTGCAATTAATTGTGATATCACCTGTACAACCATAGAATGCATTTTTACCGATAGATGTGATGCTTCGTGGTATTGATATGTTATTTACTGCATTACATCCATAAAATGCTTTTTCTCCAATTACAGTGACACCTTCACCGATAATTATTTCTGAAAATTCAGAATTCTCAAATACACCATTAATTGTCACGATTCCAGGTTGACCAGTCGGTATCTGAATTCCATTAGTGTTGCAATTTACAATCAGTTTACCTTTACAACCATTAAAAGCGTTTTTGCCGATGTATGTGATAGTATTTGGTACTATAAATTTTTTGATTTTTTTGCAGTTACTGAATGCTGTCTCTTCAATGGTAGTTACTCCTTCACATATGTTTACCAACTCAAACTCTGAGTTATAAAATGCTTTATTGAATTGATAATCAATCTCACAATTTAAATTTATTTCTCCACTACAACCGGCGAAAGCATCTTCTCCTATTGTTTTTACACTATATGGTATAGTTAGATTTTTAAGATTTTTGCAATAATAAAATGTCTTTTCACCGATTTCTGTTACTCCGTTGGGAACGGAAATTTGTGTAATACTATTACAACAATAAAATGCTGATTCACCTATTTTCTTTACACTTTCAGGAATTTGAATACTACTAAGCTTTGCACATTGATAAAATGCACCCTCTCCAATAAAGGAAACTGATTTTGGAATTGTAATACTTTCTAGTGATAAGCAATTACCAAAAGTGGATTTTTGAATAGAAGTCACTTTTTCGGGTATATTTATTTCAGTTAAAAATGCCATCCCGTTAAATGCACCCTCACCAATTATAGTGACACTTTCTGGAATTTGAATTTTCTTTAAGCCTAGACAACTTGAAAATGCATGATTGCCAATCGAAATAACGCCATTTGGAATGTTTATTTCAGTCAGGTTTCTCAATTCGTAGAATGCATTTTCCCCAATGGATATAACTCCTTTTGGTACTTCAATTTTTTTAATGCTTGTGCACCCTACAAATGCAGATTTTCCTATGCTTCTTATTCCATCTGGCAGAAGTATATTTTCTATGGAATTACAGTTTTTGAATGCATTATCTGGAATAGCGGTTATGTCATTTCCGAAAACCAGTTTGCCAATTCCATTTTCATATGTGTTGTATACCAAATTGCCACCAAACCCCAGAGTGTTCCCAAGTTCTATTACCAAACCATATTTTGTGGTATAAAGAATCTCATTTGGAGCGCACTTCACTCCACTTAAGGTATTACCGCCAGCCTGTATAACCTTAATGATTCTGGAAATTCCTTTTTCTGTAGAAAAAATATTAATTGTACATTCTCTTTTATTTTTAGATTTATTTGGATCTATTGAGAATGTCAGATTGGATTTTTCTAAAGCACGTGTCTCAACTTTCTTAATCCACTCTTCTGAAATCTTATATTCATATCCAATGCTGTGTTCAATTTCAATAGTTATTTCACCTCCATTAGCATCTAGTGAAAACTCTTCTTTATTTACATTAATTATACCATGTTGCATTTGGCTTACCGAAACGGTATCTGCAACATTGTTCTCTACATTTCTGAAGATAATTAGAGCTGTGCGAGAGTCGTATGTCTCATTCTTTTTTGCAGAAAAGTAGAACTTATTGGTTGAAACGGACCTTGTTACGTTTGCTGTTAGCCAGGTATCTGCACCTTGCGGATGTATTATGTTTGCGGTTGCGTTTACGTTGCTGGTAACTTCAACTTCAATGTTACCTCCTTCAGATCCTAACGTATATTCATTTTTGCTTACAACTATAGTTGGCATTTCTCCTTTTTGGTAGACATTGATTGTATCTTTCAGAGTCCCGTTTTCCAGAAATATCATACCACTACGCCTTGAAACGTTATTATTTGCTGATATTTCAAAAGTTAAGACAGAGTCCTTCAATGCTTTTGTGCTTACTGCTTTTATCCAGTTTTGGGCATCTTTTGAAATTGTATGTGCAAATGGTACATTGGATTTGGCAATTACTTTAATTTCACCACCTTCAACTCCAACCTCAAATGAGGAAGTTGTTGTAGTCAACGCATCTTTTTGTTTTTGCTCTATCTTAATGGTTTTGGTGGCATTGCCAGCCTTGATTATTATAGATGCACTTCTATTGTCGGGACTAGTATTTTCTTTTACTGTTATTGTTATGACAGCAGATCCTGCCCCTCCACTTGCAGGTGAGATACTGCACCAACTGTCGGCATTTGCATTTATGATTGAAGCTGTCCATGCAGTACTTGAATTGAATGAGATTTTTGTAGTGCTTCCCGATGATGATACTGTAGGGTTTGAATTTGTGCCATTATCAAGTGTTATGCTTTCCTGTTTAGGTGTGTCAGGAGTTCCTGGAGTCTGGGTCTGGTTTTCAGGATCACTTTTGCTGCAACTGATAATGGTTGCCAATATGATTACTATAAATAGAAGATATTTTTTCATAGTTTAATTTGATTCAGATATTACAAAAGTAATAATATATGTATTCATTGGCAATTAATTAAGATAAATTTGGTTAACTGCTGAATTATTAGTAGTTTCGCGCGCTCAAAATATTTTTGAGACTATAAATAATGTTTAACCCACTAGTCAGTTAATTAAATTAAAATGAGTAACGAAACTAAAGAGACTGTAATGGAGGTAGAGGCTCCAGTAGCAGTTGAGACTAAAAAACGCAAAAGCAACGCATCTGTTGCAATTGACAAATTTGACTGGGATGCATTTGAGTCTGATACAGACTACGGTGTATCTAAAGAGGAAGTAGAGGCTGCATACAGCCAGACTCTTTCAACTGTAATTGAGAACGAGGTTGTAGAGGGTACTGTAGTAGCTGTAACCAAAAGAGAGGTTCTTGTTAACATTGGTTACAAGAGCGAGGGTGTCATTGCTGTAAGTGAGTTCAGATACAATCCTGATCTTGCAGTAGGTGACAAGGTAGAAGTATATGTGGAGAACGCTGAGGACAAAAAGGGCCAGCTTGTTCTTTCACACAAAAAAGCACGTTCATTCAGGTCTTGGGATAGAGTTAACGAGGCATTTGACAAGGATGAGATCGTTAAGGGTTACATCAAGTGCCGCACTAAGGGTGGTATGATCGTTGACGTATTTGGAATTGAGGCATTCTTGCCAGGTTCACAGATTGACGTTAAGCCTATCCGCGACTACGATGTATTTGTAAACAAGACTATGGAGTTCAAGATTGTGAAGATCAACCACGAGTTCAAGAACGTAGTTGTTTCACACAAAGCCCTTATTGAGGCAGAGCTCGAGGCCCAGAAAGCTGACATCATAGGCAAACTTGAGAAAGGCCAGGTACTTGAGGGTACAGTCAAGAACATCACTTCATACGGTGTGTTCATTGACCTCGGCGGTGTTGACGGCCTTATCCACATCACTGACCTTTCATGGGGCAGGATCAACCATCCTGAGGAGGTTGTTGCACTTGACCAGAAGATCAATGTTGTTATCCTTGACTTTGATGATACAAAGAAACGTATTGCCCTTGGCTTGAAACAGCTCAGCGCTCATCCTTGGGATGCACTTGATGCAAACCTCAAGGTAGGTGACACTGTTAAAGGTAAAGTAGTTGTTCTTGCTGATTACGGTGCATTCATTGAGATCCAGCCAGGTGTTGAGGGTCTTATCCACGTTTCTGAGATGTCTTGGTCATCACACTTGAGAAGCGCACAGGACTTCCTTAAGGTAGGTGATGAGGTTGAGGCAAGCATCCTTACCCTTGACAGGGAGGAGAGAAAGATGTCTCTTGGCATCAAACAGCTCAAGGCTGACCCATGGGCTAACATCAGCGAGAAATACCCGGTAAGCTCTAAGCACAGCGCAGTTGTAAGGAACTTTACCAACTTTGGCGTATTCGTAGAGCTTGAGGAGGGTGTTGACGGTCTTGTACACATCAGCGACCTTTCTTGGACCAAGAAAGTTAAACATCCGTCTGAGTTCACCGCTATCGGCGAGAAACTTGAGGTTGTAGTTCTTGAGATTGATGCAGAGAACAGAAGGTTGAGCCTCGGTCACAAACAGCTTGAGGAGAACCCTTGGGATGTATTTGAGACAGTATTTACAGTAGGTTCTGTTCACGAGGGCACTATAGTTTCATTCAATGAGAAAGGTGCAACTGTAGCTCTTTCTTATGGAATTGAGGGCTTCGCTCCTGCAAAGGCTCTTGTAAAGGAGGACGGTACTACTGCCAAAGCTGAGGAGAAACTTGACTTCAAGGTTGTTGAGTTCAACAAAGGCAACAAGAAGATCATCCTTTCACACTCTAGAATTGCAGAGGATGCAAAGAAAGAGGTAGAGGCTAAGGAGAACAAGGAGAAGGCAGCTGAGGCTGAGTCAACCCAGAAAGCTGTTAAGAAGATCAAGGCTAACATTGAGAAGACAACTCTCGGTGACATTGATGCCCTTGCAGCTCTCAAAAGCGAGATGGAAAAATCTGCAAAATAATTGATGGAATTTTCATTTCTGACAATGGGGACGGCTTCTGCCCTCCCCACTGCCAACAGATACCCAAGCGCTCACATCCTTACGGTTCGTGAGCGCTTGTTCTTGATAGACTGCGGAGAAGGTGCGCAGATGCAGATGCGCAAGTACGGGGTGTCGTTCGGCAAAATAGACCACATATTCATTTCACACCTTCATGGAGACCATCTGTTCGGCCTCTTCGGGCTCCTTTCCACCATGGCCATGGGAGGAAGGCAGGGAGACCTGAACATCTATGCCCCGGAGGGATTCGGCAGGATTCTGGCGTTCTTTATGGAGCAGTTTGGGGAAGGGATAAAATACAACATAAATTTCCACCCCATCAAATGCAGGGAACCGCAGCTCATATATGATTCCCGACAGGTGGAGGCATTTGCCTTCCCGCTTGTGCACAGGGGTGAGACATACGGGTTCCTCTTCAGGGAGAAGGAGCCGCAGCTTAATGTTCACAAGCATCTTATAGAGCCATACAAGCTCTCACTATATGAAATTGCCCGTTTGAAGGAGGGAAAAGACCTTGTACGCCCGGCTACATTTACAGATGAAGATGGCAGTGAGGTTGAATATGAACAGACACTCCTGAACAAGGACTTCACTTACCTTCCATACAAGCCAAGGTCATTTGCCTACTGTACGGATACCCTCCCTTTCAAGAGGCTTGCCGGTTGGGTGAAGGGGGCAGATCTGATCTACCACGATTCTACCTATACAAATGAATATTCCGAGCTTGCAAAAACAACGTTCCATTCAACTTCCCAGGCTGCCGCTTGTTGTGCATTAGAGGCAGGTGCAAAAAAGCTTGTCCTCGGGCACTACTCTTCAAGATACAAGTCACTGGATACGATGCTTGAAGAGGCCAGGGCAGTATTTCCTGAGTCATACCTTGCCAGAGAAGGTGCCAAGTTTGAAATTGAATTGGAGAAATATAAAGAATGACATCACATATGTTTACCTTAGCTTTCAGAAAGCATCTTATCCTCCTTGCAGCGGGCTTGCTTGCATGGAGCTTTGCCAATGCCCAGAATGACATCTCATTGCAGGCAAACAAGCTTGGCCAGACACTTTTCTATATCAACAAGCTGTATCTTGATACGGCTAGCCTGGACAGGCTTGCGGACAAGGCCCTTGTAGCAATGATGAAGGAGCTTGACCCCCACTCGTCATATATTACAGCCAAGGACATGAAGGCCATGAATGAGCCTCTTGAAGGGAACTTTGACGGTATTGGCGTTGAGTTTGCCCTTATAAATGATACCCTTACCATCAATTCAACCATACCTGGAGGCCCTTCTGAAAAGGTGGGCATAAGGGCAGGTGACAAGATAAACAAGGTTGACGGGGAGCTTATATCAGGAACCGGGCTTACGATAGAAAGGGTACATGAGTACCTGAGGGGGCCGAAGGGTACCAAGGTAGAGGTTGAAGTGATAAGGAAGGGAGCTCCAGCCCCTCTTGTTTTCCTGATAACAAGGGACAAGATCCCATTGAACAGCCTTGATTCATATTATGTGATTGACAAAAATATTGTATATCTGCGTCTTACCAGGTTTGCGGCAACCTCCTTCAAGGAGATGCTCATGGCACTCAATGAACTGGAAGTGCAGCCTGAAGGGATAATTCTTGACCTGAGGGGGAATCCTGGAGGCTATCTGATAGCTGCCATCCAGATTGCCAATGAGTTCCTGGATGAGGGGCAGCTTATAGTATATACCGAAGGGCGCACCGTGAAAAGGATGGATGAGTATGCCAACGGGCACGGCAGGCTTAAAAATGTTCCTGTTGCAGTACTTATAGATGAGAACTCAGCCTCTGCCAGTGAAATTGTTTCTGGTGCAATACAGGATTGGGACAGGGGTGTGATAATAGGGAGGAGATCTTTCGGGAAGGGACTTGTACAGCAGCAGCTTCCTCTTCAGGACGGCTCTGCCCTCAGGCTCACAGTTTCAAGGTACCATACTCCAAGCGGAAGGGTAATCCAGAGCCCGTATGAGCAGGGAAAGAAGGATGAATATTACCGGCAGATGGTGGAGCGTTTCAACAGGGGGGAGACATTCAGCCGAGACAGTATTCATCTGGCAGATTCCCTTGTATTCAGGACCAGAAAACTGGGCAGGCCTGTATATGGCGGAGGAGGCATCATGCCGGACATCTTCATACCACAGGATACAACATTCTATACACCATTCTATGGAGAGATACTCAGGAAGGGGCTCCTTACAGACTATATGAATGAGTATTCAGACAAGCACAGGCTCCAGATTCTGAAGAAATACCACACATTCAAGGATTTTGCAGAAAAATATGATGTTCCCGACAGTGAAATTGAAGCATTCCTTGCCTACTGCAAGGAGAATGGGGTTGAGCCAAAGGAGGGTGATATGGCAATTTCCGGCAATGAAATAAGGAGATATTTCAAGGGGCTGATAATCCGTTCTGTCTATAGCTTCAACAACTTCATTGAGTTCATAAACGGCAATGACAGGGAGATTATGCGTGCGGTTGAAGAGCTTGGGAAAGGGAAATAAAAAAGGGTAAGCTTGATATATCGCACCGCTACAACCGCATACCCTTGCTGCCTTCCGGCCCTGGGGGAGTTTTGCAGGAGCTGGTCGTATATGACTTACCCGGGCACAAAGGTAAGAAAATTTATTTATTCCGCAAATGAAAATGACGGGTGGTACAATATGAATGCCGCCCGTTTTATCTATTCAGGAATGCTGCTGAATGAATATGGGAGCAGTTCTTCAACAGAATCAACTGATTGTATCCTTCCGGCAGAACCCATTATTACCTTTATCTGCTGTCCGCCCCTCTTCTGGCTCTCCACCATTACCTGAACGCAAGCTCCGCATGGATAGACAGGGTCAGGGGTAACTTTGCCTTCGCATTTTGCTGCTATTGCAATTGCAATTACAGGAATATCAGGATACCTGTGATGTGCGGAGAAGAGAGCAACCCTCTCTGCGCACAGGCCTGACGGATATGATGAATTCTCCTGGTTGGAACCTGTAACTACCTGGCCGTTTTCCATCAGCACCGCGGCACCAACATTGAATCCGGAATATGGTGCGTATGATGATGCTGTGGCACTTATTGCTTCCTCAAGAAGTTTCCCATAAGTATGGGGCAGTTCTGATTTTGATTTGTATTCCTGGAACATGAGATATCTGTTTTCTGCCTTAAAGTTAGTTATTTTTATTGCTATCTTTGTATTATGAGAACAAGAGTTGCACTTATCCAGTTTATTTTGCTGTGCATTGCATTTTCAGCATCTGCACAGAACCTTACCAGGAAACAATATATAGAGAAATACAAGGATGTTGCCATCAGGCAGATGCACAAGCACAAGATTCCGGCCAGCATCACTCTTGCCCAGGCATGTCTTGAATCCGGTGACGGCAATTCTACCCTTGCCAGGAAGGCGAACAACCATTTTGGGATAAAGTGCCACAACGGCTGGATAGGCAAGAAGTTCAGGCATGATGATGACAAGAAGAACGAGTGCTTCAGGAAGTACAATGACCCTATTGATTCATTTACAGACCATTCATATTTCCTGATATCCGGCAGCAGGTACAATTCTCTGTTTGACCTCCCAATTACAGACTATAAGGGCTGGGCCCATGGGCTCAAGGCGGCAGGATATGCCACCAATCCCAAGTATGCCAGGCTCCTGATTGATATAATTGAGGAGTACAAGCTGTACAAATATGATACGGGAGAGGCCTACAAGCAGCTCAAGTCCACTTCCCGGCAAGAAAGGAAGGCAGCCAAGATAGAGAAGAAGAGGCAGAGGCTGGAGCGCAAGGCAGCCAAGGCTGCGGAGAAGGCACGCAAGGCAAACTTCAAGTATTATGAATTTACAGGGGAGACCCCGCAGAATACGGTAAAGACCCTTGATGAAGCTGTAAAGGCACCACAGGGCACCTTGCCGGAACCAAAGGATGTCCATGTAGTAAAGAAAGGGGATACCCTCTATTCAATAGCCAGGAGCAACGGAGTTACACTGGATGAACTTTACAGGCTCAATCCGGGTATAAAGGCAAACGGATTGGCAATAGGTTCCCAGATAAAGTTACGCTGAAGATGAAGAATATTGTTTTTTTGATACTTGTTGGTGCCCTATGCGGTGCTGCCGCAATTTTTGTCCCACGCTATCTGGATGAGTACAGGAAAAGTGTAGGTGAGAGGAGTGTGGTATATATCCCGCCCGGTTCCACATACGGTGAAATGCTGGATTCCCTTTCAAAGGCCGTGGGGAATATGGACTCATTTGAAAAGGTTGCCCAAAGGGCTTCACTGGAAAGGAACTTCAGGCCCGGAAGGTATCAGGTTACCCCAGAGAAGACTAACAAGGAGCTGGTGAGGATGCTCCAGCATGGCTGGGAGTCCCCAATGATGCTTACCTTGAGCGGGAATATCAGGAGTCTTGAGAAGCTGTCGGGAATATTGGGAAGGAGGCTTGCGGCTGATTCCGCTGAATTTATGGATTACCTTTCCAAGCCTGAGGTATGGGAGGAGAACGGATTCGGGAAGGAGACTTTCATGGCAATGTTCATCCCCAATACATATGAGGTTTATTGGACAATTACCCCGGAGAAGCTGGTTTCAAGGATGAAGAAGGAGTATGACAAGTTCTGGAACGGGGAGAGGAGGGCCAAGGCCGATTCCATAGGCCTTTCTCCCGTGGAGGTTTCAATCCTTGCTTCCATTGTGTGTGAGGAGACCAACTATACCCCGGAGATGCCAAAGGTGGCGGGAGTATATATGAACAGGCTGGAGAGGGGGATGAAGCTGGATGCTGACCCTACAGTGAAGTTTGCGCTGGGAGACCCTTCAATCAGGAGGATACTGTTCAGGCATCTTGAGGTTGATTCTCCGTACAACACCTACAAACATGAGGGACTGCCTCCGGGCCCAATTACAATTCCTGGAGTAAAGGGGATAGATGCCGTACTTGATTACCAGAATCACAACTTCCTCTATTTCTGTGCCAATTCCAATATGGACGGTACACATAAATTTGCCCGTACCCTTTCTGAGCACAACCGGAATGCCAGGGAGTATCAGGCAGCATTGAACAGATTAAAGATAAGATAGACATGAGAATAGCGGTTGGACTTTCAGGCGGTGTGGATTCAAGTGTGGCCGCCCTTCTGCTCAAGAGGGCAGGACATGATGTGGTAGCACTTTTCATGCAGAACTGGCACGATACCACAGGTACGCTGCACGGTGACTGTGAGTGGGAAGAGGACAAGGTTGTTGCTGAGATGGTTGCAAAGAAGATAGGCATACCCTTCCATTTTGTGGATTTGAGTGACATCTACCGCCAGAGGGTTGTGGATTATATGTTCTCTGAGTATGAGAAGGGGCGTACCCCAAATCCTGATGTGTTGTGCAACAGGGAGATAAAGTTTGATGCTTTCCTCAAGTGTGCACTTGAGCTCAATGTGGACTATGTGGCTACCGGCCATTATTGCAAGAAGGATGAGTTTGTGGATGGGAACGGAAAGAAGATATACAGGATACTTGCAGGTGATGACAAGAACAAGGACCAGAGCTATTTCCTCTGCCAGCTCTCCCAGGAGCAGCTTTCAAAGGCCCTCTTCCCGATAGGTGACATAGACAAGCCTGAAGTGAGGCGCCTTGCCAAGGAGGCCGGTCTGCCGAGTGCAGAGAAGAAGGATTCCCAGGGAATCTGCTTTGTGGGGAAAGTTGATCTGCCGGTTTTCCTCCAGCAGAAGCTCAAGCCTAAGGAGGGGAAGGTTGTAGAGATCTTTGCTACTGAAGAAGATAGGGCGCCATATACAGCTGCAGCACTTAAGGCAGGGGAATGCGTTGCAGACCTTGAAGGCAATGTGTTGGCGGTTTCAGACAAGCTTGGAGCTGATTATCAGGATTATTCACTTGAAGAACTCTCTGCCCTGGCCGCTCCGCACAAATATACCCCTGCAGACGGCAAGGTGATTGGAAAACATACCGGTGCCCAATTCTATACTATAGGGCAGAGGAAAGGGCTGAACATAGGCGGCCATAAGGAATCTATCTTCATCATTTCAATAGACATCCGGGAGAATGTGATTTACGTGGGTGAAGGACATTCGCATCCGGGCCTGTACCGCAGGGGGATAAAGATTGAAAACACAGAAATCCATTGGATAAGGGAAGACCTTGAGATGGCTGTAGGGGAGAGGCGCAGATATATGGTGAGGATACGCTACAGGCAGCCGCTGCAGCAGGCTACCCTCTATAGGGAGGAGGACGGCCTCTATATTATTTTTGACAAGCCGCAGAGGGGCATTTCTGCCGGGCAGTTTGCAGCTTGGTACACCCCTGGTGAGGAGGAGATGATAGGTAGCGGTGTTATAGGGAGATAACTCCTGTCTTAGAATTCAAGTGTGAGTCCGTCGTAAGCGGGCTTAACTTTTTCAGGGAGTATGGCACAAAGCTCCTCATGTCTCCCAAGCTGGTGGGACATATGTGTAAGGAAGTTGCGTGGGGCCCCAACTTTCCTTATAATCTCAAGGGCTTCCGGAAGTGAAAAGTGGGAAATGTGCTTTTCATGTCTCACTGTATTGATTATGAAGAGTTCCACTCCTTTCAGCTTTGCAAGTTCCTCTTCAGGTATTCGGCTTCCGTCTGTGATGTAGGCCATGTTCCCAATCCTGAAGCCCAGGATGGGGAGCCTGTAGTGGAATACCCTTATTGGTGTGATTTCCAGAGTTGACGTAGAATTGTCGGGAAGCTTTTTGGTTATGGTGAAGGGCTTCTCGTCTATTGTGTGGAGGATGTAGTCCGGCACTCCCGGGTATTTGTACTCTGAGAATGCATAGTAATACTCCATTTTCAGAGATTCCTGTACAATTTCTTCCGCATATATTGGGAAAGCCTCTTTCCTGAAATAGTTGAAAGCCCTTATGTCATCAAGGCCTCCGGTGTGGTCCTTGTGCTGGTGGGTGAGGATTACTGCATCCAGGTCTGAAATGTTCTCACGGAGCATCTGCTGGCGGAAATCGGGGCCGCAGTCTATGAGTATCCTGAACCCGTTGTGCTCAACGAGGGCAGAAGTCCTGAGCCTGTTGTCCTTGGGGTCGGAGGATGTGCACACCTTGCAGCTGCACCCAATCATCGGTATCCCCTGTGATGTTCCTGTACCTAAAAAAGTAATTTTTCCCATAGTGCAAAGGTAGAATTTTTTTCCCTACCTTTGTTCCCTATGAGTAGTGGAAAATTATATCTTATACCGTCTCCTCTGGGGGAGAATGATCCGGCCGAGGTAATCCCTTCGTATGTACTGGATCTGCTCAAGAATATAAACCATTATGTGGTTGAAGAGTTCAGGACAGTACGCAGGTACCTTTCCCGGGCGGGGCTTAAAGGCTCAATTGAGAAGCTGCAGATGTATGAGCTGAATGAGCATACGCCACAGGCGCAGATTGAGGGATATGTGAAGGTTCTCCTTGAAGGAAACGATGTGGGGCTGATTTCTGAAGCGGGTCTCCCTGCAGTTGCTGACCCGGGAGCCCAGCTGGTTGCCCTTGCCCATGCACATGGAATTGAGGTGTGTCCTCTGGTAGGACCATCTTCACTCATGCTTGCCCTTATGGGAAGCGGCCTTAACGGCCAATGTTTTGCCTTTACCGGCTATCTCCCTGTAAAGCCCGATGAGAGGAAAGCCAAGATAAAATTGATAGAAAAGGTCTCTTCTCAGCTCAACCAGAGCCAGATAATTATTGAGACACCTTACCGTAACGGCCAGCTCTTTGCAGACCTGCTTGCAGTCTGCTCTCCCAAAACCCGCATCTGCGTGGCTGCGGACATAACCCTTCCAACCCAGACAATACTCTCCAGAAGTGTTGCAGCTTGGAAGAAATCACCCGTTGAGATAGGTAAACGGCCGTGCGTATTTATACTGTTAGCATAAGTTTATTGATAATGTAGATGTATTTATAAATACATTGGAAAATATAATATTGATTGTTGATGAATAGAGTGGAACTTGTAGGTATGCAGTTTTACGCATATCATGGATGTTTTGAGGAAGAACAGAGGATAGGAAATAAGTTTGTTGTAAACTTCTGGGCAGAGGCGGACCTCTCAGTACCGGCCAGGACAGACAATATAGAGGATGCCCTGAATTACCAGGAGGTATATAATATCATTGCCGGAGAGATGAAGATAAAGTCTCATCTGCTGGAGAATGTTGCAAGGAGGATTCTGGGTGCGGTGAAGGAGAAATTTCCTTATATTGAAAACGCACAGGTACAGATAGACAAGCTGAACCCGCCGCTGGGTGGACATGTTTATGCATCAAGGGTTACAATGAATCTATAACTGCTTTTTTGAATGGCTGAAAATCAATTAAATATACAAAAGGACAACGTAAAAACCATAGCCTTTGTAACATTAGGTTGCAAACTTAACTTCTCTGAAACCTCCACAATTGCACAGCAGTTCATAGAGAACGGGTACGAGAGGGTTGCACAGAGCAAGCCGGCTGACATATATGTAATCAACACCTGCAGTGTTACTGAGCATGCAGACAAGAAGTGCCGCCAGGCAATCCGCAAGCTGCACAAGCAGAATCCGGATGCGGTAATTGCTGTTACAGGATGCTATGCACAGCTGAAGCCGCAGGAGATTATGGGGATTGAGGGTGTTGACCTTGTAGTGGGTGCAGACCGCAAGGGAGATGTGTTCCAGCTGGTGAGTAAAATACCTTCCAAGCTTGGCACTGCCCGTTCATACTCTTGTGCCATCAATGAAGTAGAGACCATTTTCCCTGCCTTCTCACATGGAGAGCGTACCCGTTCATTCCTTAAGGTGCAGGATGGCTGCAACTATCATTGCTCTTATTGTACAATCCCCCTTGCACGAGGGAAGAGCCGTAATCTCCCGATAGCAACATTGGTTATGGAGGCAGAGGCAATTGCCGCAAAAGGGATAAAGGAGGTTGTCCTCACTGGTGTGAATACCGGTGATTTCGGACGCTCAACCGGAGAGGACTTCCTGGATCTGCTCAAGGCCCTCAATCAGGTGCCTGGAATAGAGCGCTACAGGATTTCATCAATAGAGCCTAACCTCCTCAGGGAGGATATCATTGAGTGGATTGCAAGCGGTACAAAGTTCCAGAACCATTTCCATATCCCGCTCCAGTGCGGTTCGGATGAGGTGCTCAAGGTGATGCGCCGCCGATATAATACCACCATGTTCGCCCAGAAGATTGAAATGGTACGCCGCATTATGGGGGATGTGTTCTTTGGAATTGATGTGATAGTGGGTTTCCCGGGCGAGACAGATGAGGAATTCCAGAAATGCTACAATTTCCTCAAGGAGACAATCAAGCCTGCATTCATTCATGTATTCCCTTATTCCCGACGGGCAAATACCCCTGCAGCAGCAATGCCAAACCAGGTGCATGAGGCAACCAAGACAGCCAGGGTGGAGGCCCTTACAGCGCTTTCAGACCAGCTGCATGAAGAATATGTTTCCCGCCACAAGGGAACGACACAGCAGGTGCTCTTTGAATCAACCCAGAAGGGAGGAATGATGTACGGCTATACAGGCAACTATATAAGGGTTGAGAGGCCTTACGACAAGAACAAGATTGGGGAGATCTGCGATGAAGTGATATAAAATTTAAGGAGAGCTTTTGCGGCTCTCCTCATTTGTTTTCATATATCTTCATGGCACAGTTGATTCCGTCCATTGCGGAAGAGACAATTCCTCCGGCGTATCCGGCTCCCTCACCGCACGGGTAAATTCCTGGCAATGTAAGGTGCTGGAGTGTATCCTTGTCCCTCGGTATCCTCACAGGTGAGGAGGTGCGGGATTCTATAGCGAGGAGCAGTGCCTTGTTGGTGAAGTATCCCCTCATCTTCTTGTTGAATTCTGGGAATGCTTTCTGGAGCCTTTGTGCCACGAATGGGGGAAGAAGTTCATGCAGAGGAGCTGATATTGTACCAGGCTTGTAGGAACTGCAAGGAAGATCCTTAGAAATTACCCCTCTTGAGAAGTCTTCCATCCTTTGGGCAGGTGCCTTTATACTATTGCTGAACTGGTACATCTTTTTCTCAACATCCTGCTGGAAACGGAGCACCTGAAGAGGGCCATGCTTTTCATATTCAGGAACATCCTCAGGGTTTACCTGTACCACAACTCCTGCGTTTGCCCATTTTGAATTTCGCATTGAATTGCTCATACCATTGAGTACCATTTCCCCTTCAGAGGTTGCTGCAGGTACGAGGATGCCGCCCGGGCACATGCAAAATGAGAATACTCCTCTGCCATCTACCTGTGTTACAAGTGAATATTCAGCAGTAGGGAGGTATGGCTGGTATTTTCCGTGGTACTGGATATTATTTATCAGGGATTGCGGATGCTCAACCCTTACTCCAATGGCAAATCCTTTTGGCTCAATTGTCCACCCCTTTGAATGGAAAAGTTCATATATGTCCCTTGCAGAATGCCCTGTGGCAAGAATAATGTTTTTTGCGGAGTATATTTTTCTTCCCGATAGATTTTCTCGTGTATTTTCATCGGGAAGATTCACCTCTTCAACAACAGCATTCCAGCCGGCTGGTGTCTGTATAAAATCCACCACATGGGAATTGAAATGTACCTGGCCGCCATGTTCAATGATGCTGTTGCGCATGTTCTCTATTACACGTGGAAGCTTGTCGCTACCTATATGGGCGTGGGATTCAATGAGTATTGCAGGATCTGCCCCAAAATGGACGAACAGGTTGAGTATTTCCCTTATGTCCCCTTTCTTTGTGGAGCGGGTGTAGAGCTTTCCGTCAGAGAATGTTCCCGCGCCGCCTTCACCGAAACAGTAGTTGGAGTTAGGGTTCACTTTCTGTTCTTTTGAAAGTTTGGCCATGTCAAACTTACGCTGGTGGACATCCTTCCCCCTTTCCAGGACTATAGGCTTGAGACCGAGCTGCAGGAGCTTGAGGGCGGCGAACAGCCCTGCCGGGCCGCAACCTACAATAATTACCGGGTCGGCCTCCTTTACATTCCTGAACGGGAGGAGCCTGTATGGCTCAATTGGGGCTTCGCCCTTGAGGGCCACATTTACCCTGTATCTGTATTTGATTTCCCCGCTGCGGGCATCAAGGGACCTCTTGCGCACCTCGTGGCTTATAATTGTGCCCGGACGCACGCGCAAGCTCTTCTCGCACGCTGCAACAATATCATTGTCAGAAGGATTGTGCCTTGCTGGGAAAATTATCTCAACTTCTTTCATTTGTCTTAATTGGTAAAACCCGGTACACGAGATTCACTTCGCAAACTCATTTTCAATTGGTGAAACTCGATACACGAGATTCACTGCGTAAACTCGTGTATCGAGTTCCATATATTTTATTTCATATCCGCGGCGCGGGATATTGGGGCGGCATCAATTGGGCAGGTCATCCCAAGGCGGAACTTGCATAGTCCGCTCATGGCAATCATTGCTGCGTTGTCTGTGGTGAACTTGAATTCCGGGATGAATGTGGTCCAGCCCCTCTTCACACCCTCTTCATATATCCTGTTGCGGAGGCCGGAGTTGGCAGATACACCGCCTCCAATGGCAATTTGTCTGATTCCGGTCTGTTTCACTGCTTTCAGGAGCTTGTCCATGAGGATATCTGTCAGATGCTTCTGGAATGAAGCGCAGATATCTGCCTTGTTCTCTTCAATGAAGCTGGCGTTCTCTTTCAGCTGGTCACGCAGGAAGTAGAGTAGGGAGGTCTTTATTCCGCTGAAGCTGTAGTCCAGGCCCGCAATGTGCGGCTTGGAGAACTTGAATCTTGTGGCATTACCCTCCTTGGCAAGCTTGTCCACTATAGGGCCGCCAGGGTATCCGAGCCCCATCATCTTGGCGCATTTGTCAAATGCTTCTCCAACAGCATCATCTATAGTATGCCCTATTACTTCAAAATTCAGGTAATCGGTAACTTTTACTATTTGTGTGTGCCCGCCTGATACCAGAAGGGTGAGGAACGGGAATTCTGGGCACCTGTTCTCTTTTCCCTCTTCCTTTATGAAGTGGGAGAGGATATGTCCCTGGAGGTGGTTTACCTCCACAAGAGGTTTCCCTGTTGAAATTGAGAGCCCCTTGGCGAAAGATGTCCCTACAAGGAGAGAACCCAGCAGTCCGGGGCCGCGGGTGAATGCAATTGCATCAATATCCTTCATGGTGACACCGGCCTGTTTCAGGGCCTGGTCAACTACAGGGAGTATGTTCTGTTGGTGTGCCCTGGATGCAAGTTCCGGTATCACACCACCATAGTTCCTGTGAACTTCCTGGCTGGCCATTACGTTTGAGAGGAGATACTCATCCCTCAATACTGCAGCCGATGTATCATCGCAAGATGACTCTATACCTAAAATAAAAAGACTCATACAGATATTTGTGAATTCTTGCAAAGTTACTCAGTATTTTTGATTAAATTTGCTATTTGGAGATACTAAAAGGAGATTTTTATCAAAAAGACATTAAAAATATCAGTTGCCGTTTTTGTGCTGCTTGTCTCATTGCAGGTGGTATCACTGATCCTTTTCCAGTTCCCGTCTGTACAGACAGCAATTGTAAGAAAGGCAGTATCTTCATTGTCAGATGGTATTGATGGAAGGATGTCTGTTGGGAATGTGTATGTTGTCTTTTTCAACAAGTTGATTGTAAAGGATTTCTCCATTGTTTCAACAGAACAGTCCCCCCTGATTGATTCCCTCAGGGCCAATTTCAACTATAATGACACACTCCTTGCTTGCAACAAGCTTTCTGTAACCCTTGATCCTTCCCAGCTGTTGAGGATGAAGCTCAAGCTCAAGTCAGTTTCAGTTTCAGGCGGTGTGTTCAACCTCCAGACGGAGAAAGGGAAGCAGACCAATCTGGACAGGATCTTCAGGCTTGACAAGAATGCTCCCAAAGATACTTCAAAAGGGTCAATTGACCTTCTTGCGAATTCCATTAGGGTGAATGATTTCCGCTTTACCCTCAATAATCCGTACAAGTTTGTTGACAAGGGGGACAGCATAATCAATTTCTCCAATCTTAGTGTAAGTGACATAAATGTGAATATCAGTGATGTTCATCTCAAGTCGGATACGCTCCATGCATGCATTAACAATGTTTCGGGTACAGACCACAGCGGATTCAAGCTTGCCGGATTGAGGGGAAATGCCAGAATCAGCGGAACTGAAGCGCTTGTGAGCGACATTTATCTTGCAGACAGCTATTCTGTTCTTGATGCAAGGTATTTCTTTATGAAATATACTTCGCCGAGGGATCTTGCAGACTTTACCTCAAAGGTGCGTATGGGGATTGATTTCAATGGCTCACACCTCAACTTCAAGACTATCGGGAAGATTGCCCCTTCAATGTATGGCAGCAGCCTTGCATTTTTTCTCAACGGACAGGCTGAAGGTACTGTGGACAGCTTCAGGACAAGCAACCTTACTGTAACATCAGAATCGGGCCTCTCATACCTTACGATTGATGCAAGGATAATGGGTCTTCCGGATGTGAGAAGGACAATGGCCGTTGCCCAGGTGACAAGGAGTTCCACAAACTGCAGGGATATTGCTGCAATTGTTGCTTCAATCAACAATACTCCCGAGAACAGGTTCATTTCATCCCTTTCGCCTTTTGTAAACTACAGCTTTACAGGCTCGCTTATGGGTCTTCTGGATGACTTTGTTGCAAACGGTTCAATAGAGTCCGCTATAGGAAATATAGACCTTGACCTCCTTTTCAGGAATGAGCCGCAGAATGGGGTGAGGTTTGACGGAAGCATTGCTGCAGTTGGGTTTGATATGGGGCAGGCACTTACAAATCCCATTTTTGGGAAGCTGGATCTCAAGGCGGATGTAAATGCACTGTTCGGCTCTTCAAATAAGGGGATGGATGTGAAGATAGACAGCATAAGGGTAGAGCGTCTTGGCTTCAACGGCTATGATTATTCAAGGATTATGGCAAACGGAAGGTATACGGACAAATTCTTCAACGGCAGCATCACTTGTCATGACCCTAACCTCGACTTCATATTCCAGGGGCTCTTCTCGTTTGCAAGGGAGAAAGAGAGCAAGTATGATTTTAAGGCACTGGTGCCATATGTCAATCTGGATTCCCTCAATATAAATTCGGGTACGGATATCAAGGAGGTAAGTTTTTCAACTACTGCCAACTTTACCCATATCAAGGACAGCTATGTTACAGGAAGGATTGATGTAAAGAATGCTGAATACAGGACTTCTGCAGGCAAGTACAAGCTTGGCAACGTAACGGTGCTTTCAATGAATTCCAACAGGGTATTCACTGCTTCACTTGATTCCCCATTTGCCAAGGCCCGCTATTCAGGCCCTGGCCCTATCAACATGTTCATAAGCAAGGCAGCCGATATAGTTGCCTATTCAAACCTGGACAACCTGTTCAGCAGGGATACCGCTGAAATTTTCAATAACGGAATATATAATTTCTCTGTGCAGACATTCAATACACAAAACCTGTGCAGGGCAATCAAGCCCGGACTATATATAATGGACAGCACCAGAGTAAAGGTTACCATTGACAGAAAAGACAATCTGAAGGCTACGGTACTTTCCGGCAGGATTGCAAACGGTGCCGATTATCTCAAGGGACTGAAGCTCAACCTTACTGCCGGCACTTCTCGTCCCACAGTGCTCTCCCTTTTCTCAAGAAACATCAGGTTTGCCGGGATGAGGATGGACAGCAGTTCAATTGACCTGAAGGCTGAGGGGAATCTGCTCAAGGCCGGTTTCAATTTCAGAAATGATTCAACAGAGGACAACAGTGCAAGCCTTATTGCCGATGTGGTATTCAAGCCGCAGAAGGAGCTTGACATCAATATTGACGGCTCTTCAGCCATAAGCCTTAAAGGGGAGAAGTGGAGCTTTACACCTGCATATATCTCAGTGGCAGACAGTTCAATACATGTCTCCAACTTCAAAATTGCAAACAGGGAACAGATATTCTCCCTTTATGGAGACGTTTCGAAGAACAGGCCTGACACTTTGAATTTCAGTCTCAAGAATTTCAATATTGGGATATTAAACCTGTTCCTCACCAAATCCTTCAACCTTGAGGGATTCTTCTCGGGCAGCGGAATCATATCTGACCTCTATAGGGAACCTAAGGCCTTCTTTGATATAAAGGGAGAGGATGTTTCAGTATATAACAACATGGCGGGCTCCCTCAGGATGATGAGCAGATGGGATGCATCAGGAAAGCACCTCAATATACTTGTACAATCAAGGCTTGAGGGAAAGCCCCATCTTTCAGCTACAGGCTTCTATAGGCCTGAGGATTCTTATCTGAGCATGAATGCTTCATTGGAAGACCTCTCTGTAGGCTATTTTGAGCCGTTCCTGCAGGGGCTGGTGTCCAGGACAAGCGGCAGCCTGTCGGGAGAACTCCATCTTAATGGCCCGCTTGACAAGCTTTCCCTCACAGGTGAGGAGTGCAGGTTCAGCAATCTGGGTTTTATTCTGGACTTTACAAGGGTGCCTTACAAGCTGAACGGCCCGTTTGAGCTTACTGAGAAGGGTATCTTCTTCAGGAACCTACCTATTTATGACAAGTTCAATTCAAGGGGATTGGTGAACGGTAGCCTTACATACAATTATTTCAGGAACCTTGCCCTTGATGTAAATGTTGACTTTACCGGAATGCAGTGCCTCAATACCACGGAAAGGGACAACGAATTCTTCTATGGCAGTGCATTTGCAACAGGTGCAGTTCATCTGAAAGGCCCGCTTGAGAGGATTGGAATTGATATAGGTGTTGTTTCAGACAAGAATACTGTTATCCATATACCTCTTTCAAGTTCTGCAACTGCCTCGCAGACAAATCTGCTCACTTTTGTTGAGTCTGAAAGCAATGTGTGGATTGATCCGTATGATACGCTGTCAATCAATACGTCAGGTATTGTGAAGGGCGAGACCCAGCTTGATGTGAACATGGAGGCCCGTCTTACCCCGGATGCTGAGATTATGATTGAGATTGACAAGTCTGTAGGTGATGTGATAAGGGCAAAGGGTAACGGCACAATTGACATGGACATAAATCCTTCAAAAGAGGTGTTTGACATTTTTGGTGATTATCATGTAACTGACGGAAGCTACAAGTTTGTCCTTGCAGGCTTTGCCGCAAAGGACTTTACCTTGCAGCCGGGAGGAACAATCAATTTCAACGGTGACATTACCAATACCAACCTCAACCTTGAGGCTGTCTATCATACAAAGGCATCCATCAATCCGCTTATTGCAGATACAAGCAGTGTTTCAACACGGAGGAATGTGGACTGCATCATTGGAATGGAAGGAAAGATGATGAATCCTCAGCTCACCTTCTCAATCAATGTCCCTGACCTTGACCCTACAACAAAGATCAGGGTTGAGAGCGCCCTCAATACCCAGGGCAAGGTACAGAAGCAGCTTATGGCCCTTCTGGTTTCAGGAGGCTTTATTCCCGACGAGCAGAGCGGCATAGCAAACAACTCATCACTGCTGTATTCAAACGCCTCGGAAATCCTGAGCAACCAGATAAACATGATCTTCCAGCAGCTGGGAATCCCTCTTGACCTTGGATTGAACTACCAGCCAGGAGAACGGGGTACGGATATATTTGATGTGGCTGTTTCAACGCAGCTGTTCAACAACAGGGTGGTTATAAACGGGAATATTGGAAATGATCCTTACGGCAACAGCAGCAGGGATGTGATAGGAAACATTGATGTGGAGATAAAGCTTGACAATCCTGGCAATGTGCGCCTGGATGTGTTCTCTCATGCAGAGGACCAGTATTCTACATATAATGACAATAATAGCAGCCAGAGAAGCGGCGTTGGTATTGTCTATCAGAAGGAGTTCAACAGTTTCAGGAGCCTCCTGAAAGGCAAGTCCAAGGCCCAGAAGGCGTACGAAAAGCAGGAGAGGGCGAAGAGGAAAGCACAGAAGAAATCTCAGGATTAATTCCGGAAAATTAAAGGGGGTGACTCAAAAGGGTAAATTTTGCGTTACGCTTGCCTCGGAAATCCTCATTTACCTAAGTAAACTCCGGTTTCCTCACCTGTGCAAGCCTTAAATTTCCACCTTTTGAGTCACCCTCAATATACTCTCCAGCTATCTCTATGAGCTCTTATACTCACATTATCTTATAGCTGCATAGCTGTCTGTTAATTAGTGGCAGCCGCCGCAACCGCAAGATGAGCAGTCTGAACCACAGCTGTCACCGCATGAGTGCTGCACCTTCTCGTTAAAAAGGCCGTTTGTAAGCTCTGTCTCTGTTGCCTCCCTTACAGCCTCAACCTTACCGGTGAAGTGAAGTGCAGCACCTGCAAGAGGGTGGTTGAAGTTCATGATGATTGTATCCTCCTTAACTTCGTCAATTGCACCGTTGAGCCTGTTGCCCTCCGAATCCATCATAGGGAGAACGTTGCCAACTGTAAGGAGACCGTCCTCAATCTTGCCGTCAATCTCAAACATCTTCTTCTTGAGTTCTACTATTGCATCAGGGTTCACTTTGCCGTAACCCTCATCCTCTGTGAGTGTGAACTCAAAAGTGTCACCAACTTTCTTTCCTGCAATGTACTCCTCAAATTTTGGAAGAAGATAGCCTGTCCCATAGATGAACATCATAGGCTTATCTGCTGATACAGTCTAAATAACATCGCCATCAACTTCCAGTGTATATGATAACGAAACTACTTTGTTAAGATTTATTTCCATTTCCTTTATGTTTAGTTTATTTTATTTATTGCAAAATTGACTTAAATTTTCCATTATCCCAAATTTACTTGCCGGCTGCACCTTTTCCTGTTACAGGCTTGCCCCAGCGGGTAATCCTGTATCCTATTGCGGTAATTATCAGGGATACTATAGGGGAGAGGATATTGAAGAAGCAGTATGGGAGATATGCAAGTGTGGATATTCCCAGCACGCTGCTCTGCATTGCCGCACAGGAGTTCCATGGAATGAGTACAGATGTAACGGTTGCAGAATCCTCAAGCGAGCGGCTCAACAGCTGCGGTTCATAGCCCTCCTTCCTGTACAGCGGTGCAAACATCTTGCCCGGCAGTATGATTGACATGTACTGGTCAGAAAGGGTGAGGTTGCTGATGATACATGTGCCAAGTGTACTTCCCACAAGGCTTGTGCGGGACTTGATTACCTTTGTAAGGGACTCGGTGATTGCCTGGATATATCCGCCGGCCTCCATTACGCCACCGAATGCACAAACGCACATGATCAGCCAAACGGTGTTGAGCATCCCAGCCATGCCGCTTGTGCTTGCAAGTTCATCAAGCATAGGGCTTGAGGTTGAAATCTCTACAGGCATGGATAGTATCTTGAGCGGCCCGTATATGAATGCCTCAAGTGAATCTACAGGACAAGGAATAATCTGGGATACAATCTGAGGCTGTACGATAACAGCAATTATTGAGCTCAAAATGGCTGAAATGAAGAGTGTGAGGAATGCAGGAACCTTCTTGTATATCATAAATATGGTAACTGCAGGAATCAGCAGCAGCCACAGCGAAATATTGAAGGTAGAGGCAATCTTTGCACTCTCGGCAGCCACATCAAGCTGAGCGGTTGAAGGTATCACAAAGCCTGCCACGGCAAAAATGATTGCTGTAATTATGATTGTAGGGATATTTGTGATGAGCATATACTTGATATGCTTGTACAGGTCTACCCCAGAAATGCCGGCAGCAAGGTTTGTAGTGTCTGAAAGCGGTGAGATCTTGTCTCCAAAATAAGCTCCAGAGATGATTGCACCTGCCAGCCATCCGCTGCTGAAACCCATGATTTCTCCCGCACTCAGCATGGCAATTCCAATTGTCCCTATGGTTGTCCATGAACTTCCCAGGATAAGGGAGATGACTGATGTGAAGATGAATATCACAAGGAGGAAGATTGACGGGTTGATGAGGTTCAATCCGTAATAGATAAGTGTGGGTACCACTCCCGACAGCATCCATGATGAGGTAAGTGCACCAATTGAAAGGAGTATGAAGAATACGCCTCCCGATTTGCTGAAGTTGTCTGCGATTCCCTCCTCAATCTTCTCCCAAGAGATCTTCAGGCGGAACATTGCAATGAGTGCCCCAACTACTGCAGCGAGGAGCAGGGCAATCTGGGAAGGGCCTGAAGTGAGGTTATCCCCAAAAAGTATTGAACCTATGACAATAAGTGCTACCAGTACGGCAACTGGTATGGTGGCCATCCAGGCCGGTGTCTTTTTCATGATCAGATTCCAGTAAAGTTTACGTTTTCAAAGGCAAGTGAAGGGATGAGCCACCTTGAACAGTTTCTGGCATCGTTCCCAACCATAACCAAATTGCGCCACAAAGATATAATATTGCCGCTGATATTCATCTCCCTTACAGGAAATAATATCTCTCCGCCCTCAAAATAGAATCCTTCTATCCCGTATGAGAAATCACCGGTAAGTCCGTTGCAGTTTCCGCCATTGAAACCGGTTACCAGAATGCCCTTTCCGGCTATCCTTGCCATATCCCTGTATGTAAGGTTCCTCATCTCTTCCGGAAACCCCTCAAGTGAGAAATGTGGAACCGATGCACTCTCAACAGTAGGAGAGCATCCCATCTTGTTTGCCGAGTATGTGTTTATGAAATAGCTCTCCACTACACCTTCCCTTATGATATCCATAGGGCGTGTGGCAATTCCGTCCCCATCAAAGTAGCGGCTGCCCGACATCCCTTTCCAGTGAGGGGTGTCAATGAGGGTGAATTTCTCTGTAAATACCTTTTCCCCTCTCTTCTCCATAAGGAATGAGTTGCGCTGCTGTATGTTGCTTCCGTTCAATGCCTGGAAGATAGGGGAGATGAGCCTGCTGGAACAGGTGTTGTCAACTATCATTGTCATTTCTCCTCCTGCCATCTCTTTTGGCCCCAATTTTTCAAGGGCCCTTTCAAGTGCTGCCGTTCCGCATCCTGCATAGCTGAAGTCCTTGTAGTGTAGAGATGATTCATACCACCATCCCTCACTGCGGGCATTGCCCCTCCCCTTTACCGAGCACTCTGCGCTTACTGTAAAGTTGCTCTGCAGGGAATCCCCTTCAAAGCCCTGCGAATCCACCATATACTGGTATTCCAGCATATCGCCGTACTCGGTGCTTACGGATACAGTCTTCTTGTTCTTGCCGTAAATCTCTTCCATTACCTCAAAGGCAATTTCCTTTTTTCTGGCAGGATCCATTTCAAGGATATAGGGGTCATACTGGTCCAGGTCATCCTCCTTGCCCCACCAGCATATCTCCTTGGGTGGGAGTGTCCTGCATTCGTCGGGAGCAAGATATGAGTTTGTCCTTACCGCTTCCCCAATGAATTTCTCAAGGTCCTCCTTTTCCAGGCGGTTGGTGGAGTAGGCTCCATATCTTCCGTTGGAGATTATCTGTATGTAGAGGTTGCGGTCGTTGGCATTCTGCAGGTTCTCAAGTTTGCCGTCAAGGGCTGAAAATGAGTTCTGGATACCCAGGTTCATGGTAATGCGGCATGCCTGTACCCCCTGCTTCATCACCATGTCCAGGGCGCTCCGGGCCGCCTCAACCTCAAATCTGTTGTCTATTTTATCTGTTTTCATTCTATCCGGTGAAACTTGATGAGCGGGATTCACTACGTAACCTCGGCCATCAATTTTCTGTTTGTTAATTGCTTCCTCCTACTACAAGTTTCTTTACCAGTATGCTTGGCATTCCGCATGAAACGGGTACATACTGCCCTTTTCCGCATGTCCAGGTGGCATTTTCCATCCTGCCGTTGTCTGCAACACCGGTTATCTGCCTGAGGGCCTCGGGGCCGTTGCCAATCACATTCACATCCTTTATAGGCTGTGTGAGCTTCCCTTTCTCAATGAGCCAGCCGCTCTTTACATAGAAAGTGAAGTCTCCGGCTCCAATCTGCACCTGTCCGTTGCTGAAGTTGTCTACATATATTCCCTTCTTTACCTGGGAAATGAGCTCCTCTTCGGCCATTGTGCCGTTCTCCATATAGGTTGCCCTCATGCGTGGAATAGGCATATATCTGAATGATTCACGCCTTCCGTTGCCGGTAGGAGCTACACCATAGAACTTGGCACTTATACGGTCATGCAGGTATGAATTGAGGATTCCGTCTTTTACAAGATATGTCTTCTGTCCGGGGATTCCTTCATCATCGAAGTTGCAACTTCCGCGGTTCCCGGCAAGGGTTCCGTCATCTACAATGTTTATGCCGGCAGCGCATACCTGTTGCCCCATCATGTCTGAGAATATTGATGTCCCCTTACGGTTAAAATCAGCTTCAAAGGCGTGTCCTACGGCCTCATGCAGCAGGATTCCGCTCCCGCCTGCACCCATTACCACGGGCATTGCACCCCCTTTCGGCTGCGAGGCATTGAAGAGGAATGCAGTCTTGGATACCACCTCCGATGCAATCTCCTCAATAAGCTCATCTGTAAGGAGCTCAAACCCCATCCTGTAACTTCTGGATACACCTCCTGTCTCAGACCTCCCCTTGCCATCCTCCATAACACAATTGGCTACCACATTTATCATAGGCCTTTCATCTGTAAAGGCCTCTCCCAAAGAGTTGTAGAACAGCACAAGAGTGTTTGAGTCCGCTATCTTCCCTATAACCTTGGCTGTTCTTGTATCCTTGGAAAAGATCTTCTCATTCAATTTCTGCAGATAAGGGATCTTGTAGTCTATACCAGTCTTGTCCCAATCCTTCCCGATAGGGTAGAGGTTCTCCCCCTTCAGGATCTTCACCTCCCTTGATGCATCCACAACAGCAGTAGCCTCTTCAGCAATCTGGGCGGCTGTAAGGGCAGCCTTCTTCATCAGGGGCATGGTAGTTATCTCCGAGTAGGCATACCCTGTCTTTTCACCCTTTACAACCCTTATTCCCACACCATAATCAATATGGGTTCCGGCAGCATTCACTTCCCCGTCCCTTAGGGTAAGCTCATTGATTACAGAGTGCTCAAAGAAGATGTCGGCATATTCACCGCCCTTTGAGAGGGCGGTTGCAACAAGTTCCCTGAGGTTCTCCTCAGTAACTCCAAAGAAATTGAGATATTTTGTATAATTCTGCATGCTTTCTCAGTTAACTCTCTTCAGGAGGATATTGTCAACAAGTTCTCCGGAGGAAGCTTTAAGGGTATATCTGATCTTCTTGCCCCCTTTATGCTGGAGTTCGCCAACTTTAACCCACTCGTTCTCACCTGCCTTGCTCTCCTTTAGGTTGTCGCCTGCCGCCCATTTGTATACTTCGTATTTTCCTGCAGGAATTTCAACACCCTCTTTCCTGCCGTTGAATACATATTTTACGGCAGCACCGTCCTTAACGGCCTTCAGGTAGCTTGTACCGTTGTAGAATTTGCTGTTGTCCTTCATTGTCTGGAATCCGGCTGCTGCTGCAGGCTCCTCAATGATAATCCTGTAAGGGGCTCCCTCGCCAAGGTAATCTCCAAGTGCAAGCACATTGTGGTCTGCAAAAGTCCTCAGGTTCTCAAGTGATACCCACTCACCATCCTTGTTCTGGCTGTAATATGTGTAAGGGGTCTCAAATGTCACTGCAAGAGTCTTCTCTCCTGAGTTGTTCCAGAACCACCCTTCGCAATATCTTGAGCCCATCTTTGAGAAGCAGAGATCCCTCTTTGCAAAGTAGGGGTTGTCATTGATTGTGAGGTTTGCAAGTATCATAAGGTTCTTGTAGAAGTAGTCAGATGATGTCTCTGCGGTGTGTACCCAGTATGTTGCCTGGTGCATGCTCTGCGAGTGCATGTTCAGGAATACATCCACATTGTCCTGTGCAAGGAGTGACTTCAGGAATGCCCTCATGTTCTTCACCTCCCTGGCTGTAACCTCCTCAGGGTCATCCCAGTTCACCTCCATGTTCACACCGTTTGCATTTGAACGGCTGTTTCCTTCCACTACACCGTCGGGATTAGTGAAAGGGAGAATATGATATATTACATTCTCCCTCAGTGCATTTGCATAAGGGGTGTCTGATGTGAGCACATCAATCATCCTCTCAAGGTGCCAGCTGCCCGGTGTTTCGCTGGTATGTACTCGGCCGTGAATATATACAACTTTCTTGTCTGCCTTGCCGTTCTTGTTGGTTATGGTAAGGAGAGGCATGTTCCTGCCATGCTCACTCTCGCCTATTGAGCTGAGGTCAACCCAGTCATGTTTTACCCATTCCTGGATTTTGCCCAAAAGACGGCTGTATGTATAAGGGATGTAGTATGCTATATACACTTCATCCTGGTCATAGGTCTTGATAATTGTCTTCTCATCAGGAGATTCCGCTGCAGAGAACCTTGTCCAGTTCTTGTTGTCATAGCTGTAGAATGGGCGGCGTGCATCCGAGTTTTTCACGTTCAGGATAACCTCCTTGTCCTTTACACCTGTCATCTTGAAGTAGTACCATCTTGCACTTGGGGCAAGGGTAGGGCGTGCAGGGTTTGCAGGGTCAAACCTGCTGTAGAAATCGTAGGTTATCACCTCTTTGCCGTTCTTTGTCTCCTGTGATACAAGTTCGGCCTTTTCCATTGAGCCGCTTTCAAAGTCTGCCGAGAATCTGATTTGTGCCGTTGCGGCTGTTGCTGCAAGCATGAATGCTGCTGCAGCCATTACTTTTATCATTTTCATATCTGTACTTTATTTGATTTTTCCTTTTCTTCCCTAAGTGTAGCAGCGTATGCAAACAATGCGAAGTCCCCTTTGCAAGGGTCTCCTGGGAATACTTCCTTTAAGAATTCAGTAATTTCAAGTGCTGTGGTGATGTCTGCACTGTTGCGGGAGGTCACCCCAAGATTCAGGGAACTCCTGTGGACATGTACATCCAATGGAATCACCAGCTCTGCCGGTGTGATCCCTTTCCAGAGCCCCAGGTCAACAATCCCGTCATCGCGCACCATCCAGCGGCGGAGCATGTGGATTTTCTTGTTGGCTGCCTTAGGGTCACTTTTCTGTCCGTATACCTTCATGCGGAACCCGTCGGGAGTAAGTATCTCAAGGGTTTCATTCTTGCTGTAAAATTCCCTGAGCCTGCCGCAAATTGCTGCAAACTCACTCCACTTTATGGTGCGGTGGAGGCTTGCATCCTCATCCCTGTAGCTGCCTGCCATAACATACCTGTATGGTTCCCAGCCCATTTCATCAAAGGCCCTCTTGCAGTCCCTCACAATCATATCCCTCCGTCCCCAGGCCAGATGCGCGGCAATCACAGCGGCAATCTCCACATCATGCAGGGTATATTTTCTTCCCGACAGATTCTCTCCGCCACTTTCCTCCCCACTGCCTTCCGCAACATCCTTGCAGGTTCCGGCACTACCAAGCCCCGGAATCCCCTCCTTGCCCTGCATCAGCCTTGCGAAATGCTTTGGGAAAATGATGGGATCCCCCTGGAAATACTCCTCCCTGTTATATTTTTCCGCAAGTGAGCGGACTATCTTGATTTTTTCTTCCATACAGTACAAAGATAGCAATAAAAAAGCCAGCGGGAATCTCCAGCTGGCTTTTGTTCTCTCCGTAAGAGGAATTATTTTTTCTTGTAACGGCTGTAGAACTTGTCAACCCTACCTGCAGTATCAACAAGCTTCATCTTACCAGTGTAGAATGGGTGAGAAGTGTTGGAGATCTCAAGTTTCATTACAGGGTAAGTTACGCCGTCAATATCAATTGTCTCTTTTGTGTTTACACATGAACGTGTAATGAATACAACGTCATTTGACATATCCTTGAAAGCTACAAGACGGTAGTTTTCGGGATGAATACCTTTTTTCATTTCTTTATTGTGTTTAAATGTTAATTTTCAGCGCGCAAATGTAACAATTCAATTTGTGATTGCAAAATTTATTGCACTAAAATTCATTTATCCTGCAATTATTCCCTGTTTGAGAACTTTGCAAGGAGCTTCAAAAGCTCCAGATAGAGCCATACAAGGGTGACAGTAAGACCGAAAGCACCGTACCACTCCATGTATTTTGGGGCACCTGCAGCTGAAGCCTGGCGGATGAACTCATAGTCCATAAGGAGACTGAAGGCCGCTACAGCTACTATTACAAGGCTGATGCCTATGCTCAGCGGGCTGCTGTTGTGGAGCATGCTGAGGTTAACACCAAAGAGTGATACTATCCAGCTGCCCACATAGAATACCATTATTGAGATTAGTGCAATTGTAAGCACTTTCATGAATGTGCCGTTTACTTTTATGAGGCCGCTTCTGTAGACAGTAAGCATCACAAGGGCAGTTACCAATGTAAGGGCAACAGCATTTATTACAATGTTGGGGGCAGTAAGGGCGAACTGCTCGTTGAAGATTGCTGAGATGCCTCCCAGTGCAAGACCTTCAGCCGCTGCATATACAGGGGAAAGGTACTGTGCCATCTTGGGCTTGAATGAGATTATCATTGCCATTACAAATGCTGCAATGAGGCCTCCAATCATCCATCCTGTAATGGACTGCGGGTTTACTGCATTATAGTAAAGCTTCCAGGTGTATGCTGCACCTGCAATTACCATCATCAAGAGCAGCAGTGTCTTTGTTGCTGTTCCACCAACTGTCATTACGCCTGTATTTGCGTAAGCATAACTCTGTTTTCTGAAAATTTCCTGGTTCAATACCGGATTTGCCATAGTGTCAAAATTTAATTGATTAATCGTAGGGCAGCAGATTTATTTGATTCTGAAAAGCTGGTCATCCTCATAAAGAAGTGCCTTCTTGGCTTTTCTGATCCATTTCTGTTCCTCTACCTTTATATGCTCTTTAATATCGTGCCAATCTCCATTTCCTGCCACATAGTCAATCAGCTCCTTGTCTCCCAACAGCAGTTCAATGGCTGTCCTGTCATTCCCTGCCTCATATTTGCCCGGGCGGAATTCAAACTCGGGACAAGTATCATGCAGGAACCTCATTACCCTCAAGTTGTGTGCCAGTGCGTGGTACTGCATGTTAGGATTTGGGATGAACTGGAAACCGAAGCAGCACTCATCCTTCCATTTGTGGAAAGTTGGGATGAACCTGAGCCATCTTACCCAGATACCCTCATCTGCAATAGGGGAGTCCTTGTCATTCCAACCCTGCAGGCCATGTTCCTTGCAGTATCCTTTCAGATTTTCCATGTATGGTGCCCCGAACATCTCAAACGGGCGGGTGGTACCCCTTCCCTCGCTCACATTTGTCCCCTCCCAGAGGCACTGGCCGCTGTAGAAGTGGGCAGTGAACAAGCCCGGAAAGTTAGGGGAAGGGGGAATGCTCCAAGGCATAAGCTCCCTGTTCACTGCAGAGGCTTTATATGATATTATATGCAGCGGGAATTTGGCATTAATCTCATTATAAAGCATATATGAAATCTCACCAATAGTAAGGCCGTGCCTGTGCACTATCCCTTCAATGCCTATGAATGACCTGTAGCCTGCCCTTAGGGCTGTACCCTCAACCTGCCTGCCTGCCGGATTGATGCGGTCAATAATATATACAGGCAAATCCATTTCGTTTGCCTTAAGCACCTTGAACAGGTTGAATATGGTTGAGAGATATGTGTAATATCTGCATCCCATATCCTGAAGCTCAATGATGAGGGCATCAATTTCTGTAAGGTCCTTGAGGCTTGCAGCCAATGATTCCTCCTTGCTGCCATAAAGCGATATGAACTCCACACCCTCCAGCAGCCTGCTGTAGGCATCACCGCTGTTCAGCTTCACCTGGTCCTGAAGCTCGCCGAACAGGCCGTGCTCCGGCATGAAAACCTTTGTGAGCCTACCCCTGCGTGCCACACTCTCAAACAGATATTCCCCCCTCTCCGGGTCCCATGCTGTCTGGTTGCACAGCACTCCCAGTTTACCCCTCTGCAGCACCAGATCCGGCTGCTCAAACAATGAAGTTGTCCTGAATGAAAACATACCTTTACCTATTCAATAATTGCACCACAATCAGCCAGCCTGCTGATCCAATTCCCTGCATCTTTGGTTGCAGTCTCCATATCTATGCCATATCGGGAAGCAAGGAATCCTGCTGCATCCTCTGCTGTAAACTCCTTCTTGCAGAACTCCTCCCAGAGTGCCGCGGCACTCTCATTGAAGGAAATTATCCTGGTCATATCCACACCGTGGGTCCCTTGTCTTACCACAACCTTCTCACCGGCTATCTCCCTCATTATGTATTTGCTGTCTATTTTCATGATATTTCAACATGTAATTGTTAATATTTCGTGCGAAGATACAATGAAAACAAGAATTAAAATAACTATATTCGCAAAACATTCGGTGATGCGTACCAATTCTGGTCCGCAGAGAGGGAATCCGGTTGGAATCCGGAACAATGCCCGTTGCTGTGTGCCTTGTAAGGCAGATACATTCTGAGCCACTGTAAAAGGGAAGGCGTATCTGTAAGGCGAGTCAGAAAACCTGCCGGATGGAGTGGAAGCGGTGATGCCTCGGGGACAAGGTGGAGCTGCATAACTTTTTTTTCATTTTATATGAGAATCATTGTGGCGGGAATCGGTCCCGGCAGCCGTGAGGATATAACTCCGGCAGTAATGGAAGCTGTATCGGCCAGTGATGTGATTGTTGGATACAAGTACTATTTCCAGTTCATTGAGCCTTATCTTTCCAGCAAGGCCGTGTGTATAGATTCCGGAATGCGCAAGGAGAGGGAGAGGGCTCTGCAGGCATTCAATTATGCAATGGAGGGGCTCACAGTTTGTGTCATCAGCTCCGGTGATGCAGGAATATATGGTATGGCGCCACTTATCTGGGAGATGTACCTTCACAAGAAGGAGGAGGGGCTTGCAGAGGAACTGGATCTTAAGGTCATTCCCGGTATCAGCGCCTTCCAGAAGGCAGCATCGCTCCTTGGAGCTCCTATAGGACACGATTTGTGCATCATTTCCCTTTCAGACCTCATGACCCCTTGGGAGAAGATTGAAAGGAGGATCAGGGCGGCTGCATACGCAGATTTCATTACCGCAATATATAATCCGAAGAGCCACGGGCGCTACTGGCAGCTTTACAGGCTTAAGGAACTTTTCCTTAAGAAGAGGAGCGGCAATACTCCTGTAGGTTTTGTAAGGCAGGCCGGAAGGGAGGACCAGCAGATAACAGTAACAACTCTTGAACAGTTCAATCCTGAAGATGTGGATATGTTCACTGTTGTATTGATAGGTAATTCGCAGTCCTACATAAAGGAGGGAAAATTCATCACTCCGAGGGGTTATTATCGGGAAGAGGAAGATCCGGCAATTAAGATTGGCCAAAACATAATGATGAAGAGTTTCAGGACCATTGAGGGGGAACTGAAGGCTAAGGATATTCCTGCAGGAAAGAAATGGACACTCTTGCATGCAATACACACTACAGCTGATTTTGAGATGGAGAACCTGCTCTATACCACTCCTGGTGCTGTGGAGAATATGTATGAGGCAATCTGCAATGATTCCCGGGCAGACAAGACAATCATTACTGATGTAACTATGGCTGCAGCAGGAATCAGGAAAGGGGCTCTGCAGAGGCTGGGGATTGGGGTGAAATGCTACCTCAATGACCCACGTGTTGCAGAGATGGCCCTACAGATGGGAATTACCCGCAGTCAGGCGGGCATAAGGCTTGCCGTACAGGAGCATCCCGGGGCAATGTATGTATTCGGAAACGCTCCAACTGCACTCCTGGAGCTATGCACCCATATAAAGAGGGGCTCAGCCCGGCCTCTTGGTGTTGTGGCGGCACCGGTTGGGTTTGTGCATGTGGAGGAGTCCAAACACAGCCTCAAGCCTTTTACAGATGTGCCTCAGGTTATAATTGAAGGGCGCAAGGGGGGCAGCAACCTTGCAGCTACCATTGTGAACTCAATCCTTACTTTCAATGATGCGGCACAGCTGCGTCCTGGAAGGGATTTATAGGTATGATGCCATGTACAGTTTTACCATAATAGGAATTGATGACAACCCCCACTCAGTGGAGCGGAATCTCTCATTTGTGCAGGAGAAGCTGCGGAGTGCAGCAGTATTTTCCGGAGGAAAGAGGCACCATGAGCTGGTTAAGGGTTTTCTTCCCGACAGTTACAGTTGGATTGATATTACAGTACCTCTGGAAAGGGTATTTGAGGAGTATGAAAAGTCAGGCCGGGAGAAGATTGTGGTATTTGCATCCGGGGACCCGCTTTTCTTTGGGTTTGCGGCAACGCTCAGAAGGAGGATGCCACAGGCAGAAATTAAGGTATACCCTGTTTTCAATTCTCTGCAGAACCTTGCGCACAAGCTTGTGATGCCGTATGATGACATGACCGTTGTCTCCCTTACAGGACGCCCCTGGCATAAGTTTGACCAGGCCCTCATTGAAAGGAGGGGAAAGATTGGGATACTTACTGACAAGATCCATACACCGGCGTCAATTGCAGCACATGCCATTGAGTATGGTTACACCAACTACAGGATGCATATAGGGGAGTGTCTTGGTAGTGAACGGGAGCAAATCTCAACACTTACCTTAAAGGAGGCTGCAGCAGGCACTTTTGCTCTGCCAAATTGTCTGATTATGGAGATGCACCCGTCTGATGCAGGTCCTGAATGGGATATAAAACTTCCCAAAAGATATTTCGGCATCCCTCATAAAGAGTTTGCACTTTTAGACGGAAGGGAGAAGATGATAACCAAAATGCCCATAAGGCTCCTGAGCCTCAGCATGCTTGACCTGCACTCCAGAACAGCGCTCTGGGATATTGGCTTCTGCACCGGTTCAGTATCTATAGAGGCAAAGATGCAGTTCCCCCACCTGCTTGTTGATGCATTTGAGATTAGGGAACAATGTGCTGCAATCATGGATGAGAATTGCCATAAGCTTGGGGTGCCCGGCATCAATGCCCATATTGGGGATTTTACGGCAATGGATCTTCCTGATATGCTTCAAGACGGAACCGTACATCTTCCGGATGCTGTATTCATAGGCGGTCATGGCGGCAAAATGGCCAGGATAATGGAGATGCTTTCCAAAATGGTTCCCAAAGGCTGCATTGTGGTATATAACTCAGTAATTGAGTGTGACACTTTTGCCAAGGCTGCTCAGGAAAACGGATTTTCATCCCCTGAAAAAACTGAGATTACCGTAGACAATTATAACAGGATAACCTGCTGCCGTTGCGTGAGATTATAATAAGGCGGCACACAATTAAAGGAAATATTATGAAGAAGGATACTTTACTGATAGTTGGAAAAGGAGACTGCACAAATGTTATCTGCAGGGAATTTCCGGACAATGAGATTATTGGCTATGCAGATTTCTCTGAACTACATTTCAACAGCTATGGCAGGATTCTCTTTGTGGGAGCTTTGGGTATATGTGTAAGATGCATAGCCCCCTACATAAAGGACAAGCATACTGATCCTGCAGTGGTGTGTGCAGACAGCTGCGGCAACAATGTGATATCTGTATTGAGCGGCCATATAGGAGGTGCCAATACCCTTGCATCAGAAATTGCCTCCATTATAGGGGGAGAGGCTGTAATTACCACCCGCTCGGACAACAGCGGCCTGTGGTCTTTGGATACCATTGGCAGGAAGTTCGGCTGGGAGACCTTTACAAATGTTGACGGACTCAACGGCCCTATAGCTACATACGTGAACGGCGGGAAGGTTGCCCTTGTGCTCGACATCAGGGACCGGGGAACCCAGTGGCTGGAAAAGACCAAAGGTGACAATGTAGATGTATTCTACAGCTTTGCCGATTTGCCGAAACACCGTCTTGATGCTCCCGGATATGATTATGACCTTATAATTGCAGTTACTCCATACCTCTATTATTCAGAAATGCCAATGGTTACATACGTGCCAAAAGTATTCCATTTAGGTGCGGGATGCCGTAAGGGGGCACAGGCAGACGGTGCAGTTGCAGATATTCTTTCATATATTACAGACAAAGGGTACAACCCTGCTGCAATTGCCTCCATTTCCACAGTGGATATCAAGGAAAATGAGCCTTTGATGCTCCAGCTCAGGGGTGCACTTGTAGGGGCACAGGGGGAATATAATATTTATACTCCCGACAGCCTTAATGCCATTGAGGTGCCGAATCCAAGCAGCAAGGCTCTTGAGGTGGCAGGTACCGCTTCTGTGGCTGAGGCATCTGCAATAAAATCATCGGGAGGAGGGAAACTGCTGGTGGAGAAGCAGAAGATGGGGAACTGGACTTTTGCAATGGCAATGGATTCCAGGGCTGTGAGGAAAGGGCATATAGAGATTGTAGGTGCAGGCCCAGGAGATCCTGAACTTGTTTCAGTGAGGGGAAAGAGGATGCTTGAGGAGGCGGACCTTATCCTTTACGCCGGCAGTCTTGTCCCTAAGGAACTTACATACTATGCAAAGGAGGGGGCCGTAGTGAGGAGTTCTGCCTCTATGGACCTTGAAGAGCAGTTCCAGCTCATGAAGGAGTTCTATGACAAGGGACTGCTCGTTGTGAGGCTCCATACAGGAGATCCTTGCATATATGGTGCAATACAGGAACAGATGGCTTTCTTTGACAAATACAACATGAGCTATCACATTACACCCGGTATTTCTTCGTTCCTTGCTGCAGCTGCGGAACTTCAGAGCCAGTTTACCATTCCGGAGAGGGTGCAGACCATAATCCTTACAAGAGGGGAAGGGCGTACATCAATGCCTGAGAGGGAGAAGCTCCACATGCTTGCCCGGCACAGGAGCACAATGTGCATATTCCTGAGTGCAGGTGTTGTGGATCAGGTTCAAGAGGAACTTCTTGTACATTATCCGCCGCAAACGCCTGTAGCTGCCTGTTACCATCTTACATGGAAAGACCAGAAAATCTTCAGGGGTGAGTTGAAGGACCTTGCAGCCATAGTAAAAGGGAATAACCTTACCCTTACAACAATGATTGTAGTTGGAGATGCAATAGATAACAGGGAAGGTCTTTCAAGGCTATATGCACATGAGTTCAAACATTTGTTCAGAAAGTGATGGCAGAATGTATAAAACTTGTTGGAGCATCTGGTCCAATGATATTTAATGCAGATTGAAAAATGATACTGGTTTTTGGTGGTACAACAGAAGGACGGATTGCCGTGCAGACATTGGATGCAGCGGGCAGCCCTTTCTTCTACTCAACCAAAGGGAGCCTGCAGGAGATTGAAATGTGCAACGGGGAGAGGCTTTGCGGTGCAATGGATGCCGGCCGTGCATTGGAGTTCTGCAGGGATAATGGAGTGAGACTGATTGTTGATGCAGCACATCCGTTTGCCATTGGGGTACATGATACGGCCCATGCTGTTTCTCAAGAATTGGATATTCCGGTAATCAGGTATGAAAGGGAATCAGAATCTTCAGATGACAATATAATCTGGTGCAGTTCATTCCAAGATGCGGTTTCGCGGCTGTCCAAAGATGGAATTACCTCCCTGCTGGCACTTACCGGTGTAAATACCATCCCAAAATTAAAGGAATGGTGGAGTGGAGAAGGAAATGTGTGCCATTTCAGGGTGCTGGACAGGGATGAATCAAGGGAGCTGGCTTCAAATGCAGGATTTCCTGCAGAAAGGCTCTTGTTTTTCAGTGAGGATTATGCCGGACTGGAGGCAGAAACAGAACTGCTGGAAAGGTTATCACCTCAGGCTATAATTACAAAAGATAGTGGTGCAAGCGGCTATTTTAACGAGAAGGTTAAGGCTGCCAAAGCATCAGGAGTAAAGGTATATGCAGTGAGGAGGCCGCAGCTTCCGGAAGAGTTCATTACAGTCTATGGTCCTGTAGGATTGAGGCTTGAAGTTGAAAGGCATGCATCCGGCTTTTTCCCTTTGCGTATAGGGCTTACAACCGGGAGTACAGCAACTGCAGCTGTGAGGGGTGCCCTGAGACGCCTGCTGTATGGTGAGGACAATTCAAGAGTATGTGTTGTTCTTCCCCAAGGTGAAAGGGTAATGATGCCCCTCAAAGGGAGCGGATTAACTGAAGATGGTGCCTGGGGAGCTGCAACCAAATATGGAGGAGATGATCCTGATGCAACCAGCGGGTACGATATAATAGCACATGTAAGAGTAAATGATGCAGGTGAGGTGAGTTTTTTTGCCGGAGAAGGGGTAGGAACAGTAACATTACCCGGCTTGGGACTGGAAGTAGGAGGTGCAGCAATCAACAATGGTCCGAGAAGGATGATGAGAAAGGTTGTTGAGGAGGAGATTCCTGGCAAGGGTGCTGAGATTACAATTTCGGTTCCGGGTGGGAGGGAACTTGCCGCCAGGACTTTCAACCCACGTGTGGGAGTTTCCGGAGGAATATCAATCATTGGAACGAGTGGTGTTGTGAGGCCATTTTCCAAGGAGGCTTTTCTGGAGTCCATAAGCCGGGAGATGGATGTGGCAAAGGCTTTGGGCGTGGAGCATCTTATCATAAACTCAGGTGCCAAAAGTGAACAGAAACTTAAGGAGAGGGTGGGAGCCGGACTTCCTCCACAGGCATTTATCCATTATGGCAACTTTATTGGGGATACGGTTAGGATGGCATCAGAGCATGGATTCAGAAAGGTTACATTAGGCATAATGATAGGCAAGGCGGTAAAGCTGGCAGCCGGAAACCTGGATACCCACAGCCGTGTTGTGACAGTTGACAAGGAGTTTGTAAAGGAAGTGGCCCGCAAATGCGGCTGTTCCTTTATTCCCGACAACTTTACCCTTGCAAGGGAACTGTGGGGAGCATTTGATGGGGAAGATGCCACAAGGTTTTTTGGAGAGATAAGGGAACTTTGCCGTAAGCAATGCGCGCCGCTGCTCCCCTGCGGTGAGCTTGAGGTGGTATTGGTTGAAGAATGACAAAAAATAAACATTTAAAATACACTACTATGATTCAAACAGTTATCAAAAGAGACGGCCGTATTGTAGGCTTCAATGAGGCCAAGATTGCTGCAGCCATAAGGAAAGCAATGCTGCACAGCCCTGAGGGTGAGGATGAGGAGCTCATCAAAAAGATTACTGACCGTATCGCATGCAGGGGAAACGAGCAGATGCATGTGGAGGAGATCCAGGACCTTGTGGAGTTTGAGCTGATGAAAAGCCCCCGCAAGGAGGTTGCAAAGCTTTATATTGCATACAGGAACAAGAGGACTGTGGCCAGAAAAGCCAAGACAAGGGGAATATTCCTTGAGATAATTGAGACAAAATCAAATGACGTTACCCGTGAGAATGCCAACATGAATGCAGATACACCTGCCGGCATGATGATGAAGTTCTCAAGTGAATCCACCAAACCTTTTGTAGATGATTATCTCCTCTCGGATGATGTGAAGGAGGCGGTAGCCAGGAACTACATTCATATCCATGACAAGGATTACTACCCTACAAAGAGCCTCACATGTGTACAGCACCCCATTGACAAGATACTCAAGAACGGTTTCAGTACAGGCCATGGTGAATCACGTCCGGCAAAGAGGATTGAAACAGCCAGCATACTTTGCTGTATCTCTATGGAGACAGCCCAGAATGAGATGCACGGCGGTCAGGCCATACCGGCATTTGACTACTATCTTGCGCCATTTGTAAGGAGCAGTTATATTGAAGAGATCAAGATTCTTGAGAAACTTTCAGGTGAGGATTACTCCTCTTTGTATAATGCACCTGTTGATGATTATATCATCAGGGATCTGGATGGAAAGGATTATGAAGGGAAGCAGACAAGTGTTCCGTTAAAAGGGATAGACAGGGTAAAGCAGCATGCAATAAACCGTACTGCCCAGAGGGTGCACCAGTCTATGGAGGCATTCGTACATAATATGAACACAATCCACTCCCGTGGAGGGAACCAGGTAGTGTTCAGTTCAATCAACTACGGAACTGATACCTCTGCTGAAGGACGTTGTATCATCAGAGAACTGCTCCATACAACATATCATGGTGTAGGAAACGGCTCAACAGCAATCTTCCCTATACAGATTTGGAAAAAGAAGAGGGGATTGAGCTATCTTCCTACAGACAGGAACTATGACCTATACAAGTTTGCATGTATGGTGAGTGCCAAGAGGTTCTTCCCTAATTTCGTAAATCTGGATGCATCCTACAATCACCATGAATTGTGGAGGGAGGATGATCCCGAGCGTTACAAATATGAGGTTGCAACCATGGGTTGCCGTACAAGGGTGTTTGAGAACCGTTTTGGGGAGAAGACTTCAATTGGAAGGGGCAACCTTTCGTTCACAACAATAAACATTGTAAAGCTGGCCCTTGAGAGCATGCAGGCAACAGATAACATTGAGCAGAGAATCAATCTTTTCATGAGCAAGCTTGATGCTACACTTGAGATTGCAGCAAAACAGCTCCATGAGCGGTTCTGCTTCCAGAAGACAGCGCTTGCAAAGCAGTTTCCCCTGCTGATGTCGGCATTATGGAACGGCTCAGAGAAATTGAAGCCTACTGATACAATTGAATCTGTAATCAACCAGGGTACTTTGGGTATAGGTTTTATAGGTTTGGCCGAGACACTTGTTGCCCTTGTAGGCAAGCATCATGGTGAGGATGCTGCTGCCCAGGAGCTTGGTCTGAAGATTGTTACATATATGAGGGACAGGGTTCAGGAGTTCTCAACCCGCTATGGCCATAATTACAGTGTGCTGGCTACACCTGCAGAAGGGCTGTCGGGAAGATTTACAAGAAGAGACAAGAAGGACTTTGGTATTGTGGAGGGGGTTACGGACAAGGACTATTATACCAATTCAAATCATGTTCCGGTATATTACAAATGCACCCCACAGCACAAGGCTGAGATAGAGGCTCCATATCATAAGCTTACGGGAGGCGGACATATCTTCTATGTTGAGATAGACGGAGACGCTACGCATAATCCTGAGGCTATCATGAACATTGTGGACCTTATGGACAAGTATGATATAGGATATGGCTCAGTTAACCATAACCGCAACAGGTGTATGGATTGTGGTTATGAGAATGCCCGTAAGGATATGACGGAGTGCCCCAAATGCGGCAGCAGCAATATAGACAAGCTTCAGAGGATTACCGGTTATCTTGTGGGCACTACTGACCGCTGGAACAGGGCAAAATTGGCAGAACTTAATGACCGTGTGGTACACGAGTAAGCTTATGGAAGATTCAATAAAGATAAGTGTGTTGGATATCATTGACGGAACCGTGGTTGACGGACCCGGTTTCCGTCTCTCCATCTATTGTGCAGGGTGCGGACACAGATGCAAAGGATGCCATAACCCGCAGAGCTGGGATATTGGGGCCGGGAGGCAAGTTACGGTAGGGGAGCTGCTGGAAACGGTAAAGGCCTCCCCCTGGAACGTTACTTTTTCCGGAGGAGACCCTTTTTATCAGGCTGCAGAATTTGCATATCTTGCACGTAGGATTAAGGAAGATACTTCCAGAACAATCTGGTGCTATACCGGATTTACACTTGAAGAACTAATTCTGGAAAATGACCCTGTGAGGATGGAACTGCTCCGCCTTGTTGATGTGCTGGTTGACGGCCCTTTTGTAGAGGGGCTGCGGGATGAACAGCTCGGTTTCAGGGGAAGTTCAAACCAAAGGATTCTGGATGCAGGAGAGATTGCCGCAATTCTACAAAAATAAAGACCGGATCAAAGATTTGACCCAGTCTTTTTCATGCTAAACTAAACATTAGAACCTGTATGCTACAGTCACTCTGAAATTCCTTGGCTTGGCAAGACGTGTGGCACTTGCAAAATAATGCTCGTTGAACACGTTGTTCAACAGGAAGGAAACTGTAACGGTATTGTTGATGGTATAATATACACCGGCATCCACTATGTAACGGGCAGGGTCGTAAACATTATTTACAACATCGCTGTATATCTTGTCTGTATAAGTTCCGCTCAAGTGGAATGACAGGTCCTTGAACAATCCTTTTGGAACAGTATAGTCTGCATAGGTAAAGAAAGTTGTACGGGGAACCCCTGTTGCACGCAGATTGATTGTGCCATCTTCATTGAGGGTTACCCAATCCAGATTCTTTGCCCAATCCATTTCACTGGCAATCTTCCTGAAATCCGACCATCCCAAACCGGCCACCACCTGCAGGTTCTGTACAGGACGTACAGTGACATCAAAATCAAATCCTATTGATTTTGAACGGCCAACCTGTGCTCGGACACTCTTGCTTACTTCTTCTCCGTTCTCCTCAACGGTAAGGTTTCCTATTGTTGTTACCACATTGTGCTTTCTCATGTAATATGCACTTGCATTGATGTCAAACCAACTTTTCTGCCATCTTACACCCGCTTCAAACTGGTTTCCGGTTTCCGGTTTGAATACCTCTCCTCCTGTCTCATCCGGATTGAACTCATTTCCGTTCCTGTCATAGTAGATGTAGTTCTTGTTGTATATGGTATTGTTAGGCTTGTAATATGATGCGGCAGATGCATAGATAGATACTTCAGGAACAGGAAGATATACTACACCGAACCTGTATGTCAAGGCAGATGTTGAAACTTTTGTCCAGTCTGTACGGTTCTCTTTTTCATAGTGCTGCTTTCCATCCTCAATAACTGCAGATGAGTTCTTGTATTTGTATGAGTCAAACCTTCCGCTGACCATTGCTTTCCAATGCTCATTGAAATCTATCACATCTGTAATATAAATGGCATTGGTGGTATAGTTCCTTATGACAGCAGCTGATACTTTCCAGTCCCACCATGCTCCCTCTGAATGTGGGTCTGATACAGGCATTGTCTCTGAAAGGCCGGGACCCCATACATCACCTGCGTTATACCCGTTATACTGGGTGAAATCAAAGAATGAATAGTTCCACCCGAATGTGAAGTTATGCCTGATGGCCCCGGTCCCAAATGTTCCTGAGAAATCAAGGTTATTTGTCCATGTCTTGTGATCAGGATTGAACACAAGAGGGGTCCCCCTTTTCACAGTATCAAGATTCACATATACTTTCTTGTTGTTTCTCTTGTTGATGTACCAATGGTCATAAATAGGGTCGTTGCTGGTAAGGTATGACATGTTCTCAACAGCGGCATAGTCAAGATTACTGTGCTGGAATGAGAACCTTTCCCTCAATTTGAGCCAGCTTGTCAGTTCCTGGGTATAAGTTGCCATTACATCAAGGTTCCTGCGGCGCATAAGATTGTTGGAATTGTCGTTGAATACCTTTTCGTAATCACAATAGGGATTGCGTACTCCACTTGGCAGATACAGCTGGTCATTTGAAGTGTTGTAGATGTCATTAGGCATTACAGGTGCACCTCCAATATCTGTAGTGTAATAGTCGTCTGCAAAATTTATGCTTGCATCAAGATACCCCTTCTTTCCTATCTTTGAGCCAATGGCAAACATGCCGGAAAAACGGTCTGAATTAACCTCCCTGTATCCGTCTCCGTTGCTGTAGTGTATATGTGCCCTGTAATTTACAGGTCCCAGAAGCTTGCCGCCAAAGCCCAAAGTTGCATCCTTCTCCTCCCAGCTTCCATAGCTGATGCTTGCATTGGCTGTAAATTTTTCGGTAGGCTTCTTCCTTACTATATTGATGACACCACCCATAGCTGAGTGTCCTGCAAGGATTGAAGCAGGGCCCTTTATCACCTCAATGGATTCAACGGCTGTAAGGTCACCGAAAGGTACTGTATTTGTGAGTGTACGTTCGTCCCTGATTCCATCATAGGCAAATACAGCATCTGTTGTACCTCGGATACTGTAACGTTCAAATGCACCCAACTGGTTTGAACTCCTCACTACACCAGGAAGAAACCTCACAGCATCATTCATGTCAACAATGTGTTTCCTCTCCAATGTTGAATTGTCAATCTTGCTCACTGTCATGGGGAGATATTTGAGCTCTACATTAAGGTTGAGCATGTTTACAGGCTGGAGCTGGAGAGGCTGTTTCTTGTAGCCTACAACCTGAATCTCTTTCAATGTATCCTCCTGGGATATTTTGCCCTCATTTTCCTGCGCCGAAGCTGCAAGTGAAAGCGAAAGCATCACAATAAAAGTAAAAGTTTTTTTCATCTTCTGTCAGATTTGTCTGTTATTTTGAATTGTCTTTTTATCCACTTGATAGTAAGGACCACACCTGTGAGGGAGAGGAATGATCCTCCGGCAAGGAGTGTAAGCATCACTATATGCCATAATACAGGGCGGTCTGTAAGAAATTTGATATCAAGCCTGTGCAGCCCACCGTACAGGAAGCTTCTTGTACGGGTATCATCATTCACCTGTTTTACCTGTAAAGTATTGGGGTTGTAATACAGCCTTGTATTCATATAATCATCTGCAATTACCCTGTAGACAGGCAGCGGTGCACGTTCTTTCTTTCTGGCAAAATAATCCTTGTCATACTCATTGATGAGTTCCAATGAGTATCGGGCATTTTGGGGAAGTCTTGCTGCAGCATCGGCTTCAACCATCTTTTGTGTGAGGACAAACGGCCTGATTCCAGATGTGTCTGATGCATCAATATATTTTACGGAACCGTTGCAGGTCACCTTATAGTACGGATTGCTTTTCCAGCTCTCAAAGGATATTGCCTTTACATGACCGCATCCCGTAATGACCTTGCGGTAATCAAGCATATATGTACCGGCAGACAAAGCCTTTCCTCCGGCCATTCCCCTTCTTCCCGGCATCATCTTTTCCTGACGCCCCCCTTCCTTCGGCTTCTGTTTCTTAAGCCATTGCGGCAAGTCTGTCATTGACATAACACCGCTGAAGGCAAATGTTATGGCAAACAGCCCGAAGATGAGTCCGCTTGCAAAATGCCACCTGTACCACCTCTTCTTGTACGGATTATGCAGAATGCCATTTTTCCTCTGTTTCCACCATGTTGATACGGCCACAAATATTCCGCAGATGCACATTACACATCCAATGCTGGCAGACCATATTACAAACTTTGTCCAGGCTGTCTGATGTTGTCTGAGCAATGTGAAATAAACCCAATGTGGAATTGGACCAAGCCATGCCCAGAATCTCTCCTGCTTGTCTGTAAACTGAATTACCCTGCCATCTTTCGATGTCATGTAAAGCTGATGCTTCTCAGGATCGCTGAAATGGTATCTGTAGATTGGCATCTCCTTTTTCCATCTTTCAAACGGTATCCATTGGTCTACTTTCCACAAGGTGTCTATCTTTGCAATTGGCGCTGAACACCACTCTGCAAGGATTTTCCCCCTTGTTTGTTCACTGAATGCCTCAACCTGTACCAGTGAATCCAGATAATACTCAACATTGTAACCTTTAGCGCCCAAGGCTGCCGCCGGTCGTCCGTATTTTCCCTGGATTGTAATGGATGAGGGCTGTATGCTGTCGGGAAGGACAGAGAGTATATCTTCCAATGACGGGAGATTCTCCGGCAGGGGATCCTGCCTCATCATTCTGTACTCCTGGGATGCTTTTGGGAAGCTGTGCCATATCATCACTATTCCGCTGAGAAACCACATCAGGAAAAGCAGTGAAAGCAGCAGACCGAATACTTTATGGAATGTGCGGAAGAATTTCTGTATCATGGCAAATTTTATTTTTCTGATGCATACCTGGCTTTCTTCTCCATAATGCCTATAGCCCTATGGTGAAGGGAGAATTTTATATGGCAGATGTACATATCCTGGATTTCAGGAATTTGTCCAAGCCCCTCCATTACAACATCAACATTGTATCCTGCCTCTTCAAGCGAGTTTTTCCATTCTCCTGCTATGTCGTTCTGTGCGTGGTCTCCCGCTACAAACATGAATGGTACAAGTGTAACTCCCTTTACCTTTTTCTCATCTTCAAACTGTGTAAGTGCAGTATCGTATGAAGGGAATCCCTCAAGAGTGGCAACATGGAAATTGTCATGTCCCATAGATTTGAAGATGTAGTCCATCTGGCTGTAGGTGGCTGTACTTGGCGTATATGTGCCATGCCCTACAAATATGAAGTGCTGCTTAGGGCCTTTTACAGCTTCTTTATCAGCATATTTCCCGGCAATAATCCTTGCCACCGCATAATTGTCCCAAACTGAGGATAGCAGCGGTGTTCCAACTCTTACCTCCTTGAAGAACTGTTCAACCTGGGCAACATCCCTTCTCAGGGATTCCATCTCTGCACCATCTATAATATTGGAACTTTGCACTATAATATGTGTATAGCCTTCTCCTCTGAGCTTGAGCAGGGCATCAAGGGGTGTCCTCTTTACTATTCCCCTTTTTCCCAATATCCTTATAATCATTCTTGATGTATAGGCCTCCTCAAACCTGAGTTCAGGAAAAGCCTCACAAACCTTTGCATTTATAGCATCAATTGTTACGGTACGGGTATCATCGTAGGATGTTCCGAAATGTACCATAAGGACAGCCGCCTTGTCTCCCGGCTGCATATTCTTGAGCATATCGCTCTCCTGGTAGTTCTCATCGCTGTGGGCCATCCCCAACATTGGAAATGAGAATACAAATAAAAGCAGTAACAGTTTTTTCATAACTTATGATTTGAATTATTTCCTTTTCCTGAGTGACTTTATCCCCAAAACCACTCCCGACAAACATACAACCCCGCACCCTGCACAAAGTACCCAGATGCAGATTGTCCATAGCCAAGGCCTGCTTATCAGCCAAGGGAGATTCAGATAGTGGATGGCACTGAAGAGCCATTTGTCTGCCTTCTTGTTCTTGTTGAGGTACTTGATGTAGCCGTCTTCAGGGCTGATGTAGTAGAGTTCCTTATCGTTGTTGTCAACTTCAACCTTATAGACCGGCAATGTGTATGTCCTCCTGAGGTTTACATAGTAGTTGTCATATTCATTGAGTACAGAAACCTTTACCGGCGTTTTTTCCCCGTACATCTTCCTGAATCCCTCTTCAATTGTCTCCTGCGGGATGTGGAGCGTCTTCACCTGGTCTGATGATGCATCTATGTACCTCTCATTTTCCCCTTCAATAATTATGTATACGGGGATATCTGCAAACCTTGCCAGGGTGATCTCCTTCAGCTGCGGATATGTCTCCCTCAGGGTGTTGAAGCTGAGCCTGTAGGTATCTGTCGGGAGGAGGTTCTTCCCCCAAAGCCTTGTCTTGTCAAAAGTAAATGGCGCTTCTGTCCTTATTATCCATTGCGGCACACGGGACATGGAGAAAATTCCGCTTATTGCCCACCAGATGAGGAACACTCCAAAGATGAGTCCGAAAGCAAAATGAATTCTCTGCCACCGTTTCCTGTATGGATTGCCCCATTCTCCCTTAACCTTTCTCCTCCTTATGAAGATATAGAGCCCATAGATGAACCCTGTGAGTGCAGCTGCAAGGCAGATGGATGCACCTGTAATTATTGCCGCTTTCCAAGTGTCCACATCCTTCCTTATGGCCGGGATGTAGAGCTTGTGGGGAATGGCTCCAATATACGCCCAGAACCTTGTCTTGGACGTGGTCAGCTGCTGCACATCAGCTGTCCTGCCGGATACGAAGAGCTGTGTCTTGTCCTTGTCATCAAAATGGAATTTATAAATAGGCAGTTCCCTGTCATATCTGGAATACAGTACCCATTGCCTCCGCTTGTGCAAAGTGTCCACCTTAATTACCGGAGCATCCACCCATTGGCTTGCAACCTTCTCTACACACTTAAAATCTATAGGTTTTATATCATTGAGGGTATCAGTCGTAAGCTGATACTTCCCTTTTTCTGTCCTTACATCCATTAGGGTCTGTCCCTGGAACTCTCTTATCCTTATGCTCCTTGGTTCACCCTCAACCCTCTCCTGTATGTATGAAAGGTCAGGCAGTGAAGAAGGGAGGGTCTCCTTCATTGAGTTGTACTTGCTTTCAGATAATTTTGGATATGGATGATAGATGAGTATTACACCAGTTACAAACCACATCAGAAAAAATGCTGATATGATTATTCCCGTGAATTTATGTGCCTTATAAAGCAGGACTGCAATTCTTTTCATATTCCCGATGAATTAAATTCAACTATCGGGAATAGGAAATCATGCATATACAATGGCCTCTGCAGCAATGCTGCAACAGGTTCAGCCGGACAAGAAATCTCTGGTGGGATCTGGTGTCTGTCTGCAAGCTCTTATTACCCGAAAGCTTCAAAACAAATTGATCTTGGCAGGTCTTCTGGCTTGCTCCTCCACTGATG
>JAFUMO010000030.1 GCA_017482565.1 Bacteroidales bacterium | reverse complement strand
GTGAGATGGGTTATGCTACTTATTCTCAGAAAGGTGTTACAAAATTAATCGCATATGCACCCGTTGAAGGAACCAATGGTTGGAGCGTTGCAATTGAAGCGCCCATCACAGATTTTGTTAGTACGACATTGATTTCTACAGTAATTGCTGTTGTAATTGCTGTATTGGCAGTTTTGCTTGGTATTAAAACTGCGAAATTAATTGGTAAAACAATAGGTGACCCCATTAAGCTGTGCGCAGACCGTCTGGTATTGTTGTCCCAGGGAGATTTGCACTCCCCCATGCCGGAGATTACCAGTGAGGATGAGACCCGCATTTTGGCAGACGCAGCAGGTTCCTTGGCCAACAGTTTGAAGCTTGTAATTGAGGATGCGGATTATTTGCTGAGTGAGATGTCCGAGGGTAATTTTGCAGTGGATACGGAGAAGGAGGAGGCTTATGTGGGTGATTTCCAGGGATTAATTACCTCCATGAGAACCTTGAATACCCGTTTGGATGAGACCTTAAAGAATATTACGGAGGCAGTGGAGCAGGTAACCATGGGTGCTACCCAGATGGCGGAGACCGCTCAGGGGCTTGCAGAAGGTGCAACCGACCAGGCAGGAGCGGTGCAGGAATTGCAGGCAACCATTACCAATGTTACCAGTATTGTGACAGACAGTGCGAAATCATTGGAAGCTTCCTATAAGACTGCAAAGGAATATCAGCAACAGGCAATTGCAAGTGGTGAGGAGATGAAAGAGCTCACCGGCGCAATGGAGAGAATTAATGCTACATCCAGACAGATTAACAATATTATTGAAGAAATCGAAGATATTGCATCCCAGACCACTCTGTTGTCATTGAATGCGGCAATTGAGGCTGCAAGAGCAGGAGAAGCAGGCAGAGGCTTTGCTGTGGTTGCAGATAAGATTAGAAAGCTGGCAGATGACAGTGCTCAGTCTGCAGTTCATACAAGAGAGCTGATTGAGACCTCCCTTCAGGAGATTGAACGTGGTAATGAGATTACGGACAGAACCTATAGCTCCTTGATGAAGGTTGTGGAGGGAATGGAAGTGCTTGTAGGAGAGTCCCAGCAGGCAATGAACAATTCTGCTGCACAGGCGGAGGCAATGGAACAGATTGAGCAGGGGATTGACCAGATTTCCGCAGTCGTTGAGAATAACTATGCAACAGCGGAGGAGACATCTGCAACCATTGAAGAATTGTCCGCGCAGGCAACCAATATGAATGAAATGGTGGCAGCATTTACGCTCCGTCCATAACAGATACTGTGGAACGACGATAAGAAATATTGAATGAATATATGCCGATATCACCAAAATAAAAGGTGGTATCGGCATAGTTTTTTGTACACAAGCATAGAATTCAATGCAAACAGGCTTTAGGAGGAATGGGAGTGTTTGAAAGATGGAGTGTGCAGGAAAGCAGTATTAAGCTGAACAGTGACGTAAGAAAAGGTCTGACCGAGAGTGAGGCCTTTCGTCGTTTGAAGGTAAATGGCCGGAATGAAATGAAGGCGGCCCGGAAAAAAAGTGGGCTGGAGGTCTTTGTGG
>JAFUMO010000029.1 GCA_017482565.1 Bacteroidales bacterium | reverse complement strand
TCTGAAGTATATTCGAGATTGGAAAAGGAATCCACAAAGGCTTGGCATCTTGGTGCTGTAGCATTGTATGAAGATTTCCAAGCAGGTGTCTGATTCTCTCGAATTAACTTGCACATTCCAAATAAAGATGCCTCATTTGCAGTCGAAGCAAGAGTTCTTTGACAGCAATGAGAAGTAGTTGAAAGTTGTAACCAATACTTGTTTGATAAAATCGCCATCCGGTGAATGTCTTTGACTGAATTCTCACTTCATCTGCTCGGCAAGCAGCTTCTCCAGGTCATTGCGGTTAATGTTGCCGTCTATGCAGATGAAGCTGGTTTCTTCACCGTCTTTGGCTACCATAACAAAGCTGCTTACTGTAGTTTCATTTCCCACAGTGTACATCCTTACTGCTTCCCCTGAGTCTTTGGCCTCCATGAGGAGCTCATATTTTCCGCTCTTTATGAACGTTTCCACATCTGCATACAGTTGGGCATTTATGCCGGCATTGCTGCTGCTTATGATATAAAGTCCTGTGAGGGACTTGATTATTGGAAAAAAATTCACTTCCCCGTCATTCATTTCAATGTCAGGCAGCTTTCCAATAAGCTTGAACATTGCAGGTGATACATATACAGCGCTGATATTTTCAGAATCCGAGTATTTCTGGTATATGCTCCTGCCATCCTGGGCAAAAGAACTTATGGTAACAAGCAGCATAGCTGCCAAAATGAAAAAACTTCTCATATCCTCAATTTTTATTGTCAATAACATTGTTCAATATTTCCATTGGCTTTTCGGCCAGCGGCTTGGCCTGGGCAACCATCTCCACCCCCATGGACATTTTGTCTGATATCTCAGCAAAAGCCTCCTCTACCTGTGCATACGCCATATATGGATCCTCAAAAGTGTCCTGCAAGCCATCATTCTGCACTCCAGGCTTCAGAAGGAAAAGTCCCAAGATTACAACTGCCGCAGCCGCAATTCCCCCCAGCTGCAGAATCCTGTTTCCCTGGATGTGTGGCCTCCCTGCAGGATCCTTTGCCATTTCTGCTGCCAGAATCCGCTCCTGAATCTTTCCGGCGAGCCCCTGTGGTATTTCCATATCCTCTGCCAATGCAGCCGCCTCAAGCTCCTCCAGCCCCATCCTTTCAATATCTTCAATCCTTTTCATAATACAATCCATTAATTTTTTCTTCCCGACAAATTTCTGAGTGTTCCCCTTGCAAGCAATACCCTCAATGTGAGTTGGGACATCCCCATCCTCTCTGAAATCTCACCGTATGAGAGCCCTTCAACAGTGCGGAGAAGGATAATTTTCCTTTGGCTGTCGGGAAGGGACTTTATTGCCCCAAGAACCTTCTGCAGCCTCATTTTTGCATCCAGATGCTCTTCTGCAGGGAGAATTGCCCCGTTTGTGGGAATTTGTTCTGCCGGTACTGTTTTCTTTGTCCTGCGGAGGCGGTCCAGGCACTCGTTCTTGAGGATTCTGATGCTGTAGGCCTTGGCAGACTCCACGGAATCCAGCTTCTGGCGCATGTCCCACAACTTGAGGAATGTCTCCTGCACTGCATCTTTCGCATCATCTGCCCGCTCCAGAATATGGAATGCAATCCTGTAGAGCAGCGGGGCCAGCGGCAGGTATTCTGTATTGAATTTATGTTCAGTCATCAAATGCCAGTTTTGCCAGTGCTTCAGTTGAGATTGAGCCCAGGATACAAATTACCGCACATTCTGAGGGTGTATGCAGAATGAAGTCCTTCACTTTCCCCTCTGCCTCATCCGCAACCCCGTAAATCATAATCTTCTCTTCCCCGTCTTTTGCTTCCAGGAGCATTTCAGATCCCTCCAGCATTTTTTCCAGCCGGCTGTTCACCTTATCCTTTACATTCCTGGTGCAATCCTCATAATTGAATACATAAAGGCTCTTTACATCCTTAATTAGCTTGAGGAGCTCCTGTGCCTCCGGGTCATCAATGGAGGCAATCTGTAAAATGCCTTTTCCTATCTTGGTAGCAAAAGTGCCCAGATGCACTGTCTCTGCCCCCTCATAATGGCGGCAATCCGCTATGAAGCTTCCAATCCTCCTGTTCTTGTTTGCCCTGTACCCAGGTGTTGCGGCCGATGCCAGTACCGGAACCACAATGCCCAATATTAAAATAAGTTTTTTCATAATCCCTTGTTTTTTATGCACCGCTGTTGCGCGCTTTTGCCGGTGCTTTATGATAAGACTCTCCAGGATGGTTTTTGTTAACGGGAAATTATACTCCTGCCTTGCCAACAATAAAGAGGATGAACAGTATGGACAGGAGTATTGTCAGTCCCAGCAGGTAGAGGAAAAGTACAAAGAGGGATTTGAGTATACTTTTCATCCAGCCTGTGCCTGTGTATACGGTATGGGAGGCTATGATGAAATAGAGAAGCAGCAGCAGGAGGAATCCCCGCAGCAGTGCCATCTGTGGGATGAACTTGGCAAATGCCAGAAGTCCTATGGCAATGAACAGGAGGATGAACATGGCGGCACAGAAGTGGAGTGAGAATACAAAATGGGCCATGTAGTTCATCTTCTTTTTCCTGTAAACCAGTTTTTGTACAATTGCCAGGAACGGTATTGTAAGGAGGATGACAAGTGGCAGGTATGCCTTTGATGCTGCCAGCAGCTCATCTATGTAGCCTCGCTTTATGGCGTTGTCCTTGTCTATCCTTGTGTATCTTTTGTCGGGAGTGACTTTGTGGAGCCAGGCTACAGAGGTATTTGACAGTTCCATTCTCAGCACTTCAATCTCTGTACTGTCCATTGCGCTGGATGCTGCGGCAAGCCCAATGGCTCCGGCAATGGCATTCAATTGGGCAGGGGAGATTTTATTCCCAAATTCATTCTTGTCTATTCCCGCCTTCTTGAACAGGGCATCAGGGACATTCCGGTCCCCTTCAACTACAATGCCGTCACGGAGGAATACTGCAGGGAGTGTAAGGAGGATTGTATCGTGTCCTGTCTGTTCATCTTCATATGAGTAGATTGAAGATTCCCGCAACTGGCGGTCCATTTTTTCTATGCTGTTTTCAAACTGGAATCCGCTGCTCCGTTTTGCCACCTCCGGAACCTCCGGGATATCTGCCGGCCTGAGCTTCCTTGTGCTGTGCTTGCCCGAGAGCCTCTTTTCTATTGTAAATATCTGGGGGAAGTATTCCAGCAGATATGAGTTGCCTATGAAGAATATGGTTGTGTCCCTGCCAGTAAAATATTGCGGGTCCAGCTCAATGTTCTGCGATATGTATCCGGGAATATTGGCCCGGGTAAACTGCTTGTCCACCATCTTCTCTCCCATAAAGATTACAATGGTGAAGAAGATTACCAGTATGAACATATTGAGCTTGAGCGGGTGCATATAGGATGCAATCTTCCCCGCGTTGAACTCGTTGGTAAGGAAGCCAGGGCGGCGGAACAGCTGCCAGATTGTAACCGGTATCTTGGAATCCAGCTGATATACATTCTCAAAGTACTGCCAGATATATTTCCAGAAGGGCTGGCTGTTGTCGTGGGCAAACTGGCCGCAGTTGTGGCAATACATCCCCTCCAGCTTTGTGCCGCAGTTCTGGCAATGGGCATATGGTGGAGTATACTTTCTTCTTACCCTCTTGAGCCTCTTCAGCTCAATCATCCTGTGCACGTTCTCCCTGCGCAAGGCAATCTTATCACTCCACTTTGAATATATTTCCCCAATCTTCTTCATACAACGCAAAGTTATAAAAAATCCTACTCCTTCTGTAATGTATCTGCCGGGTCAAGGGTGGCGGCGCGCCAGTACTGCAGTACCACAATGGCAATGGTGAGGGCTTGTATTGCAATGAAAGACCCTATGAAAATCAGGACGGATATTCCTGCCCTTTCTGCAAAGTTCTGCAACCATAGGTTTACAGCGTACCAGGCTACAGGAACCGCAATTGCAAAGGAAACCATTACCAGTGTGAAGTATTTGCGCAACCCTCCAATAACCAGTACAGATGCTTCTGCCCCATAGACTTTCTTTACTGCAATATCCCTTCTGCGGTACTGCACATCCAACAACACCTGCCCGAATACTCCTATCAGGGAGAGGGCTGCTGCAAGGAGGGTAAACAGTGAGATTATCTTTCCCTGCTTCACTTCAGGTTCATACAGGATGCCAAGAATCCTGTCGTAGTGCTGCACTTCAAACAGATAATCGGAATCCATCTCCTTCAGGACTGAATACACCTTTTCAAGGGCTTCAGCTTTGTCGGATCCGTTGCGGAGCCTGATATAAGTGTAGTCCAGAGCCGCAAATCCGTCGGGAAGAACAATATACAGGAGTGGAGCAGATTCATTCCTCATGGAATTTACCCTTACCGGGCCGCTCTGTCCTATAATTGTCTGGTCAATTTCCCCTCCGAGGTCCTTCACTTTCTGGTTCATTATGGCATGATATAAAGTGTCTTTGGTATCTGATTTCAGGAAATTTCTCCCTTCAACTACAGGGATTCCCAGTACATCCAGGAAGTTGTAAGAGCAGTAGAGGGTGAAGGTCCTCACATCCTCACCGCGCAGGTTAAGTGTGGTTATTCCATATACATCCTCTCCTCCAACGCAGTCAGAGGCGTATGCAACATCCTCTACCTCAGGTAGGGAGCGGAGCCTTTCCCGCAGCCAGTCCTCCTTCTCCAGATAGTGCTTCTGTGAAATTCTTGTAACCAGCACCTGCTCCCTGTCAAACCCAAGGTCGTGTTCCATCATAAACCTGTTCTGCCTGTAAACGGAGGCCACGAACACCAGCAGGGCAAATGAGATGACATACTGCAGCACCATCATAATAGTCCTGAATTTTCTTCCCGACAATGAAAAGGCAAAGTTCCCCTTCAGTGCAAATGCGGGAGGCAGTGAGGTTACATAGAAGCTTGGGTAAATCCCTGCAGCCAGACCCGTACAGATTGCTATGGCGGCAGAACGCATCACTATTGGGAGCTCCTCTGCAAATGTAAAGTATGTTTCAGTGAGACCCTGCGAGTACAGCCATTCTGTTATAGGGGCAATGATGCAGAGGGATACAGCAAATGCACAGAGACAGAAGACTACAGCTTCCACAACCAGCCCCTTGCGCAATTGGTACTGGGAACTGCCAAGTACTTTTTGCGTATTTATTGTCTTTACCCTGATTGGTGCCAGGGCGGTAAAGAATGTGGAGTAGTTTATTCCACCTATAAGCATTACCAATATGGAGATACAAATCAGGAGCCACATCTGCCCTCTGCTGCCATTGCGGTATATGGCACTCCCCTCATCCTCAAAATAGATATTCTCTATAGGGGTGAGTTCTATATCTGTAAGCCAGTCACTGCTTTCCCCATAATCAAAACTGCTGTTGAAATTCTCCTCCACAAGGGTCTTGCTTTCCGGTGAATCCAGCAACAGCCAGCAGGCAAAGTTTGCACCGCCATAGCTACCCTGCTGCATTGTGCCTATATGCCTGTAGATGCAGTTGCGCATCTGTGAGTTTGCGGGGAAATCCTTATATACTGCACCCACTACCATCTCTCTTGCATTGGCATCGCTGAATCCGAACATCCTGTCACTGGTAATCACTTTTCCGTAAGCGGATTCATTCCCGTACAGCCTCCTTGCCAATGATTCCGGGATTGCAATATTGGAATAGCTTTCAAGATTCCTTGCGCTGCCTTCAATGATTTCGGTCCCAAAAACTTCAAAAATCTCCGGATAGCACACGTCCCATTTTGATTTGAAGGCAAAAGACCCAATACCATTTTCTCTTTGTGCATAGAAAACACCCTCCTCAATAAACGGGCAGCTGATGGTTGCCGCCTGGATATGTGGAGATGAGCCTATAATGTCATCCACGTATCCTCTTGGAAGGATATTGCGGAAGGTATCATCATTCAAAACACCAACTTTATCCACCCTGTAAATCCTGCCGGAGGTTGGGTGAGTCTTGTCAAAATTCAGTTGGTAGTTCACCTGCAGCATCAGAGCCATAAAAGCTGTTAAGGCAAGGACCAGGCCGGCAAAGTTCATCACCATTGCCATAGTGTATTTCTTGAGTATAGCCAGAAAGTTCTTCATTAGTGTAAAGTTTCTTTACAAAGTTCCGTATATGTAAACCACAAGCAAGTCAAAGATATTGTACAGAGTTACACCACTGAGTTACTTAAGCATAATCCTGTATTAAGATCTCACCATAAAAAGTATATCAATGACAAATATGCTCCTGCATGGAAAACTATTGAATTTATGCCATTGGGATCTGTGCAATATTTGTATATAAATCTTAAAGATCAAGGTATAAAGCAAAAAATAGCAAATGAGTACTCGATAAAACACATTACGATATTTGAGAATTATATAGAGGCCGTTAGAAATGTAAGAAACGCTTGCGCCCATGGTAATATATTATATGATTTGCATCTGCCCAAAGCTATTAGAAAAGGACCGGCAGGTTCTATGACACCACTTATAAATACACGCCTTTCAGGTGCAATAAAGGTAATAGCATATTTGCTTAAAAGCATTTCAACAAATAGATATGCAGAGATGTTAAAGGAAATTTCAAATCTGGAAAGCAATAATCAATACAAGACTGTACTAAAAAAACTGAACATAAATTTCTCCAAGTTGTTGTGATATCGATATAAATTACTAATTTTGCACCATCTAAAGTGCTCTTTATGACTTAGTCTCATACTCAGCACTATAAATGGAAAGAAAGAAGCCGGCATTTAATCTGCCGGCTTCTGTTTTTATGGTCATAAAATCTGTAATCCCGCCACCCACCTTAAGTATTCGGGGAAATTGGAGATTTTGCCCTGGGAGGTGATTTTTACCGCTATTTCAAAGATGTTGTTGCGCTGCCCTTCATTTATAGAGAGTCTGGAGATGTCCATTTTCAGCAGGTGCCCTATTGTGGATTCGCAGTAGCCGAAGTTGCCGGCTTCGCTCTGGGTGGCCATTGCAAGGGCGGTGAAGAGGATGTAGCCGTAGAGGTGGTTGGAGATGATTTCTTCCCGGGAGAGTGATTCGTCGGGAAGGGAAGTGATGTAGAGGGTTGCTATTCCGTCGTATGCCTTGCCTATGGCCTGGGAGTCCCCTTTCCGGGAGGCCTCCTCAAGGCTTTTGAGCTTGGTCTCCATTGTACGGAGGTTTATGATGCTGAAGAGCTGCCACCCCAGCAGCACGGAGGTGAGGAGGGCCAGTATCCCCACAAGGATTCCCAGCCATTCTGTTGTTACGGGTTCAATCCTGCAGAACGAGACTGTAAGGGCTGCGATGCTCAGGGCAGCTGCTATGGCAGAGATTATGGTGTTCCATCTGTTGTTCATGGCTTTATCTTTTCCAATAAACAACTCCAAGGGGCGGATTGTTGGGCTTACCTGAGCCTGTTCTTTATGAAATTTTGTCGGGAATAAAGGAGGAAGAATGCCACGCCGGCAAGGTTCATTGCAAAGGCGGTCCAGAATGATGCATGGTATCCCAGATGCTCCGCCACGCTTCCCCCGGCAAAGATTCCCAGTCCCACGCCTATATCCCAGCTCACCAGCAGGGTGGAGTTGGCCGTACCCCTCTGGGCATTGGAGGCCAGGTTGAGGAACATTGTCTGGAAGGCGGGGAACATGTGCCCGTTGCCGAGACCTATGATAAGGGCTGAACAGTAGTACCCGAAATGGTTGTGCATTGAGGCGAACATGAGATATCCGCACAGCGCTATGGCCACCCCTATAGAGGCATTTTCAACTATCTTTCCCTTGCTGAGGGTACGGTTCCCCACAAGGCGGGAGAGGATAAGTCCTATGGAGAGGAGGAGGAAGAACATTCCGGTCCCCCCTGTTATGCCCAGCTCATCTTTGCCGTATATTGCAATATATGTACTGAGGATACCGTATGAGAATGCATAGCATATCATGCAGAGTCCCTGGCTCCACCCTTTCAGGAGGATGAACCTGTCCAGTGATATGGCCCGTTTTTCCTTTACAGTTTCCCTTTTCTTGAGTTTCAGGGTCCAGTTGATGGTCAAACCTGTGGCTGAAACCGCAAATGCCAGCCAGAAGAGCACATCATAGCTTTGCCATGCCCCATAAATCATAAGTGCCACAGTTGGACCTATTGCGGTGGCAATATTGTTGCTCAGGCCGTAATATCCAATACCCTCCGCCCTGCGTGTAGGGTGGAGCACATCAATTGCCACAGTGCTGTTGGAAACGGTAGAGGCTCCGAACGGGGCTCCGTGCAGGGTGCGCACAATGGCAAACAGGACAAGTGACCCTGCAGCCACATAACCCAGGAACAGGGCACAGAAGAGGCCGTAGCTTACAAGGAGCACAATCTTCCGGGGAAAGCTGTCAACCAGGAACCCGCTGAAAGGCCTTATTATGAGTGCAGTTAATGTGTATCCCGACAGCACTATCCCAATCATCTCCTTGTCTGCCCCAAAAGTCTCGCTCAGGTAGAGGGGGAGCAGTGGGGTGAGGAGCATGAACGAGAAGAAGATCATGAAGTTGGCACACCACACCTTAAGGTAGTTGCTGTTCCACAGTTTCTCTTTCCCGGCCGGCATTTCCACGGATGTCTGCATCTGTAGTCTCCTTTATCTTTAAAACAATGATTTCTGCTGTTCCACTTCCTTTTCAACGGAATCCGGAAGCTTGTGGAAGAAGTCCAGGCCGGTGATGGCCTCCACCTCATCTATGGTAACCAGGTACTCTTCCAGCGGACGGTTTACCGGTGGCTTTGTGCTCAGGCGGGAGTTCCTTTTGGGCGGGTTGTGGAATATGAAGCCTGCCCCCTGCCATTTGCCATCCTTTTGTGTCAGGAGGACCTTGAAGAATTTGTCGGGAATAACAATTTTATTGGCCCCCAGCGTGCCGTGGGTGTTATCTGTGATTATTGGGCCGCATACAATGTGGATGGAGCCAAGCTTCTCCGCCCAGTTGCGGCATTTCTCCTCCAGTTCCTTCCAGTCTCCGGTGTTCAGCTCATGGTTCTGCGGGCAGATATTTGTAAAATAGTAGCTTTCGTCCATAGCCCTGGTGCTCCATTTCATGTCACCTGCAGGAGCCATGTGGCCGCGGTCCCACCCCGAATTGCGGTAATCCTCCTTATCTCCCTGCGGGCCGTTGGCCTTAGGGTCCCGGGCAAACTTGTCCTTGCGGGGATTGTCTCCCTGGGCCTCCCTGCGGGTAAGCTCGTATGCCACCCAGTTGGGGAGGCGGGTCTTACTGTTGTAGGAAAGGGTATGCCCTGTATATTCCAGAATCTGGGAAGGGGCATCCTTCTGCATCCGCGGGATCTCCAGCCGGGCAGGGGCATTCTGCTTCCCTGCAGCACTTCCGGTGCTCTTCCTTGCAGTATTTCCAGAGGCTTCCTTCTCCCCAGCCTCATCCTTCTGCTTCCCTGCAACTTTTTCTGCCTTTGCTGCAACTTCCTTGACAGCCTTTTTGGATGCATCAGCAGCATCCTTTACCTTAACTCCTGTCTCCTCCTGCCATTTTGAAACTATCTGGGCAACCTCCTGCTTCTCCTTCTCCACCTGGGAAAAGATTTCACCCAGCTCCTCTGCAAAATAGATTGCCGCTGCCACAATCGTGAGCACCGTATATAGTACTTTCCTGAATTTTTTCATCCTGTCTTGAATTTTCTGCAAAAATAGCAAAAGGGAATGACATACCTTGTCCATGAATGGTGAATTTGGAGTTTCCCTGCAGAATGATGATGCTGATGCGGATGCCCCGCCCGCCCCAACCCATTGGCACAGGAATATGCCCCTACAAGGTATTCTGGAGGGGATTGGGTGCGCCACTCCTGAGGAATCCTGGAGAGTGGCGCATGGAATGCCGCAGGGAAGAAGCTGTATGGCCTCTTTGGTGCGCCACCGGCTTGGGGTAAAATACCTTAAATAAGGTACTCCACCGGTGTTTCATAATGGCTATTTTTGTACGCTGAATAGAAGTGTCATTGAGTATGGACGGTGAGAATATAGATTTGCTTTCAGGCCTCCGGCCTGGAGAAGAGGCGGTAATAACAAAGGTAAAGGGCTACGGGGCGTTCCGCAAGAGGATAACCGAGATGGGTTTTGTTCCCGGGGTTACAGTAAGGGTGATAAAGAAGGCCCCTCTGGGAGATCCCATTGAACTGGAGCTTATGGGTTACCGCATTTCGTTGAGGAGGAATGAGGCCAATCTTATTGAGATTGTTTCAAGAGATGCATACAAGACATATCAGCAGCCGTTTGAGGGAGGTACTGTCCCGGCAGAGGAGGCTTTCATGCAGAGGGTGAGCGAGGAGATAAATACCATAAATGTGGCATTGGTGGGAAACCCCAACTGCGGCAAGACCACCCTGTTCAATACGGCAACAAACAGGAATGAGAAGACCGGCAACTACGGTGGTGTTACAGTTGACCTCAAGACAGCGCAGTTCATCCATGACGGCTATACAATAAACATTACAGACCTTCCGGGAACATATTCGATGAGCGAATATACCCCGGAGGAGCTATATGTGCGCAGGCACCTCTTGGACAACATGCCTGATGTGGTTGTGAATGTGATAGATGCATCCAATCTGGAGCGTAACCTATACCTTACCACCCAGCTGATAGACATGAACATAAAGGTGGTTGTGGCCCTGAACATGTATGATGAGCTGGAGCAGAAGGGTGACAAGTTTGATTACAACCTCCTTGGAAAGATGATTGGTATTCCGTTTGTACCTGTGGTGGCTACAAAAGGGAAGGGGCTTCCTGAGCTTCTGGAGAGGGTGATTGCAATGTACAATGATAAGGAGGCAGATTACAGGCATTTCCATATCAATTACGGGGAGACAATCAACAGTGCCCTGCGGGAGGTGAAGCAGCTTCTCAAGAAGAATGATGAGCTCAGTGACAAGATACATCCGCAGTATGCGGCCATAAAGCTGCTGGAGGGGGACAAGGTGTTCTCGGAGAGGATTGCCGGCTATGCAGGTACGGAGGAGGCCCTGGAGTGTGCGTCAAGGCAGATAAAGAGGATAGAGAAGGAGTTTAAGGACAATTCGGCATCCGTAATCACTGATGCAAAATATGCGTTCATCCACGGAGCATTGGAGGAGACCTACACTGCGGCCCCGGACAACAATGCCCATAAGAAATACAGGCTTGACAACCTTCTTACCCACAGGTGGCTCGGCCTTCCGCTCTTCTTTTTCTTCATGTTCCTTACATTCCAGCTTACATTCACCATTGGGCAGTACCCTACGGACTGGATTGATGCCGGGGTGGCATGGCTGTGTGAGGCGGTGGGGAATGTACTTCCTGATGGGGTTTTAAGGGACCTCATTGTAGATGGTGCAATTGCCGGAGTGGGAAGCGTTATAGTCTTCTTCCCGCAGATAATGATACTGTTCCTTTTCCTTTCATTCATGGAGGATACGGGATATATGGCCCGCGTGGCATTCCTTATGGACAAGATAATGCACAAGATAGGGCTGCACGGCAAGTCTGTAATTCCAATCATCATGGGATTCGGATGCAATGTGCCGGCAATCATGGCTACCAGGACCCTTGAGAACAAGCGTGACAGGCTTATCACCATAATGATGATACCGTTTATGTCCTGCAGCACCAAGTATCCTATCTACATGCTGTTTGTAACTGCACTGTTCACAAAACATCAGGGTGCAATACTGTTCTCTGTATATTTTATCGGGATGCTGATGGCTGTATTCACCTCCTTTGTGCTGAGGAAATTCTTCCGCAGGGAGGATGATGTGCCGTTTGTGATGGAGCTCCCTCCATACAGGATGCCAACCATGAGGAACTCCCTCAGCCATATGTGGGGAAGAAGCCAGCAGTACCTGAGGAAGATGGGTACCACAATTCTGGTAGGTTCAATATTCATCTGGGCGCTGGGGTATTTTCCGCACAAGACAGAGTTTTCAAAGGATTATGCATCCCTCATTGAAAAGGTGGAGCAGAGCGGGGCGCCACAGCAGCAGGTGGAGCATCAGGTCCTCCAGCTTCAGGCCCAGCAGAAATATGAACAGATTGAGCAGTCCTACATTGCCCAGATAGGGCAGTTTGTGGAGCCTGTGTTCGCCCCATTGGACTATGACTGGAAAATAGGGGTGAGCCTCTTTACGGGAATAGCGGCCAAGGAGCTTATATTGAGCTCAATGGGTGTCCTTTACCAGTCTCCCGACGATTCTGAGGTTACCCTCCAGAACAAGCTTGCAGAACAGACCTATGACAGCGGCCCTAAGGTGGGGGAGAGGGTCTTCACCCCAACTGTGGGATACTCCATGATGCTCTTCATCCTCATCTACATCCCCTGCATTGCGGCAATAGCGGCAATCAGGAAGGAGGCAGGCGGTAAGTGGGCGCTCTTCATGACCCTGTACAGCTGTACAATGGCGTGGATGGCGGCATTCATAGTGAAAATCATAGGGGGACTCTTATAGAATTCCCCCTTTTCATATTACCAGAAAATCTCCGGTTCCTTGCGCGGCTCAGTGAAGTTTCTTTCCAGAATCTCCTTGTGCTCCAGATAGGTAGGGTCTGAGAAATATTTTGCCTTGGGACGGCACATCTTTATACAGGCCCCGCACTTGATGCATATCCCTGGCACCTCCGCGCAGTTTGAGGGGTCTATTGCCCCCATAGGGCAGAGCATTGCACAAAGGCCGCATGAGGTACATTTATGCGGGTCTGTCTCCGGCTTTACCTTCCTTATGTCTATGCTGCTGTTGCTGCTGCTTTTGGCATTATAGAATTTATACGGGTAGGGGTTGCCGGGAACCTGCAGCTCTGCAGGAATGGCCTCACCTGATGTAATCTTGCGGGCAATCTCTTCTCCGAACTTCATTGCAGTCTCCAGGTCTGAGGTATCTGGCCTTCCCCCTCCAAGGGTATATGAAAAGGAGTGTTCACCAATAAAGGCACCAGCTGCAATGCATCTGAATCCGTTCTCCTGCATTATATCCCTAAGTTCAATGAGGGCATCATCATAGGCCCTGTTGCCATATACAGCAACAGGAACCCCTATTGCACCGTTGCCTTTTATGGATGCCAGGAAATCCCTCAGCAGATTTGGCACACGGCCTATATATACGGGTACACCGAATACTACCAGGTCACCTTTCCCAAACGGGGGTGTTTCCCTCCTCATTGCAGGAGTTGTAATGTTTGCCAGTTGGCATTCGGCTCCGGCAATATTCCTTGCTGCACTTTCTGCAATGGCGCAGACAACTTTCTTTGTGGTATACGTAGGGCTGAAGAACAGCGCAGCTACCTTTTTTATATCCATTTGTTCCATAAGGCAAATGTAACGCAATTTTTGCTATATTTGTGTCTACCTGTTCTAAAAGGAAAAGAGTTATGGAAAAGATGAAAATATTGCAGGGATTATTGGCATTACTCATGGTGCCGGTCCTGCTGGCAGGCTGCTCCAAGAGTGATAATCCCAAGACAGAAGAGCTTACAGAAGAGGAAAGGCTGATTCTGAAGGCCAATAAATTTGTATATGACTATACGTCTGAAGCTTATCTGTGGAGTGGGAACATTCCGGAAGGGATAGGGTATGCAAGTGCCCCAACCCCCCAGGAACTGTTTGAGCTTATGCGCTATAAGGAGCTTGACAAATGGTCTTATGTTACGGACAATTCTCAGGAGGCGATGGATGAGTTTCAAGGTGTGTCAACAACATATGGATATTCCCTGGCATTCGGAAAATTCTCAAACAGCCCTGACAATCTCTTTGCGGTAGTACAGTATGTTTATGCCGGTTCACCTGCCATGAAGGCTGGCCTGAAACGTGGTGACATCATACTCACATACAACGGGGCGGACCTCACTGTGGATAACTACAGGAATCTCTATTACTCCCAGTCTATGGAGATAGGTATGGGGACCTTAACGGATGGCGGCAGCATAGGCTATTCCGGAGTTTCCCATAAGCTTGATGCAATAAAGATGTATGAGGATCCCGTGGTAAGCCATTCAGTAATTGATGCGGGCGGCAAGAAGGTTGGTTACCTCTTCTATGCAGGCTATTATGCCGAGTCCCATGAGAAGCTTGCGGAGGTGTTCAAGGGTTTCCAGTCAGCCGGTGTCTCAGAGCTTATCCTCGATCTCAGGTACAATCTGGGTGGCAATGCCGTTACCCCGCCATATCTGGCGAGTCTGTTTGCCCCGGTATCCGCGGTTAATGGAAAGAAGGTATTCCTTACCGAGACATGGAATGACCTCTATATGGAGTACTACAGGCAGATGAAACATGATATGAACGTATATTTCAATGAGGATACCCCTGTAAACCTCAATCTGGACAGGGTTTTTATACTTACAACTTCAAGTACGGCCTCTGCAAGCGAGGCAACCATTTCAGGCCTCATGCCATATATGGATGTGGTAAGGATAGGTGAAAAGACATATGGCAAGTATTGCGCAGCTGCGCTTCTCTCACCTAAGGATGCGGACGGGAATACAATTGAGGAGATAAGCAACTGGCTGCTCACCCTTGTTGTCTACAAGTTTGTGAATACTCAGGGATTTACTGAGTTCAAGGATGGCATAGAGCCTACATTTGAGGTGTCTGACAGCGGCCTTCTGCAAGGTATCCCGTTAGGTGATGAAAGGGATCCTATGATAGCAAAGGCCATCTCCATAATTACGGGAGGAACAAAGGCTGCAGCAGAGTATCCTGTGCAGGTCCAGGGTATACAGATGCTCCCTTATATGGGTGAAAGGCCTATGAGGGAAGGAATGAACATTATATTGACAAACAAATAAAACACTACGACATGAAAAGACTGTTTCTTATCATTTTTGCCCTTCTTCCTGTAATTGCCTCAGCGCAGCTGAATGAAGGGGACATGAGCAGATACCTTGCAGCTGATGCTGTCCCAGAGGTAGACGGATATGTGCAGTTTGCCCAAAAGCTGGAACTTGTACCTGGCCATTCCCGGCAGGAAGTATATCAGCTGGCCAAGAACTGGATGGATGGCTATCTCAAAAGGTATGATGCGCAGACCAACAGAATAATATCAGACAAGGACGGACAGATTGTGGCTATGGGGAGCAGGGAGATTGTGTTCACCAACAATGCCCTTTCCTATGACAAGGCCACAATGAATTATGTAATGACACTTTCCTGCAGTCCACAGCAGGCCGAGCTCAGGATTGAAAGGATAAGGTATGTATATAACGATGGCGGTGATGTGAAGAAGCTTACTGCCGAGGAGTACATTACAGATAAGAATGCCGTGAACAAGAAGAGGACCAAGCTTACCCCAATAACCGGAAAGTTCAGGAAAAAGACCCTGGATGCCGTTGATGAAATCTTTGGTTCCTTCAATGAAGGTTTCAAGTATCATTCAAGGGATGGTATGGCTGAGATTGTAAGGAATGCACCAAAGGTGATGGAGGCTCAGCAGGCCCCGGTTGCAGCTCCTGTCCAGCCCCCTGTTGCAGCGCACCCTGTGCAGAAACCTGTTGATGCAGCCAATGTCCCTGTGGCAGCTCCTGCTGCCAAGGATGCCGTTGCAGCCCATGCGGCAGACAGTTCCCTTGAGGGGTACAGAAAGATTGATCCTGAGTCAATTCCAGGCAACTTCATAAAGATGGTTTCCAAGGACTGGATGCTCATCACTGCGGGCAACAGCAGCAAGTTCAATATGATGACCGCAAGCTGGGGAGGCATTGGAGTACTTTATAACAAGCCTGTGGCAATATGCTTCATCAATCCTGCAAGATACACTTATCAGATAATTGAGGATTCAGATACCTATACGCTTACATTCTATACTGAGGCATATAGGGATGCCCTCAAGTATTGTGGAAGCAGATCGGGAAGAGATGAGGACAAGGTGAAGGGCTCCGGTCTTACTCCGCTGCAGACACAGGACGGCTCAATGGCATTCAGAGAGGCATGGATGATAATTGAGTGCAGGAAGCTGGTTTCGCAGTCAATTTCACTTGATGCCATAGACAATTCTGCCGAGAAGGCAAGAAGGGCATCGCAACCTATGCACAAGATGTACATTGGTGAGATTCTGAATGTATGGGTTAAATAGGTTCAGGAGATATCCTGTCCCGGATCAGTTGAGGTGGCTGGAGCAAGGGTGAACAAATCCCGCTCCGGCCATTCCTTTACCCTCTTCAGGGCTCTGGTGATTTCACGGTTCATTTGTCGGGAAAGGCCTGGTCCGTTCCATGATGAGCTGTTTGAAAGGAACACCCATGAGTAACCGTCCTCCTGTACTTTTATAAGGGCACTGGTTCCTGCCATTGAGCCGCTTCTGAGCCATTCCCTGGAGGTTATGTTTGCCCATCCGGCCGGTTTGGACTCCTTGTTTGGAGGAGTCATGAAGTTAATGCTCTCATCAGAAAGGAAATTGTCCTTTACAGGGCATTTGTCAATTGCTGCAACCAGCTTCAGTAGCTCTACAGGTGATGCAACCCAGCCTCCTGCACCATAAAGTCCGTGCACGTCATTGCCCCCGCGGCTCTTCATCACAAGGGTATCCTTCCCGTCATAGGCAGGTACAGGTTCCGCTTCCTTTACCTCGTAATAGGAAACTTCATTTTCAAGGAGCTCATTGGTGTAGTTATTGGCAAGGTGGATGTCATAGCACCCTATTGGGGCAAGGACAGAGTCCTTTATATACCTTTCATATGGTATTCCCGACGATTTTTCAATGATTTTTGAGAGAATTATATATCCCAGGTTTGAATAGTTGTAGTATCCCCCCGGCTTGGCCCTGAGCCTCAGCTTTGTGGCATACAGCACCATGTCATCCATTGAAAGGGGGAGCTCCTTGCCCAGATATCCGGCAACAAGCTCCATGTTGAAGGCTGCATCCCCGTGGGGGGTTGAGAAGCCGCTTGTGTGCCTGAGCAGATGCTCAACGGTAATCTTCTTTATGTTCCTGTCCCTGTAGTTGAGGAACAGCGAATCACACAATATCCCCTCATCCCCGAATACAAAATCCTGGGTGGAGAGCTTTCCTGTCTCGCAGAGCCTCATTATGGCAACTGCAGTTATGAGCTTTGAGACTGATGCCACCCTGAAGACATTCTTTACTTCACATTCTGTGCTGTCCTGGATATCCGAATAGCCGTACCCCTTGGCATAGATGAGGCTGTCGTTGCGCATGAGGGCAAAGGAGCCCCCCTTGATGTCCCAATATCGCATGAAACGCCTGATTGAGGCGTCAAACTTCTCAGTTCCCTCAATCTCGCTCATGGAGTTCTCAATGATATGGTTCAGGGGAGTTGGGAGAGGCGGTGGCGGCAACTCCTCCGCAACGTACCCCTTACTCCTGCATCCAATCAAATTTACAGCCATCACTGCAATGATGGCTGTAAATGACAATATCTGCCCAAGTGTATGAAGTTTATCCCTCAAGCTCCCTAACCATGTTCTTGATGTCAGTAATGAGTGCAGGGACATCCATAAGCTGTGGACATGCGCTTCTGCAGGCACCGCAGTTGATGCACTTGTCTGCCCTTGATCCTTCAGGCACGGTGTTCATATATGTTGCAAGGAATGCACGTTTCTTCTTGTTGAACTTGCTGTCCCTTGGGCCGTTCATGTCCGGGATGTTGCTCTCCTTTACACATTTGTTGTATGCTGCAAATACTGCAGGGATGTCAACACCGTATTTGCATGGCATACAGTACCTGCATGCTGTACATCCTATCTGCTTGTACTTGCGGAACTCGGCAATGGCCTTGTCCAATACTGCCTTCTCAGCCTCAGAAAGCGGCTTGAAGTTGCAGAAAGTCTTAAGGTTGTCCTTCAGGTGTTCCATCTCGGTCATACCGCTCAATATGCAGAGTACATTAGGGAGTGAACCTACATACCTGAATGCCCATGAAGCAATTGAACTGTCGGGAGCAGCCTCCTTGAGGATTGCATCCGCATCCGGGGTAAGGCTTGCCAATGCACCGCCCTTGAGAGGCTCCATTACCATGCAAGGGATGCCGCGCTTCTCAGCCTCCTTGTAGAAGAACTCAGCTTCCTGGTCAACCCAGTCTATATAGTTGATTTGCAGGAGAACGAAATCCCACTGGCGCTTGTCAAGGATGTATGTGAAGAGCTCCTTGCTTCCGTGGAATGAGAATCCCAGCCTCTTTATCCTTCCGTTTGCTTTCTCCTTGGCAAGGACATCGTATCCGCCAAGCTCCTCGTAAGGCTTGTCATATCCCGCCTGGTTTGAGATGGCGTGGCAGAGGTAGTAGTCAAAATACTCCACTCCGCACTGCTGCAGCTGGGTGTTGAAAAGCTCCTGAGCCTTCTCAGGGCTTGTGATGAGCCAGCCAGGCATCTTGTTGCACAATGTGAAGCTCTCCCTTGGGTATTTCTTCAGCAATGTACCTATAGCCTCGGCAGATTTTCCGTTATGGTAGTTCCATGCAGTATCATAGTGGGTGATCCCGCTTGCGAATGCGTGGTCAATCAGTGCCTGCGACTTCTCCATATCAATGGCCATAATCTTCCTGCCCCTCTCGTTCTTCTCTCCTGTATCGTAGGTAGGGAACCTCATGCAGCCGTAGCCTAGCAATGAAATCTCCTTGCCTGTAATGTCATCCTTCTTTTTGGCCATTACAAGGGTGCCGTTTGCGGCTTCATCCTTAACTTTCCCCTTACAGCTGGTAATGAGTGAATAGCCTCCGGCTATTGCAAGGGCGCCAAAACCTATGTGCTTGAGGGCTTCGCGGCGCGAAATGGTTCTTCTTTCTTCGTGTGCCATAAAAATATTGCTTTGTTGTGGCCGTAAAGTTAATTAAAATTTTATACTTTTACTAACTGGGAGAACCCGTGTCACGACTTACATTGTACCCGTGTCACGATTGTAACTTAATATTTTGATTTTATGAGATTTCTTGTTTTTGTTCTGCTGTTTTTTCTGACATCTTCACAGCTTTTTTCGCAGGAAGGGTATACCCCTTCCGCACAGAATATGGCTTCGCGCAGGGAGTTCTCCAGGGCGAGGTTCGGCATCTTCATCCACTGGGGACTGTACTCAATGGTTGGGGACGGGGAATGGGTGATGCACAATAAGAACATCAGCCACAAGGAGTATGAGAGGCTTGCAGGGGCATTCTACCCATCAAGGTTCAATGCCGCCGAGTGGGTTGCCGCAATCAAGAAATCAGGGGCAGGATATCTCTGCATAACTTCAAGGCATCATGATGGCTTCTCCCTCTTCAAGACCAAGGCAAGCCCGTACAACAGCGTTGATGCAACCCCTTTTGGGAGGGATATCCTTGCAGAGATAGCGCAGGAGTGCCACAAGCAGGGGCTGAGGCTCCATTTCTACTATTCACATCTGGATTGGGGCAGGGAGGATTATTACCCGCTCGGACGCAC
>JAFUMO010000028.1 GCA_017482565.1 Bacteroidales bacterium | reverse complement strand
ACAGGGTACAAATAACGGTACTTCAACTGACATTGATGGTAATTATGTTATTGAAGTTCCCGCAGATGCAACCCTGATCTATTCATCAATCGGCTACACTACACAGTCTGTAGCTGTAAACGGCAGGGCCCAGCTGGATATCATGCTCAAGGCAGATGCAGTTCAGTTGGACGAGACAATCGTGGTAGCTTACGGTACCGCAAAGAAAGGTACCTATACAGGTGCAGCTTCTCTGGTTAAGGCAGACGCCATCAAGGATGTTCCTTCAGTATCATTTGAGGGAGCCTTGAACGGTAAGGTTGCAGGTTTGCAGATTACCCAGTCATCAGGCCAGGCAGGTTCATCAGCTGAGATCCGTATCCGCGGTATCGGTTCAATGAACGCATCAAACGAGCCTCTGTACGTAATTGACGGTGTCCCAGTGACATCAGGAGATGTTGGACAGGCAAGTTCATACACCTATTCAACCAATAATGTGATGAGTACCCTGAACCCAAGTGACATTGAGAGCATCACAGTATTGAAAGATGCTGCCGCTTCTTCACTTTATGGTTCACGTGCGGCAAACGGTGTTGTGATGATTACTACCAAGAGGGGTAAAGTTGGCAAGCCAACCGTATCCTTGAAGGCTTCATGGGGTATCACCCCTGCCTTTGCAACTGACAACTATGAGGTGGCAGGCGTAGAGGAGAATATGGCATACTTGTATGAGGTATTCCACGATATCGGAGGCAAGACTGATGAGGCAAGGAATGCATATGCCCTCAAACAGTTGAATAACCGTTTCGGCAAACATGGCTATACCATCACTTCTGAGGGTACAGGCAGATATGACAAGCTTGTAATCACCGGCAAGACCGATGGTAAAGAGAACCGTGACGGCAAATATTTTGACTGGGAGGACGCTTTGCTCAAGACTGCAGTATTCCAGACTTATGACCTTTCAGTAAGCGGCGGTACTGAGAAGACTTCCTACTACTCTTCACTTTCATATACTCAGGATAAAGGTAGGGTTGAGGAGAATACTTTCAAACGTATTTCAGCACGTGTCAATTTGAACCAGAAGATAGGCAAGGTATTTGAGCTTGCTTCAAACTTCAACGTTGCACATACAGACAGGGCAGGTTTCAACGATACACGTAACCTTGGCTCAAACTACTACCTCCAGACAAGGAACTTGTTGTGGGGTGTTTACTGGCCAACAAACTACAAGACCGGTGAGCCTTGGACTGCACGTTACGGTTCATATGCTTACAATGCGTTGTATTACACAAATGAGTGGGACAACAGCTCTGAGACATTCAAGTTCCAGGGAAGCGAGACTTTGACTATCCACATCATGCCTGAACTTACATTGAAGTCTATCCTGTCTTATGACTATACAGATACAAAAGACAAGATCTACTACAGCGCAAAACACTTCAACGGTTCGTCAGATAATGGTAAGATTCATGATATGAGCACTTCTTCATACAAGCTCGTATCTTCAACAACCTTGAACTATGTTAAGGACTTCGGCGAGAAACACAGCATCAATGTATTGGCTGGTTTTGAGGCAGAGCAGAATGATACAAGGTTCACAAGGGCAACCGGTACAAACCTCCCTTCATCATCACTTCCTACAGTGGCTACTGCAGGTGTTCTTGATGCAAGCGGCTACAGCTGGGGCAACACAATGGTATCTATCCTTTCAAAGGCTGAGTACAACTATGACGGCAGATATTATGTATCGGCTTCATACAGACGTGACGGTTCTTCAAGACTTTCTGAGAACCAGCGTTGGGGTGACTTCTGGTCAGTGGCAGGTTCATGGAAAATCAACAACGAGGCATTCCTTAAGGATGTTGAGTGGATTTCCAACTTGAGGATCAGGGCTTCTTACGGTATCAACGGTACCCTCCCTTCAGGCAACTACGGATGGAGATCTTTGGCTTCCTACAACTATGCATACAATGAGGTTCCAGGTGCTATCATCAGTACAATTGCAGACCCTAACCTTACTTGGGAGACTTCATACAATACAAACATAGCTGTTGAGGCAGGTTTCTGGGATCAGAGGCTTTATGGTACAATCGAGTACTTCAACAGGGATTCAAAAGACTTGTTGCAGGACGTTCCAATTGCAACAGCTACAGGTTTCAGCTCAACCCTCAGAAACGTTGGTGAGGTTAACAACCACGGTGTTGAGATTGAGATTGGTGGAGACATCATCAGAAAGAAAGACCTTACTTGGGATGCAAGCATCACTGCTACAATGATGACATCTGAGGTTACCAAACTTTATGGCGGCCAGGATATCAGATGGTGGGACCCTACAGGTGGTGACTCAAGGGCCCAGTACATCTACAGAGAGGGTGAGAGCATGTTGGCATTGTTCGGTTACGAGTGGGCAGGCGTAAACCCTGAGAACGGTAAGAACTGGTACTACTCCAACAACAACAATTCTGACGCTACCCTTAACGGCAGAAACGTAGTTTACGACTATGAGGATGCAACTGAGGTTATCATTGGTGATATTACCCCTAAAGTATATGGTGGTGTAAACACAAGCCTCACATGGAAAGGCATCAGCCTTGGCTTGAACTTCATCTACAAGATTGGCGGCAAGCTTTATGACGGTGCACAGAAAGATATCAACGATGACGGTTACTACTGGGAGAGGACAAGGTCACAGTATGCAATTGACAACAGGTGGAAACAGCCGGGTGACAAGACTTTGGTTGCACAGGTTAGAGGTACTGACCTTACAGACGCAATGGAGACCTCTACACGTATGATGTATGATGCAAGCTTCTTGAGACTTAAGACTTTGTCATTGGGTTATACTATCCCACAGCCATTGGTTAAGAAAGCCGGTTTGAGCAATGCCCGCGTTTACTTCAGCGGTACAAACCTCCTTACTTGGGCCAACTACACTATGGCAGACCCTGAGGTTAACGCTTACGGAACCAGAGGTTGGGAGACACCTTATGGAAAGACTTATACATTTGGTCTAGAGCTTACTTTCTAATTTAAAACACAGATAATACGATGAAAAAATTATATTTAATCCTAATTGCGGTTGCAGGGATTCTCGCGTTCTCTTCTTGTGATGATTTCCTGGATGTCAAACCAACGAATCAGCTTGAGTTTGACGAGTCAATCAAGACTGCTGCTGATGCAGAGGTGTTCATGACCGGTGTTATGAGCCGTCTGACAAACGGAAACTACTACGGCAGAAATATGATTCTCTACGGAGATGCAAAAGGCGGTGACCTCACCATCTACTCACAGGGTAGAGGATATGACTACTTGTACTCTTTCAACCATACTCCTTCAAGCGGTTCAGGTTCAGGTTTCTGGACCACAGGATACAACATTATCCTTCAGTTGAACAACTTGCTGAACAATATTGAGAAAATGGAGGCTGATCCTGCAAATACTGAGGATTTCGGAGATATGAAAGGCAGGGCATATACACTCAGGGCATTGTTGTATTTTGACCTTGTAAGGCTTTATGGACTTCCATATACCCTCTACAGCCCTTCTTCATCACTGGGAGTTCCAAACGTACTTGAGGTATTGGATGCATCTGCACAGCCTGACAGGGTAACTGTTTCCGAGAACTACTCTCAGATTCTTGCCGACCTTGCAAAAGGTGCCGAGACAATTACAAAGAAAGTTTCTACATCAACCAACGGGTACCCTACATATTGGCTGAACAGGGCAATTGCTGCAAGAGTTTACCTTACAATGGGTGACTATGCCAATGCTTTGGCTGCTGCTGAAGAGGTTATCGGAAGTGGTAAATATGAGCTTTATACCAATGACGAGTGGGTTGAGTCATGGTCAAAACAGTTTGCATCTGAGTCAATTTTTGAGCTCCATATGCTTGTGAAAGAGAGTAATCTTGGAAACTCTTCACTTGGAGCAATGTACAGCCGTATCAAACATTACAGCTCAAGAGTAGGCGGTTATTTCGGTGCTTCTGACTACTGGTTGGAGAGAATGGCTGAGGACCCTGATGATATAAGATGGGGTGTGATGTCATACGATGAGAACAGCGAGTCATATGATGATGAATTTGAGGGACAGGGTGACAGGCTTGCATGCTGCTACAAATACTTTGGCGGTGTTGACATGCAGGGTGACGGCAAGGATGACGAGGCTGCTTGTAACGTAAAGGTTGTCCGTCTTTCAGAGATGTACCTCATTGCTGCTGAGGCTGCTTTGGCTGAGGGAGATGCAGCGGCTGCTGCAGAGTATCTGAATGCAATCAGAAAACGTTCTCCAAACCTGGAGCCTGCTACAGCTGAGACTATAACAGTTGAGATGATCCTCAACGAGAAATCAAAAGAGTTCTTCAGCGAGGGCTTGAGATATTGGGACAGACTCCGTCACGGAGAGGAGATTGAGTTCAATGATGAGATTATGGGTATTGACTGCCCTCATAGGGACAAGATCATTGATACCAAGACTTACCATAAGGTAGTTCTTCCTATCTCAATTGACCATATCAACTCTTCTCCAAACTTGAAGAACCAGCAGAATCCAGGATATTAATAAATCTACCTATAAATCTGAAGGTTGTCGGGAAACCGGCAACCTTTTTTTTGAACCGCTTGAGAATTAAAAAAGTATTCTTATCTTTGCGGTCCGTTCATTGGCTCAGGTGGTGGAATAGGTAGACACGCGGGACTTAAAATCCCGTGGGCAGAAATGCCCGTACGGGTTCGATTCCCGTCCCGAGCACCAATGAAACATGCGGAAATAGCTCAGTTGGTAGAGCACGACCTTGCCAAGGTCGGGGTCGCGAGTTCGAGCCTCGTTTTCCGCTCAAAAGGGTCTCAGAAATTCTGAGGCCCTTTTTGCGTAGAGGCTCTACGAGCGGCCCCGTGCTCCCTCCTTGAGGAGGGTTGGGGAGGTGTAGATATAGCGCGGGCTGGCCGCAGCGTAAGCAGCGGGCTCGAGCCTCGTTTTCCGCTCAAAAGGGTTCCGGTTTTACGGGACCCTTTTATTTATCCCATCTATTTATTATATTTGTCTATCAGTGCCCCATTTAGTTTTAAATAATAATCAAATTTATGGCTTTTAATATAAATCAGAAGATTCATGGTTTGGCGGATGTTGCCACTCTTTTGGATGAGGATGCCCATATCATTTTGGGAGATGAGGCATGCGGGAGGATTATAAGGTGCAGAGAATACCTTGATAACCGCATGAAGACCCAGAAGGAGCCAATTTACGGCATTACAACAGGTTTCGGGTCTCTCTGCAATGTCTCCATTGATGCCGGGGACCTGAGTCAGCTGCAGAAGAATCTGGTTATGAGCCATGCCTGTTCATTAGGGGAGGAGGTGCCACAGGATGTTGTAAAGCTGATGATGGCATTCAAGATAAAGTCTCTCTCATACGGCTATTCCGGAGTACAGCTCAAGACGGTGCAGCGCCTGGTGGACATGTTCAACAATAAGGTGTATCCGGTAGTATATCAGCAGGGATCTCTGGGGGCAAGCGGAGACTTGGCTCCTTTGGCTAACATGTGCCTCCCAATATTGGGGCTGGGAGAGGTAAGATATAATGGGCAGAAGTGCCCTTCACAAATGATCAATGAGAAGTTCGGCTGGGAGCCCCTTACCCTTGCCAGCAAGGAGGGACTGGCACTGTTGAACGGAACCCAGTTCATGCTTTCATTTGCCATCTGGAACCTCATGAAGGCAAAGAAACTTACAGCTTTGGCAGATAAGATAGCAGCCCTTTCAATAGATGCGTTTGACGGCCGCACGGAGCCTTTTACCCCTGGGGTACATGCAGTAAGACCTCATAAGGGGCAGGCAGATACAGCTGCAGCAATTCTGGAATATCTCCGGGGAAGTGAAATTGCGGCTCAGCCGAAACAGCATGTGCAGGACCCATATTCCTTCAGATGTGCCCCTCAGGTGCACGGAGCCTCCAAGGATGCCCTGGAGCATATTGAAAAAGTATTTGTAACGGAACTCAACAGTGCCACAGACAACCCTACCATTATTCCTCATGAAGACCTGATAGTCTCGGCAGGAAATTTCCACGGGCAGCCTCTGGCAATACATCTGGATTTCCTTGCCATTGCAATGGCAGAGATAGGGAGCATCTCCGAAAGGAGGACATACCAGCTTATATCGGGAAAGAGGGGCCTGCCGTCATTCCTTGTGGCCCACCCAGGATTGAACAGCGGCTTCATGATACCACAATATGCCCAGGCAAGCGTGGTAAGCCAGAACAAGATGCTCTGCATGCCCAACTCAGTGGATACAATAGACTCTTCGCAGGGGCAGGAAGATCATGTAAGCATGGGTGCCAATGCCGCAACCAAATGCTACAGGGTGGTGAACAATGTTGAGACAATACTGGCAATTGAGCTCTTCAACGCCGCCCAGGCGCTTGAATTCCGCCGCCCTCTGAAAACCTCTCCTGTACTGGAGGAATTCCTTGCCGAGTACCGCAAGGTGGTGGGCTTTGTGGAGATGGATGATGTGATGTACAACCATATCAACAGCACAGTGAAATTTTTAAGGAAGTAAACAAACATTTATATCAGGTAGTTACCCGTTCTCCGGGTAGTTGCCCGATGACCAGGTATATGAAACTGTTTATAAATATCAAGGAACTTGCAGGAATCCAGCGGGAGCCAGTCCTCAAGACAGGGAAGCAGATGGATGAGCTGAATTCCATAAATGATGCCTTTTTGTTTGTAGAGGAGGGTAAAATCTCCAAATATGGCCCTATGTCCGCAATGCCGGAGGATCTAAGGAATATGGCCGGAAGCAGTGTGCTGCAGGCCGGAGAGGTGGTGGATGCTACTGGGAAGATGATAATTCCGGCATTCTGTGATTCCCATACCCATCTGGTATATGCGGGAAGCCGCGAGCAGGAGTTTACAGACAAGATAAAGGGGCTCAGCTACCAGGAGATTGCCCGTAGGGGCGGCGGTATCCTGAATTCGGCAAAGCTGCTCTCGCAAACTTCTGAGGAGAGCCTTTACAGGAGCGCACGCGGACGTGCAATGGAGATAATGAGGCAAGGGACAGGAGCTGTGGAGATAAAGAGCGGATACGGCCTCAATCCGCAGGATGAGCTCAAGATGCTCAGGGTGATTGCCCGCCTGAAGGAGACCACCCCGCTCACCATAAAATCCACTTTCCTTGGGGCACATGCCTTTCCGGCAAGATATGCAGATGACCATAACGGCTATGTGGAGGAGATAATAAACGAGATGATCCCAATGGTGGCTGCAGAGGGGCTTGCAGATTATATTGATGCATTCTGTGAGGAAGGGTTCTTCAGCGTGGAGGATACAGACCGCATCTTCAACGCAGGAATCAAATATGGACTCAGGCCAAAGGTCCATGCCAATCAGATGGGGTTCTCGGGAGGAGTGCAGGTAGGTATCAAATATGGGGCAAGGAGCGTGGACCATCTGGAAAGTACGGGTCCCGACGAAATCTCGGCCCTGAAGGAATCGGATACCATAGCAACCATCCTCCCTGGTGCAACCTTCTTCCTGAACATGCAGTATGCCCCTGCACGGAAGCTGATAGATGAGGGGATACCTGTGGCAATGGCCAGCAACTACAACCCGGGGAGCTGTCCGAGCGGAAGCCTCCAGTTCCAGATGGCCCTTGCGTGCATAGCCATGAAGCTCACTCCGGCAGAAGCCCTTAATGCCTGTACAATAAACGGGGCGTTTGCAATGGATGTGGATGATACCCTTGGCGGAATAACTCCTGGGAAGCAGGCAAACATCATCCTTACAAAAGAAATACCTTCAATTGACTTTATACCGTATGCTTTTACTACACCTTTCATAGAAAAGTTGTATATTGCAGGGAAGGAGATTTTGTAAACACATAAAACACTATACACTATGGAAGCTAAACGTTACAACACCTTCTATACCCCTGTGGGGTTGCTCAATGTGGCACATCTCGGCCACGGTTCCGTACACATGGAATGGGAAGGGATGCACATATACGTGGATCCTTACAATGATGCCTACGATTTCACCGGAATGAAGAAGGCAGACCTTATCCTCCTTACTCATGCCCATACAGACCACTATGATTGTGAGGCCATAAAGAAGATAGCAACACCAAATACAAAATTTGTGGTGAGCAAAGGTGTTGGCACATGTCTTGACAACGACCTCCTGCGCATGAGGATTGACATAGACAACAACCCTCTTAACGTGGACCCTTCCACCAATCTTGAAAACATGAAGAAATCCATTGCGGTCCTGAAGCTGTGCTCAGTTGCGGTGATGCAGAACGGAGACAAGATCAAGGCCCGTGGAGTTGAGATTGAGGCCACACCTGCATACAACATTGAGCAGAAGAGGGACAACGGCCATCCTTTCCATATAAAGGGTGAGGGCAACGGCTATATCCTCAACTTTGGCGGATTCAAGGTATATTTTGCCGGAGATACCGAGCTTATCCCGGAAATGGAGGCCGGCAAGGGGGCAGACATAGCGTTCCTTCCAAAGAATCTTCCCTATACCCTCTCAGACGAGAAGTTCATTGAGGCGGCAAACATGCTCAAGCCGAGGAACCTCTTCCCTATCCATTACTTTGAAATTGACTGGAAGAAGCTGTCCAAAGGACTGAATCCGGGTATAGGACTTTATGTTGACGGTGTACATTGTTCAGATTTACAGCAGAAATAATATGCAGAAGAAAATAATAGAGTGCGTCCCCAACTTCAGCGAGGGGCGCAATATGGAAATCATAAGACAGATTACGGATGTAATAGAGGCGGTTGACGGAGTAAAGCTTCTGGATGTGGATCCGGGTGCTGCCACTAACCGTACGGTTGTAACCTTTGTGGGTGAGCCTGAGCCTGTAATGGAGGCAGCATTCCTCGCAACCCAAAAGGCAGCCGATCTTATAGACATGAGGGGGCACCATGGAGAGCATCCGCGCAGCGGGGCAACGGATGTATGTCCTTTCATCCCGATAGCAAACGTTACAATGGAGGAGTGTGTGCAGTATGCCCGTACAGTGGCCAAAAGGATAGGAGAGGAGCTGGGCATCCCTGTATATTGCTACGAGGAGGCCGCTTTTACCCAGGAGCGACGCAATCTGGCATACTGCCGTACAGGTGAGTATGAGGGGATACAGAAGAAATTGCAGGAAGAGTGCTGGAAACCTGATTTCGGACCCGCTGAGTTTAATGAAAGGGTTGCCCGTACAGGTATAACCAATGTGGGTGCAAGGGATTTTCTTGTGGCAATAAACTACAACCTGAATACCACCTCCACCCGACGTGCAAATGCAATTGCATTTGACGTGCGTGAGAAGGGGCGCAAGATGCGTGAGGGGGGCAAGCTTACCGGTAAGGTGCTCCTGGATGAGAACGGGGAGGAGAGATGGTTGCCGGGTACCCTCAAGGGGTGCAAGGCCATTGGATGGTATATAGATGAGTACGGCATTGCACAGGTGTCAATGAACGTTACCAACATCACCACCACCCCTGTACATGTGGCATTTGATGAGGTATGTGCAAAGGCCCATGCCCGAGGAATAAGGGTTACCGGGGCCGAGATAGTGGGGCTTATCCCAAAGAAGGTGCTTGTAGAAGCAGGAAAATATTATCTGGCAAAACAGCAGCGCTCTGCAGGAATCGCAGAGGAGGAGATAATCAAGATTGCAGTAAAGTCAATGGGGCTGGATGACCTCAAGCCTTTCAATCCAAGGGAGAAGGTCATAGAGTACATGCTTGAGGACTCGGCTGCAGAAGGGGCTCCAAAGAAACTGGTGGACTTCACCTGCAGGGGATTTGCCCTTGAGACGGCAAGTGAGTCTCCGGCACCGGGCGGCGGCTCAATCTCCGCGTATGCTGGAGCTTTGGGGGCGGCATTGGGAACAATGGTTGCAAACCTGTCGGGACACAAGCCGGGATGGGATGACAAATGGAAATACTTTTCTGATTGGGCTGAGCAGGGGCAGACAATTGTCTCTGAGCTTCTTTATCTTGTGGATGAGGATACTGCTGCATTCAACAGGATTATGGCCTGTTTTGGAATGCCTAAGGATACCCCTGAGGAGAAGGCTGCCAGAAGCGCTGCCCTTCAGGAGGCTACAATATATGCAACCCAGGTCCCTCTCAGGACAATGAAGGCTGCATGCAGCGCATTCCCGCTCATTGAAGCAATGGCCAAGGAAGGCAATCCCAACTCAGTTTCAGATGCCGGTGTAGGTGCTTTGAGTATTCGTACCGCTGTACAGGGGGCATACCTGAATGTGAAGATAAATGCTGCCGGCATTAAGGACCGCACCATTGCAGATGCCATCCTTGCAGAAGCTGCAGAAATCGCAACCCTGACAGATGCCAAGGAGAAAGAAATTCTGGAGGTAGTAAATGCTGTAATTGGATAAATTACAGAACATATAAAAAGAGCAACCCATCATGGATTGCTCTTTTTATATATAAGGTAGGATGATTACTCAGCCTGGCCTGCCAAACGCTTGTAAGAAGCCAAACGAAGTTTTGCGTACTCCTCAGTAAGGGCGAACAACTCACCGGCCTCAGCTGGGAAGCTCTTCATCAATGAAGCGTAGCGTACCTCACCCTTGATGAAGTCCTGGAACTTGCTCCAGTCTGGCTCTTTGCTGTCCAAAGTGAACGGATTCTTGCCCTCAGCCTCAAGTGCAGGGTTGAATCTGTAAAGATGCCAGTAACCGCACTCTACTGCCAATTTCTCCTCTCTCTGGCTCTTGCCCATACCGGCTTTCAAACCATGGTTGATACAAGGAGCGTAAGCAATGATGAGTGATGGACCGTCATGAGCCTCTGCCTCTTTGATAGCGTTGAGGAACTGAGCCTGGTTAGCACCCATTGCAACCTGTGCAACATATACATAACCGTAGCTCATAGCCATCATACCAAGGTCTTTCTTACGGATCTTCTTACCTGAAGTGGCAAATTTTGCAACAGCACCTGCAGGAGTTGATTTGGATGACTGTCCGCCAGTGTTAGAGTAAACCTCAGTATCAACTACCATTACGTTTACATTCTCGCCTGAAGCAAGTACGTGGTCGAGTCCGCCGTATCCTATATCGTAACCCCAGCCGTCACCTCCAAAGATCCACTGGCTTCTTGGAACCAATACATCCTTGTACTGAGCCAACTGTTTGCAGATATCGCAGCTGCAAGCCTCTACCATAGGAACAAGCTTCTCTGCAATCTCCTTGCAAGCCTTAACGTCATCTTTCTTGCTTAACCACTCAGCGAACAAAGCTTTCATCTCTGCGCTGCAGCAGTCGCACTCCATACCCTGAACCATAAGGTTTGCAGCAGTCTCACGGAGTCTCTCAGAACCTACTCTCATACCAAGACCGAACTCGGCGTTATCCTCGAACAATGAGTTTGCCCAAGCCGGACCTCTGCCGTTCTTGTCCTTGCAGTAAGGAGATGCAGGGAATGAACCTGAGTAGATTGATGAACAACCTGTAGCATTTGCAACCATCATCCTGTCACCGAACAACTGGGTGATAGCCTTGATATATGGAGTCTCACCGCAACCTGCACAAGCTCCTGAGAACTCAAACAATGGCTGTGCAAACTGTGAATTCTTAACGTTCTGCTCTTTAGCAACAACATCATCCTTGTAACCTACATGTGAATGCAAGTAATCAAAGTTAGCCTGCTCGGCATCCTGAGTTGCAGCCGGCTGCATAACGAGAGCCTTGGTCTTGGCAGGACATACGTCAGCACAGTTGCCGCAACCTGTACAGTCAGCAGGGTCAACCTGCATTGTGAAGTAGTACTCTTTCAAAGGACCGTTTCCTTTTACCCTCTTGATGGCAGCTGGAGCTTTTGCAGCCTCCTCCTCGTTCATGAGGAACGGACGGATTGCAGCGTGAGGACAAACGAATGAACACTGGTTACACTGGATACAATTCTCAGCGTTCCACTCAGGGATATGGGTAGCGATGCCGCGTTTCTCGTAGGCTGCAGTACCTGCAGGGATAACGCCGTCAGCCATATCTTTGAATGCGCTTACAGGAAGGTCATTGCCGCACTGTGCGTTTACAACGTCAGCAACGTTCTTAACCCACTCAGGAGCCATCCTCTTGAATGAATCAGGAACGAACTTGCTTCTTGAAATGTTGTTCCAGTCGTAAGGGATGTCAACTTTCACATACTCAGAACCCCTGTCAACAGCTGCGTAGTTCATGTTGACGATGTTCTCACCCTTCTTGCCGTAGCTCTTGTCAATAGCCTTCTTCATGGCCTTAACGGCAAGCTCGTAAGGGATGATCTCTGAAATCTTGAAGAATGCAGACTGGAGGATAGTGTTGGTCCTGTTGCCCAAACCAATCTCCTCAGCAATCTTGGTGGCATTGATGATGTAGAGGTTGATGCTCTTGTGTGCAATCTCAGCCTTAACGTGGTCTGGAATCCTCTTCAAGGTTTCCTCAGTGTCCCACAAGCTGTTGAGCAGCAATGTACCATTCTTCTTGATGCCCCTCAAGACGTCGTATTTGCCAAGGTATGAAGGAACGTGGCAGGCTACGAAGTCAGGAGTTGATACAAGGTATGGTGAAGTGATAGGAGCATCACCGAACCTCAAGTGTGAACATGTGAAACCGCCTGATTTCTTTGAATCGTAGTCAAAGTATGCCTGGCAGTATTTGTCTGTATTCTCACCGATAATCTTGATGGTATTCTTGTTTGCACCTACAGTACCGTCTGAACCCAAACCGTAGAACTTGAGCTCTGCAGTACCGGCTTTGGCCAAGCTGATCTCCTCCTGCTGTGGAAGTGATTTGAAGGTAACGTCATCAACGATACCGATAGTGAAGTCATTTTTAGGTTCCTTAGACTCAAGGTTCTCGTAAACTGCAAGGATCTGTGCAGGAGAAGTGTCTTTGGATGAAAGACCGTATCTTCCGCCAACAACCTTGATGTTGAGGCCGTGCTCGGCAACCATACCCTTGATGTCAAGGTATAGAGGCTCGCCTACTGCACCCGGCTCCTTGGTCCTGTCGAGGACAGCAATTTTCTTCACGCTCTTAGGAAGTGCCCTCAAGAAATATTTTGCAGAGAATGGTCTGTAAAGCCTTACGGTAACAACACCAACTCTCTTGCCTTTTGCCATAAGGTGGTCAACTACCTCTTTTGTAGTCTCGGTTACAGAACCCATTGCAATGATTACGTTCTCTGCATCCTCTGCACCGTAGTAGTCGAATGGAAGGTAGTGGCGGCCTGTAAGCTCGCTAATCTCACCCATATATCTTGCAACGATATCAGGAACAGCCTCATAGTAGGTGTTACATGCCTCCCTGTTCTGGAAGTATACGTCTGAGTTCTGTGCAGTACCTTTGGTTACAGGAGCGTTAGGGTTAAGTCCTCTTGCACGGAATTTTGCAAGTGACTTGGTGCTCACCATCTTCTTGAGGTCCTCAGCGTCAATAGCCTCAATCTTCTGGATCTCGTGTGAAGTACGGAAACCGTCAAAGAAGTGAACGAAAGGAACTGATGATTTGATTGTAGCAAGGTGTGCTACGGCTGCCATATCCATAGCCTCCTGAACACTTGCTGAAGCAAGGAATGCGAAACCTGTCTGTCTTGCGGCCATCACATCCTGATGGTCTCCGAAGATAGAGAGGGCGTGTGAAGCAAGGGCCCTTGCAGAAACATGGAAAACTGTAGGGAGAAGCTCTCCTGCAATTTTGTACATGTTAGGAATCATAAGTAACAATCCCTGCGAAGCAGTGAATGTTGAAGTAAGAACACCAGCTTGCAAAGAACCATGTACTGCACCTGCAGCACCACCCTCACTCTGCATCTCAACAACCTTTACAGGCTCGCCAAAAATGTTCTTTTTGCCAAAAGCTGACCACTCGTCCACCAGCTCCGCCATTGTAGAAGAAGGGGTGATAGGGTAGATGGCTGCCAACTCGCTGAACATGTATGCCACGTGTGCCGCAGCATAATTACCGTCGCAGGTAATAAATTGTTTCTCTTTAGCCATATTTACAGAATTAGATATTGTATAAATTAGTTGAATATAATATTCGAAAAATCGGTCAAAAGTACTAAATAAAATCCAATTTGAGAAGTGAATTGGAAAATATATTTACGCTACATGAAAAGCAAGAAGAGAAGAAGTCTTGAAAACTTCTTCTCCTCTGTTCTGTAGTGCAGTTAAAGGGTTGTCGGGAGAGGAATTATTGGATCCCCTCAACCTCTACGCCTTTAGCAATCTTGTTGATGAGTCCCTGGAGTACAGAGCCCGGGCCAACCTCGGTGAAGCCGGTTGCCCCGTCTGCCACCATGTTCTCAACAGACTGGGTCCATCTTACCGGTGCAGTGAGCTGTACAAGGAGGTTTGCCTTTATCTCGGCAGGGTCTGTGTGGGGTTTTGCATCAACATTCTGGTATACAGGGCAGATTGGTGCAACAAAATTTGTCTTCTCAATTGCCTCAGCCAGCTCAACTCTTGCGGGGTCCATGAGCGGAGAGTGGAACGCACCGCCTACCGGGAGTACCAGAGCCCTCTTTGCACCTGCTGCCTTGAGTGCCACGCAAGCCTTCTCAACAGCCTCAACCTCGCCTGAAATAACTATCTGGCCGTTACAGTTATAGTTTGCAGCTACAACAATACCCTCGGTAGCCGCACAAACATCCTCAATTGTCTTTGCATCCAGCGCAAGCACTGCTGCCATTGTTGAAGGCTTCAGCTCGCATGCCTTCTGCATGGCCATTGCACGTTTTGAAACAAGGACAAGTCCGTCCTCAAAGCTCATTGCGCCTGCTGCAACAAGGGCTGAGAATTCGCCCAGAGAGTGTCCTGCAACCATCTCAGGCTTGAAGTCAGGAAGGCATTTTGCCAGGATAACCGAGTGGAGGAAAACGGCAGGCTGTGTAACCTTTGTCTGTTTCAGCTCCTCTGTTGTCCCATTGAACATTATATCGGTAATTCTGAAGCCAAGAATCTCATTAGCTTTCTCAAACATCTCTTTGGCAACAGGGTTGCTGTTGTAAAGCTCCTGTCCCATTCCGGTAAACTGTGAGCCTTGGCCTGGAAAAACGTATGCTTTCATAATCAATAAATTGTGGTTTTAGATTTTTTCGTGTGGCAAAGATATGTATTTTTTTCGTACTTTTGCTTTCCCGAGAGGTTCCCGTTATGGCTGATGGCCCGGGAGTACCCTCAGTCGGGAAATGGGCCCTGTAGTTTAAAGGATAGAATATGAGATTCCGGTTCTCAGGGTGGCGGTTCGATTCCGCCCGGGGTCACACATGTAAAAAAACCGTAGAAGCCTTGGGCCTTGTACGGTTTTTTCAGTTTCCTGGAATCATGACATCCTTCTTGGGAACCTGAAGATTATTGCCAGCAGTGCAACAATTCCCAAGGCAAACGGATAATACAGATGCCCCAGTATTGAGATGGCGGAGATGCCGGCCAGGCCGCTGGCCATGAGCATCTGGGCGCCGTAAGGGATGATTCCCTGCACAAAGCAGGAGAAGGTGTCCAGGATACTGGCGCATTTGCGTGGGTCAAGCCTGTATCTGTTGGAGATGTCCTTGGCAATACCACCTGTCGTTATGATTGCAATTGTATTGTTGGCAGTACATAGGTTGGCAAGGGAAACGAGTGCTGCAATGCTTAGCTCTGCGCCCCTTTTCCCGTTTATGCGGCTTGTCATTTTCTCTATGAGGAAATCCAGCCCCCCTGCGGCCCTTATCACCTCCAGCATGCCGCCTGCCAGCATTGTTACAATTATAAGGTCTCCCATCCCTGCAATGCCGTTTCCGACATGTCCCAGCCAGGAAATCCATGTTATATTCCCTATCGCAAGCCCCATGGCAGCATTGGCAAGGATTCCCGCAACCAGTACCAGCACTACATTTATACCTGCAATGGCCATCCCGATGACCAGCAGATAAGGGACCAGCAGGACAAGGTTCACACTCTCTGCAGCAGGGGTGAAATCTACCGACATCCCCTTGAAAATGTACCAGACTGCAACAGCAGCGGCGGCAGGTGCGGCAATGAGTATGTTTGCCTTGAACTTGTCTGCCATGGAGCACCCCTGTGTACGGGTTGCGGCAATGGTAGTGTCTGAAATGAATGAGAGGTTGTCTCCAAAGAAGGAGCCCCCAACCACTATCCCAACAATGAATGCCGTGGATATTCCCGTTTCCGCTGCAATACCTGTGGCCACAGGAACAAGTGCCACAACTGTACCTACGCTGGTCCCTACTGCCATTGAGATGAAGCATGAGGCCAGGAACAGTCCTGCAAAGAGCAGTTTCCCCGGCAGCAACTGCAGGGTTATGTTTACAGTAGCATCAATTGCCCCAATCTCCTTGGCTGTGGCTGCAAATGCTCCAGCCAGGATGAAGATCCAGATCATAAGCAGGACATTCTTGTGCCCAGCCCCCTGGGAGAAGACAGTAATGCGCTCCTCCACCTTCCCCTTTATGCACAAGGCAAGTGCATACACGGAAGCCACAAGGAACGCTGCGGCAATGGGTACCTTATAGAAATCTCCTGCAATGAGTGAAGAAGCCAGATATACCGCCAGGAACACAGCCAGCGGTGTGAGTGCAAACCAGTTCTTGTTTTTCATGGCCGCAAAGGTAATGCTTTTTTTGTGACGTTGTCCTTTTTTACAAACGCCTGAGAATCAGGCGTACAAAAAAGGAGGCGAGAGCCTCCCTTTTTTGCTTGTTGCTGTAAAACAGCAAGTTGTAAAAAAGGACAACGTTACTTGGAGGTGGCAAACGGGTAGGCTGGGTGGAACGCTCCGTCTGCTCCGGCAATGTAAAGGTAACGGGCCATGGAATCCTCTCCGGCAGGGGAAAGTGACCCGTCGGGAAGGATATCTGCAAAATGGGGCCCACTGGAGTTGTGGAAGGAGATGATTGCCTTTCCTTCCCTAACCTGCATCTTCTTGAACAGAGGGCCGCTGCACTCCTCCTTAGGTGCGGTGTGGTCCCATGCCTCCTCTATCTTGAACAGGTGTATGTGCGGATATCCGGCATCATCAACAACATACGAAACAGACAAAAGGTAAAGGGCAGGTATACAGATATGTAGGTGGCTTTGGGCCGAAACATTCCAGAAACGGACAAAACAGGTGCTTTTTAATGGTATATTTGTTTTGGGAAAGCAAAGGAACATGGAACAGATTTATATAGATTCGTTAAAGGCACTGATGGTCTATAAGTATGACCTGGATGCGGTTGTCCTGGAATTGGAGAGGGCGGAGCAGCAGAATGTGGTACTGTATTGTCTTCTGGCGGGCGTTCTTGCGGCGGCAGTATTTGCCGTCATACATATTAAGAAAAGGCATAGGAGGAGGCTTACTGCTGAAAGGCTTGCAAACAGGCTGCTGAGCCGCCAGGCGGAGAATCTGCCGCTTTTTGCGGAGAAGGTGAACAAGATTTCAAGCAAGAGCATAAAGCTGTCGGGACCTCTGTATGATGAGCTGCAGGATGTGATTTCTATGGTAAAGGCCAACAGCAAAGCGGGGCTGGTTGAGGTTGTGAATGATGCTGAGTTCAGGAAGATGTATCCGTACCTGGAGAGTATGGATTTCCTTACCCCTCAGGAGAAGCTGGTGCTCATCCTTACGGAGGATGGCTCTCCCATCTCTGAGATTGCATTATATGCCGGCACCTCAGAAGCCTCAGTGAGGGCAATTAAGTCAAGGATAAGGAACAAGCTGGTGCAGTCCGGAAGCATTGGCGTAACCAATAAAAGAATGAAAATACTTAAAAAGAATCAGCAATGAAGAAGATTGTAATGTTTGTGGCGGCCCTTTTCCTCCTGGCAGGGGGAATGGCCCATGCTCAGGAGGGGCCCCAGAATGTGGGGGCCAACTATGCAATGGTAGATGAAAAGCCTATGTTCCAGGGTGGGGATGCCGGCAAATTCTCCTTGTGGGTGTTCAGCCAGATAAAATATCCGGAAGAGGCATTCAAGAATAAGGTGATGGGGAAGACAATACTCCAGTTTACCATTGCAAAAGACGGTAAGGTGAAGAATACGAGGATTCTGAGGGGGTCTGGAAGCAAGCTGTTGGATGATGAGGCTCTGAGGGTTGTTTCGTCATCCCCAGAGTGGACTCCTGGCAAGGACGAAGGAAAACCTGTTGATGTGATATTTACATTCCCGGTGGTTTTTAAGCTTGTGGGAGATGATAAGGAATCAGACGGTGCTGCGGAGAAGTATGACGGCAACGGCCCTGTCCCGTATGCAAAAGTTGAGGAAAAGCCGTCCTTTATGGAGAATGATAACGGAACCAACTTTACCAGATGGGTTTTTGATAATTTGAAGTATCCTGAAGAGGCAAAGAAAAACAAGATTATGGGAAGAGTTGCAATCCAGCTGGTGATTTCTGGGACTGGAAAGGTCAAGGATGTGGAGGTTGCAAAGAGTTCAGGCAGCAAGCTGCTGGATGATGAGGCGCTGAGGGTTGTTTCGGCATCACCGGACTGGAAGCCGGGCAAGATAGGAGGGAAGGCTGTGGATGTGAAGTATATCTTCCCGGTGGTGTTTATGATGAAATAAGTTCTTTTACAGCATTTTCAGGTTGTCAGATAAAATGAGAGGCGGCCCCTTGTGGAGCCGCCTCTTGCTGTATCTGTCGGGAAGAAATTACTCAATGAATCCGAGGATTTCACCTTTCTCCACTGCATCACCCTGTTTTGCTGTGATTGCAACTATGCGGCCGGTGATAGGTGCTGGTACCTCCATAGGGCCAAAGTATGCCTCAACGTAGCAAACCGGTTTATCCTGTTTGAACTCAGTGCCGATGTTAGGTGCTGTAGATACGTCAGCAACGTCATACTGCCATAGAACTTTACCTTTAACTGGCGACTGGATAGGTTTGGCATTAGGGAACTTGGCAACAAGTGCATCAATGTCAAACTTAGGCATCTCAACAACAGGGCGGGTAACGATGATAGGTGCGCCTGCTTTTGCTTTTGCAGCCTCAAGGTCTGTCTCAAAGCGTTTCTTGGCGATACCGCTCTTGTAGTCGCGGTACTGGCGCTCGTGCATTGCAAACTCGAACAATTCCTCATCATCCTGGCCGCGGTCCCAACCCTCTTCTTCCATCATCTTCTCAAACTTAGGAAGCTCATCAGGGAACTCATCCTGTGGATTGCCTGTGTAGAACTCAAGGCCTTTCTCCTTAACGATCTCAATGATCTCAGGTGCAAGCTCGCCTGGAAGTTTACCGGTCTTGCCAAGAATCATGTTCATTGTATCCTTGTCAATTGTCTTCCATCTTGGCTCACCCTTGAGGGTATGCATCAGGTTCATGAGGGCAGTATTCTTAACATACTGGCTGAATGGAGTCACGAGTGGCGGATATCCCAAACGAGGCCATACATACTCTACCTCCTGGAACAACATTACTGCAAGCTCGTTGAGGGTAACCTCCTTCTTGCCCTGGTTCCTCAGGGACATGTTTATGGCTCCATGGAAACCTTTGAGGTCTGCCATCATGGATCCCATCATGCCGCCAGGAAGGCCGCAACCTACGAGGAGTGATGAGCATTGGTAGTTGGTTGGTTCAATGAAGTATCCCAGATAATCGTCAATGAAAGTCTGTGTAAGCCTTCTTGCCTCCATGTATGCATCCATGTTGATGTCCTTTACAAGGAAACCTGCATCCTTCAACATGGCCTGGATGGTGATTACATCCGGATGGATCTTACCCCATGAAAGCGGCTCCATTGCAACGTCAATGTAGTCAGCGCCTGCTCTTGCAACCTCAAGCATTGAAGCTACAGAGAAACCTGGGCCTGAGTGGCCGTGGTACTGGACCTTGATATGAGGGTATTTCTTCTTGATTTCGGTGGTAAGCCTGCCAAGGAAAGCAGGACGGCCGATACCTGCCATGTCTTTCAGACAGATCTCGTCACAACCGTACTCAACAACCTTGTCAACAACACCCATATAGTACTCTACAGTGTGTACAGGTGAATAGGTGATACTCAAGGCAACCTGTGAAATCATACCGCCTTTCTTTGCACCTATAACAGAGCCCTTAAGGTTTCTATGATCGTTCAATCCGCAGAAAGAACGTGCAATGTTGGTTCCCTGTTTTGCTTTTACCTTGTACATGAGGTGACGTACATCCTCAGGAACAGGGTTCATGCGCAAAGCGTTCAAACCACGCTCAAGCATGTGTGTCTGAATGCCTGCCTTATTGAAAGGAGCGGTCCATTCTCTAACTGCCTTATTAGGGTTCTCACCAAAAAGAAGGTTAACCTGCTCAAACGCACCTCCGTTGGTTTCAACACGGTCAAAACAGCCCATGTCTATGATAACCGGTGCAATTTCTTTAAGTTGGTGAACCATAGGTACATACTTACCTGATGATTGCCACATGTCTCTGTACAACAGAGAGAATTTAATTTCGCGTGCCATAAATTTAAGTCTTGTTTTTTATAGTGTATTTTACCTGATTTATCTACCGGTCCACAAATCTAACAAAAAAAATGTGTGATTTTGTGGGAAACTGATGAAAAATTGTATAATTTTACAACTCCCAAATATTTGATAACTTGGCGTAGAAGTTGTGTTTGTGGCCTGGCTTTGACAAAGTGAAAACGTGGCTTTTTCAATTTTTTGTACAAAAAAGTTGCGGGTATAGAAATTTTATCTATCTTTGCAGTCCGTTTCGGGGACTTCCCCAGCGTACAATACATGGTGGTTGTAGCTCAGTTGGTTAGAGCGCTGGTTTGTGGCACCAGAGGTCGTGGGTTCGAATCCCATCTTCCACCCAAAAGCAGGCCGGATGATGAAAGTCATCCGGTTTTTTTGTGCCCATAAGCATCGTTGCAAGCGTGCCAGCATAAGGGGAGGCGGGGAGTGACTAAAAGTTTTTATATTTGCTCCGGATAATATGATTGTATGAATACCATTTGGATAGTTATACCGGTGTTGCTTCTCCTTATGTTCCTTCTTGGAACGGATCTCAATAAGGGGGACTTTGCAAATGTGGCCAGGAACAAGAAGGCTGTACTTGCCGGAATGACAGGGCAGCTTGTTTTTCTCCCTTTGATTGCAATAGGGGTGGCTTGGGTTCTGAAGCTTCCTCCTGTATATTTTATGGGGCTTGTACTGGTGGCATGCTGCCCCGGAGGAAGTTCTTCAAATGTCTTCTCAATGTTGGCAAAAGGGGATGTGGCGCTGTCTGTAACCCTTACGGCCTTGAGCAGTGTGATAACACTTTTCACACTGCCCCTTATTATGGGAGGGGTGGCCATACTGGTGTCTCAGCAGGCCGGACTTGAAATAAACCTCCCGGTGGGGAAACTCCTTGTGCAGAATCTGGTTCTGCTTTTTGCCCCTATGCTCCTTGGAATAATGCTGCGGCATTTCAGGCCCAAGACAGCTGCCAAGGTCAACAAGGTGCTGGGAAAATGTGCATTTCCTGCACTCATGCTCCTTGCCGGAGTCTTTTTCCTGCAGTATACCAGGGAGATCATACAGCACTTTGCAGTGCTTGGCGTAGCTGCAGGAACACTCGTGCTTCTGGCAATGTTGTGCAGCTCGCTCCTCTCAAGGACAGGGCGCTTCAGTGCTGGAGTACGCCGTACAATCGTTATTGAAGTTGGTATGCAGAATGCGGCTCAGGCCATAGCCATAGCCTCTTCCCCATTTATCTTCAACAGTGGGGAGATGGCAATACCGGCCATAATATACGCACTTCTGATGAATGTTATCCTGCTCACATATGTAGCCCTTATCCGCAGGGGGGAAACGGGCAAGCATAAAATTTAATGGACTATGGCAAAGAAAGAAGGAATAAGGAAGCTGTTTGATAATATAGCTCCGGATTATGACAAGCTGAATCATATCCTCTCCCTGAACATAGATAAGGGGTGGCGGAAAAAGGCTGTAAACGAACTTGTAGATACGGCATCACCGCTGGAGATTCTGGATGTGGCCTGCGGTACGGCGGATTTCACCATAGAAATAGCCCGCAAGGCGGCAAAAGGGAGCAATATGGTTGGGATAGATCTCTCCGAGGGGATGATGAAGATTGGGCGTGAGAAGATAAAGGCTGCAGGGGTAGATGCCACACTTGTGCAAGGGGATTGCGAGGAACTGCCATACAATGACGGTACATTCCACAGGGTATCCGTTGGCTTTGGAGTGCGTAATTTTGAACACCTGCAGACAGGGCTCAACGAGATGTACCGTGTACTCAAGCCTGGGGGCAAACTGGTAATTCTTGAACTTTCAGTTCCGTCAAGCCCTTTTGTCCGATGGTGCTACAAACTCTATTTCCTGAAGATACTCCCTGCTATAGGGGGATGGGTATCGGGAGACAGGGGGGCATATGAATATCTGCCTGCATCTGTCCTCAACTTCCCTCTTCCCGACAAATTTATCCCCATGATGCACCAGGCCGGATTCAGGAGCATACGGCATATGCCCCTTACCCTGGGGGTCTGCAGGATGTATGTAGGAATCAAATGATTACCGTATATGAAGAAATGGATTGAGGCAATGAGGCTGAGGACGCTCCCGGTAAGTGTGGCCGGTGTGCTCGCAGGAATTGCGTGTGCCATTATGCAGGGATGTTTTTCCGTGGTGCCCGCCCTGCTGTGCCTTTTCTTTGCAATCCTTGCACAGATTGCCTCAAATTTCGGGAATGAATATTACGATTTCAAGAACGGACTGGACAAGAAAGGACGCGAGGGCTTCCGCCGTGGGGTTACTGAGGGGGACATTTCCCCCAGGGCCATGCGGAATGCCACATTCGGCACATTGGCAGCTGCTGCAGCTGCAGGCTGCCTGATGCTCCTTTACGGGGAGTGGTGGCTGATACCTGTAGGGGTCTGCATAGTGCTGTTTGCCCTTGCATACAGCGCGGGGCCATATCCTCTTTCGCACCATGGACTGGGAGACCTGGCTGTAATCATCTTTTTTGGAATGGTTCCGGTAACTTTCACATGCCTGCTGCAGCAGGGGAGCTGGGACGGAGTGGAGATTTCCTTGCCCATATCCATTTCAGTAGGATTCCTTGCGGACAATGTCCTTATAGTGAACAATTACAGGGATATGGATGATGACAAGGCTGTGGGGAAGAGGACAACGGCCGTGATTTTCGGGCGCAGGACTATGGGATGGTGCTATCTTTTATCGGGAGTTACGGCAATGGCTATTGCTGCCACAGTGTTATGGAAGGTGTCTCCCTGGTTTCTTATGGCAGTTGCAGTTTATCTGCTCATGCACATCTCTGCCTGGAGGAGCATGGTCACCCGTAATGGGGCGGCACTCAATCCGGTTCTTGGCAGAACTGCAATGAATCTCCTGGCTTTTGCCATTATGCTTTTGTTTGGGGCGTTTATCAGTTCCTGAATTTACTATCTTTGCAGAGAAACATCATGTCAGACCTGAGAGCATCAACTAATGTCAGCCATTCTTTAAAAGACTGGTTCCTGGCAACCCGTCCATGGGCTTTTCCGGCATCGGCAATGCCTGTCTTGGTAACTTTGGGGTATCTTTTTTGGGCAGGTGAGCAGGTGGATTGGGCAATAGGTATCTTCACAATGTTCAATGTGGTGCTGTTCCATGCAGCCGGGAATACCTGGAGCGATTACAATGATTACAAGAGAGGGGTAGACAGGGAGGATACTGTAGGAGGAGTGTCAATTACAAGCGGGCAGTTCAAGGCCGGTGAGATAAAGATGCTCTCAATTGCCCTTATGGCAGCGGCAGTGGCCTGCGGTCTCACTATTCTTGCCCTTACCGGACTTACCACCCTGTGGCTGGGCCTGGCTGGTGCAATCCTTACTGTATTGTACCCCTGGATGAAATACCACGCCATGGGGGATGTGGACATTTTCCTTACATACGCCGTCCTGCCAATGTTGGGAACCTCATACGTGTCAACAGGAAGCATAATCCCGCAGACGCTGTGGCTGGCGGTTCCTGTAGGGCTTATAACCGTAGGTATCCTGCATTCAAACAATACAAGGGATATGGAGCAGGACAGGAGGGCAGAGATAAAGACTTTTGCAATGAGCATAGGGGGCAGGGTCTCTTCATGCATATATTGTCTTGAGGTGCTTTTGCCGTTTGTATGGTGTGGCGCCTGTATTATGGCGGGGATTCTCCCTATATGTATCATTACGGTACTTGTTGCATTCAAGCCGGCATGGGACAATGCCCGCAGGGCTATGCGTTATCCGCAGGAAGGGATGAAGGCTATGGTGGGGCTGGATGAGCGTACGGCGCAGCTTCAGCTGAAGTTCAGCCTTGCCCTGTTTGGAGGTCTCATGATAGCTGCATTCATAGCGTAATCTGCAGTGAAAATGAAAAAGCTCCTCTTTACAATATTTCTTGCTGCTGTGCTGTGGAGCATTATGTTCCTCCCTGTTACCGCGCCCCATGTAAATTTCTGGTGGATGATGACAGCCTCGGCCTGTACCTTGAGCATCCTTTCTTCAATTTTCAATCCGGGGTGGTGGAGAAGGGTACACATAACTTTCCGAGGTGTGCTGGAGGGGATTGCAATTGCAGCCATCCTCTGGGGCATCTTCTGGACAGGAGACAAGCTCTCGCAGATTCTGTTCAACTTTGCCCGTACCCAGGTGGACCTTATATACGGCATGAAGGAGGGGGAATCCCCCTGGCTACTTACCGCCCTGATGCTGTTCCTCATTGGCCCGGCAGAGGAGATTTTATGGAGGGGCTATGTGCAGCAGACGCTGCAGAAGAGATGGAGCAGCAACGCAGGTATGGTGGCAACAACCCTTGTATATGCCCTGGTACATGCCGGCTCGTGCAATTTCATGCTGGTGATGGCTGCCCTTGTGGCAGGAACCACATGGGGATTGCTCTACAGGTTTTTTCCGCAGAAATTCTTTGCCATTATCCTTTCTCATGCCTTATGGGATGTGGCGGTATTCGTGTGGTTCCCCATATAGGCAGATAATTTGTTTGGAATAATAACTTTTTTATACTTTTGTCACTGTTTTTTTGTCTTTAATGGCGCTAAGGTTTGAGTGGAATTAAGGTTCTGAGGATGAGATGAAAAATAGAGTGATAGAATCTGATTTGTCAATTAATTCAAGATTTAATGAGGTCTACCTTAAGTACTTGCACAAGGTAAGGCATTTCTGCTTTTCTTATATTCCAGACAAACAGATATGTGAGGATATAACACAGGATGTGTTTGAGACCTTATGGCAAAGAAGGGAAAATGTGAAGTTGGATGACAGCATTTTAACATATATCCTTATAATAGCAAAGAACAAGTGCCTTAATATCCTTACCAAAAATAATGTCCATAAGAAATATTCCTGGCGGAAGAATAATAGAGCCAAAGATGAACTTAATGCATTTGCACTGAGTGAACTGACAGTGTCAAAACTGTACTCCAATGAGATAAGCCGTATTTATTCCAAAGCATTGGAGCAAATGTCCCCTCAGGTAAGGGAGACATATCTTAAAATAAGGTTTGACAGGATGAAGTATAGGGAAGTTGCTGATATGGAGAAAATTTCCATTAAAACAGTAGAGTACAGGATATCGGCGGCAACAGCAATTCTCAGAAAATTCCTTAGGGATTATCTAAGGAATATTGTTATATTTGTAACAGGGTTGGTAAACATATGACAAAGGAATTGTTGCATAGATACATTTGTGGTGAGACAACGCAGCAAGAGTGTGAACAAATAGAGCATTGGCTCTTGCAGTCTGATCATAATATGACGTACTATGCCGAGTTAAAAAATCTTATAACAAAAGAGACAATGCCCCAAACCCGGGCTTCAGCAGAAGAACTTTATGAATTCCACAATAAGTTAGAGGCTGAAAGAAAGTCCAGGACCTTAAGATTTGTCAGACGGGTAACGATAGCCTTTGGCTCGGCAGCGGCAGCAATTATTTTGGCATTATATCTGCTCATTCCACAAAAAGACAATAAATCTGTTGCATTGGAAAATCTGATTAGGGTGGAATTGAGCGATATCCCCAAAGAATATGTCCATACGTTGTATACGGAATATGGTGTAAAAGCTAAAGTCATACTCCCCGACGGATCAACAGTCCTTCTTAATTCGGGTTCAAAAATCTCCTATCCCGACAAATTTATAGGCGATACGCGCGAAATCACATTCCATGGAGAGGGCTACTTCAATGTAGTGGCAGACTCCCTCAAACCTATGATAGTTAAGACAAACCATAATTTGGATGTTATGGTTCTCGGTACAGAATTCAATCTCAGGACTTTTGACAGCACAAAAATTGAGACTACCTTGTATTCTGGAAAAATTTCCCTTATAACAGGAGATGATGCTACAGGAAGAACCTCTTGTACAGAGGTGATGCCTAATACAAAGACATATGTGTCACCCAAAGGTGTTGTAAGCGTTCAGCAAATGGATAACAATGTCAATACTGTAACCAAAGCATGGACAAAAGGCCGCCTTATTTTTGACAGCACGCCATTGGATGTGGTTATTAAAGAATTGGAAAGATGGCATGGCATAAGGGTGATTGTAACAGATCCGTCTATTCTCAAATATAAAATTACCGCAGATTTCAATTCAGAGTCAGCTGTTCAGATTGCAGATCTTATCAGACAGTCAGCCAGGATAGATTATAGGTTTGAAGACAAGGTTCTGTATTTGTCGGGAAGGTAATTTTATCATATTGTATTTTTCAAATAAAAAATCTGTTTTTAACTAGGGGATTTGTTTTTTTTCTTGTTCTATGTGTATAACCTGAAAAGTAAAACTATATGGACAAGAAACGTTACAAAGGTAGATGCATGTGGGCAGCCATGCTGCTGTGCATGCTCTTCAGTTTTGAGCTGATGGCGCAAAACGTAAATTTCACATTTAAAGATACCCCAATAAAAACAATTCTGGTTGAGGTATCTGAGCAGACAGGATTCAAGTTCATTTATTCAAATGCTCTTGATGTTGTGAACAATAGTATTGATTTTACGATGTCTGCAGACAAGAAGGATATCAATTCTATTCTTAAAAATCTTTTTGCAGGGAAATCTGTATCTTGGAAGGTAAATGGGAACCAAGTGGTTATAGCGCCTTCTGATATTATAATTGCTCAGGATGCGAACGCTCAGGAAGATGATGAATTTACTGCTGTAGTGGCTGATAATTCTACGGGAGAGACTATTCCTGGGGCAACAGTAAGAAATACACGAACAAATGAATTTACAATTACCAATGATTTTGGTGAGTTTACAATTGGTGCAAAGAGGGGTGATGTGCTTGCTATAACATTTATTGGAATGAAGGACCTTAGCTACAATGTAACTAGAACGGATAAAGTTGCCTCTATTTTTATGGATACAGACCTTATCAGCCTGGATGATGTTGTAGTTACAGGTTATCAGACAATTTCTAAAGAGAGGGCTACGGGTTCGTTTAATATTGTAAAGGCAGAACAGTTGGATAAGGCGTCTACAAACATTGCACAAAGGCTTGTGGGTACAACAGCCGGTTTGCAGAGTTCAACAGATGCAAATGGTAATGTTACCTTTGAAATAAGGGGACAGAGCAGTTTGCTGGCATCTGCACAGCCACTTATTGTAATTGACGGTTTCCCTACGCAGGATGGCTTTGAGTCTGTCAATCCTAATGATGTTGAGAGTATTACTGTATTGAAGGATGCTGCTGCAGCCTCTATATGGGGAGCAAAATCTGCAAACGGAGTTATAGTAATTACTACCAAGAAGGGGTCAAGTGTACAGAATGGCAAAGTTAAGGTTGATGTGCAGACTTTCTGGAAATTCTCGCCAAAGATTGACTGGGAGTACGCAAATCCATTGGCAACCTCTGCTGAAATTGTAGATTATGAGAAGAGGGGTTACAGTCCGGACGGATTTTTTGGCAGTGCTTATTGGTTGCCTAACCAGAATAATTATCAGGATATATGGATGCATTCATTGGCTGTAACTGCAATGAATGAGTATAACCTGGGCTATATCTCTGAGTCTGAAATGAATGCAGAGTTGCAGCGTCTTTCAGGATTGGACAATACAAAGCAGATAAAGAAACATTTGTTGGGCAATCCGTTTACACAGCAATATAATGTTACAATTTCAGGATCAACTGAGAGACAGAGCAATATGTTGTCTTTGATGTATGAAGGTCAGGACAAATATTTGAAGGGTAACGGCCACAATAAATATAATGTGGGTTACAGGACAAATGTAAAATTGTTCGAATGGTTGGATTTCAACTTTAGTGGGAACTATAGCATGACTGACAGCCAGAATAATGCTGCTTCCTTCTCTGATATAGCAAGTTTGTCCCGTTATCAGATGCTTGTAAACAATGACGGCTCATTGGTAAGGGATTGGGGAAATTATTATGGTCCAAATATTCTCAGACATGTACCGGTTGAGTCTTTCCCTTATTCAGATTGGACATATAACATTATTGAGGAGAGAGCCGGCAGGGATTACTCAACTAAGAGGACAGCTGTAAGGGCTCAAGGAGGCCTTACTGCCAAAATCATTAAAGGATTGAATGTTGAGAGTAAAATACAGTATGAGAGAATTGACAATTCAGTAAAGAACATTGATGATGAGAGCACATATTATGTAAGAAGTACAATTAATCAGGCTTCTTCATGGGATAAAAGTACAGGAACTGTTACAGCAAACCTTCCAACTGGTGGAATAATGTCACAAAGCAAATCAAGTATTGATTCGTGGAACTGGAGAAGCCAGGTAAATTTTGACAGGAGCTTTAAAGAAAATAAGCACCAGATTAGTTTTATTGCAGGTACTGAGCTTTCAAGTATCATTACTCAAGGAACCACTTATGCAAAAACATATGGTTACAATGATGACAAACTCACCGTTGGTACATTCCCTAATGGCGTAGGTGGAAGTGGCGCATACAAACTTGTGAACTGGATGGGAAGCAGTCAGAAATTCTCTTATACAAATTCGTTCAGCCACAAAACAGAAAAATACTTCTCTCTGTACGCAAATGCTTCGTATACATTTGACAAAAAGTATACTGTATCGGGTAGTGTAAGGACAGATGCCTCAAATCTCATTACAGATGATCCTAAGTACCGCTATGCCCCATTCTGGTCTGTAGGTGTAAGTTGGAATGCTAAGGCAGAGGCATTTTTGAGAGATGTGAACTGGCTGGACAGATTGGTAGTCAGAGCTACATATGGATATAATGGTAACGTAGACCGCTCTACTTCATTCAAGCCTCTTCTTAATGTGACAACTGCACAAAATGTTTATATACAAGATTATATGGCATCTGTAAGTAGTTATGGAAACCCTTCTCTCAGATGGGAGAAAACAGGTTCATTGGATATTGGAGCAGATTTCTCAATGTTCAACAGCAAGTTGTACGGTAGTATAGATGTATATAATAAGCAGGGTAAAGACCTTATAGTAAGCATGAGTATCCCTTCAGTAAATGGTACAACATCCCAGAAGCTTAATGCCGCTGAAATGACCAACAAGGGCATTGAGCTTACTTTGGGAAGCCAGATGGATATTTTTGGCAGTGACATTACCTGGACAGGAGGTTTGACATTCTCCTATAACAAGAACGAAATTACCTCGTTGTTCAAGGCTTCATACCAATCATACGATTTATACGGTGGAGGAACAAGTGCATATGTAGAGGGATATAATGCCAGTACTCTGTGGTCTTATAAATATGCAGGAGTAAAGAACCTGGGTTCGGAGGCTTCACCTCTTTGGAGACCTGTAGTTGAGGGCGAGAACGGGTCATTTAACCAGTTGACATCTTGGGCGCCTGGTAATGCCGTAAACTATATGGAGAACTCAGGTACATTGGTTGCACCTTATACACTTGGTATAACAAGTAATTTCAAGATTTACGATTTTAACCTGTCATTTATTGTAACTGGTAAATTCGGGCATGTGTTCAGAGGATTGTCATTTAACTATCCATCAATGTCCGGTGGTGCAGGACTCCCTAACAAACTGTATTCAGAGGTGTTGAATTCAGATCCAAGTGAGATGATTCCAATTCCATTTGAAGGAGAGGAGAGATATTATTTCTGGGACAGATTCTATCCTTATATGGATTATCTTGTACAGAAAGCTGGTCATATCAGATTCCAGGAGGTTGCTCTGTCATATAACATTCCTGAGCAGCTTCTTAAGAAATTGTCAATTTCAAAAGCTTCAGTTTATGCCCAGGCAAACAATTTGGGAGTAATTAAGAATAACAAGTATAATGAGGATCCTGATTATGTGATGGGAACAATCAAGCCTGCCCCTTCATTCACATTTGGTATTAATTTAACATTCTAATTGCTATGATAAAGAACAAACTAAAAATAATATTTGCATCTGCGGCGGTGATGCTTTCACTGAATTCGTGTGATGAGTTTCTGAATGATGCCCCAAGCAAGAGTACTTCAGTAGTTCCTACAAGTATAGATCATCTGGAGTATTTGCTTAACAGATATGCAGATTTTTATCAGGAGACCAATATGGCAGCTATGCTGGGTGCCGATACCTATGGCTTGCTTACAGAAATGACAGATGCCAAAGCTTCAATGCCTGGTATCAATCCTGTACAGTTTGCCACTTGGGATACAGAAGGACGTGCAAATTACACCAGGGCAACAACTTTCAGCCAGGAGTACAGCAAAATATTCAGAGCCAATATGGTTATTGGCAATTTGCCAAATGTTACAGGTGACCAGGCAAGAAAGGCTCATTTGGAGAAAGAGGCAAAATTCATAAGGGCCTACAGCATGTTCAATCTTGTGTCTACCTATTGTTTGCCATATAATGATGCCAACAAAGGAGAGATGGGTATGACACTTAAAAACAGTACCTCATTTGAGGAACTGGCAGCCAGAGCTACATTGGAGGAGACATATAATTATATTGAGGAGAATCTGGAGGCTGCATTGGGCATTACCAATGACATGACTATAGTGAATAACAAGTATACCCATTGGAGGGCAAATAAAGCTGCAGTAAACGGATTTGCTGCAAGATACTGGTTGCAGAGGGGTGATTATGACAAGGCATTTCAATATGCAACAACTGCTCTGGAGTCTCATAATGTACTTGTAAATTACAATACTGACATGAGATATAGCGACATTCCGTCATATAAGACCGTCAATGGCGAGAAAGTTGAGATATTGTATCCATACACACATGATAACCAGACAGATTTGAATGACAGGATGGAGTGGAAAGAGATCATGTATTTCAGAAATGCATATTATGGATCATGGTATTTCATCCCAAGTGAGAAATTGCTGGAGAGTTATGATCATGAGTATGATTTGCGCTTCAAGTATCATATAGTTGACAACTATTCCTTTGATAGAGGTCTTGCCCCATATGAATATCCGGGATATGTTTTCTTCTTTAAGGACAATATTCCTGCAGGCCCTACTACTGCAGAGATGATTCTAATCCGTGCAGAGTGTTATGCACGCCAGAATAAAGTGGCAGAAGCAATGCAGGAGGTTAACAAGTTGCGTGAGGTGAGAATGGCTGCAGATGCTCCATCAGACAGGAAATACCTTTCCGCTTCTACTTCTGATGAGGCTGTTAAGGTTATCATAGATGAGCGTATGAGGGAGATGCCGTTTACCCTCAGATGGTTTGATATTGTAAGGTTGAACCACAACGATGATTCAAAAGATGATGTGGGTACCCTTACAAGACATTACTATCCGTATACATCGGCAGGTGTTCTTGCCAATGACGCTCCAATAGCTTATACTCTTGAGATTGGATCACGCAAATATGCGGCTCCTATTCCTCAAACAGACATTACTTCCAGCAATGGAGTAATTGAGCAGAACAAGTATTAAGTGTGTTAATGACCAAGCCTCCTGCAACACTCTTGAAGCGCGGCAGGGGGCTTGCTGTAAATAATTGGGACAATTATGAAAATAAGATTATTGCTTTTATCTCTTGCGGCTGTTTTAATGGCTTCCTGTACAACAGTTGCAGATACAGATTTCAGTGCTGTCATAAAAATTGATGGAATATCGTCAGATCGGGTGTATATTACAGTATTTGGAGATAAGGAAGATGTCAAACTTAACTACAGCAGCCCAGACAGGACAGTTGTTGATGCTGTTGATGGAGTGTTTACCATAACTGGAACTCTTTCTGAACCTGCAGTACTCAGGGTATCTTTTTCTGATGACAAGCAATTCTACAAGATGGCCGGGAGAGGTTATATTCCCGTAAAATCTGCAAATCTGTGGATGGTTGCTGTTCCAGGCAGCAAACTTGATATTGAGGGAGACCTTACAGATAAAGATTTTATTGCTGTTTATCCGCAAGGTGATAAAGAGAATAAGGTTTTTGCTAATCTTAATGAGAAAATGATGCCTCTTTTGAATGAGGGGGGAAATATTGCAGTAAAGTTTGCTGTAGATACAACCCTTACTCCTGAGCAGAAAAATGAGCTTGAAAACCGCAGTGATATGCTTGATGAGCAGGTTGCAGCTGTAAGGGAGAGTTTTGTTAAGGAGAATCCATCTTCAATAGCGGCATTGTGGCTGATGGAGGATATGCTTATAAGGAAGCAGATAGAGGTTTCTGCTTTGGAGCCACTTATGGAGCAAGTTGATAAAAAATATCACAACAATTACTTTTATATTTCTGTAAAGAACCGTATTGATGGGGCAAAAAATGCTGTTGTTGGTGCCCAGTGCCCTACTGTAAAGGGTGAGGACCAGTTTGGGAACCAATTTGATATTGTTTCGTTGAGAGGTAAATATGTAATTGTGGATTTTTGGGGTACTTGGTGCGGGGCCTGCTTGGCTGGAATGCCGGATATGAAAGCATTCAGGGAGAAATATTCTGATGTGCTTGAGATTGTAGGTGTTGCCAAAGATACAGATGTTGAGGCATGGAAGAAATGTATCCAGGATATGGGAATGAATTGGCCGAATATACTCATAGGAACCGGAGAGGCGGATTTTGCTTCAAAATTCAATGTGCAGGGGTATCCTACCAAGATTGTTCTTGATCCTCAAGGAAAAATTATCCACAGGACTACAGGCGAAAGCAAAGAGTTTTATGAGATTGTGGAAAAATTGATTGTAAAATAGGAAGAACATGAGAAAGATATTTTTCATTGTGCTTGCATCTGCATCTTTGTTTGCATGCAGCAACAATAATTATACAATAAGTGGTACGGTGCAAGATCCTTCTCTGGAAGGGAAAATGGTGTATATTTCTATTATAGATAATGTCACGGGGGATATTATTAATAAGGACTCTGTAGCTATTACAGATGGGAAATACTCATTCTCCGGTACAACTGGGGCTCCTAATTGTTGTAGTGTAGTTGCAAGGTCGGAGAACAGGAGCGAGTGGCCACCTGTCTATACTACAGTTGTTCTAGAGCCGGGAACTATTTCTTTGGTAACAAATGATAAGAAAAATACAGTAATATCTGGGACTCCGCTAAATGATGAATATCAGAAGTATTTGTCAAGCTTGAATGAGGTATCTGCTCCAATAGCACCAATAAAGGAGAAGCTGTCAAAGCACAGGTCTGGTGAAAAGGTATTGACTGATGCACAGTTAAAGAGCCTGGATTCAACATTAAGTGCAATATTCCAAAAGAGGTCTGTATTTGATTATCAAAATACAAAGGAACTTATAAATAATCCGGCAATATGTTATACAAGACTTCCTGTTGTAGCAGCCAACAACAATTCTGTAGAGAAATTGAAAGAGTTGGTTGCAGGGGCTAATGAATATACAAAAACATTAAAGAACTATAGAGATGTGGTTACCCGTATAGAGACTCTTGAGCGTACTGCTGTAGGGGCCCCTTTTATAGACTTTAAGATGTCAGACCCGCAAGGTAAAGAGGTCTCTTTGTCTGATTACGTTGGAAAAGGCAAATATGTATTTGTAGATTTCTGGGCAAGTTGGTGTGGCCCTTGCCGTGCAGAGATGCCAAATGTTGTAAAGGCATACAAGCAGTTTGCTGGAAAAGATTTTGAGATAGTTGGAGTTTCATTGGATTCAAAGAAAGAGGCGTGGCTTGGAGCTATAGATGAATTAGGACTTAAGTGGCCGCAAATGTCAGACCTTAAAGGATGGGAGTGTATTGCCGTAGATTTGTATGCAATCTCAGGTATACCTTGCACAATTCTGTTCGACAGGGATGGTAAAATCCTTGCCCATAATTTGCGCGGTGAAGACTTGTGCAGGCAGTTGGGCAAACTTATAAAGGAATAATACTTCACTTTCTCATAAGGGAGATGAGGTGATGTTACATATGGCATTGCCTCATCTTTTTTGTATTTGTAAGGGCGAGAAACAAAATTCTTTACACTCGCAACTTTTTTATACATTTGTTACAATTAAAATGGGACTCAAATGAAAAGCAGGGTGACAAAATGTGATTTCATGGAGAGGATGAAGGGAAGAATCCTTATCCTGGATGGTGCAATGGGCACCAGTATTCAAAAATACAATCTTTCTCCCCGCGATTTCTTGGGAGGTAAGGGGAACAATGATATTCTTAACCTTACCAGGGAGGATGTGGTTGAGGCAATTCATAATGATTATATAGCTGCAGGGGCAGACATTATTGAGACAAACACTTTCAGCGGCAATGCAATATCACAGCGGGACTACGGGCAGCAGGATAAGGTGTATGAAATTAATCTTAAGGGGGCACAGATTGCCCGCAGGGCAGCTGAGGGTGCAGGAAGGGAGGTCCTTGTGGCAGGGAGCATTGGCCCTACAGTAAAGTCTCTCTCCCTTTCTCCCGATGCCAATGAGCCTCAGCGCAGGGATGTGACTTTCCGGCAGATGGCGGATGCCTACAGGGAGCAGGTGAGGGGATTGTTGGACGGAGGCGTTGATATTCTCCTTGTAGAGACCGTATATGATGCCCTCAATGCAAAGGCTGCAATCTGGGCAATACAGGATGTGCTCCAGGGGGCGGATGTTCCTGTGATGGTTTCAGCTACCGTAAATGACAGGAGCGGCAGGCTCCTTAGCGGCCATAGGCTGGATGCACTCTTTACGGCACTCAGCCACTATCCTATAGCAAGTTTTGGATTGAACTGCTCATTTGGAGCAAAGGATCTGGCTCCATTTATTGAGCAGCTGCAGTGGCTTCCTTGCCCTGTAAGCATATATCCGAATGCCGGACTCCCCAATGAGATGGGGCAGTATGATGAGACGCCGGAACACACAGCAAAATATATGAAGGAACTGGCACAGAAGGGTTGGATAAACATAGCCGGAGGCTGCTGCGGTACCACACCGGAACATATAAGGGCTGTTGCCGAGGCGCTGGATGGCGTGGAGCCGGGGAGAGTGGATTTGAGGGGAGTGGGAAAATCCTCTGATGACATGTTCCTGTGTGGATTGGAGAGGTTGAGGGTGAACAGGAAGGAGTGCAATTTTGTGAATGTGGGGGAGAGGACAAATGTGGCTGGAAGTGCAAAGTTTGCAAGGCTCATCAGGGAGAAGGAGTACGCACAGGCGGCGGAGATTGCCCGCAGACAGATAGAGGATGGCGCCACCATTATAGATATAAATATGGATGATGCAATGCTCAATGGGGCAGAGGAGATGGCAATATTCCTCAGGTATATTGCCAATGATCCGGACATTGCAAAGGTCCCTTTCATGATTGATTCCTCAAATTGGGAGACAATCCTGGCAGGGCTGCACAACTGCCCGGGCAAGGGAATTGTAAATTCTGTGAGCCTTAAGGAGGGGGAGAAGGAGTTTCTCCGCAAGGCTACAGCCATAAAGGCTCTTGGCGCGTCCATAATTGTAATGGCATTTGATGAGCAGGGGCAGGCGGTAACTTATGAAAGGAAAATTGAAATTTGTGGCAGGGCGTTCACCCTTCTTACCCAGAAGGTTGGATTCTGCCCAAATGATATAATATTTGATGTGAACATACTGGCCATAGGTACCGGAATTGAGGAGCATGACAACTATGCGGTGGATTTCATAAAGGCCGTGAAATGGATAAAGGAGAACCTCAAGGGGGCAAAGACCAGCGGAGGTGTCTCAAACCTCTCATTCTCCTTCAGGGGAAACAATACCGTAAGGGAGGCGATGCATTCCGTATTCCTATACCATGCAATTGCCGCAGGGCTGGACATGGCAATCGTGAACCCGTCCATGCTGCAGGTGTATGATGACATTGAGCCTGAACTTCTGGGGAGGGTTGAGGCGGTTGTAATGAATGACATTTCACTTCTCGGGGATAAGGCAGGGAATTATGCCAATCCTACAGAGGCACTTATAGAGCTGGCGCAGGAGATTAAGGCTGCGGAGCTGGCTGCAAAGGAGGCAGCTGCCTCAGGGAATGCCCAGGCGGCAGAAAAGGCCGGCAAGGGCAAGCTCCAATGGAGGGAGAGCCCGCTGAAGGAGAGGCTGGAGCATTCATTGGTGAAGGGCATTTCAGGGTATATGGAGCAGGATATGAAGGAGGCGCTGCAGGAATATGAATCACCTGTCGGGATAATAGAAGGCCCGCTCATGCAGGGGATGGACAAGGTGGGTGAACTGTTCGGGGACGGAAAGATGTTCCTTCCGCAGGTGGTGAAGAGTGCCAGAGTGATGAAGGATGCGGTGGCTCTGCTGCAGCCATATATAGAGGAACATAATGCGCAGAAGGGAACCCTGAAGCAGGATACGGTTGTGATTGCAACCGCCAAGGGGGATGTGCATGATATAGGGAAGAACATTGCTTCAATAGTCCTCAGCTGCAACAACCTGAATGTGGTTGACCTTGGGGTGATGGTGGAGAATAAGGAGATAATGGAGGCGGCCTTCAGCAACAGGGCCTCCCTGATAGGGGTGAGCGGACTCATAACACCGTCACTTGAGCAGATGGAGCTGTTGTGCCGCATGCTGCAGGAGAACAGGGGAAGGATGCTCTCGGAGCTGGGATATCTGATTCCGGTAATAGTGGGAGGGGCCACAACCTCATCGGTACATACGGCGGTAAAGCTGGCCCCATTGTATGACGGGCCGGTAATCCATGGAGGGGATGCCTCCAGGACCGCCGGAATATGCAAGAGGCTCCTGGGAACCTCAGGTGGGGAGTTCATTGCCTCGGTGAGGAAGGAGCAGCAGAAGATAAGGGAAGCCTACAACAACAGGAATATAAAGATGTATACAGTTGCTCAGGCAAGGGAGATGGCCCAAAAGTTTCTTCCCGACAGTTTCCTCCAGCCTCAGGGCTTCGGGGAAGACAATCTCAGGGTGAAGGACCTTCCGCTGTATGAATTGGAGCAGTATATAGACTGGAGTGCATTCCTCAATTTCTGGGGATTCAAGGGGAAATTTACAGATATTGTCTATCGGGAAGATGAAAAAGGGCAGCAGGCGGAGAAGATTTACACCCAGGCCCTGGAGCTTCTGGGTGAGGCAATGGCAGGGGGTGAGTTTGAGGCCTCTGCAGTTGTGGATTTCTATGAGGCTTCCTCTGCGGTTGAGGACGGTGAGGATGTGATACTTATATATGACAAGCCGGGCGGGGAGGTAATTGCACGGTTCCCTATGCCGCGCCAGAGAAGGGAGGGGAGCGGATACCGCAGCATTGCGGATTATTTCCCTCCGGCAGGAGGGGAGCCGCAGCACTCTGTGACAGGGGTGTTTGCCGTTAAGGTTGAGGATCTAAGGGAGAAGGAGTTTGACCACAAGTCCTTTGAATTCCTGTTGCGCCACAGCCTGTGTGCCCGCCTTACAGATGCCCTTGCAACTTGGGTGCAGGAGCAGGTGGCAATGGGAAGCCACATGATAAGGCCTGCGTTCGGATACCCTGCATGCCCTTCGCACGCCCTCAAGCGTACGGCCTTTGACCTTCTGAGGGCGGAGGAGCGCCTTGGGGTACACCTTACGGAGAGTTATGCAGTATATCCGGTAACAGTAATTTGCGGATTGCTTGTGTCCCATCCACAGGCAGAATATTTTGGAGTATGAAGATAATAGATATCCTGAAGGGGGACCACAAGCCCTTCACATCATTTGAACTTGTACCGCCCCTCAAGGGTTCGGACATAAACAAGCTGTACAAATCCATTGAACCCCTCATGGAGTTCAACCCGCCGTTCATAAATGTGACAGCCCACAGGGATGAAGTGGAATACCGCCAGTCTCCCGACGGATCATTCTGCCGGATAACCGTAACAAAAAGGCCCGGTACTGTGGCCATAGCTGCTGCCATAATGAAGCGGTTTGATGTTGAGGTGGTGCCTCATGTCATCTGCGGAGGGGCAACCAGGAATGATATTGAAAATCTGCTGCTGGACCTGAACTTTCTGGGCATCCAGAATGTAATGGCATTGAGGGGGGACGCGGTTCCGGGGGAGAAATATTTTGAAGCCACCCCAGGAGGGTACGGCCACAGCAACTTTCTGGTAGAGCAGATAGTGAACATGAACAATGGCAAATATCTGGATGATACCCTCAAGAATGCGGTCCATACAGATTTCTGCATTGGAGTGGCAGGCTATCCGGAGAAGCACTGCGAGGCCGCTAACCTTGATACTGACATTGAATACCTCAAGAGAAAGGTTGAGTGCGGGGCGGACTATATTGTAACCCAGATGTTCTTTGACAATGCAAAGTTCTTCTCATTTGTGGAGAAATGCAGGGCGGCTGGGATAACAGTTCCCATCATCCCAGGAATAAAGCCTATCTCAACACAGAAGCATATAGATCTCCTTCCAAAGGCGTTCTCAATAGATATACCGCAGGAGCTTATGAAAGAGCTGGTAAAATGCAGGGATAATGAGGCCATCTACAGGCTGGGTATAGAGTGGGCTACAATCCAGTGCAAGGAGCTGCTGGAGTGGGGTGCCAGGGCGGTACACTTCTACACAATGGGAAAAGCTGACAACGTGAGGGAAATAATAAGGAAGGCGTTCTGATCCTCTTGCAGGCAGGGGCCTCCATATAAAATATAATGGTTATGGAATACGGATATTATGTAACAGGAAGGACCACATCCACATTGAGAGGTGTGGCGGCACTGCTCATGGGGCTGTGCCTCCTTATATGGCCAGGCTTTACCGCAGGGCTGATTGTGAAGCTGATTGCGGGGTTCCTCCTTACAATCGGGTTCATCACCCTTTTTACCGCGCTTGCAGCCGCATCAAGGAGCAGCAGCCCGGTGCCTGTGATTGTTGTGCTCAACGTGGTTGTATATCTGGTCTTCGGACTGCTGGTATTCCTCTTCCCCAATTTCTTCCTCGGACTCATTGCATTCCTGTTTGGGGCTGTGCTCCTTGTGGCCGGCATTTCCCAGATAATAGGGCTGTATCTTGGAGGAAGGGTTGCAAATTTGTCGGGAGGAATGTATGTGGTTCCGGTTGCAATAACTGTGTGCGGCATTGCACTTTTCTTCTCCCCAAGGGCTTCAACGGAGATGCTTACGATGATTTTTGGGGCTGCAACAGCCCTGTACGGCATTTCGGAACTTGTGGCTGTGTGGAAGCTCAGGAAACTCAATAAATGAGCCAGCCTATTGCCCCGCCGAGTATTATTATGAGGATAGGGTTCATCTTGAGCCACTGGCTGGCTATGAATGCCGCTGCAAACAGGGCCCAACTGGTCCAGTCTATGAAGTTCTCGTCTGTGACAAGGATGCCTGCCGCTGCCCCTATCATCCCTATCACTACAGGGCGCAGGGTCTTCATGAGGGAGGCAAAGATGTTGCTCTCCTTGAATCTTGAGTATATCTTGCAGATGGAGAGGATTATCAGGAATGACGGGAGGGATACTGCAATGGTTGCCAGCAGTGATCCGAATATGTTTCCCGTTACGGCATAACCCACATATGTTGCGCTGTTTATCCCAATGGGGCCTGGCGTCATCTGGGATATGGCTACCATATCAGTGAACTCCCGGGCCGTTACCCATGCATGGTTCACCACTACCTCATTCTGTATGAGGGAGAGCATTGCATAGCCCCCGCCGAATGTGAAGAGCCCTATTATGAAGAATGTATAGAACAGCTGCAGATATATCATATTCTCCTCCTCCCTGCGGTCATTGAAATGAAGATTACCCCTACAACCAGCAATATATATACCGGAGATACCTTAAGGAATATTATAAGCAGTGCGGTTATGGCTGCAAGTGCGCCGGTATAGATGTTGAGCTTGGCCTTTTTTGCCATGTTTATCATGGGAACCGCTATAAGGGCAACTACAACCGGTCTGATTCCCTTGAATATGCTTATTATTGTGGGGTTGTCCTGGTATCCCGTGAAGAACATGGCTATAAGCAATATTATAAGGAATGACGGAAGGGTACTTCCCAATGTGGCAACGATGCTCCCTTTTATCCCCCTGAGGCGGTACCCCAGGAAAATGGAGATGTTTACTGCCAGAATCCCCGGAGCAGACTGGGAAATAGCAAGGATGTCAAGGAAGTCCTGCTCCCCAATCCACTTGTTCTTGTCCACAACTTCCTTCTGTATTATGGGAATCATGGCATATCCGCCACCTATGGTGAAGGCTCCAATTTTGGCAAAACAGGTAAAAATTTTCAGATATATGTTCATCCGTTCCGATATTGGGGCTACAAAGATATAAAATTTTTCGCTTTGTAAATCAGCTTGTTAAAAAATATTTTAGAAAATTTTTCCAAAATAATTTGGAGAATAAAAAAACTCCCCATATCTTTGCAACCCGTTTGAGAAACGAACGTTCTCGGCGGAAGTTCATTGAAAGAAATAGAAAGACAAGCAGCATAGTTTTCAGACTATGACCTCATTCTT
>JAFUMO010000027.1 GCA_017482565.1 Bacteroidales bacterium | reverse complement strand
GTTGTGGATATGCCGTTCGGAACCTATCAGGGTAACCCTAAAGAGGCGGTAAGAAGTGCAATCAGAATAATGAAGGAGTCTGAGGCAGATGCTGTAAAGATGGAGGGCGGTGCTGAGATTATGGAGTCTGTTGAGAGGATTCTCTCTACCGGCATTCCTGTAATGGGCCACCTTGGACTTACTCCACAGTCGATTCATAAATTCGGAACTTACGCAGTAAGAGCCAAAGAGGAGGCTGAGGCAAACAAACTCATTGAGGATGCCATAGCTCTTGAGAAGGCAGGATGTTTTGCGATAGTTCTGGAGAAGATACCTGCAGCATTGGCTAAGAGGGTTTCTGAGCAGCTGTCGATTCCTACAATAGGTATTGGTGCCGGCAAATGGTGCGACGGACAGGTTCTTGTAATGCACGATATGCTTGGCCTCAACAACACCTTCTCTCCACGTTTTTTGCGCAGATACGGCAATATGTATGAAGAGTACCTCAAGGCATTCCAGAATTATGTTGCCGATGTGAAGAGCGGTGATTTTCCAAATGAGTCTGAACAATATTGATTCTGTTGTGTATTGATAGCATATGCAAGAGAGCGGCAATACACATATGGAGGGCGCATCTCCTTTTTACAGGAATATTCCGGCCCAGGAGTTCAAGGATATAGCAGACCGTATATTGTATGAAGACAATCATCTGCTCATATTCAACAAACGCTCGGGAGAGATAGTGCAGGCCGATAAAACGCAGGATGAATGTCTCGGCGAAAAGCTCAAGGCCTTTATAGCCAAGCGCGACAGCAAGCCGGGAGCGGTATTCCTCGGGGTTGTGCACCGTCTAGACCGCCCTGTAAGCGGAGCAGTAATCTTTGCAAAGAGCTCAAAGGCGCTGGAGCGTCTCAATAAGGCCTTCCGCGAAGGACAGATGCACAAGACCTATTGGGCGTTGGTATGTGCAAAGCCAAATCCTGTTGAAGCAGAGCTCAAACACTATCTTACACGCAACGAAAAACAGAACAAGACCTACGCATGGCCTGCCCCTAAAAATGGAGCGAAGGAGGCCCGTCTAAAATATAAACTTATTAAGGAGACCGACAGATATTTCCTTCTGGAGGTGCTGCTGTATACCGGCAGGCATCATCAGATAAGGTGTCAGCTCTCAACTGTAGGATGCGTAATAAAAGGTGATTTGAAATATGGTGCGCCCCGTTCCAATCCCGACGGAAGCATCTGTCTTCACTCCCGTACAATACAGTTCACCCATCCTGTAAAGAAGGAGCAGATGACAATTGTTGCACCTGTGGTGTCGGATCTGTTCAGAAAGTGTCTTGGAGGGGTCTGCTGAGCTCCGAGAGAGCTGCGGAGCTCTGAGAGAACTGCGGAGATTCGGAGAAGCCGGCAGAAGTTCAGATGAGTCTGCTGAGTTTTTTGGAAACCGGCGTAGATATTACCGTACTCTGAAGAGGCCTTTGGATTGCAATCAATATCTCAGGTGACTGGCATCTTTCCCCTCGTTCTCCAGATTGCGGATTTGGGTAGAAGATACATCTATTTGCGGAGCATCAACAAAGATTGCTCCGTATTTTT
>JAFUMO010000026.1 GCA_017482565.1 Bacteroidales bacterium | reverse complement strand
TCTTCTGCTTGTCAGCAATTCTATTGCTTCCACGAATTCAATTTTTCGATAGAATTTCTCAATCTGCGACCATCGCGGATTACCTCCACCTCAGAGTGGAGCGAGGTTTTCGGGTGCGAATGTCGGCTTGACGGCATTTTCCGGCATCCCGAAAGATAACCTCGCTACACTCATAATCCTCTCCTTTGAGCTCATCACTTTGCGGTGCTGACTGATATATTTTTCAATATCACCGGTATAAAGTTCCCTTGCCTTTTCTGTCTCTCCTGTAGCCAGTGAGGTGTATATCAGCTCGCATATTATCTCATTTACAAATAATGGGGCTATCTTGTCCTTGTTGGCATAAGCCTCCACAAGCATATCGTGGGCCTTCCTGCTCTCCAAATTATTGTGGAGCATTTTTAAGTTATATCCGTCATTTGGTATACCGCCCACCTTGAATGGGATGCCGTTCAGAATAGCAAAGAAAATCCCGGTAAGGGCAAAGATGAACAGGAAAGTCTTGGCAAGAGCTGCATCATATAGGACGGACAAGTATAATGCCCCTCCCGACAGTAACAGGTTTGCCAGAAAGCCTCCTGCATTGTACCATGTGGCATTTATCTCCTCTACAGGCTTTTCAGACGGAGACAGGAGGCATTGGCCGCCGGTTCCGGCAATCTTGAACCGTTTGACTGCAATTTTTCCTCCAGAGTTTATGAATGTAATGTTCAATATCCTGAAGGATACAAACTTATATCCGGTAAGGAGCCCTGCCAGAAGGTGGCCTCCTTCGTGAAATATAATTTGCAGCGGCAGCGCAAGCAGAAAACTCAATACTGAGAACAGGACAACTCCTGCCATTTCCAGCAATTGTACATTATTGAATTTCCCCAAAAACTCTTGCAGGGTAAGGTCTGTTGTAAGTATTACGAACAGCGTGGCAATTCCAAATCCAAATGCCGCTCCAATTATGAGGGAGCCTATAATCTTTACAGCCTGTTTCATAGCGGGTACAAATTTAATTCAAAAAATCAGGATATTACATGGAAGGTATCAGATAAAAGGGTAAATTAGCGGTGAAGAAATATATATGGCATTATGAGAAGAAAAGACAGGGAGATGGATGCGGCTTTTGCGCTGGAGGTTCTGCAGAAGGCACCATATGTTACAGTAAGCATGACACGCCCGGACGGTACACCGTACGCGGTTCCGCTATCATTGGCGGCTGGTGATGCAGGTGATGGGGATATTTTTTATTTTCATTGTGCAAAGGAGGGTGAGAAGCTGGAGTGCATAAAGCATAATCCTGTTGTGTGCCTTTCGGCAGTTTCTTATTGCCGCCCTGTTGTGGGTCCGAAGGGTGGAGATTTCACCCTGGAGTACAAGTCTGCAATTGCAATGGGGCATGCGGTGTTAGTAGAGGATGAACAGGAGAAGGTTGAGGCTCTCAGGGCAATCTGCAACAGGTTCCTCCCTCATCATATGGGTGCCTTTGATGATGCGGTGGCCAGGTCATTGCAGATGACTGCGGTGGTGCGGATAAGGCTCACGGAAAAACCGCGGGGAAAAAGGAAACAATATGACAGCAATGGGGATGAAATGAAATACGGCAGGATATGATTGCAACGCTTATAATACTTCTTGTGGCGGCGGCCTTTTTTGTGGGCGGCAAGGTGAGGTCGGATCTGGTGGCCCTGTGTGCCCTGTTGGCGCTGCTGCTCTGCCAGATACTTACTCCGGCAGAGGCTCTGTCGGGATTCTCAAATACTACGGTTATAATGATGGTTGGGCTGTTTGTGGTGGGAGGCGGCATTTTCCAGACAGGCCTGGCCAAGATGATAAGCAGCAAGGTGATGGTACTTGCAGGAGAGAGCGAACTGCGCCTGTTCCTGCTGGTGATGCTGGTTACAGGTACTATTGGGGCCTTTGTGAGCAATACGGGTACTGTGGCCCTTATGCTCCCTATAGTGGTGAGTATGGCTGCAGGTGCGGGGACTTCTCCCCGCCGCCTTATGATGCCTCTGGCCTTTGCCAGCAGTATGGGAGGTATGATGACCCTTATTGGTACTCCGCCCAACCTCATAGTGAGCGAGACCCTTGCAAGTGCAGGCTTCAGGCCCCTTGGCTTCTTCACATTCCTGCCGGTTGGCCTGGTAACCCTTGTGGTGGGTATCCTTGTCCTCCTCCCGATGACTAAATTTTTCCTGACTCCAAAGGAGAAGAATAGGGACAAGAAGAAGGCCGGCAAGTCTCTCAACGAGCTTGTGAGGGAGTACGGCATTACCGAGAACCTTTTCAGGTTGCATATAGACAATGTGTATTCCAAGGCTATTGGGAAGACTGTTGTAGATCTGAACATCTACAGGGAGTACGGCATAAATGTGCTGGAGCTCAGGCGCAGTACAGGGCAGAACCATTTTGTGCGTACTGTGAACCAGCAGCTTGCTTCACCGGACCTTCTGCTCAAGCAAGGGGATGTGCTGTATCTGCAAGGGGAGCCTGAGAAGATACAGAAGTTTGCACAGGACTATCGGCTGAGACTGTTGGACAACCATACTGATGAGATAGACGGGAGCTCTTCCAATGCTTCAATGGATTTCTTTGATATAGGAGTGGCGGAGATTCTCATAATGCCCTCTTCCTCTATGATTAACCGTACTGTGGTGGAGGCGGGTTTCCGTGCCAAGTTCAGTGTGAATGTGTTGGGTATAAGGAGAAAGCATGATTATCTGCTCCGGGATTTGGGCCAGGAGAAGATTCACGAGGGGGATATGCTCCTTGTACAGGGAGCCTGGAAGGACATTGCACGTCTGAAGAGCGAGTCCAGCAACTGGGTGGTGCTGGGTGAGCCTCTGCAGGAGGCGGCAAAGGTCACCCTCGACCACAAGGCCCCAATGGCGGCACTTATAATGGTGGGGATGATTGTGGCAATGGTCTTTGACAGCATCCCCGTGGCTCCGGTAACGGCAGTGCTCCTGGCGGCGGTATTTATGGTGATTACCGGCTGTGTCCGCAGTGTGGAGGCGGCCTACAAGACAATCAACTGGCAGACAATTGTACTTTTTGCAGCCATGATGCCAATGTCAACCGCCCTGGAGAAGACAGGTGTCTCAACCCTCCTTACAGATACTCTGGTAGGGGGCCTTGGACTCGGGAACCCTATTGCTCTGATGGGTATTGTGTATGCGGCCACCTCTGTAATGACTATCTTCATAAGCAATACTGTAACGGCCATGCTTATGGCCCCAATTGCCCTGCAGTGTGCCCTGCAGATAGGTGTGAGCCCCGTGCCTTATATGTTTGCGGTAACTGTGGCGGCCAGCATGTGCTTTGCCTCGCCGTTCTCCACACCGCCCAATGCACTTGTAATGTCGGCAGGACAATACTCGTTCATGGACTATGTGAAGGTGGGACTGCCGCTGCAGATAATTATGGGAATAGTAATGGTATTCCTGCTGCCGCTGCTCTTCCCGTTCTAGATTACCCGGTTCAGCATGCGGTAGACTGCCTTAAGGCCCGGCAAAGGCCTCTCAATATGCTTTTTGAAGCGCGATGCGGCTATTGCCACCAGTACCACAACTCCAAAGATGAAGGTGTATCCGTATAGCTCCTGCAGTGTTGCCACAAAGGCCTGGGGATATTCCCCCAAGGCTGTAAGGTGCCTGCCCAGCAGCCCTGAAATGCCACTCTGGTAGAGGGCGTCCCCTATAGGGGATGCTATTCCCGTACGGATGAATCCCAGGATGCACAGTATCTGGAAATAGTTCTTGAAAGGGGCTGTTGCCTGTATGTACGAGGTAAGGGCAATGAAGATTGCCAGATGCCCGAAGTTGCACAGCAGCAGCGGCAAAAACAGCTTTTCCAGATTGGTGTACGGGGTAACGGTAAAATACATCATCCCCACATATCCCACCACTGCGGCAAATCCTATGAAGGTAACGCTCTTGTAGCCCAGATTGAACCTTGTGAGGGCCTGCCAGCTGAACACTGCACCCAGCAGACCACCGGCAAACTCAACCCACTTGAGGGTGCTGAGGGTCATCTGCCCATAGTGTAATACTCCTCCAGTAAAGGTATTCTGCAGCACATTCTTGGAGGCAAGGAGGATTCCCAGGCACAGGAACAGCACCATAAGGTTCCAAAGGTTCCTTACCCTGAATGCCGCAGCCTCCAGAAAAGGGTGCCTGATGTATGTCATCTTCCCTATATTGAATGCCAGTGATATGCACACCACCCCAATGGCCACCCTTATATAAGGTGAGCCTAACCATCCCAGCTGGTGCCCGTACTGCACCACAAAGATTGCAGAAAGGATGAATATGCTCCATAGGATGAACCCGCCCCAGTCAATTCCCAGCAGGGGCATCTTGGGTGCCGGCCGGAACGGGCGCATAAGCCCCATAGCCATAAGGAATACCATTGTCATTAACCCCACCGCTGCAATGTGAAGGCATTTCCACCCGAAATGATATACAATGTATATGCTCACAGCATCAAACACATGTATCACCGCCAGCACCACAAAGAACACGAAAGAGAGGAATACCCTGTAGTTGAAAGTGGGGGCAATCTTGGGCAATATGTTGGAGAAGCATTCAAACGTGCCGTAAAGGCGGAAGAATCCTCCGGTGAATCCCAGCAGTACCAGCAGCCAGGGATGGTCTGTATGCGGAACAAAGAGGTTGCACAGGGCCAGACCTGTGGAGGCCACCATCAGCGATGTGCGGTTTGTAAACCGGAACTTCAGCCTGAAAGCCAGCGGAAAGTACATTGTAAGCCCTATGAGCACCGCATGGCTGGTCATTTTCACATCATTCATTGTGATGGAAAATTCCCCCTCCATCTGGCTCATGGCGGTGAAGTACATTCCGTTGGAGAACTGGAATGCCACCAGGAAAAGGATGTAGATCCAGAAGCGGAACCTGTCGGGAACCCACTCCTTGAAATTCATGAACCTGAAAGGTCCCTGATTGTATTGTGCCATATTCCGGGTCACTTACTTTACCTTAACCTCTGCATTCATTCCGGCACTCAGCTGCCCCACTTCTGCCGGATTTCCCTCCGAGAATACAATCTTTACGGGGATTCTCTGCTCAACCTTTACAAAATTGCCCTGTGAATTGTCGGGAGCAGCGTATGAATACTGGGCTCCTGTTGCATTGGAGATGGATTCCACTGTCCCCTTGAATTCCACTCCCGGGAAGGCATCCACCTCTATTTCCACTGCATCCCCAACTGCAATGCCCCCTCTCTGGGTCTCCCTGAAATTTGCTACAATCCATGCGGCTGAATTGTCTACAACTGAGAAGAGCGGCTTGCCTGGCATTACAAGCTCCCCAACCTGTATTGTCTTGCGGCTCATTATACCGTTGCATGGTGCCAGCACGTAACAATAAGAAAGGTTCAGCCTGGCCAGTTCGAGTGCGGCCTGGCAAACCTCTATGCGGGCCTGGGTCTGCTCAAGGCGCTGCACCTGCTCGTTCTTTACAAGTGATGTGCTCCTTTTCTGCAGCTTCATTGTCTCAAGCTTGGCCTTGAGAGATTCATATTTTACGGTTATACCCTCAAACTGCTGCTTTGTAACCGCATTGTTCTCATAAAGTACCTTAAAGCGGCTGTAGTCTGCCCTAGCCTGCTCCAGCAGTACCTCCACCTCTGCAATGGCGGCATCATTCACCGCCACATTATTTGAAATTGTGGAGATTGCTGTACCCATTGCATCTTTTCCCACAAGGGCATTCTGGTAATCTGCCTTTGCCTGGGCCAGGCGCAGCCTGTACTCGGTATCCTCTATTACCACAAGGGTGTCCCCTTCCCTTACCTGCTGGAATTCCTCAAACCTTATCTCCTTTATGAATCCCTGCACTCTTGAGGCTATAGGGACTATATCCTGCCTTACCTGGGCATTGTTGGTATATTCTCCTCCAAAATGGAAGAATGCCGATGCAACCCAGCAGAGGCCGCACAGGCAGAATGCAATTATAACTATATTGGCAGCTGTCTTTTTTGTTTTCTTGTTCATGTCTGTAAGATTAAAGTATTCCTGAAATATAATGGAGCTTATAATAGTTGTATAGGATGTTCATGCGGGCGTTCACCTCCTGCAGCTGTGCATCCAGTTTCTGGGAAGAGGCATCCAGCAGGTCTGTGATGAGGGCCAGACCGTTCTGGTAACGGTAGCTCACAAGGTCATAGTTTGTGGTGGCCAGCTCAACGCTCTTGAGCCTTGTCTGTAGCAGCTGATATGCTTCCCTGTAGCTTATTTCAGCGGCTTCCACCCCAAGGAGTATCCCCTCCATTGCAACCTGCTCCTGCTGTGCGGCCCTTGTAACAGCCAGCTTGTCCTGCCTTATCTTATTTCCGCTCTTGTAGAGATTGCCAAGGTTGTATTTGAGCCCTATCCCAAATCCCCAGTAGTTGAAATTCTTGTCCAGTACCGGAATCTCAAAGGTTACCGGTCCGTTGAGGCTGTTGGTGGCATAGAGGGCCACTTTAGGGAGCCTCCCGGATTTGGTTATCTTAAGCTTGTGTCCGCTCATCTGTGTTGCAGCCCTGGCCATCTGTATCCCGTATGCTGAGTTGAGGGCACAGCTGCGCCAGTATCCGCTCTCCTGCTCCTGAAGGGAGCTGATATCCACAGGTGACACCTCAATAACAGTCCCTTCCTCAAGACCAAGGGCGGTATTGAGCTGTGCATTGATTATCCTGCGGGCATTTATAAGCTTCACCTTGTTATATTCAAGGTTCTGCAGGAGAAGCTCCATCCTGGTTACATCATTCTGCAGGGCTGCTCCCTGTGCCACCCTTACCTTCATCTGCTCCAGTACCTGCCCTGTCTGGGCAATATGGCTCTCCAGCACCTGCAACTGGTTCCCTGTCTTGCACAACTCAATGTAGTTCCCCACTATCAGGAAGCGCACCTCCTCCCGGTTGTGCCTGTAATCCAGCTGGGCCATCTTTTCCGCAAGTGTACTCATCTCCACTCCGCTCTTTATGGCCCCGCCTGTGTAGAGCACCTGCGCCACCTCAACTGCAAAGCTGTTCCCGAAATCTGGAATCTCTGCCGACATTATATTCTTGAAATCCCTGTCCCAAACTGTTCCGTCCCCATTATAGGATGCGGAAAGCGAGATATCAATATCCGGCAGCCATGCACTCCTGGCCGCCTTTATGCCCTCCCGGGCCTCCATAACTGCGGTGCCGTACGCCTTTATGCTGCTGTTGTGCTCATCTGCAAGGGAGAACATCTGCTGGATGTCCAGCTTTACAACCTTGCTTCCCTGCACAGAAGCAGCATCCTGGGCACAGACACCATAACCACATAACATTGCAGAACACAATGTTATGAGAAAACGTGTTTTTCCCATATAAAATATTTTAAACTTTTTTGCTTGGTATTTTATCTTCCCGACAGGAATTCCCATTCTGGTTTTCCTGGACTCTGCCCCTGCCGGAGCTATCGGGAAAAGAGGATTGACCCGCCTCTAAATGATTTGGTTGAAAGGATACTCACTGCCCCACAGGAAAACCTTTGGGGAACTGCAGATGCTTGATGTATAGATAGATGCCATATGTGTATATCCTTTCAAATGTGCCGCAAAGGTAATAAAAATCCCCAACCTCCCCAAAAATGACCACTGTGGATAAAAAAAACACCTGCATCCCTGCAGGTGCCTTGTCTTACCTCTTGTCCATGAGGCCGAACCTGGCCCACTGTTCCTGGGGGTAGTTGAGCCTGATGGCCTGCCTGATTTCAGCATAGCTGCCCTTTACGCTCTCAAGCTGGGCATTGGCGGCCTGAAGTTTCAGGGAAACAATTTCCCTCATCTCTTCAACCTCCTTGATCATTGCAAGCGCCTTGGCGGATTCCTCCTCAAGTTTTGCAAGATTCTCCATCCTGATACCATACTTTTCTACTTCTGCAAAATTCTTTTTGATGCCGGCAACAAGAACCTGTGCCTTCTCAACATTCTGATCAAATGTCTTTGACATAATTTTTGGATTAGATTCAACAAAGAACCTACGGGCCGGAGTACAAGGCAATATGCTGTCTCACACCACGGATTCAACTGCTAAATTACAAAAAAATAATCAAAAAATATGTCTATAATTTTGCTTGACAGTGATATAATATGCACGTTTGTAGTGTGTTACATAGCCAATGCCTTTTTGCGCCAGGTGGCAGGAGAGATGCCTGTATGCCTCTTGAAGTAGCGGCCAAGGTATGACTGGTCCGGGAAGTTGAGGTGGTCTGCAACTTGCTGTAGGGTCATCTGTGAGAAGGTGAGGATAAGCTTTATCTCTTGTATTATCATAAAGTCTATTGTCTCTTTGGGTGTTTCCCCGGCTATGGAGCCGGTTATCTCTTCAAGGTATCTTGGAGTGATGCAGAGTCTCTCCGCATAGAATGCCACATCCCTGCGTTCTTTGCCATATTCGCTTATCAGTGTCATGAATCTGTTGTAGAGCTCCTCTTTCCTGGTTTCAATGAATTTTTCCTGCTGCGAGCTGAACCGGATATGTTTGTCATAGATGTTCAGCATCATGCTTCTTAGGAGGTTTATGGCAATGATGGTGCGGAAGGTGTTTCTGGAGTCGGATTTTATGTTCCCCAGGATGCGGAAGTAGCATAGGGCAATCTCTTCCCCTCCCGCCTGGTGCAGATATGTGGGTTGGGTGTAGATTCTCTGGAAGAAAGTTGAGTTGAACTTTATGAGTGCCTGGCTGAATATCTGTCGGGAGAAAATGAACATTGAAAGGGTGAAGTCATTGCTGCATTCTTCAAACACGAATGTCATGTCGGGGAAGAGGATTATCTCTGTACCTTGTTCTACAGGGTGGGTTGCAGTATCTATATTCAGCAATGCCTTTCCCCTGCGGCATATGCAGATTGCTCCTCCGGCTATCTTTATGGGGTGTATTCCTGGTTCTGAAAGGTTTATGTCTGCAATGAGAAATTCACTTTCAGATTCTATTGCATTGGTTATATGTGTACTGAGGATATCCATTTTAGCGGGGTTTGGGAGGCCAAAATTAGAGAATATTTTGCAATTTTGGTTCGCAAATTGAACATTTTACATCATCTTTTGAAATCTCTTCCATCCGGCTCCACCACTACCTTTGCGCCCGCAAAAATTATATGGAATGAAGAAATTGATGTTTTTGGCTGCATTTGCAATATGCAGCATTGTGATGGCCGGCTGCAGCGGAAACGGGCAACAGGGCCAGAGTGAGGCTCCGGCCTATTCAGCCATGAAGGTGGTGGCTGAGGATATTGTCTTATCGGATGTTTATCCGGCATCCATTGAGGGACGGCAGGATATTGCCATTTATCCTCAGGTGCAGGGTACAATCTCAAAGGTTTGTGTAAAGGAGGGTGAGAAGGTAAAGAAAGGGAAGTCGCTTTTCATCATAGACCAGGTCCCTTTCAAGGCGGCCCTGCAGATGGCCCAGGCAAATGTTGAGGCTGCCCAGGCAGGTGTGGCTACCGCCCAGCTGGTGTATGACAGCCGTGTAAAGCTTTATGAGCAGAATGTGGTTTCTGAGTTTGATATGCTTACAAGCCGGAACCAGCTGCTTACTGCCAAAGCCGCCCTGTCACAGGCTGAGGCTGCCCTTACAAATGCCAGAAACAATTTTACCTATACACAGGTGCTCAGCCCTGCAGACGGTGTTGTGGGTACAATACCTTTCAGGGAGGGTGCGCTGGTTTCTCCGGCAACTCCAATGCCGCTTACTACAGTATCTGACAATTCCAGGATGTATGTCTATTATTCACTTTCTGAGACCGGGCTGCTGGACCTTGTTTCTCAATATGGTTCCATGGACCAGGCTCTTGCCGCACTACCTCCGGTAAGCCTTGAGCTTGCAAATGGTGCAATGTATGGGGAGCAGGGAAGGATTGAGTCTATAAGTGGTGTAATTGACCCTTCCACTGCAAGCGTATCGGTGAGGGCTGTATTCCCTAATGAAGGTGGGATACTGCACAGCGGATCATCGGGAAGGGTGGTGCTTGCATCCAAGCTGGAGGATGTGCTTGTGATACCTGTTTCTGCAACATTTGAACTTCAGGATATTGTATTTGTGTACAAGTTTGTGGACGGGAAGGCTGTTGCCACCCGTGTTGATGTTGCCCTTTCTGATGACGGGAAGAAGTACATTGTAAAATCAGGACTTTCACAGGGTGATACAATAATTGCTGAGGGTGTAGGACTTATCCGCGACGGACAGCAGGTAAACATTAAATAGGGGGGACGGCAGTTATGAAATTAAGGACATTTATTGAGCGTCCGGTACTTTCTGCAGTAATCTCAATTGTAATTGTACTTGCCGGACTTATTGGAATAAAGACGCTTCCGGTAGAGCAGTTCCCGGATATTGCCCCTCCTACAGTTATGGTTATGACTGCGTATCCCGGCGCTTCTGCGGAGGCAGTGCAGAAATCTGTTATTGCCCCTCTTGAGGAGGCCATAAATGGTGTGGAGAATATGGACTATATGCAATCCACTGCCACCAACTCGGGAAATGTGGAGATTATGGTCTATTTCCGTCAGGGCATGGATCCGGATATGGCGGCTGTTTATGTTCAGAACCGTGTTGCACAGGCTACCGGTTCGCTCCCTGCGGAGGTTACCCGCATTGGCGTCTCTGTAATCAAGAGGCAGAACAGTATGATTAAGGTTATAGACCTCCATGCTACGGAGGAGAGCGGCTACGATACAAAATTCCTGGCCAATTACTCCAAGATAAACATTGAACCTCAGATGAAGCGTATAAAGGGTGTGGGTACAGTGGTGCTCCTTTCAGACCAGTACAGTATGAGAATCTGGTTCAACCCGGCAGCGATGGCCCATCATCACCTTGTTCCCGACGATATCATAGGGGTGCTTGCAGAGCAGAATATAGAGTCGGCAACAGGTTCATTCGGCGAGAGTTCCGGCTCTACATATGAATATATAATGAAGTACTCCGGCCGTAAACAGACCCCAGAGGAGTTTGGAGAGATGGTGATTTCTGCACTTCCCGGTGGGGAGGTGCTCCGCCTGAAGGATGTGGCCCATATTGAGCTTGGCATAGAGTCCTATGGATACAAGTCAACAACAGACGGCCATCCTGGCGTGGAGATGATGGTGTTCCAGATTGCAGGCTCCAATGCAACCCAGGTGGTGAATGACATTGATGCCCTTATGGAGGAGTGCCGCCGGAGCATGCCAAAAGGGATGATGATAGATACAATGATGTCTGTGAATGAGTTCCTTTATGCCTCCATAAGGGAGGTGGTGAAATCACTCATACTTGCAATCCTGCTTGTGGTGCTGGTGGTATATTTCTTCCTTCAGGACTGGAAAGCCACCCTTATCCCTACAGTCTCAATCTTTGTGTCAGTGATAGGTACGTTTGCATTTATGGCGGTTGCAGGATTTACAGTAAATCTGCTTACCCTGTTTGCCCTTGTGTTGGCCATAGGTACAGTGGTTGACAATGCCATTGTGGTAGTGGAGGCTGTACAGGCAAAGCTTGAGGTTGGATACAAATCTTCATATCATGCTACAATAGATGCCATGGACGGCATCTCATCCGCTATCCTTACCTCTACGCTTGTGTTTATGGCGGTGTTCATCCCGGTTTCCATGATGGGCGGTACATCTGGTGTGTTCTATACCCAGTTTGGTATTACAATGGCGGTATCTGTGGGCATATCGGCCATAAACTCCCTTACTCTGGCCCCTGCGTTGAGCGCAATGCTCCTGAATCCTTATGTGGATGAGAATGGCGTTGAGGTGGACAACTTCTCTGCAAGGTTCAGGAAGAGGTTTGCTGCCGGATTCAATGCAGTGGTAGACAAATACAAGAATGGGGTCAAGTTCTTCATAAAGAGGACCTGGCTTGTATGGGCCCTCATTGTTGGATGCGTTGTATTGCTGGTACTCTTCATGTCAACCACAAAGACAGGCCTTGTCCCTAATGAGGATATGGGTGCCATCATGATTGACGTGCAGGCTGCACCGGGAAGCTCATTGCAGAATACCAATGACAGGCTTATGGAGGTGTATGGCAGGATAGCAGATATTCCGGAGATAGAGCTTGCCTCTACTGTGGCGGGTTATGGACTTATCTCCGGAGCCGGTTCTTCATACGGCCTCATACAGATAAAGCTGAAGGACTGGCAGCAGCGCCCGGACAAGGAGCAGAGCGTAAATGCCGTAATTGGGCAGATTATGGGGCGCACTGCAGATATTAAGGATGTTTCAATAATCCCTATGTCCCCACCCCTTATTACCGGTTATGGTATGACAAACGGATTTGAAATGCACCTGCAGGACAAGATGGGAGGGGATATAAATGAGTTCTTTGCAATAGCCCAAAACTTCCTTAAAGAGCTCAACAGCAGACCCGAAATTGCACAGGCATATACTGCATTCAACCCCAACTTCCCGCAGTATCTGGTGAGTGTGGATGCGGCAAAATGCAAGAGGGCAGGAGTCTCTCCGGCTTCGGTACTCTCTACCCTGGCAGGGTACTATGGAGGTTCGTATGTTTCAAACATCAACCGTTTCTCACACGTGTACCGTGTAATGATACAGGCAGATCCCAAATACAGGATGACCCCTGAGGCCCTGGACAAGACTTTTGTAAGGATGCAGAACGGTCAGATGGCTCCTCTGGGGCAGTTCATCTCTCTTGAGAAGGTATACGGCGCCCAGACCCTTTCTAGGTTCAACATGTACAACTCAATTGCCATAAACGGTTCGGCTGCGGATGGATACTCTTCAGGAGACGCTATCAATGCCGTAAAGGAGGTGGCACAGCTCACTCTCCCAAGAAACTTTGATTTTGAGTTTGCCGGAATCTCAAGGGAGGAGGAACGTACTGGAAACAATGCAATGGCGGTATATGGAATCTGTATTGTCCTCATATATCTTATCCTCTGCGCATTTTATGAGAGTTTCCTCATCCCTATGGCTGTAATCCTTTCGGTCCCTTGTGGAATCATGGGAAGCTTCATGTTTGCAAAACTCTTTGGACTTGAGAATAATATATACCTGCAGACAGGTGTTATCATGCTCATAGGACTGTTGGCAAAGACCGCCATCCTCATTACAGAGTATGCATCCAGCCGCCGTAAAGCCGGAATGAGCATACATCAGGCGGCAATGGGTGCGGCAATGGTACGTTTGAGACCTATTCTTATGACAGCTCTTACAATGGTATTTGGTATGATACCAATGATGTTTGCATCCGGAGTAGGTGCAAACGGAAACAATGCACTTGGTACCGGAGCCGTAGGAGGTATGGTTGTAGGTACACTTATCCTGCTGTTCCTTGTACCTGCCCTGTTCACCGTATTCCAGAAGATAGAAGAGAAGTTCAGGCCTGTGCAGTTTGAAGAGACTCCCGACAACCAGATAGATTATGAGATAGACCAGGTAAGGGAACAGAAGAAGGCAAAGGGTGAGCACGACAACACAGTACATTTTTAATGGAGTGATACAGATGAAAAAGATAATTGTTATGGCAGCGGTTGCGCTGATAGCAACCGGGTGCGGATTGTATAAGAAATATGAAAGGCCTGCGGAAGCAGCTCCGGAGAACCTTTTTGGGGTGGAGAATGTGACATCAGACACTGCATCAATTGCTGATTTGGGATGGAGGGAGCTCTTTACAGATCCATATCTGCACACATTGATAGAGAGAGGGCTTGAGGCCAATACAGACTTGCGCACTGCAGAACTCAGGGCTTCACAGGCCAGGACTGCCCTTGGTATAGCAAGGATGTCTTACCTTCCCTCATTCAATTTTGCTCCGGATGGGAGCATAGGCAAGTTTGATGACTATGATAAGGTGGCCTTTGATATTGACGGCACGTATTCAATCCCGGTTGCCGCAAGTTGGGAACTGGATATTTTTGGAAAGAAGACAAATGCCAAAAGGGGGGCAAGAGCCTCGTATGAGATGGCAAAGGATTATGGCCAGGCGGTGAGGACCGGACTCATATCGGGAATAGCAATGCAATATTATACATTGCTGATGCTGGATGAGCAGCTCCTTGTTGCATCACAGAGCCTTGAGAAGTTCAGGGAGAGTGTAAGGGTGCTGAGGGCCATGAAGGAGGCCGGTATGGCTGATGATGTTGCAGTTTCCCAGATGGAAGGGGCAAAATATGAGGTAGAGGCAGCAGTTGAGGATATAAAGAAGGCTATTGTTGAGCTTGAGAATTCCCTCTCCACTACACTGGCCATGACTCCGCAGAGGATAGAAAGGGGGGTACTCTCCGCCGCTTCATTCCCGCTGGAGCTCAAGACAGGAATTCCGCTGCAGCTGCTTTCCCGCAGGCCGGATGTGAGGGCTGCAGAGCATAAGCTGGCGCAGGCCCATTACAACTGGAATGTTTCAAGGGGAAAAATGTATCCGTCAATATCCCTTTCAGGTGTGGCCGGATGGACAAATAACCTTGGCGGCAACATTATGGACCCGGCCGGATTGCTCCTGAATGCTGCCGCCTCTTTGGCCCAGCCTGTCTTTAATGCACGTGGCGTAAGGGGTGAGGCCAAGATAAACAAGGCTGAAAGGGAAGTTGCGGCCCTGGAGTTCAAGCAGGCGGTATTGGATGCCGGTGCGGAGGTGAACAATGCACTTGTCCTTTACCAGACAGCTCTTGCCAAGGAGGAACTCAGGACCAGACAGGTTGAGGCATTGGCTTCTGCTGTGGAGAAGACAGAAAAACTCATGCAGTATGGGCATACTCCATATCTGGAGGTGCTTGTGGCACAGCAGGCTCTCCTTCAGGCAAGGAACCTCCAGGTGCAGGATACCTATGAAAAGATAAAGGGGGTAGTTACCCTATACAGGGCCTTGGGTGGCGGACAGAATTAATATTGGTTATAAATGCAGGAGAGGCGGCATGGAGTTTTCCGGGCCGCCTCTCTTCTGTTTTCCAAGTCCGTTCCTTACCTCAGTTTCTCTATCAGCCAGTTCCACATGGCGGAGGTCTGCTCAGGGTAGAGCCAGTGGCCGCTGTTCTCGCTTATCACCAGGGTTTTTGGAGCCTGTATTGCATTGTAGGTGGCCCTGGATGTGGTTGGGCCGCAGGTGAGGTCGTTGTATCCGTATGCAAAATATACCGGAGCGGAGAGCTTGCGGGCAAAATTGGCCGCATCGTAGTGGCGGATTGTCTCCAGCTTCTCCTTTGTGCGGTTTGCCTCATTCCTGAAGTAGTGCGGCCAGCCGCCGGTGCGCCCCTCCATGTATGCTTCGCAGTCGCAGAAGGCAGGGAAGTAGATTGCGGTTGCAGCCACCCTCTTGTCAAGGGCGGAAACGGCTATTGAGAGCATTCCTCCCTGGCTGCCACCCAATGTGCCCACCTTTCCGTTGCACTCAGGCAGCGAAAGGAGGAAATCAATCCCCTTCACACAACCAAGATATACCCTTTTGTAGTAGAAGGCATCCTTGTCCTCAATGCCGCTTGTGTAGTATGAGGAGAGGGCCCCATACGAGAGATCTGTATATATGCTCCCCTGCAGATTCACAGGAATGCCGTGTATTCCCAGTTCAAGGATGATTGCCCCCTGTGCGGCATTTGCAGTGTTGCCCCCGATTGCATGTACCCCTGCCCCCGGGAGACGGAGGATGCCCGGGTATTTCCCCGGAGCCTTCGGCATGGTGAGGATGCCGTACATCCTGGTGCCGTTGATGTTCCCGTATGAGACCAGGTATGAATTCACCTTGTCTGTACATCTGTCGGGAAGAAGCTCCATTTGAGGGTTGAGCTCCACCTTTTCCACTCTGGCGAGGTTTTTCTCCCAGAACTCATCAAACCCTTCAGGGAGCTGCACTACGGGCTGCAGCTTTTCCGCTTCAAATCCAACTGTGGAGTATGCAGTGTATTTCTTTCCCTCATGCTCTACGGTTGCCTTTACCCTCAGATAGCCGGGTTCCTTCATTGTGCCTGCATTGATGTACCCTTCGTGTCCCTCCAGCTTGAGGTTCCCCTCCTTGTGTGCCGGCATGAGGTCTTCGCTCACCTGCCATTTTACTTCCACATCATTGAGCATGACGCCGCAATCCAGCGTGGTGACCTTCATCTTTACCTGTTCTCCCAGCCTGTAGGTTGCATCTGCGTGGCATGGGACAAGGATTACCTGCACCTTCTTCATTGAGGGCTGGGCAATTGCAGCTGTGGCAATCATTGCCGCCAGAAGCATGAGGAAATGTTTTTTCATTGTCATAGTCTTTTTTCTTGTGATGACAAATATAAGAAATCCCGCAAAATGTACTTACCTTTGGAGTGTAAACATATGGATATGACACAACAGGAATATAACCGTGAGATAGAGTTCATCTTTAACCGCTTCCCTTCTTACCAGACAGCGGGGAAGGTGGCCTACAAGCCCGGTATTGGGACAATGGAGGCGCTGGACGGGATGTTGGGGTATCCCCACCGCAGGTTCAGGAGTATCCATGTGGCGGGGACAAACGGAAAGGGTTCCACCAGCCACATGCTGGCTGCAGCTTTGCAGAAGAATTATAAGGTGGGGCTCTACACTTCACCGCATCTGGTGGATTTCAGGGAGAGGATAAAGGTTAATGGGGAGATGGTTCCGCAGGAGTTTGTGTATGGGTTCCTGATGGAGTACAAGGAGAGGTTCGTTGAGCTTGGTGCCAGCTTCTTTGAGATAACCACAGCCCTTGCGTTTGCGTGGTTTGCAGCTTGTGGGGTGGATGTGGCTGTAGTTGAGTGCGGTTTGGGAGGAAGGCTTGATTCCACAAATATCATAACTCCGGTACTTTCGCTCATCACCAATATTGGTTTGGATCATTGTGAGCATCTGGGTTTCACTCTTGAGGAGGTTGCCCGGGAGAAGGCTGGGATTATCAAGCCGGGGGTTCCGGTTGTGGTAAGTGAGAAGGGGTGTGTGCAGGTTGAGGAGGTCTTCAGGAAAAGGGCTGCAGAAGCAGGTGCACCTGTATATTTTGCGGAAGAGGTAGTAGAAGCCGGGGAAGGTGGTGAGGCTGTTGCACAGCGGTGTGCTGGAGGGCATGAAAGAGGTGGGGAGAAGCTGTCGGGAAGATTGTACAGGGAGTTGCTTGGGGCGGAGATGGATTTGAAGGGGGTGTGCCAGGAGAAAAATATAAAGGGGATATGCACTGCTCTGGGACTGTTGGCGGTGGAGTTCAATGTGGAGGATGTTGCGGGGAACATCTGCAATGCTGCCGCAATTACCGGGTTGAGGGGGAGATGGGAGACTTTGTGCAGCGAACCTCTGGTGATTTGTGATACGGGTCATAATTCACATGGGTTCAAGGTGCTGGGACCGCAGATTTCCGCCAGGGCCGTGGAGGTTGCAGCAGGGAATGCAGGGAGCAGGTTCCATATGGTTTTTGGAGTGGTTGCAGACAAGGATCTGGATTCAATAAAGGATTATCTTCCCCGCGGGGCATACTATTATTTTGTGAAAGCCCGTGGCAGCAGGGCCTTGCCTGCATCAGAGCTTGCTGAGAGAATGCTTGCAGCGGGATTTGAGGGTGAAGCCGTGGACGGGGAGATAGGAGGTTTCCTCCGGAGGCTGGTGCCAAGGGATGGTACGGAAGGGCTTGCCGGAAAAGGTGATTTCATCTTTATAGGTGGAAGCACATTTGTGGTGGCCGAAGCTATTGAGTATTTTTAAAGAACATGCCCGGACCAAACTTCTGTTTGCCCCGGGCATGTTCCTTAACCTAAAATTTAACCTATGAAAAAACTATTCGTTATAGATTTTTGCAAACGGCGTGCCAAAGTTGTAGGGAAAAGAAAAAATATTTTTTTCTTCAGGGAGAATGCTGTTTCTTTTGCTTGGCATGAACTTTGCGAGTATTCTTACAGAAATAGATTAGGTTAATTTTTTAGGTAAATAAAGAAAACAGCGTGTCCTTTAAACTCCAGGGCACGCTGTTTTTCTTATCAGGTATAGGCTGCCTGCTATTTGCACCAGTCCTCAATCTTGTTTTTTGCAAACAAATAATATACAGCAAGGCCAATCCATCCGGTAACAAGAAGAAGAATTGTCCAGATGATTTTCCAGCCTGTGCTGATGTTTTTCTTGAATACATCCAAAACAGCCATGATGGCCAGAACTGTTCCAACCAACCAAATGATAGTTCCCATAATTGTAATTTTTTAAGATTGATTAAATTTGCATTAGCGATAACAAAGGTATAAATTTTTTATAAACTATGGAACATATAGACAGGAAAGGCTCATATTCCGTAAAGGTGGATGCCCTTGCAAAATATTATGGCAGTGAAGATCTTATCCCCCTTTGGGTTGCAGATATGGACTTCAAGACCCCTGATTGCGTGAGGGAGGCCCTGGAGGGTGTGCTGGAGAAAGGGGTATATGGCTACAATTTTATTCTCGGAAATTATTTTCCTACAATTGTATCCTGGCTCCGGGAGCAGCAGAAGTGGGAGGTGGAGCAGGGGTGGCTTGCCTTCATTCCCGGAATAGTGAAGGGAATAGGATATGTGATAAATTATTTTACCCGTCCCGGTGACGGCATCATTGTGCAGCCTCCCGTTTATCCTCCGTTCATAAATCTTCCAAAGGGGAACGGAAGGGAGCTTGTATTCAATCCTCTCATAAGGGTGGAGGAGGAGGGGGCCCCTCTCCCTTACCGTATGGATTTTGTGAATCTCAGGGAGATTGCCTCAAAGGGGAACTGCAGGCTGCTTATCCTGAGCAATCCCCACAATCCGGGCGGAATTGCATGGGATGCGGAGAGCCTGCGTGAACTTGCATCAATTTGCCATGAGCACAACATTATTGTAATCTCAGATGAGATACATGCGGATATGCCGCTCTTTGGAACTGAACATATTCCTTTTGCATCTGTTAGTAAAGAGGCTGCGGATATCAGCATCACATTTGGGGCACCTTCAAAGACATTCAATATGGCAGGTATAGTAAGTTCGTTTGCAGTTGTTCCAAATCCTGGACTTAGGGAGCCCTTCTACAAATGGATGCAGGTAAACGAATTGAGCAGCCCTACAATTTTTGCCACACTTGGAGCAATTGCGGCATATACAAAGGGAGGAGAATGGAGAATGAAAATGTTGGATTATATTGAGGGCAATGTAGTGTTTGTTGAGGATTACTGCAAACACAGGCTGCAAGGACTCATCACACCGGTAAGGCCATTGAGTTCATTCCTCATCTGGCTAGATTGCAGGGAACTGAGCAAGAAGCTTTTCGGCTGCATAGACCAGAGCCGTCTGGTACATCTTTTTGTGCGCAAGGCAGGTTTGGCTCTCAATGACGGTGCTGCTTTTGGCCCTGGCGGAGAGGGTTATATGAGACTTAATGTGGGCTGCGGCAAGGAGACCCTGGAAGAGGCAATGGACAAGCTCAAGGAGGCCATAGATGAGTACTAGGAATGGAATTACTGTTGAACTGCCCGAGATAAAGGCCGGTTTTCCCAGTCCTGCACAGGATTATGTGGAGAATGGCATAGATCTCAACAGGGAGCTTGTAAAGAATCCCTCAAGCACCTTCTTCGGCAGGGCCAGCGGCTGTTCAATGGAAGGGGCCGGCATCTTTGACGGAGATCTGCTCATAATAGACAAGTCCCTTGAACCATATGAGGGTGCCATTGCCGTGTGCTTCATAGATGGGGAATTTACCCTCAAGCGTATCCATTTTGATAGGAGGGACGGCCATCTGGAAGCCATCTGGCTCCAGCCGGAAAACAGCACTTTCCCACCAATCAAGGTAACCGGAGAGAACCAATTTATCATATGGGGAATTGTAACTCATTCAATCAGGGCATTTTAGCTTGAAGTCGTGACACGACTGTACAGTCGTGTCATGACTTCACTCCGACAACCACTATGTATGCTGTAATAGACTGCAATAATTTCTTTGTTTCTTGCGAGAAGGTCTTCAATCCGTCACTGGAGGGGAGGCCGGTTATTGTGTTGTCCAACAATGACGGATGTGTTGTTTCAAGGAGTCAGGAAGCTAAAGATGCGGGTATAAGGATGGGGATGCCGGCGTTCCAGATGGCCCGGATGGGTATCAGGGATGTAGTGGCATTCTCCAGCAACTACAGGCTTTATGGTGATATGAGCAGGAGGGTTATGCAGATACTGCATGAACTGCTGCCGGAGATGGAGATTTATTCCATCGATGAGTGTTTTGCCACTTTAAGCGGCATGAGCACGGACCAGATTGCGGCAAAGGCGGAGGAGATAGTCTATAAGGTGCGCAAATATACCGGAATACCCGTTTGTGTGGGGGTAGCCCCTACAAAGACCCTTGCCAAGGTGGCCAACTGGTATGCAAAGCATTATAAGGGATACAGGGGATATTGCATCATAGATAATGAGGAGAAGAGGGAGAAGGCCCTCAGGCTCCTGGAGGTAAATGAAGTGTGGGGAATAGGGAGACGATATGCCAGGTTCCTGAAAGGGGAGGGGGTGAATACGGCATTTGCCTTCACCCAAAAGAGTGCATGGTGGGTAAAGAAGAATATGGGGATAACAGGGCTCAGGACGCAGATGGAGCTGCAGGGGAAAGCGGTGAGCGGTCTGGAGCTGCGGGAGGAGAAGAAATCCATAACAACCAGCAGGAGCTTTGGGGAGATGGTCTCTTCTCTGGAGGAGCTGGAGAGTGCGGTTTCAAGCTTTGCCTCTGCATGTGCAGGGAAACTCAGGCAGCAGCATTCGGCTGCCGGGTGCATTACTGTGTATATCCTCACAAACTATTTCAGGGAGGATCTTCCAAAATATTACAACAGTATGACAGTGAAGCTGCCGGAACCCACGGATAGCACTCTGGAGCTGATTTCAACCTCCCTCAAGGCCCTGAAGCAGATATACAGGAAAGGGTTCCTATACAAGAAGGCCGGGGTGATTGTGGGGGATATCGTCCCTTGCGACGGAGTGCAGCAGAACCTGTTTGAGCAAAAGGATATAGGGAAGATGAAAAGCATAAACCAGGTCCTTGACCAGGTAAATGCAAAGTATGGGAGGGATGTCCTGAAGGTGGCGGTCCAAGGGGGATTTGCGGAGAAAGGTGAGGAAAAATGGGTGATGAAGAAGGAGAATCTTAGCAGAAATTACACTACCGACATAAATGATGTCATAAACATTAAGGCGTAATTCTTATCTTTGCAGTCCAATTTAAATACCGTTTATAATAATGCCGCACCGGTGTTCCAAAACATCAGCCCGGCACCCAAAAAGATCATTATGGAGAAAGTAAGTTACGCATTAGGAATGAGCATTGCCAACAACATTATGGCAAGTGGGGTCAAGAACCTCAATATAGATGAGTTTGTGAAGGCCATCAAGGCTTCAATGGCAGGTGAGCAGCCTGCAATCAGCATAGCTGAGGCACAGCAGGTGCTGAATGATTATTTCACCAGGCTCCAGGAGGAGCAGAGCGCTGCTGTAAAGGAGGAGGGTGCTGCTTTCCTTGCTGAGAATGCAAAGAAGGAGGGTGTAGTAACCCTTCCAAGCGGCCTTCAGTACAAGGTGCTTGTTGCCGGAAACGGTACAACTCCAAAAGCTTCAGACAGTGTTGAGTGCCACTATGAGGGACGCCTTATAGACGGCTCTGTATTTGACAGTTCATACAGGAGGGGTGAGACAGCCACTTTTGGTGTCACTCAGGTTATAGCCGGCTGGGTGGAGGCTCTCCAGCTTATGAAGGAGGGTGACAAGTGGCAGCTCTATATCCCTTATAATCTGGCATATGGAGAGCATGGAGCAGGCGCACAAATCCCGCCATATGCAACACTTGTATTTGACGTGGAGCTTGTGAAGGTTGTGAAATAATCCCATCCCCATGAAAAAACAGAGGCTGACTCAAAAGGGTAAATTTTGCGTTACGCTTGCCTCGGAAATCCTCATTTACCTAAGTAAACTCCGGTTTCCTCACCTGCGCAAGCCTTAAATTTCCACCTTTTGAGTCAGCCTCTTCTTCTTCCCGACAGCCATTCAGTCTGCCGGGGTTCCTGTCCTTGGCTCTCCCAACTCAGGGAGGATGCCTTGTCTGCGGGGAATTCCGTTATTTTGTGGGGAATACCTCTGTAACATCCAGTATCTTCCCGTTCCTGTCCAGCAGAGTGAGGGTCATTTTCTTTCTGGAAACCTGCATGTGCATTCCTCCAACGGTCTGCCCGCCCTCTGTCCAGCGGAACTTTATTTTCTCCGCATTATGCCCAAGCGGCTTTTCAAGGTCACATGCCACACCCCTCTCATTGTCTGAAGATGGCGTCTGGATGTACACCGTGCCTTTTCCAGGCTCCACCACTTCATCCCTGTACAGCGGATGTGTGCTTACATAAATATGATTGTTGCCGGCAAGTGCAAGACTTATCCCCAGCTCATCAAACAGCCGGCTCCAGCGGCCGTACTGGGAGGTCTTGCCATCTGCACCAAAGAACCACTGGTAGTGTTCACAGACCACCTTGTAGGGGGCGGGATTCTCTTCAACCACTTTCCTTACCCAGGCCTGGGCAGCCTGCAGCCCCTCTTCGCTCTTCATGTTCTCGTTGTTGAGCATTATGAACAGCACATCTCCATAACGGAAGTGGTAGCAGACACCCATCTCACCCTCATAGCCGTTGTGGGGATACGCAGCGGCATCCCTGAAAAACTCATTTGTGCATTTGCTGTAGTTGCGGGTCATGTTGTCGTGATTCCCGTTTACACCTGCCCACATATACTCCTTGAAAGGCTCCTCCTCATAAAGGTTTTTCCAGAATGAATAGCTTCCGCCCCAAGCTGTGATGTCTCCAAGATGAAGTACCCAACTGAAAGGCATTCCATGTTTCCCAACAGTCCTTACCATATCCATTCCGGCCTTGGTCCTGGCATACAGAGGTAAATAGGCATGGAAATCAGAAATGATGCAGGCACTCCACTCCCTGGCACCCGCAGTCCTGAAATGGCCTACCCTGGAGGTATCCCCATCTGCAATTATCCTGTATTTATACTCAGTATCCCTTTTAAGCTTCCCGACAGAAGCGTTATATTTGCTTATCTTTACATCCTCATAGAAGTTCTCCCCCTTGGCTGTCTTGGAATAGATGCTGTCATAAGTATTGCAGTACCTTCCCCCAACATTATCCCTTATAGCCTTCTTCCAGTCCTTGAATCTGGCAGGGGCAACCTCTATTGTAGCCATGGTTATGGCCTTATCTGTAGCCCAGCTGAAGTTCATGCTGTCTTCAGGGCTTTCAGAAGTGCAGGCGGTGATGGAGAATATCTTCTCCTGAGCAGCAGCGGCGCCTGAAAGCGCCGCCAAAGCTATAATCAAAAAGAGTTTCTTCATTTGGGCAGGATTATTTTACCATACCGAATTTCTTGAGCAGCGCATCTGGCTCAGGATCCCTTCCGCGGAAGTTCCTGTAGATTACATCAGCATCCTCAATGCTTCCTCTTGAGAGGATCTCCCTGCGGAATTTTTCTGCAGTCTCCTTGTTGAAGATTCCGGTCTCCTTGAATACCTGGAAAGCATCTGCCTCCAGTACCTCAGCCCACTTGTAAGAGTAGTATCCTGCAGCATATCCACCGCTGAAGATATGTCCGAAAGAAGGTGAAAACGCTGTCTCAGGAGCATCAGGCATAAGGGCACAGGCCTTTACTGCCTCCTTCTCAAATTCAACAATATCACCTTTTGGAGCCTCTGTAAGTACATGCCATGCCATATCGTTGATGCCGAACTGCAGCTGCCTTACGCTTGAGTATCCGCTGTTGTAGTTCTTAGACTCAATGATCTTGTCAACAAGCTCCTGAGGAATCACTTCACCGGTCTTGTAGTGTTTTGCAAAAGAAGCAAGATACTCCTTCTCGGTTGCCCAGTTCTCCATAATCTGTGAAGGTAGTTCCACAAAATCCCTTGCAACGTTTGTGCCTGTAAGAGAAGGGAACCTGCCTTCAGCCAGGATACCGTGCAATGCATGTCCGAACTCATGAAGGAATGTGGTCACCTCATAGAATGTGAGCAATGACGGCTCTGTTTCGGTTGGTTTTGTAAAGTTGCACACAATTGAGATATGGGGTCTCTTCTCAACCTTGCCGTCTTTGGTGAAGCTCTGCTCGCGGAAAGCGGTCATCCATGCTCCGCCACCCTTGCTCTCCCTTGGGAAGAAGTCTGCATAGAACAGTGCCATGTGTCTGCCAGAAGCATCTGTTACATCATATACGGTAACATCAGGATGGTAGCCAGGGATGTCCTTTGCCTCGGCAAACTTGAGGCCGTAGAGAGAATCAGCAAGGGCAAATACCGCCTCCTTTACATTCTCCAGCTTGAAGTAAGGTTTCAGAATCTCATCATTCAGGGAGTATTTCTCTTTCATCAGCTTTTCGGAATAGAAGGAGAAATCCCAAGGCATCAGTTCACCATTGAAGCCGTTGGCCCTGGCATAATCTGCTATTGCCTTCACATCCTTCCTTGCAAACGGCATTGATTTCTCAAGCAGGTTCTTCAGGAATGCATTTACGGTAGGTGCATCCTTTGCCATGCGGTCCTTGAGTGCCATATCTGCATAAGTATCGTAGCCAAGGAGGTTTGCAGCCTCAATCCTCAGGGCAACAATCTGCCTTATCACCTCAAGGTTGCTGAACTCACCCCCTATACATTTTGAGTTATATGCTTTCCATAGTTTCTCCCTCAGCTCCCTGTTTTCGCTGTACTTCAGGAATGGGCTGTAGCTTGGCTGCTGCAGTGTGAATACCCATCCCTCAAGGTTCCTGTTCTTTGCCTCAAGGGCAGCTGCATCCTTTACAAAATCCGGAAGTCCTGCAAGCTGGGCCTCATCAGTAATGTGCATTGTATATGCATTGGTTGCTGAAAGGGTGTTCTTGCCAAACTTCAGGGTAGCAAGGGAAAGCTCCTCCTGAATCTTGCTGTATTTCTCCTTGTCCTCAGGGGAGAGGTTCGCACCGTTGTCGGCGAAGCTCTTGTAGGTCTTCTCAAGCAGCTTGGCCTGCTCCTGGTCCAGGTTGAGGGACTCCCTCTGCCCGTACACCTCCTTTATGCGGTTGAAAAGCTCGCCGTTGAGCATTATTGAGAGGGAATACTCTGTCATCATAGGTGAAATCTGCTCGGCAATCTCCTGCATCCTGTCGCTGGTGTTTGCCTCATTGAGGTTGTAGAATATGCCGGCAACCCTGTTCAAGGTTGCTCCCGCATACTCAAGCTCAAGGATTGTGTTTTCAAAGGTTGGGGCATCAGGGTTGTTCACAATGGCCTCAATTTCCTTCTTGCCCTCGGCAATGGCAGCCTCAAAGGCCGGAAGGTAGTGTTCCTCGGTTATCTTGTCAAAAACCGGTGCCTCATATCTGAGGGCAGATTCTGTCAATAATGGATTTGTCATCTCTGTCTTACAAGATATTAAAGAAATGGCAGCACAAGCTGCCACCAATGTTAAAGTTTTTTTCATCAGGTTATCTCAATATTATTATATTACTTGGATTACAAGGTATTTGGTCTGCTCCCAGAACTCCTCCGGGTTGGAGATGTTCAGCACCATCTCGCCGTCATTCTCCACAAAGGCATAGGTCCCCTTGGGGTGGACCGACATTACCTTGGCCTTGCCGGCGTTGGTGTTGATTTGGGAAATCTCCCTCAGGTCAATCTTTACAAAAGCGTCTTTCTCAGACTGGTATGAAACCTTTGAAGACTTGAACAGTCCCCCCTTGGTCATAACGCCAGCCTCAATGAGCTCAGACTTTGAGCCTACAATATAATATACGGAGTATATCTCCTCCTCCTGGTCTGCCACCTTGGCCTTCAGCTGCGAACCTTCGCTCTCCAGGCTGGAAACCTCCTCCTTCAGGTTTGAGACAACCTCATCAAGGGAAGCAATCTGCTTTGTCTGCAGTACTATCTGGGCATCTTTCTCCTCAAGCTGCCTTGCGAGGTCTTCAATTATGCCAGATTTCTCCTTCAGTTCCTTCTGCATTGCGGCAAGCCTCTTCTTGAACTGTGAAGATTGCAGCCTGTTGTCGTTCTGGAGCTTCTTTATCTCAGCCTGATACTCCTTTATTGCATCCTGTATGGCTTCAATGTCCTTCTTGAGCTGCTCTTTTGAACCAGCCTGTATCTCCATGCCGTCAGCAGTCTGTACGGTAAGTATGCTCTCACTCTCCCTTATGGATGTGAGCCCTTGTTCAATCTCATTGATTGTGGCAAAAACCTCATCAAGTTCTGCCCCCTGCACAGAATAGTCAACCTGCAGTGAATCAAGCCTGGCCTGCAGCGCCTTGTATTTGGCAGAATTCTCCACGCATGAACTTAATTCCAAGACAATCAGCGCAATTGCTGAAATAAAAGAAACTTTTCTCATATGTCACTGTTTTAATGCTCAAATTTATACAATATTTTACAAAACCGGGTTATCAGGGCAATGAATTTGATGTATCTGCCACCCCGTCTCCCGTCCAGGGCTTTCAGGTCACGGTTTATGGAATATACGGCGTCATTCTCCCTGAGCCGTTTCCTGGCTTCATTCCCTCTCCGGTTTGCCGCAAGTATCCTGCATCCGTCACTGCAATACTTCTTGTCACTCCTCCCTATCACCTTCCCTCCGCAAACAGGGCACAACTTCATTTCTTCCATAATATTATATATTCTTCCCTACAAATTATCCCTGTTCACCGATAAAATGTGTCCCGTCTGCAGCGGGACGTCCCCCGCCAATCCTTCCGGGCAGGAGCTGCAGTTCACTCCCAGGACGGGCATCCTGTTCATGCCCCCCTGAAATCCGGCTGTAAAGTTACCCTTAAATATCTACAAAACGGCCTGTGCAATTGTTCATGGCAGCAAAAATTTCTTTTTCTGCAAAAGGAAAATGCACATTCAGAAAAAATAAACGTTTATATACGTATAGAATATGGGCCGCCCCCCGGGAAACCGCTTTTTTTGCAGTTGAAGAAATTTCTGTTACAACAACGAAAAAAAGAAAAATTATGGAAAAATCATTGAACAGGGTAGAACTTAAGGGGAGAGTGGGGCAGGATGCCAGAATTCTCAGGACAGACAACGGCGCAATGGCGGCAAGGTTTACATTGGCAACAAACGAGATGGTAAGGAATAGGGATGAAACCTACCGGGAGGAGACTACATGGCACAATGTGGTGGCCTGGAGCAGGAGGGGAATGCCAGATTTTGAGAAGATAAGGAAAGGGATCTTCATGGAACTGGAAGGGAAGATAAGATATGTGAAATACACCTCCGCTGCGGGGGAGGAGAAAAGTCTTACGGAGATAGTGGCACAGAAAATTATTATACCTCTTGTAGAGTAGTTTTTAACTTATTTCTCACTATCTTTGCGGGATAAAGCAAAGCAGAAATGGAAAACATGAGAGATATTCTTATTTACAACACCCTTACCAGGAGGAAAGAGCTTTTCAAGCCTGTAACTCCGGGGATGGTGGGATTGTATGTATGCGGACCTACAGTATATGGTGATGCCCATCTGGGGCATGCCAGGCCGGGTGTTACATATGATGTGCTTGTACGTCTGTTCAGGCATCTTGGCTACAAGGTAAGGTATGTGAGGAACATTACGGATGTAGGGCACCTTGAGAGTGATTCTGATGCAGGTGAGGACAAGATAGCAAAGAAGGCAAGGCTGGAGCAGCTTGAGCCTATGGAAGTGGTGCAGTTCTATACCCTCCGTTACCACGATGCAATGAAGATGCTGGGCAACTGCCCGCCAAGCATTGAGCCGAGGGCATCAGGGCATATCATTGAACAGATTGCCCTTGTGCAGGAGATACTCAAGAACGGATATGCGTACGAGAGCAACGGTTCTGTATATTTTGATGTGCAGGAATATAACAGGAAGCATAACTACGGTGTGCTGTCGGGAAGGAACCTTGATGATATGGTTTCAAACACAAGGGCTCTGGACGGGCAGGATGACAAGCATTCCCCAGCGGATTTTGCCCTTTGGAAGAAGGCTTCCCCTGAGCACATCATGAGATGGCCTTCACCTTGGAGCGACGGTTTTCCGGGGTGGCACCTTGAGTGTTCTGCAATGAGTGCCAAATACCTTGGAGAGGAGTTTGACATCCACGGAGGCGGAATGGACCTTATGTTCCCCCATCATGAATGCGAGCTGGCCCAGAACACGGCCTCAAGGGGCAATGGTGGCGTAAGATACTGGATGCACAACAACATGATCACCATAAAAGGCCAGAAAATGGGCAAGTCCTTGGGAAATTTCATCACTTTGGATGAACTTTTTACAGGAAAGAATGTTGTATTGGAGCAGGCATACACTCCAATGACCATCAGGTTCTTTATCCTGCAGGCCCATTACAGGAGTACGCTTGATTTCAGCAATGAGGCATTGCAGGCTGCAGAGAGGGGATTGAAAAGGATGCTTCAGGGAGCCAAGGATGTGAAGGAGCTGAAGGTTACAGCCTCATCTGCGGAACTCGCAAAGGAGGTTGCTGCCATTAAGGAGAATGTCTATGCGTCCTTGTGTGATGACCTTAACACACCTATTGCAATGTCGCACCTGTTTGATGCCGTAAGGATTGTAAACCAGGTGAAGGATGGCAAGCTTGCTATAGGGGAGGAGGAGAAGCAGACCCTTGAGTTCCTGCTCACCACAATTGTAACAGATGTGTTGGGAATAGCTCCTGAGCAGGAGGCTGCAGCAGGTGATTCGGGTGTTGTAAAGGTGATGGATGCACTTGTGAACATGGTGCTGGAGGAGAGGAAGGCAGCCAAGGCCAATAAGGATTGGGCCAAATCAGACAAAATCAGGGATGACCTCAAAGCTATAGGTGTCATCATCAAAGATACCAAGGATGGTGTTGAGTGGAGCCTTGAATAAATAACTTAAACTATAAAAAAACAATTATGAAGAGATTCTTTGCGTGCCTGGCCTTTATTGTTGTTGCTCTTGCGGCAACAGCCGGAATGCACCTGCAGGGTGATGAAGCCCGTGGCGCGCAGGGAATGCTCTATGATTATACATCCGTTGAAGGCAATGGCTTCTGTGTGGAAGAAAGTATGGGCCATGCAGTTGCGTATGCTGAAAACGGCACTTTTACCCAGTCTGTAACAGGCACGAACCATTCTCCAAGGTCCGGCTTTCCAACGGTTTCAATTGCAAACAACATCCCTTCCCCTTCATTCAATGGAAGATGTATAGATTTGAGGGGTGGAATTGCGATTGGGAGACCTTATCAGGTTCATGCCAAGCTCTATGTCCTTAGAGTATAGAATTCAGTTTTAAGACAGTTGTTCCAGCCGTACTGCCTGATTGGCGGTGCAGCATTTGTGCATTGCGTATTTTACTCCTTTTGGAATCTTCCAAGGGGGGCTTTAACCGTTTGTAATTTGACTTAAAACTGAATAATCATGAGAATAGAAGAAATAATCAGGACAGATGAACTTGTGTCTGAAGCAAAAGAGAAGCCGTTTGTGTATACCTTTATACTTGTTGCCGCTGTTGTATTGGCATACTTTTCGGTAACTATGCCAGAAAACGGCAATATAGGGTTTGCAATGACTTTTGTATCAATCCTTGTTGCAGTAATGGGCCTCAAGGGAGTGATATGGCCAAAGAAACATTATGTATACAAACCCACAAGGGAGAAAATTGTGAGGAAGGAGTATTATTTTGACATGAGCCAGATTGAGGCTGTGAAGAAATGTGTTGCAGTAGGTAATTCCAAGCATTGTATGGATATGATTGAGTCATTGCCCCAGGACGGTGCAACAAGCCTCAGGGTAATTGTATATGCCACAAAAAGCGGAAGCTATCTGAAATCACAGATACAGAAATACATACCATATGAGTATGTCCCATATTAATGGGATTCCAAATTCATTCAATTAGTTGTTAAGTTTAGTAAAAGAGGGCGCCTGTAATGAACGGGCACCCTCTTTTCAATTCACGCAGCGGTCCTGCTATCTGCAGTATTTGTCCAGCCATCCAAAGAATTCCCGGTTCCAGTGTACCGAGTTCTGTGGTTTCAGTATCCAGTGGTTTTCTTCAGGGAAGAGGAGCAGCCTGCTCTCAACACCCATCATGCGTGCCGCATTGAATGCCGCCATTCCCTGGTCAACAGGAACGCGGTAGTCCATCTCTCCGTGTGTGATAAGGATAGGGGTGTTCCAGTTCTTTATAAGTGTGTGTGGTGAGTTGCTGTAGTGGCGTCTGGCAACAGGATTGTTGTCCCAAGGTGCGCCTCCGTTGTCCCAGGTAGGGAACCACATCTCCTCTGTCATCATATACATGTGCTCCTGATTGAAGATTCCTGCGTGGGCAATGAAGGCTGAGAACCTGTTCTCATGTATACCTGCGAGGTAATATACTGAGTAGCCGCCATAGCTTGCACCGGTAGCTGCAACCTTGCCTACATAAGGCTCCTTCTTCATGTTGTCCACAGCCTTCAGGTAATCCTGCATGTTCAGCCCTATGTAGTCACCGGAAATCTGCTCGCACCAAGGCTGGCCGAATGCTGTTGTGCCTCTTCTGTTAGGGAGGATTACAATGTATCCCTGTGAAGCCATGAGCCTGTAGTTCCATCTTGTTGAGAATCCCTGGCTTATTGTACCCTGAGGGCCGCCGAGGCACATGAGGATTGCAGGGTATTTCTTGGCCTTGTCGAAGTGAGGAGGATAAAGTATCCAGGTGTGCATCTTCTTGCCGTCTACGGTTGTCATCCATCTCTGTTCCATAAGAGGTGTGTCAAGCTTGTCCAGTGTTGCCTTGTTCTCGGCAGTAAGCTCCTTGTACTCACCGGTCATAGGATTTACAGTAACAATCTCGGCTGGGCGCATCATACTGGTATTGGTTGTGATTATCTGCTCCACTTCGCCAATCTCATTTGCAACAAGTGCAGGGCCGCCGAAGTCATATAATGCCTCGGAAGAGGTGATTCTTCTGATGCCGTTCCCGTATGAAACAGGAAGTGAACCAGTACCCTCATTGTCCTCTACAGGGAGTCCCACAACCTTGTTTACGTCTACAACAAACAGTGCGGTAAGGGCATTCACACAAGAGTTGAAATAGATCTTGTCACTCTTTGGAGCCCATGCAATGCCGTCAACATTGTATTTGTAGTCTGTTGTAAGCTCCTTCATGAAAGGACGGAAATCCCTGCTTGAAAGGTTTGCAAGCACCTTATCCATATCCATCACAAAGAGCCTGTTCTTGTCGGCCTCATAACCGCCCCTCTCCATGCTCAGGAATGCGAGCTGCTTTCCGTCGGGAGAGAAGAGAGGTGCTGTATCATAACCCATCATCCCTGCTGTAAGGTTCTGGGTTGCGCCTGTCTCCACATTGTAGAGGTAGATGTCTGTATTGGTGGAGAATGCATAATCCCTTCCTGCAAGTTTCCTGCATGAGTAGGCAATGTATTTCCCATCGGGGCTCCAGCTGAGCTGCTCAAGTCCGCCGAACGGGAGGGTAGGGAGCTCGAACATCTTCTCAGGTGTCTCAGGATTTGCTGTGTCACCTGCAAGGATGTCAGTTGCCTGGCCCACCTGCGCCCCTGTAAAATCAGCAATGTAGGTGTGGGGAACCTCCTCAACAAAATGGTCCCAATGGCGGTACATCAGGTCTGTATATGTCCTTCCCGATGATTTCTCAAGGTCGGGGTAAAGGTCTGTCGGCTTGATGGCAGCCTTCACGCTCTTTACAAACATTATCTTGTCACAGGCAGGGGAGAGCTCGAAGCCTTCCATCCCCTCACCCCCTGCAACCTCAGCCTCTGCAGAGAGGGTAGTGCCGTTGAGGGTTGCGGTATAGAGTTTGCCGCCCCTCATATATACAATCTGTGAATCATTTATCCAGCGGGCATTGGACTCGCTCTTAGGGGTGTTGGTAAGCTTCACATTCTCAGAACCGTCCAGGTTCATTATGTACAGCTCCCTGTTCCCCTTGTCCTGTTCAATGCTGGTGTAGGTTACTCCATAGAGGATTCTTGATCCGTCGGGAGAAAGTTGCGGGTCACCAACTTTGCCCAGCTGGTGCATTATCTCAGGGGTGAACTGTCCGTTCTCCACCTTTATGTCCGTTTTGGTAATTATTGGCTCGGAGGCATCTGAACCGCCGCAGCCGCAAAGGGCAGCTGCCATAATCATTACAGGTATAAAATGTTTTTTCATATGATATAGATAGGAAAAACCCGGAAGCAGGCATACGCAACGCAAGCCGGAAACCGGGTTCAGGGTTATCAGTCAACAAGTTCATATCCAAGGTCAAATCCCTTCTCTGTTGCAGGACGTCCGTACTTCATCCATTTTGGCATAGGGGCACCTTTCAGATAATGGTCAAAGAACTGTGAGAGCCTTATGCTCAAGTCCTTGGTGTTCTTCCTCTCCACAAGGTTGTGCTCCTCGTCATTGTACTGGAGCAGCCATGCAATCTTGCCGCAGCGGCGCAGTGCCGTGAAGAACTCAATGCCCTGGTACCATGGAACAGCACCGTCCTTGTCATTGTGCATGATGAGCACAGGTGTGGTTACATTAGGAACAAAGAACAGAGGAGAGTTCTCATAGTATAGGTCATAACCGCTCCACAGATCCTTGCCTATACGGCTCTGTCCCTGCTCGTACTGCACCTGGCGGGTGATTCCGCTGCCCCAGCGTATGCCGCCGTAGGCGCTGGTCATGTTAGAAACCGGTGCACCAGCACCTGCTGCCTTGAACTTGTTTGTTTGGGTAATCATGTATGCAACCTGATATCCTCCCCAGCTCTGGCCCTGGATTGCCATGTTCTGGCCGTCTATCCATGGGTAAGTCTTCTCAAGCATCTCAACTCCAGGCATGATGGAACGCATTGCGCTCTGTCCTGGATGACCGTCCTTGTAGTAGATGTCCGGTACAAATACCACATAGCCGTTGCTCACAAAGTAAGGGATGTTTACTGTAGAGCGGCTTGGGGCAGGATTGCGTGAAGAGTATAGTGATTCTGAGTATTTCTCATAGAAATAGATCATCACAGGATACTTCTTTGAAGCATCAAAGTCCTCAGGCTTGAAGAGAAGTCCTTCACAGAAGATGTCATCCTCTGTCTGCCAGTTCACCAGCTCAACTGTACCCCAGTTGTACTCCCTCTGCTGGGGGTTGATGTCTGTAACCTGTTTCTGTGTCTTGAAGTTGTCGGCAGTTGTGAAGAGGTTGTTGCCGTCCTCAAAATTGCCCCTTGCAAATACATACATTGCCTTTTTCCCCTTTGAAGGTTTTGAGTATGCAAAGTTGGCGTATGTATAAGGTCCCTCAACAAGTTTTGTAACAGGGCTCTTCTTCTTTGTAATGTCCTTCACAGCAAGTCCGGTCTCCTTTGTCTTGAAGTTGAAGGTTGTGAAGTACAGCGGATCCTTGCCTGTAATCTGTCCTGCTCCGCGGAACATAGGTACTGCCTCGGCATCAGGGTCCTCAATGATTGTTGTAAGTGAGAGGCGTGTATTGTTGTTGCGTCCGTAGCTCTCTGTAAGCATTACAGGGGCAGCTGTACCCTTAGGGTCAAACTTCCAGTAGTCAAACCTGTCATTGATAAGGAATGCGCTGTTGTCCTTGAACCATACGGCCTGGCCGTATGCACCGGCAAGGCTTGGGGTATCGTGGTCCTCATCGTGGAATGCAACGCCCAATGTGCTTGTAAGGTCCTTGAACTCACCTGTGGCAATGGTGTATTGGAACCATGCCTTTGCAAGCTTGTCATAAACAATAACCCACTCGCCGTTAGGGGATACGCTCATGGCGCCCAAGCTTGCCTTCTCCTTTACCAGTTTCCTCTCACCTGTCTTCACATTTACAAGGTAAAGGTCTGTATAGCGGCTGTAGTCCCACTGGCTCTGTACCCTGTAGGCCTTGTCATTGCCAATAAGCACCCAGTCTGCCATTTTCTTGTCCGGCACATTAACTGAAGGAACGTCAAGGTCTCCAAGCTGTACGAAATCATCTGCCAGCAAGGTGTTTATGTATGCTGTATAGGCCTGCTTGAGGTCCCTGTTCCTTCTCATGAGCTGTACAGGCTGCAGGTAATCGTCATGCCATGACCAGATGTCCAGCTGCGGCTGCTCAAACTCAACCAGCGTGGTATCTTTCTCAAGAGGCTTGGGTGCTGTGCCGAAGAAGAGCCTTCCGCCATCCTCGCTGAAGCTGAGGGAACCGTTCTCACTCACAATCCATCCCTCCTGCAAGCCTTTCATCCTGTTATTTGCGGCAACTTTCAAGTCTCCCGATGATATATTGTACAGGTAAATCTCCACATCCTTCCTGGCAGCCTTGGTGGTATCGGTATTGGAATATAAAGCCATTGTACCCACCTTGCTGAACTCAGGAAGCTTAATCTTTGAACCCTTGGGGCCGCTGATTACCTCCCTGCTCACGCCTGTGGCGGTTGTGTAGAGGTACATTGCAGCCTTTCCTGTAGAATCCTTCTTGCCGGGCTCAACAATATATGCGAGGAGGTCCCCCTCCTTGTTGAATTTGTAAGAGGCCACATTCTTGAGGGTATCCATAGCCCCTGTTGTAATGTCCATTACATAGAGCTCCTTCACATCCTCCTTCTTGGCAGGCTTCTTGGCGTCCTTTACGTCAGGTTTTTCCTCGGGCTTCTCCTCTGCAGCAGGCTTCTCCTTTGCCGGGGTAAGCTCAAAGGCTATGTGTGATGATAATTTGTCGGGAAGATTGTGGGACTTGTAGTTTGCAAACTTCTCAACCTTGCCTGTTGCAACGTCAATTATTGCAAGGGTGTCTTTAGGCATGTCATCCTTCTTGGCCTTCTTTATCTTGGCGTCCCTTGTCTGGCTGAAAAGGGGTTTGATGACTGCCACAACCTTGCTGCCGTCCTGGCTCAACTTTGCGCGCTGGCCTCTTGGTACCTCAATCTTGCGGCCGGTCTTGAGGTTCTCAATCATCAGCAGCGCATCTCCCTCGCCCGGCATGATGGTGTACATGAGCACATCACCGTTCTGCGGGATGGAGATGGCCCTCAGGCTTTTCCATGAATCATAGACCAAGTGGTCAAGTGCAGGTTTCTGCGCGTATGCCAGAGCAACCGCAAATAGGAGCGTAAGTGTAAGGGTTAATCTCTTCATATTGGTGTATTAGAATTTATTTTTGGTTTCAAGTTCATTTGGTTGGTAAAAATACACTATATTTGCAAATTCACAAAGGAATTGTTAACTACAAACATATAATTAAAGGTATGATTTATACTCACGAAGTACAGCACATGTGTGTTGTTAAAAAGGGTCCTAACCACGGGCCTGCACCTATTCCTGAAGAGGGCAAATGGGTGAGAAGCAAAGAGATAAAGGACATTTCAGGTCTTACTCACGGTATTGGCTGGTGTGCTCCTCAGCAGGGCGCATGCAAACTTACCCTTAACGTTAAGGAGGGTATCATCCAGGAGGCTTTGATTGAGACTATCGGCTGTTCAGGCATGACCCATTCGGCTGCCATGGCTGCTGAGATCCTTGCAGGCAAGACTCTTCTTGAGGCCTTGAACACAGACTTGGTTTGTGATGCAATCAACACTGCAATGAGGGAGCTTTTCCTTCAGATTGTTTACGGACGTACACAGTCTGCATTCTCAGAGGGCGGCCTTCAGATTGGAGCAGGTCTTGAGGATTTGGGTAAAGGTCTCAGAAGCCAGGTAGGTACAATGTTCTCAACCAACGCCAAAGGTGTAAGATACCTTGAGATGGCTGAGGGTTACTGTACAAGAATGGCTTTGGACAAGGATGACCAGGTTATCGGCTACGAGTTTGTCCATATGGGCAAATTCATGGAGGAGATTAAGAAAGGTACTGATGCTAACGAGGCTTTGAAGAAAGTAACCGGTACTTATGGCCGTTTTACTGCTGAGCAAGGTGCTGTTAAACACATTGACCCACGTAACGAATAAGGAGGAAAGGAAAATGGCTATTAGAGAAGTAAAATTTGAGAGTCAGGACCGTAGAATGCCGCAGATTCTTGCTGCATTGAATGCAAACGGTATCAAGAGCATAGAGGAGGCTAACGAGATTTGCGAGCAGTATGGCCTGGATCCATACAAGACTTGCGAGGAGACTCAGCCAATCTGTTTTGAGAACGCAAAATGGGCTTACGTTGTAGGAGCTGCAATTGCACTTAAGAAAGGTTGCTCAAACGCAGCTGACGCTGCTGAGGCAATTGGCCTTGGCTTGCAGTCTTTCTGTGTGCCAGGTTCAGTAGCTGACGACCGTAAAGTAGGTATCGGCCACGGTAACCTTGCAGCACGTCTTCTTAGAGAAGAGACAAAATGTTTCGCTTTCTTGGCTGGTCACGAGTCATTCGCAGCTGCTGAGGGTGCTATCAAAATTGCAGCAAAGGCAGACAAAGTAAGAAAAGAGCCTCTACGCTGTATCCTTAACGGCCTTGGCAAGGATGCTGCCATGATCATTTCAAGAATCAACGGCTTTACATATTGCCAGACAGAGTTCGACTACGCTACAGGCGAGGTTAAGGTTGTAAACAAGATTGCCTACTCAGATGGCCCGCGTGCAAAAGTTAACTGCTACGGCGCTGATGACGTACGCGAGGGTGTAGCAATCATGCACCTTGAGGGCGTTGACGTATCAATCACAGGTAACTCAACCAACCCAACCCGCTTCCAGCATCCGGTTGCAGGCACTTACAAGAAAGAGTGCATTGAGATGGGCAAGAAATATTTCTCAGTTGCATCAGGTGGCGGTACCGGCCGTACCCTTCACCCAGACAACATGGCTGCAGGCCCTGCATCATACGGTATGACCGACACAATGGGCCGTATGCACTCAGACGCACAGTTTGCAGGTTCATCATCAGTTCCTGCACACGTTGAGATGATGGGCTTCCTCGGCATTGGTAACAACCCGATGGTAGGTGCTACCGTTGCCGTTGCTGTGGATGTTGCAACTGCTCTTTCAAAATAATTGACACTCTTCCCGATGGTTTCTGTCGGGAAAAAGATAGAAAGAGGGTGACCCAAAATGATATGAACCCCGAAAGTTAGACAAAAAACTTTCGGGGTTTTGTTATGTCTATAAAACACAATTACGAAGATCGCCTAAAGTATATGGCGTTACTAGAAGATGGATATAGTTATGCATATATTCATCGGACATATGGTAT
>JAFUMO010000025.1 GCA_017482565.1 Bacteroidales bacterium | reverse complement strand
TATTTTTGCTCATTTCCTCCGAATTTCACTTTTCCAGGGTGTTCGGAGGAATTCTTATTTCCTCTTGCTAAGATACTGAATATTTATCACATTGACAATCAATTTGTTATATTTTTAAGCATATTTCACGACTGTCCCTAAGTACAAGGGCAACAAGAACTTCAAGATGCTGGTTATAGGACGCGAGCACACAGATGCAGACCTCACCAAGTACAATGAAAAGAAAGGGTTTGAGTTCCCTCTCTACCCTGATCCTGCACGTGAGAACTACTCAAAATTTGCAGACCAGACCATTCCTCGCTCATACCTTTACGGCAAGGACGGCAAGCTCATATGGTCTGCCATAGGATATACCCCTGAAGAGTTCAAGGAGCTCATGGAGGCAATTGAGAAGGCGCTCAAATAGCTGGCTGAAACTGCCCGGCATCGGCTGAAACAGCCCTACACCGGCTGGACACGCCGTCGTCAGATAAAGAATAGCGATACACCTGCCACACTTATCACGGCACCAACCACCTCCTTGAAGGTGACCTTCTGTCCGAAAATAAGATGTGCAGGCCACAGGATGAATACCGGAGTAAGGGCCATCAGAGTTGATGCGATACCTGCTTCGGTATATCTTACCGCCATAAGCGAAAGGGAAACCCCAATGAACGGCCCTGTAGTGGTGGCCCAAAATGCTGCAGTCATCCCCTTGCGGTCCCTGGCCGCTGCAACCAGAGTCCGCAGCTTCTTCTGAAACACCATCACTCCCAGAAATCCCACAGTCCCCGTAACCGCCCTTATGAAAGTGGAGGCAAACGGAACCATGGCAGCAATCTGCTCCTCTCCCACCGGAATGGCCGCCTCATAATAATTCATACCCACCTTACTGAGCACCAGACCAATACCCTGCCCTACCCCGGCACCAATACCCAACAATACCCCCTTCAATGGAAGCTTGAGGGTAAATTTCCTTCCTTGCGGATCATTCCCCTTGTTCAACACTGAAATCCCTATACCTGTGAGGGTTACCAACATACCGGCCACCCCCTGCAGCGGCATCTTCTCACCCAGAATAACCCACCCCGCAATTGCTGCGGTAGGGGGCGCCAGAGTCATGAAAAGCTGCCCGAACCTGGAACCTATTATTATGTATGAATTGAAAAGACAATAATCCCCCAAAAGATACCCCACAAATCCCGACAACGAAAGCCACAGCCACGCCTTTCCCCCGGCCATCAGCGGATACGGCGCACCGGTAAACCACCACAGGGTGGCCCCCAGCATCACCAGCGAAAGGACCATCCTTATCACATTCAGCTGCAGCGAACCCAGCCTCTTGCTCCCTACCTCGGCAAACAGGGCGGTAATGGTCCATGACACCGCCACTCCGAGGGATATAATTTCACCTAAATAATTCATAAAAAATTTACAATCGTGTCACGGGTTCAATGACAGTCGAGACACGGGTTCAAGTTAATATCTGAGGTTTATCAGAAACAAATCGCTGTGTGTACCTATGCGGAACGGAGGGCCCCACAGGGAGAGGCCGCTTGAGACAATCACGTGGGAATCACCCCACTGGCGGTAACCGTGTGACTGCTCATACATCTTCTCAACCATAAGGCTCATGGGCCACACCTGCCCGTGGTGGGTATGACCGCTTATCTGCAGATCAATCCCAAGGGCAACATTCTCCGCAATGCCATAAGGCTGATGGTCAAGCAAAATCACCGGGCCTGGAGTTTTCTGCAGCAGCTGCTCCACGGGAAGCCTTTCCCTGTTGCTGCGGTCGTCCCTTCCCACAATGAAAAGGTTGTGGGGAAGAGAAACCACACTATCCTTGAGCAGCACAATTGGGGTCCCCGCCAGGAACTCCTCCACCTCCGCTGAGCCGCTGATATACTCATGATTTCCCGGAACCATATAGATGCCGCCTGGCGCCACAAGCTGCCCCAGTTCCTCCTGCATCCGCTGCTGCCTCACCGGGAACACACTGTTGTCAATCAGGTCACCAGCAATGAGGATGATGTCGGGAGATAGGGAATTTATCAGCTTCACATACCTCTGCAGCTGCTTCTTGTCTGTTGCATACCCCAGATGCACATCACTTATGGCCACAATCCTGGCATTGCCTCCCTGCTTCCCGACAGATTCCTGTCCGCCATCCGTTGAAGATGCTGCCGCCTTATTCATGTGGGCAGATGATGATTCTTGATGCGGCTTGAGGGCAATATCAACCTCTTCCACCTTGGGATTCATGTAATTGATATAGCCTCCAATGAGCAGCAGTACCGTAAATATCAGAGCTCCCCAAAAGCCATATTGCCTGAGACCTGTGCTGAAACCTTGCAACTGGCCACCGCAAAGGGCTGCAACGCCCCTGAGCAGATCCACCGCCAGCAGGGCCAATACCATGTAGAGTGTAAATACCATCCACACCGAACCCATGTTGTACATCCCACCCTGCAGCCACGCGGGTATCTCCACATTACGGGAAAACAGTGAAATGAAAAGTGAAACCGCCACGAACCAGAATGCAACGGAAAAGATCCCCTTAAAGAGGATAGTTCCGCCCCTGGAAAGCGGCATGGCATGCACAAGGGCTGAAAATGCATTCCAGCCCTTTATGAAAATATACAGGTTACCAAGCAGATATGCGCCCAGTATTCCCAGAAACATGAATCTCATGGATATTGCACTACAATTAACTACCTGTAACCAATTGTTGTATCAGTACAGGCTGCTTGAAACAAATGCTCTATCAGGATCAGGGTTGACCGAACCGCTCCAATTACTCAGCCGGATAACCTACAGGATGATAGATAAGTGAAATCATTGTCTCAGGGAGCATGAGGGCCTCCTGAACTGCCTTCTGGTTGATTCCAGGGGCGCAGGCAACTGTTGCCATATCAGCAGCGGCACAATACATGTAGATGTTCTGTGAAACATAACCTGCATCCATTGCACCAAACTTGGCTGCTGCCTCTGCACCAAAACGGCTGAACTTGCTGTAATCGCTCATAAGCATGATTACCGGATTATTGAGGGCAAAGCTGTTCCTGCCGGCAAAAATAGGACGGATATCTGTACCGCTCACCTTCTCAAGCACCTCCTCTGCCGGCCTGTAAAGGTAAGTGCCGTCACCCTGGCAAACATACATCACAATATCCTGTGCATTTACGGCAGATGGAGCTGTACGCCTGCCATCCTCCCTGTTGATGCCGTTGGCTGCCCAGAGGATATCCAGCATAACCTCATCAGAAACAACCTTTGTTGTATCAAACTGCCTGATTGATTTCCTCACCTGGAGAATCTCCTTCAGGACAGAAAGCTTGTCGGGAGCAGGAGCCGACTGCTGCGCATTATTTGAGTTGCAGGCTGTAAGGGCCAAAAGAAGCACTGCACATGAAAGTGCCATTCCAAAAAACTTTTTCATAAGCATATCATTAAAATTTAATATCTGTTTCCTCTATCCTGGGTGCTGTCAGTGGAGCGCTCCGGCGCCGTTCCGGGCACAAAAGTCAAGAGGTCTGAAAATAAAATTTTTCAAACAAATAAATTGCAAAAAAATGAGAAATCCAAAGAAATAATTCCTTTCCCTCTCAGTTCACTCTAAAGCAATAGCATAATCTTATGCATATTCTATAGGTACTTATATTCTCAATTGCTATTCAACCAACTGTATTTACAAGAACATAGTCATATAAACAGGTATGTAATCTACACCATTTTCCCGTTTGTAATCCTTTGTGTAAATCACATATTTGTTCATTATTCGATCCGAGAACTTAGTACAAAACTCGTCCAATGATTTGTGGGACTTATATCCGGATGATTTAACTTCAACAGGAGAAATTTTGTGTTTCTCAGTGATGATAAAATCAATTTCATAGTACTTCTTGCCATCTGCATAAGGTATAGTATGATAGAATAAATTCTTCCCGGTTGCCCTTAACATTTGGGCAATCATATTCTCATATACATATCCAAGATTAGTACTTAGTTTATCGCTGAGCAATTTCTCGTATATTATGTTATCCGCTATATTACTATCCTTGAATGCAAGTGTAACGAACAGACCAGTATCAGAAGTATACATCTTAAAATACTCCGGATTCTTGGTCAGAGCTAAACCTACATTTGGATCATCCGAATGAGATGCGATATTGGTTGTCATAGAATCCTCCATATCTTTTACGATATTGATAACTCTATTCACCTTCTCTCCTGATATGGCATTTCCAACTTGATACCTGGATGTATTCCTGCTTAATTGAGCTGGTATAGCATCATACATAGCCTTTGCACGTCCTGAATCATCAACCTTGCCGAAATCCTCTTCATACAAAGCAATA
>JAFUMO010000024.1 GCA_017482565.1 Bacteroidales bacterium | reverse complement strand
CCTGAAAGACTGTACAATAGACGGTTTATGTAAGGGTGCTGTAAACTACTGCGAAGAGTTCAGGGATTTGCTGGAAGAAATTGATGTTGCGGTTCCGGAGGGAATACAGGGCAGAGATATACTGCAGTACATCTACCCGCAAATAATGATTATAAGGGTGCCCCAGGGGAATGAGCCTGCGTTCCACTTTGAATGTAACTGTGAATGGGAGCCGGAGCATGGTCTGGAATGGACTGTGCGAGGGGACGAAACTTTGTATGTGGGTGGATTTGGCGATGAAAGGCCCTGGGATGACAGGGAGTATTTTAAAAATGCAAGCTGGAATTATGCAGAGCTGGAGTAGTTTTTATGGATTACAATTCATTCTTATGGAGCAAGAAGAAATAAACCAAATCCATTTCGGCAAGGGAGGATGATTGCATGACTTGGTTGTATGTAATTGTTTTGGTATTCTCCATACTCACCCTCTGTTTTACCTATGGAGCGTATAAGCACAACAGATTTTCCAAGAGGGCTTTTTCCCTTGTCGGCATCATGGAGACAGTGGTGATTACTGCCTCAGCTGTCATGCTGATAATGTCGCCTTGACAAAATCGGCGCTGACCAAGGATGAAGATGTGCTTGAGATTTCAAGGAGATTACTTGCACAGAATAAAGAGGCTTATGAGATGCTTGCAAAATGAGAAGACTGAGCAAAGAGCACATTCTGATGCTTGTATTCTTTGCTTTGAATGGAATTGAACTATCGTATGCACAAAAAGAATTATATGAAATGGTTCTTGCAGTAGCAGATGGAAGATTGGAATATGAAGATATGCTTGAATGGGTATTGAAGCATCAAACGTAATTATTTAAATTGAATCTGACAGAGGTAATGGAGATGCGACTTGATGGTTTTGGTCTGTTTGTGGATGATATGCCCGCAATGATACGTTTCTACAGGGATGTCCTTGGCTTTGAAATCACGGAGGATGAGAATACATCCAATGTGTATCTTGTCAAGGATGGAACGCTGTTCTTGCTGTACGGCAGAAATGATTTTGAAAAAATGACAGGCAGGAATTACGAATACTCCAGAGGCTTGAACGGCCACTTTGAGATTGCCTTGTATGTCGATACCTTCGAGGATGTGGACAAGGAATATGCCAGAATCATTGCACAGGGCGGCAGGTCTGTCTTGGAGCCGACAACTGAGCCCTGGGGACAACGAACCTGTTATATTGCGGATCCAGAGGGAAATTTGGTGGAGATAGGCTCTTTCAACCGCCCCTTCGGACTGCGGAACCAACTGTAATGAAGTGTCGGGAAAGCACGTGTAGCCAAATCACCGCTCCCCCTACACCAGCACCACCCAGGGCTCCCTGTAGCAGGTGAACTGCCGGTCGTGGGTCATCAGCAGGAGGCAGTCCGCCTTGGCCTGGGCCAGCATGATTCTGTCGAAGGGATCCCTGTGGGGCGGGCTGTCCTCCTGCCGCTGGAGGGTTTCCAGCGCCACCACGTGCCGGTCGTCCACAGGAAGCTTTTTGAAGCCCGCCTGCTCGCAGTAGTGCAGGAACTGGGCTCCGGAGGTGTT
>JAFUMO010000023.1 GCA_017482565.1 Bacteroidales bacterium | reverse complement strand
GCCAACTAAAAGAAAAACTCACCAAATAACACCACCACAATGAAACACAAATACCTTGCAACCATCCTCACCCTAACAGCCCTAATCCCACAGGGCTGTTCCCATAAAATATACCCACACACCACCCAAACCACCCAGACCCCAGAAACCATCACCGAAATCATCCGCGACACCATCATCCAAACCCAACCCGACACCGCCATTCTTCAAGCCCTCATCCGCTGTGACTCCACCGGTCGCGCCCGCCTGGAGGAAATCAATACACTAAAACAATCTGTCCGTACACAACAGACAATATCCATTGCCAAAGATCCTCAGCCGCACAAACCAACCCCAATCACCATAACTGCCACTGTAGATTCAATGGGTATATACCTCACCTATAAAGAACGCTACAAACAAACCACCCAAACCCAAATCACAGAAACCATCATAGAAAAACAAGTAAACATACTCAAGTGGTGGCAGAAAGGACTGATGTGGATAGGAGGAATAACAATATTGATAACAGCAGCCATTGTGCTGTGCAGTTTCTATAAGCTGAAAAAGAAATTCAGTATAACGGAGTATATAGGCATAAAATAAAATTTACGCAGAAACTTCGCTATTTCTCTGCGTAAATTTCTGCGTAATTCATATAAAAGGTTGTAAACCAACCTATATTGTGGAGATGGGCGGACTCGAACCGCCGTCCAACCAAACCATCAATATGCTTTCTACATGCTTATTCTTTCTTTAGTTGTCGGGAGCAGGCTGCCGAAAGACAGGCCATCTGAACCTTATCCTTTAGGTCTTGGGATGCTTTAAAGGAGTCCACATCCGCATCCTGCTTGGATGATACCCCATAAGCCAACTCATAGCAGGATTAAAGTGTTGGCGGGATACTTGTCCACCCGGCAGCCTTGGCGGGGCGGATTAAGCGTAATAGCTTGGCTGATTACGCAGCAAGTGCATAGTTATTGTTGCCAGTTATAGGCTTGCAGTTGGAGATTAAAGAGCTTGGCTGCAAATGCTCTGCATGCTTACATACCAATTAATCTGATGTCAAAACCAAAACATCCCCGTATTTGTATGTGGCTGCAAATGTAACAATTTTTCCCGACAAATGTTGTATCGTTATTTTCTTACCGCTTCAAGGATTAGTTCAAACAGGCCGTTGAACATTGAGATTAGGCCCAGTACGAAAATCACTATGCCGGAGATTCTGTTTATCATCATCAGCTGCTTTATCCTGAATTTTTTTCTGAATACGTTTATTGTGGTGCTGAGGGTGAACCACCATACTGCAGAGCCGGCAAATACGCCCCAGAGGGTGGTCACAAGGTCGCTTTTGGTCACATCTTCGCCCAATTCAATCCCCACGGCGGCAAAGAGCCCCAGGATGAGGAAGATGGCCCCCGGGTTGGTGATTGTCATGAACAATGCCTCAAAGAAGTCCTCTACATGTTTCTTGTGGCTCTGCTTCTGCCTAATCTGCTTTATAGGGTTGGTGAGGTAGATCTTAACACCAATGAACATGATTATCATTCCGCCAAACAGCATCACCCAGTTTATATTCTCGTTTATGAGGTTCTGGATGAAGGCGAGGCCCATCAATGATATGGCGGCGTAGAAAGTGTCTGATACAGATGCGCCAAGACCGGTGATGAAACCGCAGTTGCGTCCTTTGCTGAGGGTTTTCTGTACGCAGAGCACTCCAAGCGGCCCCAATGGAATGGATGCCCCGAGCCCTACAATAAATCCTTTGGCCAATGCTGTAATCATAAATTCACTTCCAAGTTTTTACTATCTTTGTACTAAGTAAAAATCTTTCTCCATTAGACAAAAATAGTTGAGATGTCTGAAAAAAACAAAATAAATCTGCAGATTTGGCTGTTGGCGCTAGCCTCATCCCTGCTTCTCTCCATACCTTACATCATCCCGCATTGCGGAATTGTGTCACTGTTTGCCTTTGTTCCCCTGTTCCTTGCAGAGCAGCTGGCCCACAACAGCGGCAAGAAGCGGTTTTTCCATGTTGCGTACATATCCTTCCTGGTGTGGAACCTCATCACAACCTTCTGGGTATGGTTCGCCACACCTCCAGGAGCTGTTGCGGCATTCCTGCTCAACTCGCTGCAGATGGCTGTACTGTTTGCCCTTTTCCGCTGGATGCGCAAATTCACAAACGGATTCCTCCCATACATCTTCTTCTGCATAGTGTGGCTGGCCTGGGAGCATTCATACCAGACATGGCAGGTGACATGGCCCTGGCTGGTGCTTGGAAACAGCTTTTCCACCTCAATAAGGCATATCCAGTGGTATGAATTTACAGGCGTGCTTGGAGGCTCCTTCTGGATACTCCTCACCAACATGCTTATCCACAGAATCATCATTCTCAAAAACAGAAGAAAGCCCATAAAAGTTTCAGTGGCTTCAGTGGCAGTTCTGATTTTCTTCCCGATGATCATTTCCCATATCCTCTATTTCTCATACAAAGAGAAGGAGGCTCCTGCACAATTTACAGTGCTCCAGCCAAATATAGACCCTTATACAGATAAGTTCGGGGGGATGACCCAGGGGCAGCAGACACCCCTGCTCCTTGATCTGGCAAAGGAATCCACTAATGAAGGAAGCAACGGGGAGCGTATCATTGTTGCACCTGAGACATTCATCTTCACGGAGAGGTGGAGCACCAGGCTCCAGGAGGGGAACCCTCTTGTGAACCCTGCTTACAGGAATATTGCAGGATGGGTTGCAAAGGAAAATCTGTCGGGAAGAGAAGCTGATATGATTGTGGGGGCAGTGAGCTATAATGGCGAGGATTATTTCAATACGGCTGTATTTATGGCACCGCAGGGTGACTCTGCAGTTACTGTAAAACCGGAATATTACCATAAGTCAAAGCTTGTAATCCTGGCAGAGAGCAATCCGTTCAAGAGCGGTCCGTTCAAGTTCATGGACAAGCTGGTGAGCGGCATGGCCGGCGGAATAGGGGATTTCGGGACGCAGGAGGAGAGGAGCGTGTTCCGGACTGCCGGGGGCGTAAAGATTGGTACCGCAATATGTTATGAGAGTGTTTTTGGAGACTTCTTCCGCGAGTGGGCCCTCAATGGGGCAAATGTAATGTCCATAATTACAAACGATGGATGGTGGAGGGATACCCCTGGGCACAAGCAGCACCTTAATTATGCCCGCCTGAGGGCCATTGAGAACCGCAGGAGCATTGCCCGCAGCGCCAACACCGGAATCAGTGCATTCATCAACCAGAGGGGAGACATCCTGCATCAGACTGCCTGGTGGGAGAGGGGATACCTCACAGGGACCCTTAACCTCAATGAAGAGAAGACCATCTTTACGGTACACGGAGACATAATAGGGCGCCTGAGCCGCTTCCTGGCATTCCTCTTCCTCCTTATGGGTATTGCCCGCAAGCTGGGTAAGAAATATGCTTCCCAATGATCTGCTCTCCAAGTTGAAACTTAAACAGATACACAGATATGAAAAGGCTTTTTATTATGTCATTGCTTGTATGTGCAGCATCCTGCACAGGCAACAAGTTCAACCACGTAGCAGAATTTGAAGGGATTGTGGCAGACCTGGCATCAGAAGAGTATGCTGGCAGAAGCATCTACGCCAATGGCGAGAACCGGGCTGCTGAGTATATTATTGGCAAGTTCAATGAATACTGCACATCGGATTTTGTGGAGAAGCCCCTCATGCAGCCTTTCCAGTACCCTCTGAACACCACCCGCGGGGATATGTATTTTGCAGTTGACGGTGTGGAGTACAAGCCTTTTCGGGACTATGTGATAAAGGAGTTCTCTACAGGAGCGGACCGCACAATGCCAATAGTGTATGCCCTGCAGGAAGATATTTATACTCCCGACAAATTTTCCTCATATCTGGGCAGCCTTGATGCCCGGGATTCATTTGTGGTGCTGGACTATGAGAAGTTCCACACCCTCCCTTCAGATGGGGACAGGTATTTCAAATATCTGAAGGACCTTGATTTGGGAGGGGTGATCTTCAAATGGGACCGCAAGCCAAACTACTTCAAGGCGCGTGCCTTCTTTACAACTCCATACCCTGTAATCTGTGTAGGGTCTGAATTTCCTGCACAGGCCGGCCAGGCAACCGTAAAGTTCCAGAACGAATTCATAGAAGACTATACTGCAAACAATATCATTGCGTGGGTACGCGGTACATCAGGCTCAGACAGCTGCTATGTATTTGTGGCCCACTATGACCATCTTGGGATGATGGGGCGAGACAATGTATGCCACGGTGCAAACGACAACGCTTCCGGAACAGCTGCCCTTCTTACCTTGGCGCAATACTACTCGCAGCCGGAAAACCGCCCTGAGCTGGACATAATGTTCCTGTGGGTAGGGGGCGAAGAGGCAAACCTCCTTGGCTCGAAATACTATGTGAACAACCCTATTTACCCGCTGGAGAACATCAAATACCTCATCAACCTGGATATGATAGGTGACCCCCCGGACATGCTCTACTACGAAGGTGGCGAAGAAGCCAACCGCGGCCTTGACCTTTTCATGAAGATCAACGAAGTCCACGGCTACTTCCCTAATCCTCACCGCGGCGAACTCGTTGACAACTCAGACCACTACTACTTTGCTGTGGCCGGTGTCCCTGCCATGTACTTTGAATCCAAAGGGGAATACTACCAATACTACCACTCCCCAGACGATAACCTCCAGCACTTCACCAGCGAAAGCTACAAGCGTATCTTTGAGATGGTAAGGGAGTTTATCCGCACATATTGATTTATCGTTGTCCTTTTTTACAATTAACTGATTACAAAGTGAACAAAAAAGGAGCCGACTTTTGTCAGCTCTTTTTTTATCCACTTCACATGCTTTTCACCTCCCCTCCACATCAAAGTTCCCCAAAATGGCCTTCGGTATGGCTAGCAATCTATTCCATCTGAGCCTAATTTCCTAACTCACAGATGCCTCAGTTTATCCACGAGAAGGCATCTGTTCAAACAGACGGAAATTTGACGGCTCATCTGCAATGATTGCCTACGCCCCTCAGGATATTTTGTGGCCCATTGCTGTTGCTGTACGATGAAAATTTGTAATGGGTCATATAGAAACACTTGGAAAAAGACATTTGGGGGTGTATATTTGTGTATAAAGGATAATTCTATGGAAAAGTTTCTATTATTCTTCCATGATGCCAATATAGTCATTCAAGAATACAACAATCATAGGGATAAACAACTTTCTTCAGGAAAGCTATTTAACATCTTCAATATTACTGAATTATCATCAAATGAGTGTAAATTGCATTCCGCACTCATTGCAGAGTTATTATATCCCAAAGGAAGTCACGGATGTGGCAGCCAATTTTTAGATATTTTCTTGCAGATATTGGATATTGGTGGATTGGATACCAATGTAGAAAAGGTTGAGGTACATACTGAAAAGGTAGTGCAGGACGGAAGGATTGACATTGAAATTTCAGATGGTAAGTACGCGATAATTATTGAAGTAAAAATTTATGCTGATGATATGGACGGTCAGCTATTCAGGTACTATAATTATGCGAAAAATAAGTATGGCAACAATTTCAAATTGTATTATTTGACGTTGCTGGGAGACCAAGCAACAGAGAAATCCTTAAGAATAAAAGATAAATCAATATCTCATGGACATTATTCTTGTATTTCTTTTGCTGTCAATATTTTACAATGGATTGACAAGTGTATGGTTATTGCTGGAGACAAGCCTTTAGTTTTAAATATTTTAACATCTTATAAGCAGACACTTCAAAAACTCACAGGTAAAGATATGGATAAGGAGTACAAAGACAGGTTATTAAAACTGATGATAGATAAAGACAATGCAGAGTCTGTGGCTGAAATGATTAATCTTCAAAATGAATGGTTTTCAAGCATTATTGAAAAATATGTATTTGGAAGACTTGAGAAATATGTAATTAATAAAGGCTTAGAATTTGAATTTATGGATATGCCCGAAGAAAGTGGATGTTGGATCTATAAAACTAACTGGCATCATTATGGTATATTTTTAGGAACATTCAAGAGGACTTGGAGAGACATTCACATAGGAATCACATGGCATAACAAGCCACAAAAGAGAAATAAAACAATGTATAAAAAAGATTACCATACATTAAGCTGTTTTAGAGAATTAGCATGTAGAGACTATCCTCTGGGCTACTCCAACTTAAGAGATGAATATAGGAACTGGAATTATAATACAATAACCGATATGCTCAATGGTAATCTTTACAAATATTTAATTGAAGACTGTTTAGAACCATTACTAACAGAACTTGAAACGGAAAAAATTGAGCTAAAGTAACATCTATATGCAAAAAGCCGAACCATACCCATACGATACCAATTTTGTGGCGCAATGCAGAGAAATGCAGTCAAAGTATAGGGAGGAGATCCTCTGTATTCCATTAAGGCCATACATCGTACAGAACAGCCGGAGCAAGGATTATGGCAGAGTATTTCTATTGGGGAATTACATTTCAGGTGGAGAGGAAAGTGGGGCTAACTTCCTTGAAGAGTATATTTTTTATCATGCAAAAGAAAGGATAAGGGACAGGAAGCCTTATGAGACCTTTGATGAGGACAGAATGTTCAACAATCTTCTTTCCAGCCAACCTATGGCTTTTAACTTGTTCTGCCCTTTGAGGAAACTTCTTGATGAAGACCGGAAGGCGGCAACTGAAGCCATACGAAAAGCCCTTCCCAATTATTCTATAGCAGAGGTCACAAAAATTGAGCTTGAATTTATTCCCAGCAACTATATGGAGCTTACAGGAGACAAAAGCGCTATGGATGCCATCATTGAATATATTGGGGAGGATGGTAAGGAAGGGTTTATAGCCATTGAAACAAAATATTCAGAAAATCTGGGGAGCAATACTGCATCCTTCATGAAATTGTCGGGAGAAAAATATGAGGAAAAGAGAAAAAGATATTTTGAGAAAATGCACGATCTGGAATTATTTCTTCCCGACATTGAAAGTAAACTGCGCAATAATGATAAAGAGGTAAAACTCACCCAATTGTACAGGAACTTCATCTTAAGTGAAACATATGGTAAGATTGGTAAAAAAGATCGAATCCTCATTTCCAACTCTGTTGTGCTTGCCCCTGCCGGGCATCCATCTACAGAAATAGAGATTGAAACTCTGCAGTCCCAACTGCTGCCTCATGCCAAAGATAAAATACGCAAAGTGATACTTGAAGATTTTGTAGATTCTTTGATAGAAGAAACAGGCGGGGAATACAAAAAGGTTTTTGAAAAATTCAAGAAAAGATATCTTGATTGGAAATAATGCCCTGCCAGTATTGTATAGAGAAAATTTATTCATATCTTTGTGATATCAAAATAATATCATAATATAGCGCCATGAAAAATTCTAATTACACTTATTCGGGCTGGAAAATGAATGGTTTTCTGGGCCTTCTGATGGTTCTGCTGTTTCTTGCAGCTTCCGTTTACAGTTTTGTACTGCTTGGCAACAGCGAAGAGTTCAATGCTTGGTTCCTGATTTCAGGCATTGTGCTGATTATTGTTGACATAATCATGCTCTGCGGCTTCATTATGCTTGAGCCTAATGAGGCAAGGGTTATGGTTTTCTTTGGAGAGTACCGCGGTACCTTCTATAAGACTGGTTTCTGGTGGGTTAACCCTTTCATGAGTGTAAAGAAGCTTTCATTGAGGGCACGTAACCTGAATGCAAACCCTATTAAAGTGAATGACAAGGCTGGTAACCCTATCCTTATTGGCCTTGTACTGGTATGGAAGATAAAGGAGGACGGTGCATACAAGGCAGTATTTGAGATTGATTCCCCTGAGGTTGTTGGTGCAACAGCTACTACCAGGATGAACGTGCTTGAGAATTTCGTCACTGTACAGAGCGATTCAGCCTTGAGGCAGGTTGCAGGATTGTACACTTACGATGAAAATTCAAATAATGCAGCCGGTGAAGTAACACTCCGTTCAGGCGGTGAAGTGATCAACGAGAACCTTAAGGATGAACTGAATGAAAGGCTCTCAATGGCTGGCATTGAGGTTATGGAGTCCCGTATCAACTATCTTGCATACGCTCCTGAGATTGCTGCAGCAATGTTGCGCCGCCAGCAGGCAGATGCAATCATCTCTGCAAGGGAGAAGATTGTGGAGGGTGCAGTTTCAATGGTGAAGATTGCCCTTGAGAGGCTCTCTACAGAAGAGGTTGTTGAGTTGGATGAGGAGCGCAAGGCTGCAATGGTAAGCAACCTGCTGGTAGTCCTCTGCGCAGACGAGGCGGCACAGCCGGTAGTGAATACAGGTACACTTCATAATTAACCTGCAGGATATGGCAGCAAAGGAATCCAATACAAAAAGTTTTGTACTGCGTATTGATGCGCAGACAATGGAGGCCATTGAAAAATGGGCTGCCGATGAGTTCCGCAGTACCAACGGGCAGCTGCAATGGATAATAGCCGAAGCCTTGCGCCGTAGTGGGCGCAAGCCTAAGAAGTAACGTTGTCCTTTTTTACAATTATTTGAATCTCAAATAAATAAAAAACAGCTCTGATTTCATTGTACTCAGAGCTGTTTTTTATTATACTGGGAACCAGTTACTTGTAAAAAAGGACAACGATAAAATCCTACTCGCTCGCCTCATCCAGCAGGTAGAGGATAGACTTGAAGGTGATTCCACTGTTGCGGGCAAGGCCTATCTCGCAGGTGCGGCTACTGGCGTAGCCCTCTGTGCAAGGGGATACTTTTGTGCCGTCTGCAAGGGTGCCTTCCACTTGTGAGCGGAGCATCCTCAGACCGTGGGTGTTGAGCTGAGGGAGGTTGAAGCCCCTGTCGCCGGCAAAACCGCAACAGTTGCTGTCAATTATGGTCACCTCTTTGGCGCATAGTTTGGCCACCTCGTAAAGCATATTGTCTGTACCCATCTTCTTGGTTGAGCATACTGCAAATACTGCAACTCTTCTGTCCAGTTTCTTTATCTTCAGCTTCCCAATGAGGTGCTTCATTATAAATTCTGCAGGGTCGTTCAATTCAAGTGTACTGCAATCCATGTTGCTCTTCATGGTGTAGAGGCAAGGGCTCATGTCGCAGAGGATAGGGTATTTGCCCCCCTCTGATGCCTTCATCAAGGCTGCCTCAAGTTCATCTGAAGCCTTCTTGCCGGCCTCAACATATCCTTTGCTGGAGAATGCCATTCCGCAGCAGAGCTTGTTGAGATTGTCGGGATAGATAACCTTGTATCCTGCTTTGAGAAGGAGTTTCTCCGTGAGGCGGGTAATCTCCATCTCATTGCTGTATGATTTGCTTACTCCCATGCTCCTGGTTATGCAGGATGGGAAATATACTACTGTTCCGGCTGTAGCTGCCCCTTCTGCAGGCTCCACGCTGTTGTAGTTGATCTTGTGGGCTGCCTTAGGGAAGTGTTCGTTCCACATTGGGATTGCCCCGCAGGTAATCTTGCGGGCTGCCAGGGCCAGGCTGCCGAAAACCTTCTTGCCCATTGCCACACGCATTGCGTAGGTAATGTTGAGTCCTGCACGCAAGCCGGCAGTTACTGTATCCATATTCTCAGCCAGTTTTACGGCATTTTTCTCCGCTTTCCGGGAGTGTCCTGCATGGCGCAGTTCCTTTACAAGCTTGCCGGTATCCACCTTTACAGGGCATTTCACAGCACACAAGCTGTCTGTAGCGCAGGTGTCCATACCCCAGTACTTGTACTGCTTCTGCATCTCTGCAGCAATATGAGGCGTCCCGCCGGTAGCCTTGAGCCTCTCCATTTCACGGAATGAGGCAACTCTCTGGCGAGGGGAGAGGGTAAGTCCCTCAGCAACGCAACCTCCCTCGCAGAAACCGCATTCCATACACTTGTTTACGCTCTCCTTCACATCAGGGCATGGCTTGAGGTTCTGGATGTGAGCCTTGTGGTTATCGTTAAGGATTACACCAGGATTCAGGATTCCTTTAGGGTCAAATATCTGTTTCACCTCCTTCATGAGGGCGTATGCCTGTGAACCCCATTCCTTCTCAACGTAAGGGGCCATATTGCGGCCTGTACCGTGCTCCGCCTTGAGCGAGCCGTCATATTTGTTTACAACAAGGTCTGCAATGTCATCCATGAACTTGCTGTATTTCTCAACTTCGCTCTCAGTGCCGAAGTCCTGATTGAACATGAAGTGGAGGTTTCCCTCAAGTGCATGGCCGAAGATTACCGCATCCGCATAGCCGTCCTGTTCAAAAATCTTCCTCAAGTCCAGCACTGCATCAGCAAGCTGCGGTACCGGGAAGCATATATCCTCAATTATGGCGGTTGTACCGGCCTTCCTCATTCCGGCAACTGTAGGGAGAGTCTCTTTCCTGATCTTCCACAATATTGCCTGCTCCTTGGCATCCTTGGTGAATGAATAGGGAAGTTCTGTAGGTATGTCCGCAATGCTTGCAGCTATCTGGGCGCATTTCGCATCCACTGCAGCATCATCCTCTGCACGTACCTCAACCAGCAATCCTGCAGCACCTGCAGAAAGTGTCTTTATGTACTCAGGTACTCCAGCCGCATTCTCCACGGATTTTATACTTGCCCTGTCCATCATCTCCACGGCTGAAACCGGCTGCTTCTTCAATATCTGTACAGCCTCGCAAGCCTCCTTTATGGTTGGGAAAATCATCAGTGCCAACCCCTTGTGCCTGTGCTCCACAACCGTATTGTATGTGATTGAAGAGATGAACGCCAGAGTACCCTCAGAACCTATGATAAGGTGCTTGAGAATCTCAAATCCCTCTGTATAGTCTACAAATGCATTAAGGCTGTATCCTGTTGTGTTCTTGATCTTGTATTTGCGCTGTATCCTCTCCTTAAGTACAGTATCTGCATTAATCCTGCGGGAAATGTCCTCCAGCTGCTCCAGCATTTTGCCGTGCGATGCCCTGAAGGCCCTGCGTGATTCCTCACTTGCAGTATCAAGCTCAGTTCCGTCTGCCAGGATAACCTTAATGTCCGCAATTGTCTTGTATGAGTTCTCACTTGTTCCGCAGCACATTCCGCTGGCATTGTTTGCCGCAATTCCTCCAATCATTGCAGAATCAATGGATGCAGGGTCAGGACCAATCTTGCGGCCGTATTTAACCAGGTATCTGTTTGCCGCACCGCCCCTTATGCCCGGCTGGAGCTCAATCTTCAACCCATCATCCATAATCCTGTAATCCTTGAACCCATGGGTTGCAATTACAAGCACAGAGTCTGAAATTCCCTGTCCCGACAATGAAGTTCCTGCAGCCCTGTATGTAACTGCAATACCCATTTCATCCGCAGTGCGCATGATGAGCTTTATCTCATCCAGAGACTGTGCCCTTACCACAATTTTTGGAACAAGCCTATAGAATGATGCATCTGTACCAAATGCAAGGGTGCTGAGTGCATCATGCAGCAGCCTCTCCTTAGGAATCACTGTATTGAGCCTGTCATAGAACTCCTTGTATTTTCCGGTAATCATTGTATGATGAATTTTAATGTTTCTTCAAGTTGTGTAATGTCAATATCCTTGGCCACCACTACATTATCCTTCAGCAGATATATAGTGGGGATATTCTCAAGGCTGTATTTCCTGTATATTTCCGCCGGGTCTCCACCTGCTGCACGCACATTCTCCCAGTCTGCATCAATTCCCTGGAGATACCCTATCCACTCTGCGTACCCTTTCCCAAGGTTTATGGCAAAGAGGGAGAGGTCAAGCTTCTCCCTGTATTCATTGTATATCCTGGCCAGCTGGGGTGTAGTCTGTGCGCATATACCGCAATTCGGCCTGTAAAAATACAAAACTTTATAATCCGTTGTTACATCTGAAAGATTTATCGGGGAGCCGGCTACATCTTCCAGTTCCAGGTCTGCAGCACTTTCACCAAGCCTGTTCATGTTGAATTTCCTCACATCGGCAGCAACCTCCTCCACAAACTTCCCGTTCCATATCTGCGGCATGCCGGCTATATATTTTTCTGCCAGATATATTGCCCCCTCCTGGAGGGTATAGTCTTCCTGCTGTGCCAGTGTATAGTATATTTCCCGGAAAAATTCCCTGAACATACCCTCATCAGAAGATGTCCTGCTGTAGAATAGGTCAATACCCTCCCTTATCTTTGCAGAGTCACCTGCCACCGGAACAAAAAATGCCCCAATGAATTCCCTGAGCTCGTCCCTCTGGCGGTTCTTCTCCTCAAGCAGTTCCTTGAGGGCCTTTACGTTCAGCCCCCTCCCGATAATCTTCTTCTCCTTGTCCAGCAGGAACATCTGCGGTGTGCTTACCACATTGTAGAGCATCTGGAATCCGCTGGAAAAATCGGGGTCATACACATTTACCCAGTTCATGAACGGGTGATATATATAGAGTTCCTGATTGATGTACTCTTTCCAGCGCTGTTCTCCGGCATTTGCATAAACCGCATACACGGCAAGGGCGCCGTCCTCATAATTGTTCACAAAATCAACAAGTTCAGGGGTTTCCCTCCTGCATGAGGGGCAGTCATCTGAGTAGAAATAAACAATGGTGTATTCCCCCTCCATTTCACGCAGGCTCACCTTGTTTCCAAGTGTATCCACCAGTTCAAGCTCAGGTGCATCCATTCCAATCAGGGAATGCCTGTTGAATTCTACAAAGGTCTTGAGCATGAATTTCCCTTGAGGGTCCGGCCATTCAAGCCTGCCGCTGAGGAACCACTCCTGCGCAACATGCACTGCAACCCCTTCCTGCCCCATAATTTCAGGGTCACGGAAAAATTCATATACTGAGCCGGCCAGCCTGTTGCGGAGAACTGTATTCCCGCCTTGGGATATCAGCTTGTCAACATGTTTTATGATTGTGTCATTGTGGTTGTACTGCAGCAGTTTCAGATACTGCTCCACTTTATCCTCTACAAACCTGGTATTCAGTATTATGGTATCATTAAAAGGGAACTGGCCGCTCATCTCTTCTGCACTTTCAGGTATTGAAAGTGTGTTCTTCAGTATAATATCCGTAATGGACCCGGGGCATTCCCTTGCAGCCATATCTGCAAAATCCTTCAGCTGTCCGGCAAACTGCTCCCTTGATTCAAGCTTTTCCCAGCCATAATCCACAAAATTCTGGAATCCGGTAAATATTTCATTCTCCCTGTTTCCCCTTTTTACTGCAAACCCTTTACCGTCCCTTTCAAATGCAATTGAAAAGCCGTGGTTCTCCCTTGGAACTATGAATTCAACCAGTTTATTTCCCGACAGCCCGTTAATTGAGTATTGCCCGCATTCCAGCTCACCCTTTCCCCTGAACATCACCTTCCCCCTGGAGGCCCTCACTGTATCCAGATAAATTCTGTTCCCCCACTTCCAGCCACCTAGCACATAGCTTGAAGTATCTGCCTTATCTGTGGCAAGGGTAACCCTGTACCCTTTTGCAGAGGCAGTACCACAGAAAGATAGAAAGAATATGATTATTGCAGTTATGGATTTTTCCCTGAACATCCCTATTTCTCCCTTTCGGCAAGGAATTTCCCAATTTCAACCCCTTTTGGCAGGAATTGGCCGGCATCGCCCTTGTGTATCAGGATGTCCCTTACTACGGTTGATGAAATGAATGAATACTCCTGACAGGCCGGGATGAATGTAGTTGAGATGTCCGGAGCCATCTTCTTGTTTGCCTGCGCTATCACGCTCTCCAGCTCAAAGTCGGTGGTTGTCCTCAGACCCCTGATGATGTGTTTCACCCCAAGGTCCCTGCAGAGGTCAATTGTAAGTCCGCTATAAGCGCATACCTCCACATTGTCAAGGCCGGCCACGGCCTGCCTGATTATCTTTATCCTTGTCTGGGGTGGAAAGAATCCCTGTTTCTGGCTGTTGTAGCCCACTGCTATTATCACTTTGTCAAACAGCTGCAGGGCTGATTCAAGCACATCGTAATGTCCTACTGTAAACGGGTCAAAGGAACCCGGGAAAATTGCTGTACGCATCTGTATTCTATTTTTTACAAATGTACTTAATTTTCCATTGCCACAGGCTCAATTTGGGAAAGAACGGCAATTATCTCACCTGAATTGTCCAGCAACATGAGCTTGTCCCCTGAAATCTTGTACGCTGCAACTTCGGCAAGCCCCTTCATATATGCATTTTCAAACTGCATCTCAGGGCACATCATCCTTGTTGAACCCATATTGCTGAATGAAAGTGAGTTCTTGTCAGCCTTGAAATCGCCGAAGAATTTGTTGCATCCGCTGTCCCCTGCAATTTTTGAATCCTTCAGGAACGCCAGGGTAGCATCGTGGTCTGCCGGTACGGCAATTTCATTGCCGTCAGAATGGAGGCTTTCAACTCTCCAGTTGCTTTCCACTGGTATATTTCCGCTGCTTGAACACATGGTGAACGAGAATGAGGCAACTGCCGCCGCCAAAATAATGATAATCTTCTTCATGACATTTTTCTATTTTTATCTGCACCAGTCAACAGGTTCCTTGCCCAAAGAGGCAAGTATGTTGTTGCATTTTGAAAAATGTCTGCATCCAAAAAACGCGCCACGGGCAAGAGGGGAGGGGTGTGCCGCCTCCAGAATATAATGTCTTGAGCTGTCTATCAGCTCTTTCTTGCTCCTTGCAAAATTTCCCCAGAGCATGAATACAACCCCTTCGGTGTTGTCTGATATTGTCTTTATTACCGCATCTGTGAATTGTGTCCACCCTATGCGGCTGTGTGATGTGGGTTCTCCGGCCCTTACTGTAAGTACGGCATTGAGGAGGAACACTCCCTGCCTTGCCCACTCTTCAAGGTTACCGTTCTTCTCCACCTTTACCTGAAGGTCCTCTTCTATCTCCTTGTAGATGTTCTTCAGGGATGGAGGGGCCGGCACACCGTCGGGAACAGAAAAGGAGAGTCCGTGGGCCTGATTAGGACCGTGGTACGGGTCCTGGCCAAGTATAACCACCTTCACCTTGTCAAATGGGGTGAGGGCAAATGCATTGAATATCTGGCTGCCTGGAGGGTAGATGGTCTTGCCTGCGGCCTTTTCCGCATGGAGGAACCTGACAAGGTCTGCAAAATAACCCTTGTCAAACTCTCCCTGCAGCTTCTCTTTCCAATGCTGTTCTATCTTTACATCCATTGCTAGAAAATGAATTTTATCACATCTTCCATTGTCTTTACATAATGGAATGTAAGTCCCTTTATGTATATCTCCTTTATATCCCTGATGTCTTTCTCGTTTTCGGCAGAAAGCACTATGGTGGTGATTCCTGCCCTTTTGGCAGCAAGGATCTTCTCCTTTATCCCTCCTACAGGGAGCACCTTGCCCCTGAGGGTCATCTCACCGGTCATTGCTATGGCGTGCTTCACCCCTTTTCCGGTGAATGCGGATGCCATTGAGCTTACCATTGTGATTCCTGCGGAAGGTCCGTCCTTAGGGATTGCCCCCTCAGGTACATGTATATGCACATCCTTGTTCTGGATATCTTCAGCCTTAAGGCCAAGGAGCTGCGGATGGGCCTTTATGTACTGGTAGGCTATCATTGCGGACTCCTTCATCACATCCCCCAGGTTGCCGGTTGTTGTAAGGACGCCCTTGCCTTCGCTCAGGCTGGTCTCAACAAAGAGTATCTCGCCTCCCATTTCTGTCCATGCAAGGCCAGTCACAACACCCGGAGCCTCATTCCCTTTCTGCATGTCGTGGCTGTTGGTAGGGAGTCCCAGTATCTCTGATACCATCTTCCCGTCTATATGTGCGGGCAGCCCCTCCTCCAGGGCTATCCTCTTGGCCATGTTCCTGGCAATCTTGGCAATCTGCTTGTCAAGTGTCCTTACACCGGATTCCCTTGTGTATTTGTCTATTATGGTCTCTATTCCAGCCTTGTTCAACTTGAACTGGCCGGCCTTGAGCCCGTGTGCCTCACGCTGCTTCGGTATCAGGTAATCCTTTGCAATATGGTATTTCTCTTCTGCAAGGTAGCCGCTTACAGGTATCATTTCCATCCTGTCCTTGAGTGCAGGGTGTATGGAGCTTATGTTGTTGGCTGTAGTTATGAACAGCACCTGCGAGAGGTCATAGTCCAAATCCAGATAGTTGTCATGGAATGTGGTGTTCTGCTCTGGGTCCAGCGCCTCAAGCAATGCTGATGCAGGGTCTCCCTTGTAGTCTGCACTCACCTTGTCTATCTCGTCAAGGACAATTACAGGGTTTGAGCTTCCCACTTTGCTGATCGTCTGGAGGATTCTTCCTGCCATTGCCCCTATGTAGGTCTTGCGGTGCCCCCTTATTTCAGACTCATCGTGCAGGCCGCCCAACGCTATCCTGCCATATTTTCTGCCAAGTGCCTTTGCAATTGACTTGCCGAGTGATGTCTTTCCCACTCCCGGAGGGCCGTAGAGGCAGAGGATAGGGGACTTCATGTCTCCCTTGAGCTTAAGTACTGCAAGATATTCAATAATCCTTTCCTTTACTGTCTCAAGTCCGAAGTGGTCCTTGTCCAGAACTTTCTGGGCATTCTTCATGTCCAGGTTGTCTTCTGTGGTATAGTTCCATGGGAGGTCCAGCATGAACTCAATGTAGTTCATCTGCACCCCGTATTCAGGTGAGTTGGGATTTGACCTCTCAAGCCTTGCCATCTCCTTCTCAAACTGTTTTGCTGCCCATTCTGGCCAATCCTTACCCTTTGCCCTCTGGCGCAGGTCTGCCACATCCTTGCTGTTGCCGTCCATTCCAAGCTCTTCCTGGATGGTCTTCAGCTGGTTGTTCAGGTAATACTCCCTCTGCTGCTGGTCAATCTCGGACTTTACCTTCTGCTGGATGTCATCCTTTATCTTGAGTATCTCCACCTGCTTGTTCAGTGCCCCCAGCAGTCTGTAGCCCCTTGAAATTATGTCATCCGCAGAGAGTATCTCAAGCTTGTCGGGAGTGAGATCCGGCTCAAGGTTTGTGGCAATCATGTTTATCAGGAACTTGGGGTCTGCAATGCTCTTTATGGCCGTTGCAGTCTCCTGAGGCATGTGCGGGGTCATCTTTATCACATACAGTGCAGCATCCTTGATTGAACTCATCAGCGGCTCAACAACATTCTGGGCATCGTTAAGGATATCTTCCCTATATGTAATGCTACCTATCAGATATGGCTCCTCCGCTATCACTTCATCAAGGGTGAACCTCTTGATACCCTGCAGGATTGCCGTAACGGCACCGTCAGGCATCTCAAGGAGCCTTATTATCCTTGCGCTTGTACCTATGTGGAAAAGGTCATCCTTTCCCGGCTCTTCAACAATTGCATCCTTCTGTGTTACAGTACCTATAATGTTGCTGGACTTATGCAGTGCCTTTACCAGCCTGAGCGATTTCTCCCTCCCTATTGTAATGGGCAGGATTGCTCCCGGAAAAAGTACGGCATCCCTGAGAGCCAGCACAGGCAATGTGTTGGGCATGTCAATCTCCTCCATATTCGCACTCCCGTTTATATCAAGTACGGGAATTATGTTAATCTCACCGCTCTCCATCTGATTGAGCGAAAATTTTGGAATCTTCATATATTTGGTCTCGTTATATATCTAATATGTCAAAATGTCAGTATTTTCATTCCCGGATACCTTCAAATCCGGGGAGTATATAGTAAGTCAATATATATGCCAAACTTTGGTGTCTCTAAAAAATTGTAACAAAGTGAAAAAAAGTGTGATTTTTTGATATTTGCTATTGAAATTCAGAAAAAATAAGCTACTTTTGCTCTCCCAAAAAATAACTAACCATTTAATTTTATAAATTATTATGACTAAAGCAGATATCGTAAATGAGGTTGCCAAGGCAACAGGTATTGAGAAGATTGCAGTGCAGAACGTTATTGAGTCTTTTATGGAGAGTGTAAAGGATTCGTTGGCTAATGATAATAATGTATATTTGCGTGGCTTTGGTAGCTTTATTGTAAAGAAACGTGCTAAAAAGACAGCAAGAAATATCTCAAAGAACACTACTCTTATCATTCCTGAGCACAACATACCTTCATTCAAACCTGCAAAGGTGTTCATGAGCAAGGTCAAGAACAGTGTAAAATAATTGAAAATAATTTTCTAACATATTAAACAATACAGTTATGCCAAGCGGAAAGAAAAGGAAGAGACATAAGATGGCTACCCACAAACGCAAAAAACGTCTTCGCAAGAACAGACACAAGAAGCGTAAGTAATTGTAGCCTTTTGGTCTAGAATTTTTAAGAGGGTGGCCAATAGTCACTCTCTTATCTTTTTTTAAGGACGGATGGAGAAGGATCTAATTATTGATGTGAATTCAACGGAGATATCAATAGCTCTGTTGGACAATCACAGGCTTTCTGAGCTAAACAAGGAGCAGAACAACGGATCCTATTCTGTGGGCGATGTATATCTGGGCAAGGTTAAGAAGATCATGCCGGCCCTCAATGCGGCGTTCGTGGATATAGGTGATGACAAGGATGCGTTTATCCACTATCTGGATCTTGGATTCAATTTCAGGGCCTTTGATTATTTTGCTAAGCAAGTGAATCCCAACCGGGATTTGAAGACCTTCTACTCCAATATCAAAATTGGAAGTATCCTTGAAAAAGAAGGTAAGATAGGGGATGTTTTACAGCCGGGACAACCCATTATTGTACAGATAGTGAAGGAACCTATCTCTACAAAGGGATCGAGACTTACGGCAGAAATATCCATAGCGGGAAGAAATGTGGTACTGTTGCCTTTTGCAGACAAGGTAAGCGTATCGCAGAAGATTTCTTCCAAAGAAGAGAAGAGAAGACTGGAAAGACTGGTGTACAGTATTCTCCCCCGTAACTACGGAGCCATCATAAGGACAGCCGCAGAGGGGAAGAAAGCTGCAGTTCTGGATGCGGAACTCAAGACTCTCATAAGGAAATGGGAGGATTGCTGGACAAAGCTGATTTCACAGAAACCTCCGCAGTTGCTGTTTACGGAGAACAGCAGAACAACCACTATTCTGAGGGACCTGCTCAATGATTCTTTCTCCAACATTTATGTCAACGATGAGGGGGTTTATGATGAGGTTAAGGATTACATCTCTACAATTGCACCACAGCAGGAGAAGATTGTAAAGCTCTACAAGGGGGATGTTCCCATTTTTGACCATTTTGATGTCACAAAGCAGATAAAGGGAGCGTTCGGAAGGGTTGTCCCTCTCAAGCAGGGAGCCTATATAGTAATAGAGCATACGGAGGCACTGCATGTAGTTGATGTGAACAGCGGAATCAGGGCAAAGCAGGGCGTGGACCAGGAACAGAATTCTTTGGAAGTGAATATGCATGCTGCGAACGAGATTGCAAGGCAATTGAGGCTGAGGGACATGGGAGGTATCATTGTGGTTGACTTCATTGATATGGAGACCAATGAAAACAGGAACAAGCTGTACAAGCACATGCAGGAACTCCTCTCAACAGACAGGGCAAAGCACAATATCCTGCCTCTCACAAAGTTCGGCCTGATGCAGATAACCAGACAGAGGGTGAGGCCCGCTACTGAAATTAATGTTAACGAAAAGTGCCCTATGTGCCATGGTACAGGTGAAATCTCATCAAGCATACTTATAGATGAGACACTTGAAAGGCAGCTGGCCTATTACGTTAAGGAGAGAAATATCAAGTCCTTTATCTTACAGGTAAATCCAATTTTGGGAGCCTACCTTACAAAAGGGTGGTTTACAAGCATCAGAAAGAAGTGGAGCAGGAAATATGGCTGTACCATAGATGTGAAGAACAATACTGAGTTTACCCTTTTGCAGGCGGAGTGGTTCAACAGTAAGGGAGTAAGAATAGATGAATGATGAAAAAAGCAGCTTAGAAAGCTGCTTTTTTCATTTTATCCTTTATCTCTGCCGTGCAGAGGTTTCCTATGCTCCCCTTGTGGGTATGGTTGAGCTCACCGGAGAACTTGAATTCCCCTCTGTTCACCTCTATGCCCACGCTCCTGTATGCGTCCCTGAACGGCATCCCCTCAAGTACCCTCCTGTTAACTTCCTCTACGGTAAACAGGTACATGTATTTTGGGTCATCCAGGATATTCTCGTTCACAGATATGTTCTCAAGCATGTATTTTGCCATGAACAGGCATTTGTGCATCTGCTCAAGACCTGGGAAAAGCACATCCTTCAGCAGCTGGTAATCCCTGTGGTAGCCATGCGCCATGTTGGTTGTCATCAGGCTTATCTCGTTGGGCAGGCTCTGGATCCTGTTGCACAGCCCCCTGAGGATTTCCCATACATCAGGGTTCTTCTTGTGCGGCATGATGCTGGAACCTGTTGTAAGCTCATCGGGAAACTTGATGAACCCGAAGTTGGGGCACATGTACATGCAGCAGTCTGCTGCAAACTTGTTCAGTGTGAGGGCAACCTGTGAAAGGGCAGAGGCAACAGCCTTCTCGCTCTTTCCGCGGCTCAGTTGCGCTGCCACGGAGTTATAGTTCATTGTGGCAAACCCCAGAAGTTCTGTTGTCATGTCCCTGTCCAGAGGGAATGAGCTGCCGTAGCCTGCTGCCGATCCAAGCGGGTTCTGGTTCACTACCCTGTACGCGCCGTGCAGCATGTGCATGTCATCCACAAGCGCCTCGGCATAAGCACCGAACCACATTCCGAAAGATGAAGGCATGGCTATCTGTGCATGTGTATAGCCCGGCATAAGCACTTTCCTGTATTTCTCGCTCAGTGCCTGTAGGGTATCAAACAGGGCAATCATCTCATCCCTTACAATTTCCAGCTCCTCCCTGAGGAAAAGCTTGAGGTCAACAAGCACCTGATCGTTGCGTGACCTGCCTGAGTGGATCTTCTTCCCTATCTCGCCAAACCTCTGTGTAAGGAGGAATTCAACCTGGGAGTGGATATCCTCCACATCATCCCCAAGAGTGAATTTTCCCTCTTCTATCTCCTTGAGTATCTCATCAAGCCCTGCAGTGAGGGTTTCCATCTCTTCCTCTTCAAGCAGCCCTATAGACGCAAGCATCCTTATATGGGCCTTTGACCCTTTCACATCATGCTTTGCAAGCCTCAAATCCAGCACCCTGTCATTGCCAACAGTAAAGTCCTCAACAATCTGGGTGGCACTGGTCCCTTTGCTCCATAATGTTCCCATAAACTAATGTATCTCCTTTATAAAATTTATATATCCTTCAATTCCCATGGAAATTTCCCTTATCCCGACAAATTCATCTGCCTTATGGCTCCTTGCAGATAGCCCTGGCCCCATCTTTATTGCAGCCTTGGGGAACCTCATCCAGTCTGATGTGGTTGCAGAAATCTGGGTAGTGATTCCAAGCCTCTCTATAGTATCCATCAGTCTGCATCCCTGTGGGGTTGCTGATGACCTGTTCTTCAGATTCCTGGCAACCAGTGTGCTACTGACCTCCTTCTGGAGCAGCTCCAGGATTTCGGGATTGCTGTATTGCTCGGTAGGGCGGATGTCAACCGTAAATGTGGCCTTGTCGGGAACCACATTATGAACGGTGCCGCAGTTGAGCTGTGTTACTGTAAGCTTCACATCTCCCATAAGGGGTGATTTCTTCCAAAACTTGTAGTTGCGGAGGGTGTTTATGTCATCCAGGGCTATGTAGAGGGCGTTTATCCCCTCATTCCTGGCAGCATGCCCGCTTACTCCGGCGGCACAGCCGTCAAGTACGAGCAGCCCCCTTTCCGCTATGGCAGCCTCCATTCCGGTAGGTTCCCCTATGATTGCCATATCAGGCTGTATGTGGAACTCCTCCACAAACCTGTTCATCCCGTCCTTGCCGGAACGCTCCTCTTCTGCAGTAAGTACCAGCATGAGGTTTACGGCAAGCTCTTCCGGGGCGGCCGGAGAGCATCCCATCCTCTCGCCGTTCAGGTAAAAGAATGCGTTTATCTGGCTTACAACGCTGGCACCGTCATCATTGCTCCCCAATCCAAAGATGTTGCCCTCCTTTTCAAAAGGGGAGAAGGGGTCAAATGTGTATGTTGAGGCCGGTTCAACCGTATCTATGTGGGAGTTGAGCATGAGAGTCTCCTTGGCGGAGGTAAAATTGTCCCTATATGCAATTATATTGTTGGCACATCTCTCCACCACTATCCCCGCGCCGCAGCTTTGCCCCTCATTGAGTATCTCTGCCCTCTCCTTCAAGTAACTGTAGAGGAATGCCGCCCTCTCATCCTCCTTGAAGGAGATTGAGGGGATGGCCAGCATCTTCAGGAGCAGTTCCCTGGCACTGTATGTCATCTGTTCAAGAAACTCCATCCTACAGCTTCAAAAGTGTCTCTTTCTGTACAAGCAGATTGTCTGCATGTTTGATGAATACCTCTTCAACCCCATATTCCAGCGCAGCAAATGCGTTGTCCAGCTTTGGAATCATTCCGCCTACGATCCTGCCGTCTGCAAGAAGTGACTTGTAGCTCTCCCTGTCAATATAAGGTATCACTGATGAATCATCATCGGGATCAGCCAATACGCCATCCTTCTCAAAGCAATATACAAGGCTGGTGCTGTATTTTGCAGAGAGTGCCCGTGCAAGGCTTGAAGCCATTGTATCTGCATTGGTATTGAGCAGTGATCCGTTTGAATCGTGGGTGATTGCACAGAACACAGGTGTGCATCCTGCCTCAAGAAGTGTCTTAAGGAACCCTACATTTATCTTTTCAGGCTCTACATCCCCCACAAATCCCCAGTCAATGGGGTTTGCGGCCCTCCTGGTTGCAGGTACGCTGTTACCGTCTGCACCTGAAAGACCCACAGCCATACATCCGTTCTGCTGCAAAGCTGCAACAATCTGTTTGTTGATAAGGCCCGCATATACCATTGTAACAAGCTTGAGCGTTTCAAAATCTGTGATTCTCCTGCCGTTGTGCATCTTTACCTCAATGCCAAGGTCCTTTGAAAGCTTGCTTGCTATTGCACCTCCGCCATGGATAAGGATCTTTGGCCCCTCCATCTTGTGGAAGTTCTTAAGGAACCTCTCCAGAGCCTCCGGCTTGTCAACGATATTGCCGCCTATCTTTACTATCTTAACTTTCTTCATAATATTCATTTAAGTCCAAGAAGAATCTCCCTGATAACTGTCTGTGCAGAGACAACCCTGTTGGCTGCCTCAGGAATAACGAGTGAATTGGCACTCTCAATCACATCGTCGGTTACAATCATGTTCCTTCTCACCGGCAGGCAGTGCATGAAATAGCCGTTATTGGTAAGTGCCATCTTGCGCCCGTCAATTGTCCAATTACGGTCTGTACACAACACCTTTCCGTAGTTAGGGTCTGCGTATGCGCTCCAGTTCTTGCCGTAGATGAAGTCTGCACCCTTGAATGCCTTCTCCTGGTCATATTCAATGGTGGCACCTGCAGTAAAGGCAGGATCAAGCTCATACCCCTCAGGGTGTGTGATCACAACCTCATATCCTGCGGCAATCATCCACTCTGCAAAGGAGTTTGGAACCGCCTGAGGAAGTGCCTTAGGGTGCGGAGCCCAGCTCAGCACCACCTTTGGCCTTTCAACTTTCTTGTATTCATTTATTGTAATGAGGTCTGCAAAGCTCTGCAGCGGATGCCTTGTGGCTGCCTCCATGCTTATTACAGGTTTTCCCGACAGTTTGATGAACTGGTTGAGGATTTTCTCCCCATAATCATCAGCCTTGCTGGCAAAGTTTGCAAAGCTCCTTACTCCTATTATATCACAGTAGCTTCCCATAACCGGAATTGCCTCAAGGATATGCTCCGGCCTGTCACCGTCCATAACTACACCGCGCTCTGTCTCAAGTTTCCATGCGCCCTGGTTGATGTCAAGTACAATCACATTCATCCCAAGGTTGAGTGCAGCCTTCTGGGTGCTCAGTCTTGTGCGTAGGCTTGAATTGAAGAAGATGAGCAGCATGGTCTTGTTCTTGCCCAGTTCTGCATCCGCATACGGATTCTCCTTTACATATTTTGCTTTTTCAAGGGCCTCCGTAAGGTTGCCCATATCTTTTACTGTAATGAAATTCCTCATTTTATCACATCAGTTAGTTATAATGTCATACTTCCTGTACAGGCAGGTATAATTGTCATTTTCCGGGTTATACAAGTTCCCCAAGTGCTGCAAGGAACCTGTCTGCCTCAGCCTTTCCAACGCAGAGCGGAGGCAGGAGTCTGATTATCCCTTTTCCTGCTCCCCCTGTAAAGATGCCCTTCTCAAAGAGCAGCCTGTTCCTAAGCTCTTCATAACCGGGATTCACCTCAATTCCTATCATGAGGCCTGTTCCCCTGAGTTCCTTTATGGCTTTTCCTTCTCCTGTGAACTTACGGAGTCCTTCCATGAAATACCTTCCCATGGCTTCAGCATTTTCCACAAGCTTCTCATTCCTGATCACCTTCAATACGGCAAGTGCTGCCGCACATGCAAGGTGGTTTCCTCCGAATGTAGTCCCCAGCATGCCGTGTACTGCCTTTATCTCAGGAGAAATGATTATTGCCCCTACAGGGAAACCGTTGGCAATGCCCTTGGCCATTGAGATGATGTCTGCCTTCACTCCCGAGTGCTGGTGGGCGAAGAACTTTCCGCTGCGGCCGTATCCGCTCTGTATCTCATCAAGGATGAGTACGGTGCCTGTAGCGTCACAAAGTTCCCTCACCTGTTTCAGGTAAGATGCCTCAGGGGTATAGATTCCCGCAACACCCTGGATTCCCTCAATGATGATGGCCGCGTACTCCTTTTTATGCAGCTCGGCTGCAGCAGCATCAATGTCATTTATCGGGATGAAGACAATATTCCCGTTCTTGTTGAATTCTGCTTGTATCTTAGGGTTGTCTGTTGCCTCAACTGCACCGCTGGTCCTCCCGTGGAAAGCCTTTTTCAGAGCAAGAACCTTCTTCCTCCCTGTGTGGAAAGATGCCACCTTGAGGGCATCCTCATTTGCCTCGGCACCGCTGTTACAGAGGAAGAGGTTATATTCAGGGTATCCGCAAACCTCACCCAACTCCCTGGCAAGTTGCTTCTGGAGTGGATTCTGCACAGCATTTGAGTAGAAGCCCAGCTTCCCCGCCTGTTCAGAAACCATCTTTACATATATAGGGTGGGAGTGGCCTATGCTTATTACGGCATGTCCTCCATAGAGGTCAAGGTACTCCTTGCCGTCCTTGTCCCAGATCCTGCACCCTTTGCCCTTTACAGGCTCAATGTTCCATAAAGGATATACATCAAATAGATTCATAATTTCCCAAGTTGTCTTTGCAATAGAGTGGCTCAAAAGGCAAATTTACCGGCTCATGCCATAAATTCCCTTTTGGGCCACCCCAATATGTCATTACTTAAAATGCGTTAGGCTTCAGTCTCAGACCTGTTGTCTGCTCAAGGCCGAAAATGAGGTTCATGTTCTCAACAGCCTGTCCGCTGGCACCTTTCACAAGGTTGTCTATGACCGATGCAATATGTATGTATCCGTTGTGCAGCTCAATGTGCAGCAAAACCTTGTTGGTGTTCACAACCTCCTTAAGGCTTACATCCTCCTTTGAAATATGTACAAAAGGGGATTCCCTGTAATACTGCTCAAAGTACTCAACCGCATCCTCCAGAGTGGTGCCTGTTGTGCCGTCAGCCTTCTTCACCCCGTTCCATTTTGTGTGGATACTTGCAAAGATGCCCCTTGCAAAGTCACCCCTCATAGGGACAAAGTTTATTTTAGGCTCTTTTCCCTGCAGTTCCTTCAAGGTCCTTCCAATCTCCCCCAGATGCTGGTGGGTAAAGTTCTTGTAGATTGAGAGGTTGTTGTTCCTGTAGCTGAAGTGGCTCTTCTCTGAAGGCTTCTTGCCAGCACCGGTGGAGCCTGTTATTGCAGTGACATGAATGTCATCTACAATGGCATCTGCCTTTGCCAGAGGTGCAACGGCTGTCTGTATTGCAGTTGCAAAGCATCCCGGATTGGCTATGTTGTCTGCCTTGAGGATCTTCTCCCTGAATGTATCGGTGAGGCCGTAGATGAACTCCCTCCCCTTGTACTCAGGGTCCAGGCGGAAGTCATTGCCCAAATCAATTATCTTGCATTTTTCGGGAAGAGGATTGTTGTCTATGAACTCCTTTGAAAGGCCGTGGCCCAGGCAGAGGAAAACCACATCCGGGTCCCCGAGCTTGTCTGTGAAGCGTAGGTCTGTATCTCCGTAGAGGTCCCTGTGTACCTCTGTGATGCTCTGCCCCACGCTGGTTGTGCTCAATACACTTACAATCTCAACATTAGGATGATATACAAGTATCCTCAGCAGCTCTCCTGCAGTGTAGCCTGTACCTCCTGTAATTGCAACCTTTATCTTCTCCATCTTTCTCCCTAGTTCTTGCTGGCCTGCTCCTTCTCATCCTCGTGGAGGCTGTAGTAAATCTTCAGTGGGTTTGAAAGTACCTTGGTAAATCCTACCACATCCCTTCCTGTGTATGATTTGTTCATCTCGCCGTACTCGCCGAATTTTGAGCTCATAAGGTCATACTGGCTTGTACATCCGAGTACAAAGAAGTTGTAAGGTCTCAGAAGAACCTCTACAGTGCCGTTTACGCTTGCCTGTGTGCTCTCAAGGAATTTCTCCATATCCCTCATTACCGGGTTAAGGTACTGGGCCTCATGCATGAGCTGGCCATAGTAGTTTGCAATAAGCTCCTTCCAGTATAGCTGCTCCTTAACCAGGACATGTTTCTCCAGAAGGTGGTGTGCCTTGATGATCATCAGCGGTGCAGCAGCCTCAAAGCCTACGCGCCCCTTGATACCTATAATGGTATCGCCAATGTGGATATCCCTGCCTATGCCATAGCCGTTTGCAATCTCAGCGAGGGCGTGGATAAGTGCTACAGGTGACATCTGTTTGCCGTTAAGGGCTACAGGCTCACCGTTCCTGAATTCAATTGATACCTTCTCCTCTCCGGTCTTCACTACCTGGTGAGGATATGCCTCCTCAGGGAGGTATCCGTTTGATGAAAGTGTCTCAACACCTCCTATGCTGGTACCCCATATACCCTGGTTGATTGAGTATTTGCTCTTCTCCCAGCTGAAGTTGAAGCCGTGCTCCACAAGATAGTCAATCTCCTCTTTCCTGCTGAGCTGGAGCTCCCTGATAGGGGCAATGATGTTCACTTCAGGTGCAAGTATTTCAAATACGATATCAAACCTTACCTGGTCATTGCCGGCGCCTGTACTTCCGTGGGCAACATTTGTTGCGCCGAGCTTCTTCACATGCCTGAGCACCTCAAGTGCCTGGAAGATTCTCTCTGAACTTACTGAGAGAGGGTATGTGTTGTTCTTCAGGATATTTCCATAGATAAGGTATTTGATGCCATTATTATAATAGCTCTCCACTGCATCTACAGTTGTGTGGCTTGCAGCACCAAGCTGGAGCGCCCTCTCCTCAATCTTCTTTACCTCCTCATCTGAGAATCCTCCTGTGTTTACCATTATGGTATGTACTTCAAGTCCCTTTTCATTTGTAAGGTATGGCACGCAGAATGAAGTGTCCAATCCGCCGCTGAATGCCAAAACTACTTTCTCTTTCATATTATATTTCTCTTTTTAGTTATTTTTTCTGTTGGTATTGTCTCTTTTTATCTGCCGATTGCCTTGCCGGGCGTTTTTTACATGCCTTGTCCGGCAATTTGGGGCCAGCCTATCTGGTGCTCTTCAATTTCTTGTTGATGGCCTTGAAAGGCATGGCTATCCCTTTCCCTATCTTGCTTATGAAGTTCAGGTTTTCCTCCTTCTCCTTCTCGGTAACCTGTTTTGCAGGATCGTATAGGAGGCCTGTACAGAGGCAGAGCTTGTAATCGTTCCTCTTGAGGATATCTATATTCTTGCAACCCTCGCATCCTGCCCAGAACTCCTTGTCATCAGTAAGCTCTGAGAATGTTACTGGGCGGAATCCCATCTCCGTATTTATCTTCATAACTGCAAGGCCTGTAGTGATACTGAAGATCTTTGCATATGGGAACATCTTTCTTGAAAGTTCAAAGGTCATGTGCTTGATTCTCCTTGCCAGACCTGTCTTCCTGAACTCGTGGGCCACAATCAGGCCTGAGTTTGCAACAAACTTGGTGTGTCCCCATGTCTCAATATATGAATATCCGGCCAGTGTGCCATCTTCTGCAATTGCAATTACAGCCTTGCCGTCCCTTATCTTCTCCCTTATATATTCCGGTGTACGTTTTGCTATTCCTGTACCTCTCTCCTGTGCGGAAATATAAATAAGGTCACATATCTTTTCTGCATAACCCAAATGGGATTCATCTGCAACTAAAACATCAACTTTCATTTTACACAATTATAGTTAATTGCCCTTTATGGGCGGTACCTCAATATTTGTCATCTGATATTGTCCTTTTGAATTTGTCGGGACTGTACAAGGTCATCCAGACCTTTCCTGCAGCCCTAGTGGCGGACATAAGGATAAGTCATGCATTAGCGTCGTCGGACACTATGCTTCTTGTGGAATGGAATTATATGACTCATTTTTATCATCGGGCGCAAAGATAGCAACTTTTTTTTATTATAGGTATATAAAAAGAAGTTTTTCTTTATTGTTAAAATAAATTTGGCGGAAGCAAAAAAGTTCCTATCTTTGCACCCCGCAAACGGGAAGGAACGCAGGGCAGGACATGCCGGGAAAAGAATTTAAAAATTTTTCAGGTTTTTTTTGGAGGATAAAAAAAAGTTCTTACCTTTGCGGTCCCAAACGGGAAGACCGGTAGATGCCTGGCCAGAAGGGCGGGAAAGTTCATTGAAAGAAATAGAAAGACAAGCAGCATAGTTTTCAGACTATGACCTCATTCTTCAGGGAATGAGAGAGCGTAAATTCCTTTAGTTAGAGATAACAGGAAACCATACGAGTTACAGGAGCAAGAGATTTAAG
>JAFUMO010000022.1 GCA_017482565.1 Bacteroidales bacterium | reverse complement strand
GGTGGCTCCCGACATGACTGAAAACGAGAAAATCGGCCCCGAAACCAGAGCCGATGATATAAAAAGTTATGAGTTTGATCGGAAAAATACGGGAAAGTCTGCCGGTTAACTCAGATTGAAGGAATTAAATGACTATCCCTACTTAGGCCAAAGTGTGCTCTTCACCTCAGCCAGCTCCTTTTGGCATGGAGGGCACCATGTGGCGAACATGTTTATAAGTACAACCTTTCCCTTGAGGTCCTTTGATGTTACATTGCCGTATACTTCAGACTTGAGGTTGATTTCAGGCATTGCAGAACCTATCTTCAGGTCTTCCCTCGGAGGTTTCTGGTCTGCCTTCTGGCTTTGGGCGCAAAGGGTGAACGCAAGGCAGAACATACCCAATAGTAAAGCAAATTTTTTCATGACTGTATTGTTTTTGTGTTGAATTCCAGCTCTGATGCTGCGGACCTCTCTTTGATGCACCGTCTGTAGCGGCACCGGCGATGGCATTGCGGCATCTGCCTACAAAAATGGTGAAAATCCGGCAATAAAAAAAGGCCTCCGTTTCCGAAGGCCTCATTTGCTCTATTTTGTGATCCGTCTGGGGCTCGAACCCAGGACCCCAACATTAAAAGTGTTGTGCTCTACCTGCTGAGCTAACGAATCATCCCGTTTTGGGACTGCAAATATATGGATTATTTGACAAACTGCAAATTAATTTGTTTAAAATGGAGTAGTTTTCCTAATTTTGACATATGGAAAGTTTGTTCAAAAGCGGTTTCAGGAGTTTTCTGGAATCTTCCTATATAGATTTCATTGAGTACGGCAATACCTTCATCTTCAATGATTACGATTTCTCTGTGGAGCTCGTTCCGGCGTACACTCGTGTCACGGGTGACAGTGAAGTCGTGTCACGGGTAACAGTGAACTCGTGTCACGACTTCAATAAAATTTATCTGTATGAGGACCGTTGGTGGGCGCAGAGGCAGATGGTGCAGGCGAGGATTCTGGCGAGGTTGGAGCGGTTCAGGAGTGTGTTTGCCCGCAAGTGCAGGGTGCTTACCGGGAGGGGGAACCCGCAGCTGGGGGAGATGGTGAGGGAGTTCCTCCAGAAGCATCATTCGTATTCGAGTGCAAAATGCCGTTACAGGTATGCCCTTGAGTATGAGGGTGAGATTGTGGCTGTTGCTACATTTTCTGAGGGTAGGCCAATGGTGCGCAAGATTGGGGATCCGCTGCAGAATGTCCCAAAGGAGGAGCAGGAGAATGCTGACGTGCTGATATTTGATTCGTATGAGTGGGTGAGGTATGCCTCCCTGCCCGGGATAAGGGTAGTGGGGGGGATGGGCCGTCTGCTCAGCACTTTCATTGAGGAGCGCTATACCAGGATTGAGGCGGGTACCCCGCTGGAGATCATGACCTACTCGGATACGGAGTGGGGGAGCGGAGATGTTTACGGGAAGCTGGGGTTCAAGTTTGCAGGCGAGCGCCCCCCTGTGGAGTACCATGTACACAAGGAGACCTACGCCCGTCTCTCTCAGCGCCTGTACGAAAAAGAGCTCCTCAATGGAGCCCTTCCCGACGATTTCTACGTGATACAGAACCTCGGCAGCAGAAAATTCCTGATGCAGCTCTACAGGTAAATCCCAGCCTTGCAGCCCCGGCATGATCAGGGGACAGAATGTGCCCGGATTGGCTCTCCGTGGCTGTCCCGGTACGTTTCAGGGCCAGAATGTGCCCGGATCCTCCACGGATCCGTCCCGGAGTGGCAGCCGGGCAGCATCTACGCAGCCCGAATCCGCCCCGGCCGCTTATATAACCCCGTTCCGCTCCTTGTTGAGCTTCAGGGTAACGGTTTCGCCCGGTTTTATAGTACCGCTGATTATCTTTTCTGCAAGCGGGTCCTCTATGTAGCGCTGTATTGCCCTTTTCAGCGGGCGTGCGCCGTATTGGGGGTCATAGCCCATGTCTGCCACAAACTTCTTCACCCCTTTGCCCAGTTTTAGCACAAAGCCGGCCTGCTCAACGCGGGCATACAGCTCCCGTAGCTCAATCTCAATTATGCGCTCAATGTCCTCCTTTGCCAGAGGGTTGAAGAGTATCTGCTCATCCAGCCTGTTGAGGAATTCCGGAGTGAACGCCTTCCTGATGGCCTTCTCCAGGATGGCCCTGCTGTTGGCCACGGTATCCCTCTTGGAGGCATTTGAGAAGCCGAGCCCGTTTCCGAAATCCTTCAGCTCCTTGGTTCCTATGTTGGATGTAAGTATCAGTACAGTATTGCGGAAATCTATGTGGCGGCCATTGCTGTCTGTGAGGCGTCCTTCGTCCAGAACCTGCAGCAGCAGGTTGAAGATATCAGGATGGGCCTTCTCAATCTCATCCAGCAGCACTACCGAGTACGGTTTCCTGCGTACCCTCTCGCTCAGTTGCCCCCCCTCGTTGTACCCCACATAGCCCGGAGGGGCACCTATCAGGCGGCTTACTGCATGTTTCTCCATGTATTCGCTCATGTCAATGCGTATGATGCTGTCGGGAGAATCAAACATATATTGTGCAAGTACCTTTGCAAGCTGGGTCTTTCCAACTCCGGTTGGGCCCAGGAAAAGGAATGTCCCTATCGGCTTGTTGGGGTCCTTCAGGCCGGCCCTGTTGCGCTGGATGGCTCGGGTGACTGTCTCCACAGCCTCATCCTGCCCAATTATCTTCTCCTTCAGGGAAGCCCCCATTCCGGCAAGCTTGTTCCCCTCGCTCTGGGCAATCTTGCTTACTGGGATGTTGGTTGCCATGCTCACAACCTGTGCCACATCCTCTGCTGTAACCTGGGCCGGCGAGGCAAGCTGTTTCTGCTGCCATTTGGCGCGCTCCTCCTCCAGCTCTTCCCGCTTGAGCTTTTCAATGTCGCGGAACATGGCGGCCTTCTCAAAATCAGAGCAAGCAACAGCATCCTTCTTCTCGGTTACAATTATGTCAATTGCCTTTTCAAGGGTTTGTATCTTCTTGGAAACCTTTATGTTCTTCAAGTGTACGCGGCTCCCTGCCTCATCCAGGATGTCAATGGCCTTGTCTGGCAGGCAGCGGTCTGTTATATATCTTTGGCTCAGGGTGATGCAGGACTTGATGGCCTCATCCGAGTATACTACGTTATGATGCTTCTGGTACCTCTCCTTTATGTTCTCCAGGATATCCAGTGTCTGTGCAAAATTGGTGGTCTCCACAATCACTTTCTGGAACCTGCGCTCCAGAGCCCCGTCCTTCTCAATGAACTGGCGGAACTCATCCAGGGTGGTGGCCCCTATGCACTGTATCTCTCCCCGGGCCAAAGCCGGCTTGAGCATGTTTGCCGCATCAAGGGAACCGGCAGCCCCGCCTGCACCCACAAGGGTATGCATCTCATCAATGAAAAGTATTATATTGGGGTTCTTGGCAAGCTCGTTCAGAATGGCCTTCATCCTCTCCTCAAACTGTCCGCGGTATTTTGTGCCGGCCACAATGGATCCTATATCCAGGGAAACTACCCTCTTCCCTGCCAGTACCCTTGAAACATTCTTCCTTGCAATCCTGATGGCAAGCCCCTCCGCAATGGCTGATTTTCCCACTCCAGGCTCACCTATGAGTACGGGATTGTTCTTCTTCCTCCTCCCGAGGATCTGTGCCAGCCTCTCAATCTCCTTCTCCCTCCCTACTACAGGGTCGAGCTTGTCTTCCATGGCAGCTTTTGTGAGGTCATAGCCGAAACTGTCCAGAACAGGTGTCTTCCCGGTGTTCTCCTTCCTTGCGGTTATCCTTACTGCGGCTGCCCCGGAGCCTTTCATCCCGCTCCGGTTCTCCATCACATCCCCTTCACCCTCAGATGTATTGCTGTCTGGAAGAGGGCTTTCCTCCTTATCCTGAGGCTTCCCTTCCCTGTAGTCCCCTGAAGGCTCTGCAGCGGTATTTCCCTCTCCTGCAAAGATGTTCCTTATCTTCTCATAATTAATGTCATACTGCTCCAGCCAGCGCACTGCATGGCCGTCCTGAGCCCTGAGGATGGCCAGGAACAGATGGCTTGAATCAGGCTTTATCATATGGAGTGAACGGGCCTCAAGAAACATTATCTTGAGTGCGTTTTCGCTTGCCTTTGAAAGGGAGAGCATGTTGTCCTTCTCAAACGGGATGGGTTCCTTGGCCTTCACTGCATCTTCCAGGTGTGCCTTCAGCTCTGCAGAATTCACTCCAAGGGAACCAAGTGTTTCAACTGTAATGTTTTCCCTGTGCCTTAAAATTCCAAGGATAAGGTGGTCTGTAGAGACTGTGAAGTTGCCCAGTCTCATGGCCTCTTCCTTGGCGTACGTAAGGATGTCGTTAAGTTCGCTCGATAGTTGTAAATGCATCTCTTCAAAATTTGCGCTAATTTAAGGAAAATTGTCCTGCTTCCTTTATTTAATCAAAAAAATTGCGTATTTTTGTATGTTATTACCCTGCTTGTGCGGGGTCCTGTTAACTTAACAAATTTTTATGGAAATAGAAGAGACACAAGGAAGGATACATCAGATTAACATAGAGGATCAGATGAAGAGTGCGTACATAGATTACTCTATGTCGGTTATAGTATCCAGAGCTCTTCCTGATGTGCGTGACGGCCTCAAGCCGGTTCACAGGAGGGTGCTTTACGGCATGAGCGAGTTGGGGCTTACATCAGGAGGGCAATTCAAGAAATCAGCCCGTATTGTAGGTGAGGTTTTGGGTAAGTACCATCCGCATGGAGATTCAAGTGTATACGATGCAATGGTGAGGATGGCCCAGAACTGGAGCCTCAGATATATGTTGGTACAGGGGCAGGGAAACTTTGGCTCCATAGACGGAGATTCCGCTGCTGCAATGCGTTATACAGAGGCACGCTTCAATGCTGTGGCCGAGGAGGTTCTCCTGGATCTGGACAAGAACACAGTAGACTTCAGGAACAACTTTGACGATACCCTGCAGGAGCCCGTTGTGCTCCCTGCAAAGGCTCCGCTCCTCCTTTTGAATGGTGCTTCAGGTATTGCGGTTGGTATGGCAACAAACATGGCTCCGCACAATCTCAATGAGATTTGTGATGCCATTGTGGCCTATATCAACAATAATGAGATCACTACAGATGAACTGATGGAGCATGTGAAGGGGCCGGATTTCCCTACAGGCGGAATCATCCAGGGCTTCAACGGCATCAGGGAGGCTTTTGATACAGGAAGGGGCAGGATTGTAGTGAGGGCCAAGACAGACATTGAGGTAAGCGAGCACGGCCGCGAGACAATTGTGGTGAGCGAGATTCCTTACATGGTGAACAAGAGGGAGCTCATTGAGAAGATTGCGGAGCTTGTTGAGGAGAAGAAGATAGATGGCATTGCATACGTGAACGATGAGAGTGACCGTACAGGAATGCGCATTGTAATCAAGCTCAAGATGGGTGCGGTTGCAAATGTGGTGCTGAATACGCTGTTCAAGTATACAGCGCTCCAGAGCAGCTTCTCTGTAAACAACATAGCCCTTGTGGACGGCAGGCCAAGGCTCCTGAACCTCAAGCAGCTCATCAAATACTATGTGCGCCACAGGCATGATGTGGTGGTGCGCAGGGCGCAGTTTGAGCTCAACAAGGCAGAGGCCAGGGCACACATCCTGGAGGGTCTGCTCAAGGCTCTTGACGTGCTGGATGAGGTGATTGCAATCATAAGGGCATCCAAGACCGTGGATGATGCAAAGCAAGGTCTGATAGAGAGGTTCCAGTTCTCTGAGGTACAGGCTGCAGCTATAGTTGAGATGAGGCTCCGCCAGCTTACAGGCCTGGAGAAGGAGAAGCTCCAGAACGAGTATGAGGAGCTGATGAAGCTCATCAACCACCTTAAGGAGGTGCTTGCAAACTATGATATGCAGATGGACATCATCAAGGAGGAGCTTGTTGCCCTCAAGGCCAAGTTCGGTGATGAGAGGAGGACAGCAATTGTCCCTTCATCGGATGAGTTCAATCCGGAGGATTTCTATCCCGACGAGGATGTGGTGATTACAATCTCCCACATGGGATATATCAAGAGGACTCCTCTGAACGAGTACCGCCTGCAGAACAGGGGCGGCGTGGGTGCCAAGGGAAGTACAACCAGGGAGGAGGACTTCATTGAGCACATCTATGTTGCAAACATGCACAGCACCATGATGTTCTTCACCCGGAAAGGAAAATGTTTCTGGCTCAAGGTATATGACGTGCCTGAGGGAACCAAGACATCCAAGGGACGCGCGATACAGAATGTAATCAACATTGAACCTGAGGACAAGGTGTGCGCATATTTGAATGTACCTACACTGAACGATGAGGAATACATCAACAACAACTACATTGTACTTGGTACAAAGAGGGGTACAGTGAAGAAGACATCACTTGAGGCATACTCAAGGCCAAGGGTGAACGGTGTGAATGCCATTAGCGTTAGGGAGGGTGACGAGCTCATTGAGGCAATGCTCACCAACGGCAGCAACGAGATACTTATTGCCGGCAGGGATGGAAAATGTGTAAGGTTCAACGAGGTTGATGCAAGGGCTATAGGAAGGACCAGTGCAGGAGTGCGTGGAATCAGCATTGAAGATGAAGATGAAGTTATTGGTATGATTTGTGTAAAGTCAGATAAAGTGAAGGAGGAAAACCGTACGGTTCTTGTAGTTAGTGAGAACGGATATGGCAAGAAATCCGAGCTTGAGGACTACAGGCTTACAAGCAGGGGCGGAAAAGGTGTAAAAACTTTGAATATTACAGAAAAAACCGGTAAACTTGTAGCTTTAAAATCAGTGACAGAGGAAAATGACCTCATGATCATCAACAAGTCGGGCATTACCATAAGGGTGGCTGTGTCTGACATAAGGCTTGCAGGACGTGCTACACAGGGAGTGAAGCTCATCAACCTCAGGGAGGGTGATTCAATTGCAGCCGTTTGTGTAGTGAACAAGAGTGAGGAAAAGCCGGCAGAGGTTCCGGAGGAGCAATAAGATTTAATTATTAATTCAAAATACTGTTTTTAGAGATGAAAAAATTTTTGTTCGCAGTGGTTGCACTGCTTATGGTAGTATCTCAGGCTGATGCACAGAGCAAAGCGTCAGCGGATGCACTTAAGGCTTTGGATAAGGCCAAGGCTGATACAGAAAATCCTAAGAAAGGCGTTCTTCCTGCAACTTGGGTAAAATTGTCAAATGCATACCAGGCATGTTATGATGCACCGTCTGAGGGAATTCTTGCAGGTTCTCCCCAGATGCAGGTAAAGCTTCTTCTAAAGGACCAGCAGGTAGTTTCAACTGCACAGGAGGAGAAGAACGGCAAACTTTTTACAGTTGACAATTATGCAGACAAGTCACTCTATTACGATGAGAACGGTGTACTTGTAGCATGGGTTGTTACAAAGCCTGCTTTGGAGAATGCATTGCAGCTTTCATTTGACGCAATGAAGAAAGCTGCAGAGCTTGATACCAAAGGCGCGCAGAAGAAACAGATTACAGATGGTCTCAACAACATCAAGAACAAGTTCTATGAGGGTGCAATGTCAAATTACACTTTGGGCAACTTTGCTGAGGCTTCAAACGGCTTTGAGAAGACTTGGGAGGTAGCCGGCCATCCAGTACTCGGTACAGTTGATTCAACTATGGCTTACTACACTGCAGTTACCGCAACCATGGCAGGTGACAGGGACAAGGCAATCAAATTCCTTGAGTACTGTCTTACCATCAACTATGAACTTGACGGTGATGTACGTGCAAGCCTTGCAGACAACTACAAGTCAAAAGGTGACACTGTAAAATGCAAGGAAGTTCTTACAAAGGCATTTGAGATGTATCCAACCAGCCAGTCTGTACTTGTAGCACTTATCAACGTTTACCTTGAGTCCAACGATGATCCTGAGAAGGTTCTTGCAATCTTGAAGGTTGCCCAGAACAACGAGCCTAACAATGCAAGCCTTGTTTATGCAGAGGGTAGCGTATACCGCAAATTGAACAATTTTGAGGAGGCAATTGCTGCATTCAGGAAATCAGGTGAGATTGATCCTAAATATGTTTTTGCACCATTTGCTGAGGGCTGTGCATACTACGACTGGGCTGTAGATATCCAGGATAAGGCACAGAACGAGCTTGATGACAACAAGTATATGGCATTGGTAGAGCAGATGGAGAAGACTCTTGAGGCTGCCATCGTTCCTTTTGAGAAGGCATTTGAGGTTTCAGAGGATGCTGACATCAAGCTTGCTTGTGCAGAGTACCTGAAGAACATCTACTTCCGTTTCCGTGAGAAGAATGCTGACTATCAGGCAAGCTATGACAAGTACAACAAATTTGTGGAGGAGAACAAATAATCCCGTACTTTTGTGGAAATAATATAACTCGGTGGCCGCTTGCCGGTAACCGAGTTATATTTTTTTATGCTATATTTGCCTTGTATTATAAGGCATGTTATGGCTATAAAAAGAAAAATATCACTGGGGTTTGTGGTTATTGCCACAATACTTCTTGTTTCCAGTGCAATTTCAATATATGAGTTTATAAAGATGAGGAGTACTGTTTCAAACCTCATCAATGACAATATTTCCGCCATAAATACTACAAGGCTCCTGCTTGACGTTACGGATGAGTATAACTTCAATCTCCTTGAAGGCATTGGTGATGAGACCAGGGAACTGCTTGTCCTTGATGCGGATGATGACATGTTCTCCAGCAACCTCAAGGGGCTGCGGGAGAGTTTTACAACCGAGCAGGAGAGGATGTATGCTGATTCTGTACTGTTTGCCTATACAGCTTATGTGATTGTGATGAAGGATGCCCAGGAGGTGTGGCAGAGTGACTATACCGGTAGGAGGGCATGGTATTTCAGCAAGCTGCATCCGGTATATATGCGCCTGAGGTGGTATCTGCAGAAGCTTACCCTCACTTCACAGGAGGCCCTTGCAGAGAATTCAATGAATATGAGCGACAGCTTCTATAGAAGCATCATGCCGGGCGTTGTTACAGTGCTTATGGGGATGGTTATGGTTTTCCTGTTCAACTATTTCATCAACTTCTATTTTGTGAATCCGCTCATGAGAATATCAAGGGGAGTCTCAGACTATCTGTTCAGGAAAAAGAGCTACAATGTGGTTGTAGAAAATGATGATGAGCTCAAAGACCTTAACGAGAATGTGAGGGAGCTTGTGGAGACCAACAGGAAACTTTCAAAACACAGTTGAGGGAGATGAATATAAGTGTAGTATCAAGAAATATAGGTATTGCATTGTTGTTTAACGCCATGTTCATGTTCATGAGCGTTATTGTCTCTGTTATCTATGACTATGATTCAGCTTTTTCACCTCTGCTGCTGAGTGGCGTAATCACCTTCACTTCAGGGATGTTCCCTCTTATCTTTGTGAGGAGGCAGGAGGAGATACACATTAAGGAGGGATTTACAATCATTGTCCTTTCCTGGATACTTTGTTGTATATTCGGAATGCTCCCGTATGTGTTGTGGGGAGGTGAGTTTACCCTCATAAATGCTTGGTTTGAGAGTGTTTCAGGGTATACTACCACAGGGGGGACAATCCTTCAGGATATAGAGGCACTTCCAAAGAGCCTCCTTTTCTGGAGGTCCTCAACCCATTTTATAGGGGGTGTTGGTGTAGTGGTGTTCATGCTCCTTATCCTCCCTATGGTGAGTACATTCAAGATGAGGCTCAGCAAAATGGAGATTTCATCCCTTTCCAGGGAGAACTACCGTTTCCGTACCAAAGAGGTGATAAGGATGATTGCAAGTGTATTTGTAGGGATGACACTCCTGTGTACTGTTGCCTATATGCTTGCAGGTATGGGACTTTTTGATGCCGTAAACCACGCATTCAGCGCAGTTGCCACTGGAGGTTTCAGTACAAGGAACGAATCCATTGGGGCATTCGGATCATTCAAGGTTGAGCTGGTTTCCGTGGTGTTCATGCTTTTGGGCGGTATGCATTTCGGGCTCCTCTATTCAACTTTTGTGGAGCGTTCTCCAAAGCTGTTCAAGTCTCCTGTAACAAAATTCTATATAGGGACAATTCTGGCGGTTTCTGTTCTGATTATGGCAGATCTTCTCATAGGTGGTGTGGAGACAAGTTTCTGGAATGCCCTATGGACAAGTCTCTTCCAGACAGTTTCAATGATATCCACAACCGGTTTTGCAACATCTGATACCAGTGTGTGGCCGGCCCTCTCCGTACTGCTTCTGATGTATGTGTCTGTGCAGTGTGCCTGTTCTGGTTCCACATCGGGAGGCCTTAAGACAGACAGGGTACTTATTTTCTGGAAGAATTTTAAGGTGCAGATAAAGAAGCATATGCACCCTAGTGCGGTAATTCCTGTAAGGGTGGGGGAGAGTGTGGTTGACAACTCAATGGCATCGGCAGTTAACCTTTATATCGCCCTCTATTTCTTCCTTATTTTTGCAGGTGGAGCACTCCTTTCAATGATGGGTGTGGATTATATGGATTCCTTCTCCGCCTCAATTGCCAATCTGGGAAATGTGGGGCCCGGTTTCGGCAATGTGGGCTCTCTTGGAAATTTCTCGCAGATTCCGGTAATGGGCAAGTTCGTGCTTGCGCTCCAGATGCTCCTGGGACGTCTTGAAGTATATTCCCTCATAATAGTATTCACAATCTGGAGATGGCGGTAGACAAGTATCTTGCCACCCTCATTGAGCAGAAGATGGGGATGGAGCCAACTCCCGGCCAGAGGGAGCTTTTCCGTCATTTGGGAGAGTTCATCTCTTCCACTCCCGATGAATTCCCCCTCCTTGTGGTAAGGGGATATGCCGGAACAGGAAAGACAACGGCCATTTCGGCCTTCATAAATGTCCTTAAGGATTTCAAGTACAAATATATCCTTCTGGCACCAACGGGAAGGGCGGCAAAAGTGCTTTCCAACTATTCAGGCGTGCAGGCAAAGACCATACACAAGCAGATTTACAGGCAGAAGTCGCTTGCAGATAAGGAGGCACGCTTCATGCTTGATTTCAACAAGAGCAAGGATACCGTGTATATTGTGGATGAGGCTTCCCTCATTTCAATTGGGGCTGCCGGTGAGGGATCAATCTTTGGAACAGGAGACCTTCTGGAAGATCTTGTCTCATACATAAGGCAGAATGCCGGCAACAAGCTTATCCTGATGGGTGATTCTGCACAGCTTCCCCCTATAGGGATGGATGAAAGCCCCGCCCTGGATTATGACTATCTCTCACAGTATTCATCCCTTAAGATGGTTACCCTTACGGATGTGGTGAGGCAGACCAGTGAGAGCGGCATACTCTACAATGCCACCATGCTCAGGAGCATCATTGCCTCAGGGGATGTGGATGTACCGCAGTTCTGCTGCAAAGGGTTTGATGACTTCAAAAAGCTGTCGGGAGGAGAATTGATTGAGGAGCTTGACTGGGCCATCTCAAAGTACGGGCTGGACGAAGTTGTAGTGCTCTGCCGTTCCAACATGAGGGCTAACAAATATAATATGGGGATAAGGCAGACTGTCCTTTTTATGGAGGAACAGCTTTCACGTGGGGACAAGCTTATGATTGTGAAGAACTGTTACCAGTTCCTGGAGGATGTCCCGCAGCTTGATTTTATTGCCAACGGAGATGTGGCGGAGCTGGTGAGGATAAGCAATTATGAAGAGCGTTACGGGCTCCATTTTGCACAGGCTACCCTCAAGTTCCCTGATTACGATGATGTGGAGATTGATGCAAAGATAATCCTGGATACCCTGCAGTCTGTCTCTCCGGCACTTGACCGTGAGCAGCAGAGGGCGCTTTTTGAGGGTGTATATGCTGATTATGAACATATAACCATACGAAGGAAGAGGATGGAGAAGGTTAGGGAGGACAAGTACTATAATGCCCTGCAGATAAAGTATGCCACTGCAATTACCGGACACAAGTCACAGGGAGGCCAGTGGAAGTGTGTGTTTGTAGACAATAACCTATGGAAAGATGATATTTCAATGGATGACCTCAAATGGCTCTACACGGCAATCACCCGGGGGGTGGAGAAGGTATATCTTGTGAACTTCAATGACAAATATTTTGAATGATTGTGAAAAGTGAATAACTTTATCTCACTTCAGGAAAATAAAAAACCTAAAATATATGAAAGCGTTTAAATCACTACTATTTGTTTCTGCGCTGTTGTGCGTTTGTGCAACCGTTTCCGGTGCGCAGGATAATCAGAAGAAGGCCCTTACACAGGAGCAGATTCTGGGAAAGCTTCCGGAGGGCATAATCAACCCGGTTCCAACAGTTACGGGATGGTCAGATGCCAATACCGTAACCCTTGCCGAGAGGAACGGCAGGGAGTTCAAGTTCTTCAGCTACAACATAAAGACAGGGGTGAAGACACCTGTGGAAAACTCTCCGAGTGAGATTGCCCCGGTGCCTGAGCAGATGAAGAAGTTCCAGGGCGAGGCTGTGGCAAAAGGTGCCAAGAACCCTCTCCTTTCTCCCGACAAATCAAAGGTTGCCTTTACAGACAAGGACAACAACCTGTGTGTATGGGATGCTGCAACTTCCCAGGTCAGGAAGCTTACCACTGACGGCACAAACGTAATAATGAACGGATATGCCTCATGGGTATATTATGAGGAGATTCTTGGCAGGGGGTCACGCTACAAGGCATTCTGGTGGAGTCCGGACAGCAAGACCATTGCCTTCTACAAGTTTGATGACACCAACATCCCTATGTTCCCTATCTATGATTCACGCGGCAGGCACGGCTTCATTACAGAGACCCGTTACCCAAAGGCAGGTGACACAAACCCTGAGGTGAAGGTGGCATTTGTGAATGTGGCAGACGGTGCAACTGTGTGGGCAGATTTTGACCACAAGCTGGACCAATACTTCGGTATCCCTTTCTGGAATGCTGACGGCAGCCGTTTTATCATTCCTTGGATGCCAAGGGAGCAGAACAACCTTATCCTATATACTGTAAATCCTGCAGACGGCAGCAAGGAGGAGATCTACAACGAAACCCAGAAGACCTGGATTGACTGGATGGATGACATGCACTTTGTGGAGGACGGCTTCTTTATGGTAAGGGATTTTGACATGTGGGAACAGATCTATTTCCAGTCGTTTGACGGCAAGAGGCTGGATAAGATTACTGAAGGGAAGAACTGGGGTACCAGGATTGTGAAGGTTGACATGAAGGAGGGCTCAATATACTTTACCGCCCGCAGGGAGGCTTCTACAAGAAATGATGTTTACAAGGTGAGCCTCAAGACCAAAAAGATTGAGAGGCTTTCGTTTGGTGACTATAACTTTACAGGTGTTTCAATCTCTCCGGACAACAGGCACTTTGTGGCGCAGTATTCAAACTCTTCAACCCCTACAAGGCTTTCTGTAGTTTCTATAGGGAAGAAACCTGTTGAGAAGGTGATTGTAGACAGCAAGGGTGAGAAATTTGATGAGTACAAGCTTGCCATCCCTGAGATGCTTTCAATTGAGGTTGACGGTTATGTGCTTCCTGCCCAGGTAATCTGGCCTGTTGACCTTGATTCTACAAAGAAGTATCCGGTTCTTGTAAGCATGTACGGCGGCCCTAATGCGGGTACCGTTATGGATACCTGGAAAGGAATTTCCGAGCGCAACCAGTGGTGGGCTTACGAGGGTGTGATCCAGATTGCCATTGACCACAGAGCCAGCGGACACTGCGGCAAGGAGGGCTTGAACTACCTCCACAGGAACTTGCTGAACATTGAGCTGGTTGATTATATTGAGTGGATAAAGGAGCTTCACAAGAGGCCGTTCGTGAACAGGGATAAGGTTGGCATCACCGGCTTCTCATACGGCGGTTCAATGACAATGCTTGCATGTACAGCCGGAAATGACTATTTCAAGTATGGAATTGCCGGTGGCGGAGTATATGACTGGGGGCTGTATGATACCCATTATACCGAGAGGTACATGGACCATCCTGCAGACAATCCTGAAGGGTATGCAAATACCAGGATGATGCTTAAGGTTGGCAGATATAAGGGAGACAGCACAAACTATGTGAAGATTACACACGGTACATCTGATGACAACGTGCATATGCAGAACACAATGCAGCTGATAGGCGCCCTGCAGGATGCCGGCAAGCAGTTTGACCTCATGATGTACCCGGGGGAGTTCCACGGCTACAGAGGAAACAAGTCATTCCATTCTACAACAGGTGACTATATCTTCTGGTACAGGCACCTCCTTGAGAAGGATGCCCCTAAGATCCTCCTGGATGCAAAACAGCCAAGATAATCCTATGATTAATATGAATAAGGCCCCAGCAGATTATCTGTAGGGGCCTTTCTTTTTTTACATGTGCATAATTTTCTTCCCGATGAAAATAAAGCACCTTCGCTCAGTCTCGGCTGAGGCTGCTCAGTGGAAAAATTCATCTTGACGGCAAACTCCTCCTTTTAGCCATTCTCCGAATGTCTAACGTCGTCATACAAGTGCCGTCACGGGACGATGAATTTTTCCTCTTCGCTTACCACCTCATCCTCCATTCGCTCAGGCGCATATTTTCATCTGGAAGTAATTCATATGATTGCCAGCCATACCGAAGGCCATTTTGCAGGGCTTTGTCTGTTATAAGGTAACTGTATATGAATATAAAAAGGAGATGACTCTCAAATAGAATCATCTCCCTATATGATATATCGTATAAATAAATTGGACCTCAAAAATTTATTTAAGGTAAGAATCTTTCAGTTTGAGGATTAACCCTGCTGTGTAGGGGGAGAATACCCTTTCACCGGCATAAAGGCCTCCGTTATGGGCTGCAAAGATGAATTTTGCAAGGTCTTCCCTGGAAGTGATGATATCCTGCAGGCTGTATCCGGCAACCGCAACACTCTTGCCGTTGAAGGCAGTATGCCTCATTCCTAGCTTGCGTAGCATATTCTGCACAAAGCTTTCGGCTGAGACATAGTTCCTGTATTTTGAAATGAGCGCGTGCATATAATAGATATGCTTGCGGGCAGAGGCAGGGGTAAAGAGCTCCCCAACTGTAAGGTTTGAGTCTGTACCTTCCACCTCCAGAAGCTCGCCGAGTGTATCACTCTCCCTTATCTTGCCGCTGGCCACAAGTTCTGCCGCCTGAGGCACCACTGAAAGTAGTGGGGATGCCTCTCCAAGGTCAAATTTCACCTGCTGGATTGAATCTCCTTCCGAGCCTATGAAGTGGAAGAGCTCCTCACGGAACCTGTCGGGAATGACAACCGATTCCCCTACCTTGAATGAGGCGGCAGTTACAGGGAGTACACCTATTGCAGGGATGCCCCCGAACACCACCTGGGCTGCCGCAAAGTTGTTGGCCTGGTTATTTGAGTATCCAAGCACAAATGCGGTGAAGTTCCTGTAATTTGGAATCCTTGTAAGGGCGTATGGAGAGCCAAGATATACGGCAATCATAGGCTGCTCCTTTGCCCATTCTGTTATAAATGAAATGTTCTCAGGATTGATTGCATACCCCTTATGCGGCCTCTGGTCTGTCTGGTTGAAGCCGAAGATAACCAGGTCATGGTCCCTCAGGCGGTTACGGGCATCCCTCAGCGCCGCAAGGGAGGCATCATCCTCCAGGATAATGGTATCCACCTGGCCATATTTGTTTGCCACAGCTGCAAATTCACGCCCGAGAACAGGGTTCTTGTACCCCACATAGGCCACCTTCTTCCCCTTGAATGAAACCGGCAGGCCAAATCCCTGCGAGTTGTCATTGAACAGGACGGTCATGCTGTTCTTGGCAATCTGCTGCATGAGATCAAGATTCTCCTGCACAATCACCCTCTGCTCAAGCCCGTTCATCTCAACCAGCGGAGAATAGCCTTTCTCAAAAAGTCCCAGACGGGCCTTCAGGGCAAGCATCTTCTTCACCCTTTCATTAAGCCCGGCCATTGTAATTTCACCCCTCTTGAGGGCCTGCTCAATTACGGTTATTGAGTTTTCCACATCCTCAGGCATAAGGAGGATGTCTGCTCCCGCCTTATATGCAGCCAGAGGGATGTCCTTTTTCTCCAGACCGCTCTCCTTTGCCACCCCGTGCATATTAAGGGCATCTGTACAGATAATCCCCTTGAAGCCGAGCTTATCCCTGAGGAGCTCAGTCACAATCTTCCTGGAAATTGAAGATGGGGTTCCCGACGGATCCAGCGCAGGCACATTCAGGTGTGCCACCATAACCATATCCACCCCTGCAGCAACCAGGTGCTTGAAAGGGTACATTTCAAGGGTATCGAGCCTCTGGTAATCAAATGGGATGACCGGAAGGGCCAGATGTGAATCCACATCTGTATCTCCATGGCCGGGGAAATGCTTGGCAGAACCTGCCACTCCCGCATCCTTCATACCCTGCATGATGGCAATGCCATAGCGGGCAACCTTCTCCTTGTCCTCTCCAAAAGACCTTGTATTGATTGCCGGGTTTGAAGGGTTGTTGTTGATGTCTATGTCAGGGGCATAGTTCACCTGCATCTTCAGCAGGCGGCACTCCTTGCCCAACAGATATCCCATCCTGTATACAAGTGAATCGCTGCTGAGTGCCCCAAGCTGCATCTGCCTTGGGAATGGAGGGATCTCATCCCAGTATCTCATGTTTGCGCCCCACTCTGCATCAATGGAGATGAGCATGGGAATCCTGGATAGCCTGTTCAGCTCGTTCATTCTCCTTATTGCAGGGACAAGATCATCATTCATAGGGATGAGGCCGCCTATCTTCTCCTTCTTTACAAGGCGGTTCTGCATTGCCTTCCTCCTGCTTCCATCCTGGGAATCAAACTCAATGATCATAATCTGGGCAATCTTCTCTCTTGTGGAGAGTTTCCTGAAGACAGAATCAACTATCCTGTCAACCTTCTCCTGTGAAGGGTACTGATATACCTTCTGGTGCTCTGCCAAAAGAGACTTGTACTCCTGCGGGGAGCTGTATGCTACTGCAGCATTTTCCTGGGCAATAGCCTGGAATCCTGCTATGGTAGAGAACAATAGAGCTGCCGCAGCAGCTCTATCAATAAATCTTCTTAACATATTGTACAATTATGTTGTTATGCGTCAAACTCTTTTCTTAGGGCTGCCATCTTGGCATCACAATCTGCACCGTTTACGCCAAAATAGAACTTGATCTTAGGCTCTGTACCGCTTGGACGGATAGATACAACTGCACCATCCTCCATGTAGAACTGGAGCACATTTGATTTTGGCAGACCTGTCTCCTCGGGCTTGTTGTAGTCAATCACCTTAACCACAGGTGAACCGCCAATCTCCTTAGGAGGGTTTGCCCTGTATGTTGCCATCATGTTCTGTATCTCCTCAAGACCTGCCTTGCCCTTCTTGGTGAGTGAAAGCAATGACTCCTTGTACATGCCAAACTCAGCATAGATATCCTGCAGGAGCTGGTACAATGTCTTGCCCTGCTCAGCGCACCATGCCGCACACTCTGCAACCAGGGCACATGTGATTACGGCATCCTTGTCCCTTACAAACTCGCCTGCATTGTAGCCGTAGCTCTCTTCACCGCCGCCGATGAATGTGGCCTTGCCCTCATTATTGCGGACTATAGTTGCTATATGCTTGAAGCCTGTGAGCACATTGTAACATTTGACACCGTATGCCTTGGCCATTGCAGCCATAAGTTCTGTAGTTACAATGGTCTTTACTATGTATGTGTTCTCATTAAGCTTGCCAAGCTCTTTCCAGCGTCTGAGCAGGTAATAGGTTAGCAAAGAAGCTGTCTGGTTTCCGTTCAGGAGGGTAATCTTTCCCTCATTGTCCCTTATTGCAATACCTACGCGGTCTGCATCAGGGTCTGTAGCCATAACGAGGTCTGCACCTTTCTCCTCAGCAAGTGCAACCGCCATCTCAAGGGCAGAGTTCTCCTCCGGGTTAGGTGACTTCACTGTAGGGAAGTTGCCGTTGCTCTCAACCTGTGCCTCCACAAGTGAGAGGTTTGTAAAGCCCATTTTCTTGAAGATCTTGGGTACAAGGGTGATGCCTGTACCATGAAGAGGGGTGTATACCATCTTCATGTCTGCATGTTTTGCCACAGCCTCAGGTGAAAGGAGAAGGGTTGAAACATCGTTAAGATATGCCTCATCAACATCAGCGCCAATCATCTGTATATTTTCCTCACCCCCCGAGAACTTTACCTGTGCAGGAGATGTTATTTTCCTTACCTCATCAATGATGTTGGTGTCGTGCGGAGCTGTCACCTGTGCGCCATCCTCCCAGTAGGCCTTGTAGCCGTTGTACTCCTTAGGGTTGTGCGATGCTGTAACCATCACACCGCTCTGGCATTTGAGATGGCGGATAGTGTAGCTGAGTTCAGGTACAGGGCGCAAAGAATCAAACAGATACACCTTTATGCCGTTTGCAGCAAACACATTTGCCGTAATCTTTGCAAACTCAGCGCTGTTGTTGCGGCTGTCAAAAGAAACTGCCACAGATATCTGTGGAAGATCCTTGTAACACTGTTTCAAATAATTGGCAACACCCTGCGTTGCCATTCCAACTGTATATTTGTTCATTCTATTTGTACCTACGCCCATGATGCCGCGCAAACCGCCTGTGCCGAATTCAAGCATCCTGTAGAAACTTTCCTCCAGCTCTTTTGGATTGTTCTCCATCAAATCCTTAACCTCTTTGCGGGTCTGCTCGTCATAATCAGCGCCCAACCATTGCTGGGCAACTTCCAAATAGTTCTTTTCCATAAAATTACGCATTAGTTTTAATGAATGCGAAATTAGCAAAAATTACCTACCTTTGCAACCCTTTGAACAGATAGAGCATGAATCTTAAATCATACATACCATTTTACAGGCGCAACCTCAGCCTCGCCTTCCCAGTAATGATTACACAGGCAGGGCAGATGATAGTGCAGTTCGCCGACAACATAATGGTGGGGCACCTGGGCACCAGCCAGTTTGCCGGAGTGGGCTTTGCCAATATGGTATTCACCGTGGGGTTCGTCTTCTGCACCTGCTTCACACAGGGGATGATTCCCCATATAGGGCAGAGTTTCGGCAAGGGAGAGCACAGGAATGTGGCCCGCTTCTTCACCAACGGCCTGGTGCTTGACATCATGGTATGCTGCTGCATAATGGCGCTTATGTTTGGCATAATGCCGCTGATGGACCACATGGGGCAGGATCCGCAGATTCTGGGATATGCCAAGGAGTATTACGGCATAATGGTGTGGTCAATGGCACCATGTATACTGTTCTATGTGATAAGGGCCCTTACAGAGGGGGTGGGAAACACAAAATACACCATGTACATCACCGTATTCTGCAATATCCTGAACATATTCCTCAATTGGGTGCTCATCTACGGGCATCTCGGGTTTGAGGCAATGGGGGTTGCAGGTGCAGCCATAGCCACACTGATAAGCAGGGTGGCTATGATGCTCATAGGACTGGGGATATTGCTGTCGGGAAGCCTGTACAAAAGATACCTCCCGGATATCAGGCCCACAGCACTTGATTTCAGGAAGATAAAGGTTCTTGCAAAGACCTCCTTCCCGATAGCTTTCCAGGGGCTTGTTGAGGTTACGGCATTCAGTCTTGCAGGAATTATGGTGGGATGGTTCGGGCAGGAGGCCATGGCAGCCCACCAGGCAGCCCAGACAATCATCACCTTCTCCTTTATGGTTGCACAGGGGGTTGGAGTAGCAGCAACAATAAGGGTATCACACCAGTTTGGGGAGAGGAGGTTTGCTGATGCCCGCAAAGCCGGGTTTGCCGCAACCCATATAAGCATAGCCCTTATGGCGCTGGCCGGCATTACATTTATAATATTCAATGATATAATACCATATATCTTCACATCAGACCCGGAGGTTGCCCGCATAGCCGGAAACCTGCTATATGTTGCCTCAGCGTTCCAGCTCTTTGATGCCACACAGCTCTCAGCTTTGGCCTCACTGAGGGCCCTGGCAGATGTGAAATGGCCGTTGGTACTCTCAATAGTCTCATACTACTGCGTCTGCATTCCACTGGGATATGTTGCAGGATCGGTGCTTGGATTGGGACCTATAGGGGTATGGTTCGGGCTGCTGATTGGGCTGATGTTCGCATCGGTGCTCTTTTTGCTCAGGTTCAACAGGCTCACCAGAGGCTTCACTACAAATGATGGAGCCCCGGATGCCGATGCAGGGAATTGAACCAATGCCGCATCCGATCATTGCCGCCGCAGCAGGATGCTACAGGAACCGAATCATTGCCGCCACAGACGGATGCTACAGGGAACAAAATTAAATGAAGTATGATTCTTACTGCTACTGACATACAATACATATTGCAGAATGAGGAAGCCGATATCACCCGGCTGCTCCTTGGGAAGGCCCCTGAAGGGGTGAACCTTCCATTGTGCGCCAAGTGTATCCAGGCACGCGAAAAGATGAAGACAAAGGCCCCGCTGTGGCACTCGCACCCGTCCCTGGCCTACCCTTTTGCTGTATCGGTAGAGCAGGGAAGCTCCCAGGCAACCGCACTGTTCAAGCAGATGATTATTGCGGAGCTGTTTAAGAAAGGGGGCCCGTCTATCCCGGACAGAAATAACCCCGAATTCCTGCACCACAACGGAGTTGTCCCCCTCACGGGCGGAATAATCACCGCAGACCTTACCGGAGGAATGGGGATAGATTCCTACTTCATCTCCCGCATTGCCTCCACCCACTACTATTTTGAGAGGAATGAAGAACTTTGCACTGCAACAGAATACAACTTCCGTGAGCTTGGGGCAGACAACATAATTGCCTCCGCGCGTGACATCACAGCAGGTGGCTGCGCCGCCCTGAAGGAACTGGAGGGAAAGGGGATCTCTCTCCTCTACATAGACCCGGCCCGCAGGACACAAAGCGGAGGAAAAGCCATCCTGCTGCAAGACTATGAACCCAACATCATAGAACTGCAGGAGAGGATGTTTGCAGTAAGCCGCCACATCCTGGTAAAGGTCTCCCCAATGGCAGACATCAAGCTTAATCTCAAACACCTACCCAAAACCTCAGCCATCTACGTAGTTGCCGTTGAAAACGAATGCAAGGAACTCCTCTACCTGCTCGACCGCGAACATGACGGCAGCGAACCGCCGGTATATTGCTGTAACGTTGTCCTTTTTTACAATCAGCTGAATAACAGCGAATTAAAAAATACAAACAAAGGAATCTCAGAAGAATTAAAAACGCAAACCACTGATATTCTGCAAATTATAAAAAAGGACGTCGTAAAAATAAGTGAGGAGGAGCAGGCCACCGCCACCTACGCTACCACATTGGGGAAATATCTGTATGAGCCTAACAAGGCAATCCTTAAGGGAGGGGCGTACAAGCTGGTTTCGCAAAGATACAGGTGCCGGAAGCTGGCAGTGAGCACGCATCTTTATACAGCTGATGAGGAGATAGCCGGATTCCCCGGAAAAAGGTTCATTGTGGAGGAGGTGCTGGAGTTCAACAAGAAGACACTCAAGGATGTGGCGGCGCGCTACCCCAAGGCAGACCTTACCGCCCGCAACTTCCCGCTCGACACCAATGCCCTGAAGAAACAGTCCGGGATAAAGGACGGCGGCACAAGGCACATATTTGCAGTAACCCTCAGCAACGGGAGAAAGACACTTGTGGTTACCATTCCGGCTGACCATAACACATCAGCGGGAAAATAATCCCGGAGTGTACCCGCTATCTAACAGAGAATCAGACCACTCAGGAGCAGATATTTCATAATGTCGGAATTTTACACTACATTTGCCCCCCGCGTGCAGTAATATGCCGCAAGCAATCAAAAACTTGCACTATATGAAACATTACCTTAAGAGACTTGAGGAATCAATAAAAGCCAATTGGAACAACCCTGCACTGGGGAATTATGGAGGTGAGACATTCACCTTTGGAGAGGTTGCAACCCAGATAGAGAAGCTCCACCTTTTCTTCAGCGCCGCAGGGATACAGAAAGGGGAGAAGATTGCCCTATGCGCAAAGAACACAGCCCGCTGGGGAATGGCATTCCTGGCAGGAAACACATACGAGGCCGTTATGGTCCCCATTCTTGCAGATTTTCATCCCGACAGCATAAAGTCTCTTGTAAACCATTCTGAGAGCACAATCCTTTTCACAGACCATGACATATGGCCCAAGCTCTCCGTAGCAGAGATGCCTGCCCTCAAGGCAGTTGTCTCTACAGTGGATTTTTCCCTGCTCTATGGGGCAACTAAGGAGATTGAGGAGGCATACGCCGGCACAGATGCGGCAATGGCCGCAAAGTTTCCGAAAGGATTCTCCGGGGAGGATGTGGACTACACATTCAACAATGACAAGGAACTTGCAATAATCAACTATACATCGGGAACCACATGCATGCCCAAGGGGGTTATGCTCAGGTACGAGTGCATCAGTGCAAATGTGGAGTTCGGTCAGAAGAGGATACCATCTTCCTCAAAGGACAAGATTGTTTCCATGCTTCCTATGGCCCACATGTATGGCCTGATGTTTGAACTTATCTACCCGTTGTGCGGAGGTTCTTCAATCTACTATATTGGAAGGATGCCTACCCCTGCAATCCTGATGGGTGCGCTGGCAGAGGTAAAGCCTTATCTGCTCATCACAGTCCCTCTTGTGATGGAGAAGATCTTCAAGAACAAGATACAGCCGGTAATCAACAAGCCGCTGATGAAGTTGCTCACATCAATTCCAGGCATCAACCGGATAATCTTCAAGAAGATAAGGGAAACTCTCCTCACTGCGTTCGGAGGCAACATCAGGGAAATTGTAATGGGTGGTGCTGCCCTGAACCCTGAGGTTGAATACTGGTTCAGGAAAATCAGGCTCCCGTTCACTGTAGGCTACGGCATGACAGAGGCAGCTCCTCTCATGGCATACGAGGATTGGGACAGGTTTGTTTCAAAATCGTGTGGAAAAGCCATTGACTCTGTTGAGATAAGGATTGATTCGGATGATCCGTACAGGATTCCGGGCGAAATCCAGGCCCGCGGAACAAACATAATGAGCGGCTATTTCAAGAATGAAGATGCCACAAGAGCGGCATTCACAAAGGATGGCTGGATGAACACCGGAGACCTGGGCCTTATGGACAAGGAGGGGAACATATTCATCAGGGGACGTAGCAAGAACATGATCCTCTCCCCTAACGGACAGAATATCTACCCTGAGGAGATAGAGGCTGTAATCAACAATCTTCCGCATGTGGTTGAATCCATTGTTGTGGCCAGAGGGGCCGCACTTGTAGGTCTTGTATATATGGATGCAGAGAAACTGGCTGAAAACTCACTTGAAGCTGCATCCTACAGCAAGGAACTCATGAAACAGGTGAATGCCCAGATGCCGGCCTACAGCAAGCTTTCTGCAATAGAAGCCGTTGCCGAGCCATTTGAGAAGACTCCTAAAATGAGCATCAAGCGTTTCCTCTACAGCTGAGGCAGATATGTATCAGTTATAAATAACAAGAGAGCGGGAAAATTTACCGCTCTCTCTCTCTTGTTTTAGTTTTTCATCTATCTTACTTCATACCATACATCTGTTTCAGATGTGTGATCGTGAGCCGTTGTAACTTCTGCAGATGATTCATTGTATACTTTCTTGCCTTCAGCAAGAATAACTTCTCCGTTACCAACATTTTCAAGTGATGGAGCATAGTTCAAAAATTTTCCTCCATATACTGTTATCACACTATTGGAATCGTCTTTACAATTCAAAACATCGTGAACACCACCTACTGACTTTCCTAAAGTTGATCTTATATAAGACTTGAAGTCACCGCCATGTATTTCAATTTTTGCTCCGTCTTGTGCGTAAATCAAATCACAGCCATCACCTTCTGTGTCTTTTTCATTTGAATAGGAGCCTCCTTTAATGACAGCTTTTGCATTTGCTCCCATTGCCCATACAGCTGTGTTGTAATCTGTATTTACTCCGTCTCCGGTTGCTTTTACAGTGCCATTTCCCTCAATGGTAAGATTACCATTACCTGTAACCATGAATACAACACACTCATCATCCACTTCAGGTGTAATATTTGAAGGGTGTCCGGCTGTTTTGTTCTCTATTTTATGACCACAAAGATCAACTGTTACAGTTTTGTCAATAGTTATGGCCTTAGTAAGTTGCATAGAATCCGCCAGATATACTTTTGCATTGTTAGCAAGATAATCAAAAGCACTAGGGTCATAGAATGTGCCATTTGAAATAATGTTATCTGCATTTTCACTATAAATGGCTCCTTTATATCTTCCTCCATCTATCTTGATTGAAGTTTCTGGGGCATTACCATCATATAGATACTCTTCATGAAGTGCTTTTGGACCAATCAAAGTTGAATTTGTAATAGTTGCCTTTACTGATCTTCCACTGTAAGGTGATATGCCTATTGCTGTTCCAATCAATGTGTTTCCACTATTTGATTGTCTGATGCTGAACTCTGTAGTTACGGGTTCCACTTCAAATGTAGCATTTTGGGCTGTCAGCTCTCCACCTCTCATCTCTATTGCAGATTCATAACCTTTTATTGTACCACCGTTTATTACAATAGTTCCATTTTGAGGATGATATATGCCAAGAGTTTCACTGCCTACATCCTGATGGAATTCACCTCCCAAAGAAGAAATCCATCCGCCATTAATCTCTATATAAGTATCGTGCCTGTTACCATTACCTGTTATGCAGTAATAGTTCCCCTCAATATATCCGTTATTCAAGACTAACTTGGCAAGGTCTCCATTTGCACTCTCACCATAAGCTGTCATTTTGATGCAAGAATATATATTGGTGTTGTTAGGATTTCCATCGTTTGTGTTGTGGTTTAAAACAGATATCCTTCCGTCACCGGTACTGTTATTTACAGTCAATGTCCCTCCTCTTTTGATGACTATGAGGGATTTGTCACCATTAGGGTCATTCCAATCTCCATGTTTATGGGTAATCCTGTATCCATTCAGCTCTACAGTTACTTTATTTGCTATGTAAAGAGGCTCAGTCAACTCCATATCGGATGTCAAATTATAAACTGTTCCATCAGGAGTATTCATCAAATCATATTCTATAGATGTTATTACTTTAACCTTATTGTTTGGATCTATAGTTTCAGGTTTGGATGCACCATCCTCAATAATCAGCAATATTTCCTCATCCGATTCATTTTTCAATGAATTGACGCTACTGCCATTTTGGATTCTTACATTACCGGCTTTTACTGTGAGTGATTCAATTTCAACTCCATTTCCTACAATAAGTGTATTGGTTGCTGTTGTTGCGGTAATGGCTTTAAATTTTCCTCCGGTTATATTTACTGTTGTGGTTGGTGTCTCAACTTCAACATAAGCCCCTTGTGTATCATCAGACATTGGAACATCTATAGACAGAATTCTGTCTGATTCAGATGCTTCAGCTGTTTTATTTGCACTCTCAATCTTTAGCGGGCTACTCTCTGTTGTTGTCAAATTTTGTGGAAATACCATTGTAACGTTGCTGTTTGTTACATCAGGTGTTTTAAACGGTTGGGTAATATCCAGACTGTCACTTTCTATAACTACTTGAGCAGTTGTGTTTTGTGTAGTAACAATCTCAGTCAGTTTGGTGTTTACTGTTGTTGCGTCTGACGCATCAATATATTGACAATCAACTTTAGCTGTATAATAATATGCCCTTTTAAATGTAATATTGGTCCAACATCTTACCAATCTGTCATTTGTCCCATTGCTGATTGTTACGCTCAATGAGGAGTATGTCCCAGAAGGTATAGGGATGTAAAATGCGTTCTCTGATTGGCTGGCATCAGTAATTGGATCAAATTTTACAGATATTGACTTGTTATTGCCATCTGCGTCATTTTCACCCTGAGCAAGGATTGGCTCGCTGTTATTCGGACGTACTTTGAATTTACCTGAAATCGGGCTTGAGGCAGTTACTGTCAATTTATTATAACCGGATGGCAAATTTGAACAGTCAATTCTCAATAAACTTGCAAGATGTTTGAATGAGATTGATTCTTCATTATTTGCTATTGTTCCCCACATAGGTGCATTACACTTTGTAGGGATGTTTGGGTCGTAAGTGATTTCGGACGGTAATGTTATTTCCAGATAGCTGCCGTCATAAGAGACTCCATTTTCTACATAAGGGTATGCAGCGCCTTTCAGTTGTCCTTCCGCAGTTGATGTAGTGGTAAATATACCATTTGAGCTGCCTGAAGAACTTTCTGATAATGTATATACAGCAGGTGTATTGTTATCTCCAACGTACATTACAAAAGCATCCCCTGTAGTCCATGTCATTTCCAATTTATTATTTGTTTCTGTAAGAGCAGCTTTTGTGTTGGAAGAGCTACCTTCCATGTAAGCTTGGATAGTTTTTGATGAAAATACTGCATTGTCAATAGTTTCATCATGGCTGCAACTTGCAAATAAACATGTTGCAGCAATCAGCAATGTGTAGATTCTTTTCATGGGAACTTAATGATTAAATGGTACCGCCATTACCGAAAGATTCTCCGGTGCCGTTGCTTGTTGCAAATCCTTTTTCAACTTGTACTTCTATAATCTCTACTTCTGGAGATTCATAGAAAGAATTTTTTACAGTGTCCATAATATAAAAGTTTGTTTTGGTTTCCTCCTTTATCCAAAGACACATAAAAAAGCGTGGATATCTGCTCTTTATTCTGTATATCAGGCCTTCGCATTGCCTTCTCCCTGAATAAACAACAGACACCCACGCCAAGTTATATACGACAATAATTGTATAACCAAGACATGGGCGCTATTGCCAACTTATCTTCAGGGAGATCAAAATTGCGAAGTTTGATATACGAAGATTAGTTTTTCAATAACGCTTAAATATGTAGAATGCAGTTCAGCTTTGCTTGTAGCTTAACTTTTGCAAATATAATATTAATAATATTAATATGTGAAAAATTTAATGCATTTCACATGTTTTATTCATGTGTCATCTTGTCCGTTTTGCAAATACATTTATTAGGATATATGCAATGAAGATGCCCAGTACGAGGAGGCTCCAGTTGAGGCCGGTTGCAAGGACTGCAATGGCAAGTACCGCAGCCACTGCAAGGAATGAGAACCTTGCGGAGTTGTCTTTCCATGTGAGGTTCTTGAACTTGAACGAGAACATGGGGATTTCGCATATAAGGAGATAGCACAGCACGAGGGCCAGCATTGGAACAATGTACGCATATGCGGTAAGGAAACCGGCAAGTCCGGGATATGTTTCAGCTGCATAGATGAGTGAGCCGCAGATGAGGGCGCACGATGGGGTGGCAAGTCCTATGAAGTTTTCGCTCTGGCGGGTGTCAATATTGAACTTTGCCAGCCTGAGGCCGCTGAAGGCGGCTATCAGGAGGGGCAGGTAGATGAGGAATCCCGATTCTGCCTGGAACCTGTAGAGGATCATTGCCGGGGCAACACCGAATGTAACCATATCTGCAAGGGAATCAAGCTCCTTGCCCATAGGGGAGTAGGCTTTTAGGGCGCGGGCTGCAAGGCCGTCGCAAAAATCAAATACAGCTCCTGCAATGATGCACAGGAACGAGGTCTTGAAGTCTCCGTTAATGGCAAAGATTGTTGCAAAACAACCGCTCAAAAGATTCATTGAGGTGATTGTGTTTGGAATATGTCTGGTGATGCCCATAGTTGTATCATTTATATAAGGGTGGCCCTTTGTGGACCACCCTTGTCTGTTTAAGATTTGTAGGGAAACAAATTATTTGATGCCCAATTTTGCCCTGATGTCTTTAGGGATTGAATTCTTGTTTACAAGGATTGAGATGGTTTTGGCTTTGATATAGTTCTCAGACATATAGTGGTAGCCTGTACCGTTTCTCTGTGTGCCCCAAGAGTTCTTGGTCTTGTAGTATTTTACTCCGTCCTGGTCTTTTGCAATACCTGTAATGTGCTCAAGGTGGTCGTCAGTTGTAACGAATGTCTCGTAACCCTTCTGTCTGCTCTCCTGGGTTACCTCTTCCTCAACAGGTTTTGTCTTGATTTCAGCCTCTTTTCTGATGTTGTCCTTGCAGAGAACTGCAACCTGATGCTGGAATGCATAGCCTGGCTCGCTTACGTCACCGTCCCATGCTACTGTGTAGCCGGTGTTGATTGCGTTGTCAATTACAGCCATGAACTCATCCAAAGGAAGGTTGTACATAAGCTGGTGGTCCCAGTTGTCGGGAACCTCAACAACAATCTGCTGATAGAATGGATGGTGGTTGAAGCTTGTAAGCTCTACGTAGTCGTTTGCATTGATGCCAAGGCTCTTGTAGAAAGTCTCCGGAGTATACTCTTTTCCCTTGTATGTGAATTTCTCAGGAACCTTGCCAAGGTATGCGTCAAGCATACCCTCAAGAATCTCTGCAGGGATAGGTTTCTTCATCTCCACAGCGTTCTTGCTGATTGCCTGAACCCACTTCTGAAGATCACCGTGGCTGTGGGTAGGAGAATCGTAGTTGATTCCGTCATAAGCCTCCTCTGTGATAAGGCCGTTCTTTACCATTTCATTGATGTACATGTGTGCAATACTGCCCTGACCTACATTACCTCTGCCTCTCCTGTAGTAGTTGTCGGTGATTCTGGTCTTGTAGTTGTTCCTTACAATGAACATCTCTGAAAGGTCATACTCGCCTTTACCCATTCTGAGAAGCTCAGACTCAATGAAAGAGTTGGTTGCAAAGCACCAGCATGTACCTGTGCTTGCCTGGTTCTTCACTGGAGTTGCCGGGTTCTCCTTAACCACTGTGAACTCATATTTGTACTGTGCTGAAAGGGCGGTTCCTATACATAGGAACGCAGCTGCCAATAGAAGTGATTTTTTCATAATGTGTTTATTCAAGTGTTGTCAAGTGTAGTGCGGCTGCTGCCGCTGAATGTCTTTTGCGGCTGTTGCCGCTGCATTATAGGAAACTGCCGGTACGGAAACTGTTTCTTCCGTAGCCGGCAGCCTTTATTTTAAGGTTATAGACCCAATTTTGCCCTGATAGCAGCAGGGATGGCGTTCTTGTTTACAACAATGTTCATGGTCTTGTACTGTACAAATGGCTCAGATACATACCAGATACCTTTGTATTTGCCTGTAGGGCCCCATGAGTTCTTTACCATGTAGTATTTTGTACCGTTCTGGTCTTTTGCAATACCGTAGATATGCATACCGTGGTCATCAGTGGTAGTCTTGTTGTCATAACCGGCCTGTCTCATCTCCTGGGTAATCTTGAGCTCTTTGCCAGGGGCATCCTGGTTGTTCAAAGCTGCATTCTTCTCCTCAGGTGACTTGCCTATCCATCTTGCCTCATCAGATCCTGCCTCTTTCTGGTTGGCCTCAACGTCAGGAACTATACCAAGACCGTTTCTATTGAAACCTTTCTCTGAAACATCAGAACCCCAAGCTATTGTATAGCCGTTCTCAATGGCATAGTCAAAGATCTGCATCATCTCGTCAAGAGGGACATTGTATGAAAGATCCCAGCGCCAGTTGTCTGGAACCTCAATTGCAAACTGAGAGTAGAATGGCTCATGAGTGTAAGAAGTGATTGAAACATAATCATCAGCGTTAAGTTTCAGGTACTCGGTAGCGTAAGTCTGTGGAGTGTACTCCTTGCCGTCTACTGTGAATTTCTCAGGAGCCTCGCCAAGGTAAGCGTTAAGGATACCCTTAAGGCCATTATGCCAAGCTGTAGAAAGCTTTCTGTTAGGGTTCTTGATAACTGCATTCACATAACCTTTAAGTACGCCAACAAGCTCACCGTGCCTGTTCATAGGCTCACCATAGTTAAGGCCCTCCATCTCAGCCTGAGGAAGCATACCGTAATGTTTTAGGGTGTAGATTACATCACCAAAAGATGAGCCCTGCTCGTAGTTGAGGTGACCGTCAAGCCTTACAAACTTTACAGCCTTGTCTGCATAACCGTTCCAGACAGGATACATCTCTGCAAGGTCAATGTCAGCAGGGGCACCCTTCTTGATTGCCTCACTTTCAAGGAACGAAATTGTAGAGTAGGACCAGCAAGTACCTGAGCTTGCCTGGTTCTTGACAGGAGTAACAGGGTTCTCCTTTACAACTGTAAACTGATAACCCTCAGGTTTCTCCGCTGCTTTCTTGTTCTTCTGTGCAAATGAAGTAAATGCAACTGCAAGAAGCAGCATTGTAGAAAGTGATTTTTTCATCATAATGTATTTTAATTAGGTTATAAATAATTCATAATTATCGGGAAGCTCCTTCCCGACAGGTTAATCCTCACAAATATATAATTTCTTTTCTACAAAGGCAACTTTTGCAGCCAAAAACAGTGCGGTACCCCAAATTGCCCTCTCTCCGCTGATGCAGCCGCTGTGGTTCCGGCCCCGCCGCAGCAGCTTGTCATCAGTTGGGATGAGGGGCTTTTACCACGGGTGCGGTCTGGAATGGAGAGGGTGGTTCAGGCACGTCTTTGCCAGGTGCCCCACATGGTGAGGCTATAAGGTGACAAAATGGCAGATTTTGGCTTCTGGTAAATTTTTTGAACGGATGTTATTAGGAAAGTGTTTGTGAATGAGATATTGACGGACACAATCCGGATGTTTTTAACAGGAGGATTTTTATGAACAGTTACAATCAGCAGAATGAGCAGGGAAGCGCACTGAAGCGCTATGCGGTTAACCTTGTGGAACAGGCAAGGCAAGGAAAATTGGACCCGGTTATCGGGAGGGATGAGGAGATAAGGCGTGTGCTGCAGATCCTCAGCAGAAGAACAAAGAACAACCCTATTCTTGTGGGCGAGCCAGGTGTGGGCAAGACAGCCATTGCGGAGGGGCTTGCACAGAGGATAGTGCACGGTGATGTGGCGGAGAACCTCAAGGACAAGCTCATATATTCCCTCGACATGGGTTCCCTCATTGCGGGTGCCAAATATCAGGGAGAGTTTGAAGAGAGGCTGAAGGGGGTTGTGAAGGAGGTTATTGATAGCAAGGGTGAGATTATCCTGTATATAGATGAGATACATACCCTTGTGGGGGCAGGCAAGAGCAGCGGAGCTATGGATGCGGCAAACATCCTCAAACCGGCGCTTGCCCGCGGTGAACTCCGTACGGTAGGTGCCACAACCCTGGATGAGTACCAGAAGTATTTTGAGCAGGACAAGGCCCTGGAGCGCCGTTTCCAGATGGTTATGGTGGATGAGCCCACTCCGGCGGAGAGCATATCAATCCTCCGCGGCCTTAAGGAGAAGTATGAGAACCACCACAAGGTAAAGATTGAGGATGATGCAATTATTGCAGCAGTGGACCTTTCTCACAGGTACATCACCAACCGCTTCCTTCCCGATAAGGCCATAGACCTCATAGATGAGGCGGCATCAAAGCTCCGTCTGGAGATGAACTCGGTGCCGGAGAAGATTGATGAGCTGAACAGAAGGATAAAGCAGCTGGAGATTGAGAAGGCGGCCATAAAGAGGGAGGGCAAATCCCCTAAACTTAATGATATTGTGGCACAGCTGGAGCAGTTGCAGGCCGAGCAGAAGGTTTATGACAAGCAGTGGAAGGAGGAGAAGGCGCTTCTGGATGATATCCAGAGAAAGAGACAGGAGGTTGAGAACCTGAAGATTAAAGCGGATGAGGCAGAGCGCAACGGCGATTATGCCAAGGTTGCGGAGATCCGCTACGGTAAGATAGGTTCCCTCCAGCAGGAGATAGAGCAGCTTCAGGCAAAGAAGGCTGCCAATGAGAACCCTCTCATCAATGAGGAGGTTAATCCTGAGGATATTGCCGAGGTGGTTGCAAAATGGACCGGCATTCCGGTAAAGAGGATGCTTCAGAGCGAGAAGGAGAAGCTGCTTCATCTGGAGGAGGAGCTGCACAAGAGGGTAGTGGGGCAGGATGAGGCCATAAAGGCGGTATCTGATGCGGTAAGGCGCTCGCGTGCCGGGCTGCAGAATGAGAAGAGGCCGTTAGGATCATTCCTGTTCCTGGGTACTACAGGTGTTGGCAAGACAGAACTTGCCAAGGCCCTGGCGGAATTCCTTTTCAATGATGAGAACCTCATGACCAGGATAGATATGAGTGAGTACCAGGAGAGCTTTGCCGTTACCCGTCTTGTAGGTGCGCCTCCGGGGTATGTGGGTTATGATGAAGGGGGGCAGCTTACTGAGGCCGTAAGGCGCAAGCCATATTCTGTAGTGCTGTTTGATGAGATAGAGAAGGCGCATCCAGATGTCTTCAATGTGTTGCTGCAGGTTCTGGACGACGGCCGCCTTACAGACGGCAAGGGACGTACCGTGAACTTCAAGAACACCATCCTCATCATGACCAGTAACGTGGGAAGTGACATCATTCAGGACTACATGCTCAAGATAAATGACGTAAACAAGGAGCAGGCACTGCAGGACTGCAAGGAGGCAGTTATGGAGGTGCTCAAGAGGAGCGTGAGGCCGGAGTTCCTAAACAGGATAGATGAAGTGATCATGTTTGAGCCGCTCTCACCTGAAAATATCCGCGGTATCCTCATGCTTCAGATATCCCAGATACAGCAGCTGCTGCAGGAGAAGGGTGTTACACTCACCTTCACCCAGGCTGCCCTGGACTATCTGGCCGCCAAAGGCTATGATATAGCCTACGGTGCCCGCCCTATAAAGCGCCTTCTCCAGAAGGAACTTATCAATGGGCTGGCCACAGAAATCATAAGCGGAAAACTCACCTCAGAAGGGGCGGTTCAAGTTGATGTACAGGATGATAGGGTGATTTTTAGTTAGTGAAGTCGTGTCACGGGTTACATTGAAGTCGTGACACGATTGTTGTTACTGGGCCTGATTTTTGCTAACTTTGCAAATTAAAATGTTTTTATGGCAGGGTTCTTCAAAAATAGGGCAAGAAAGAAGCTTCTGGAGCAGGTCTGGAAGGACAGACGGCGGGAGGACGGGCAGCAGTGCGGGCCTGTTTTTCCTGATGTGAAGGGGAGCATGTGTGTTGGGATACTGTTCAGTGCCGGAACCGAGGAGGATTTGAGGAGATTGGAGGAGCTGGCCGGATGGGCTGCTGTAAAAGCCGGGGGTATTAAGGAGGCAGGTGACAAGGATGCAGCAGGGGAGGCCGCACATGGAAGTGGATGTGCTGAGGAATTGCAGCAGATTAAGTTCAGCATACTTGCTGTGGAGACTGCCAGGTGCTTTAAGAATGACCGGCTGAGGGAGAGCTTTGTAGAGAGGCTGAGAGGCGGATCCGGGGGAACAGACATCATTTTTGTGGGAAAGGAGGATATCAGTGCTGTAGGTGTTCCCCGCAAGGGTGAGTCCGGGGATTTCCTGAGCCGTAATTTTGATATGCTTGTGGTTATTGGGGGGAATGGAGGTGATTTTACCCTTGAGTATCTTGCCGGAAAGGCTTCCGCAGCGTTTGTGGTGGGGATTGAGCCGCGTGAGGCGGGGTACTATGATATGGTACTTGCTCCGGCTGGCAGGATAGCATCTCCTGTGGAATATCTGCAACAGCTGTTTGCTTACCTGGCAAACATGAGCCTGAAGCAGGAGTAGCGTAAATGAGTGAAAGGTGCCGGAGGCGGAGTTGGCCTTACGGTACCATTTGATTTTGAATTTAATGGAGAACAACTTTTATAGTGATAAGGAGAATGAGGATGAGTTTCCCCGTGCCTTTGAGGATTATATTACCGCAAAGGCGCAGGGGGAGCTTGATTCATTGAATCTGGGTGAGGATGAGTTTGAGTATGTCCTGGACCGCCTGATTGAGGAGGGGATGCAGGATGAGGTGCTTGAACTTGCAGAACTGGCCTTTGAAAGATACCCCTATTCCGCTCAGATTCTTGTGAGGTTGTGTGATACCCTTGTCCTTATGGGTAATCCCGACAAGGCACTTGAGATTCTTGCCGCCTACAAGGATTCCTTCTCTGCCAACAGCACCATATATTTCCTCTTCAGCAGGGCCAACATTGCAAAGAAATGTTTCAGCCATGCCAGGGAGTATTTCTATAAGGCCCTGGAGTTTGATGCCGACAACCATGAGACAATGGATTCCACTACAGCCCTCGCACAGGACTGCATTGATGCCGGCAACTATGAGGAGGCTGTATACTACCTGGACAAGGCATCCAGGTACGGGGAGCTCCCTTATGAGTTCTTCAATGATTATGCTTTCTGTTATGACCGGATGGATGCCCCCGAGAAGGCGGAGTATTGTTATGACAAGTATCTTGACAAGAATCCTTTCAATGATACTGTCTGGTTCAATATGGGTACCGTGCAGGCACGCCTGAAGAATTTTGAGAAGGCAATTGATGCGTTTGAATATTCTATAGCGCTGAATCCTGAAAATTCATCTTCATTGTACAATCTTGCCGTGGTTTATATGAACCTGCAGCGCTATGGCGATGCGGCTGCCACATTTGAGCAGTTTGTGAAGATAGACACAGATATCCTGGGCAGGCTGGGGCTTGGTGAGGCATATATAAGGCTGGAGAGATACCAGGATGCGCTGGAGCAGTTCAGTCAGGTGGACATCCAGTGCGGGGAACAGCATTCTGAGGCTCTGGCAGGGACAAACTCGGTGAATGCAATCCTCAGGTGCAAGGAGGGGAAATATGAGGAGTTCAAGGAACTTTTCCTTAAGGTGCTGGATACCGGTACGGCATGGATAGGTGTCATCTATGACATGCTTCCGTTCCTGGAGGGGGAGGGGTGGTTCCTGGAGTTCCTGAGCGGCATAAAGAAATAATGTAAAAAAGATATAGGACTTATGGCTAATTTTTTAAGATATGCAGCTGTTACCTTCAAGGGCATCTGCATGGGGGCGGCGGATGTCATTCCCGGAGTGAGCGGCGGTACAATAGCATTCATCATGGGAATCTATGCAGAGCTGCTGGATTCTATCAAATCAATCAACGGTGAGGCATTCAGGCTCCTGTTCAAGGGTAAGATAGGGGCATTCTGGAAACATATCAACGGAACATTCCTTGCAAGCCTTCTGCTGGGTATCATGATTAGTGTCTTTTCACTGGCAAAACTCATGAAATACCTTCTTGAGTTCCACCCCATCCCACTCTGGAGCTTCTTCTTTGGCCTTATCCTGGCCTCGGCGGTGTATATCCTCAAGGGATTGGACAAATGGAGCATCCAGAACATCATTTCACTCCTCATAGGAGTGGCAACAGGTGCATTCATCTGCCTTGCAAGCCCTGGTCAGACTCCCGATGAATTATGGTTCATTTTCCTTAGCGGAGCAATTGCCATCTGCGCAATGATCCTCCCTGGAATATCGGGAAGCTTCATATTGCTCCTTATGGGCAAATATGCATTCATAATGCATGCGGTAACAGAATTGAATATCCCAGTGCTGGCTGTATTTGCGGCTGGATGTGCAATTGGAATTATAAGCTTCTCGCATTTCCTCAGCTGGCTCCTCAAGAAATATTACATGCTTACAATTGCATTGCTCTCAGGCTTTATGGTGGGATCGCTCCTCAAGGTGTGGCCATGGAAGACACCGGGAGCAGAAGAGGGGTTTGATTTCCCTGCCTTGCCGGGTACATACGCGGAGGTAACAGGTGCTGACCCTATGTTGTGGCAGAGCATAGGCTTTATGGTGCTGGGGCTTGTAATTGTACTTGTCATTGAGTTTACCGCTGCAAAAGGGCAGAAGAATAAAACCGTTTAAGCGGTTGAAGCTGAGTTTTGGTGCCTTGGGATGTAATTTTGAGTTAAGAATGGTTATACTCAAGACAGTGGCGCATCAACTCCCATGCAGACATTAATCTGAACGGGGTTTGGTGCGCCACTCTCATAATAGGCCTGAGGTCGGCGCATATCTTATGCACTGTAGATGCCTGTTGAGTGGATTGGGTGCGCCATTGTCTTGGGAGCTTTTCTTATTATTTTGTATGGGAGAAGAATTCTTTCAAGAGTTCCGGGGTACATTCAATTGCGTCACCACCGTGTTTCTGGTCCGGACAGTATTTATATTTGATGTCCACACCCTGTTTAACCAGTTCATCCACTTTTGCGGTGCAGTCACCCTCACTTGCAGTACTGAAGAAATACATTGGAATGCTTACCGGTCTTGGGCTGGAACAGGACATTGATATTCCTGCGGCAAATACTTCGGGGTGCAGTTCTGCATAATCCCAGGCACCGCGGCCACCGTCTGATGATCCGGTTACATAAATTCTGTTGGTGTCAATGAGTCCCTTGTTGGCATAATCATCTATGATATGTTTTACATCATCATAGCAATCTGTCCACCTGATGGTTTCCTGCAGGTTTGCCTTGTAGCACACAGGGAACAGGGCAACAGCCTTGGTCCCGCTCTCTTTCAGGTATTGCAGGATATATTCGTCTGCATCACAACAATCGAAATGATTGGGGTGATAGAACATATCGTGTTTCGGACGGTCATGCACCCCGCCATGAAGCCAGAGCCATAAAATGGCTTTGCCCGGCTTGTCTGCATTTACATACACTACTTTGCAAGGCACATTATAAGTAAATTCACCCTCAGGCAAAATCACTTCACTCTTTTCCCCGTTGCATTTGCTGTTGCCACACGCTGCCAACAACAGTGCTACAGCCACAAAATAAAGATACCTCATAATTCAAGTTTTTAAATAATTTGATTAAAGGTAATAAAAAAAAGGGAAGATGAGGAGCAATTGAAAAAGTAGGTGGAGTAAAGTAAAAGGTCTATCTTTGAAAACAAAAAAGATGGATAAGAAAAAAGTTAGTTACGAGGATTTGCTCCGATTGATTTTACCTGAAGAAATATTTGATTTCTTTGAAGTCC
>JAFUMO010000021.1 GCA_017482565.1 Bacteroidales bacterium | reverse complement strand
TCAGCTGAATCCTTCAATGCAAAAATCAAACGATTCAGAACAACTTTGCACGGTGTCAGGGACTTGAAATTTTTCTTTTTTAGACTGGCTAAGATTTATGCATAAATTTTATCGCTCCACCTACTTTTTCAATTGCTCCCAATTGCTCCCGCAATAGCTTGGGAAAGGTGTTATAAAACAGAAAAGGCGGTTGAAAAACCGCCTTTCAAGTGACCCGCCAGGGGATCGAACCCTGGACCCCAACATTAAGAGTGTCGTGCTCTACCAGCTGAGCTAGCGAGTCGTTTTTGCTTCTGCAGTGATCCAGAAGGGATTCGAACCCCTGACCCACAGATTAGAAATCTGTTGCTCTATCCAACTGAGCTACTGGACCAAGTCCCGCCTGGCTGACTGCCTTAGCGGGTGCAAAGATAGGAATAATTTTTATTTCTGAAAATTTTTTGGCAAATATTTTTAACTTTACATTCAAAGTTTTTAAAAATTGATGCGGATTCCACTTTATATATTTTTGGCACTTCTTCTGGCTTGCTTGCCGCAAAAGTCAGAAGCTCAGGAATATATCTCCATTAATGAGAGGCATCTCAATGATATTATGGACAGGGTGAGGAAAAAGGCGCTTGAAGTTTCAAGCCAGTACCCCGATTATGAGGCCGGAATTTACATACAAGGGAATGTGGATATCCTCAAGAGGGGACCTTTCCTGAGACAGATACCTTATTTTAACAAGCTACGGAAGGGTGTTGACAATTACCAGGCAGAATTCATTGGGGAGATTACTTTTACCAATCCCAACATATTCAACAAGTCTGTCTATCCTATATCAACCCGGAAGGACAAGTTCATGGAAAGTCATATTGTGGCTGTAGTAAGTCCTGTGATGATGCTGAATGTATATTCACAGTACCTTTTTTCAAACATATACTCTCCGCTTGCCCACAAGTCTGAAAAATATTATACCTACAGTTTACTCAATTTTTGGCAGAAGGGGGATGAGACTTATTTTAGGATTTCGTTCAGGCCCAAATTCAACAGCTATAAGTTCATTGAGGGTGATTTTATTGTAACATCACGCAACTGGAGCATAAGGGAGCTCACTTTCAAGGGGGAAATGGAGCTGGTGAAGTACAATATAAGTGTAATCATGGATGATGGGCAGCAGCTGGAGGAGTTCCTTCCCCGCTCCGTACAGATCAATGCCTATATGAAGCTCTTTGGCACGAGGCTGCAGGGCAGCTACAAGACAGCATTCAGATATGATTCGGTAAAGGTTTCCCATCTGCTTGCGGAGAATGCTGCAGGAGGGGAGAAGTATAATCTCTCTTCCCTCTACAAGACGGATGCTGATACTCTGCAGGCCATTGCAAGTTCCATAAGGCGGTTCAGGGATTCCTCAGGCACTGTGGTCAATCCTGCTGCAGGAGTGGAACAGGATACTTTGAAGGATTTGTCGGGAAGGGGAGATGAATTAACGGACATGCAGGTTCCTGTAGATTCACTTATGCTCAGGCTTGGTTCATTGGCTCCGCCGGTAAAGGGGAGTAGGAGGACACTGGCCAGGATGGGCAATTTCTTTACAAGTGACTATACAGTGGATATAAAGAATATAGGAGAGCTTGATATCCAGCCCCTTGTGAGCCCAATTCTCTTTGATTTCAGTACAAGCAACGGTATCTCCTATACACAGAGGCTCAAGTTTACAAGGGTTACCCGTAAGGAGAAGCTTTTCTATCTGGAACCGCGCCTGGGCTACAATTTCAAGTATAAGGAGCTATACTGGGGAGTGAAGGGGGAGGTGAACTATGCTCCGCACAAGATGAGCCGCATTTTCATTGATATAGGCAACGGAAGCAAGATTACAACGGAGAGGATAAGGAATGAGCTTTTCTCTCTCCCTATGCCAATCTATGACAGTTCTGCAATCAACCTGAGGAACTTCAAGGCAACCTATGCCCGCGTGGGCCACAAGATAGAGATAGCCAACGGCCTTACCCTGGGCACCAACCTTGCCCTTATGAGATACTCCGAGAACGGGTATTCAGATTTTACCCCCAAGTATCCCGACAGCCAGTTCATGTCTGAGGCCAGCGGAATAGTTTCCCACCAGTATATAAACTTTGTCCCCGAGCTGGAGCTCACCTATACACCGCACCAGTATTATTACATGAATGGGGAGAGGAAGACATATCTCTACTCCCGATATCCTACGTTCAACCTGAGCCTGGCACATGCAATAAGGGGGGTGATGAAGAGTACCACCAGGTACAACAAGCTGGAGTTTGACATGCAGCAGAAGCTGAAGGTGGGCCCTATGCATGAATTCTTCTACAGGGCGGGATTCGGGATCTTCTATGATTATACTGATCTCTACTTTGCAGAGTTCAAGAACCTCAGGAGGAACAATCTCCCAGTTGGCTGGAATGATGATATAGGAGGTGCATTCCATCTGCTCCCCCGCTTCAGGTACAATGAAATAGACAAGTACCTGAGGGCAAACATCAAGTATGACGCCCCTATGCTCCTTGCATCATCACTGCTCAAGAGGGTGAAGTACATAACCAAGGAGAGGCTTTACTGCAATCTCCTCCTTGTGGATACAATGGACCCCTACATGGAGATGGGGTACGGCATTGGTACGAATATCTTCAATGTAGGGGTATTCTGGGGAGGTGAAATCACCCGCTGGAATCTGGTTGGGGTGAAGTTCACCTTTGAGGTATTCAATGACTTATGATGTTCACTGCGGCTGGGCGTGCCACCGCGTGGGCCTTACACTTCAATAAGCTCATATTCCCTGCTTCCGAGCCCAATCTCCTGGGCGTACCGGAGGCCGGATTCCCAATCAGTATCAGGGTGCAGGTGCTTGAACAGCTCCTCCTTGTACCCATGGCAGCTGCAGTGCTCCCCGTTCCGGTGTGCTGCACCGGTGGTTGAAGCTGCATCCGGAGCTTCTGCCTCAGGCATCCAGCCATTTATCACAGGGGCCTTGTTCACAAGGTCTGCACATGCCTGGTCAAGGGCAACCGGGTCAAATGAAGCCATCATGCCAAGATCCGGTACAACGGCCAGATCGTTGTGGCCCCAGCAGTCGCACTCAGGGGAAACATTCATGATGAGGTTTATGTGGAAGTTTGGCTTGCCCTGCAGCACCGCCTTGCTGTATTCTGCAATCTTGCAGTTGAGCACCTCAGAGGTATCCCACTCTGCCAGCACCGCCCCTTCATATTGGCACAGGGCAACACACTGGCCGCAGCCCACACATTTTGCGTAGTCTATCACTGCTTTTCTGTGGGGCCCCACATGAATTGCATTGTGGTTGCAGTTCTTCTCACAAATCCTGCATCCTATACATTTTTCTGTATTAACCTTAGGCTGTGAAGAGGAGTGGAGCTCCAGTTTGCCGGCAATGCTGGCACAACCCATTCCAATGTTCTTGAGGGCCCCGCCGAAACCGGCCTGCTCGTGCCCCTTGAAGTGGCTTATGGTAATGATGATGTCTGCATCTGCAATTGCCTGCCCTATCTTAGGTGCAGGGCAGTATTTTGCCCCCTCAATTGGGATTGCGGCGTAATTGGTACCCTTGAGGCCGTCTGCAATTATCACGTTGGCATTTACGGCAATAGGGTTGAATCCGTTTACCATTGCGCTGTGCAGATGGTCAACCGCGTTGTCACGGCGCCCCTTGTAGAGGGTATTTGAATCTGTGAGGAATGTCTTTGCCCCAAGGCTGTTGAGCAGGTCCACCACTGTAGCCACATAATTGGGCCTTATATATGCCATATTTCCCGGCTCCCCAAAGTGGAGCTTCACGGCCGTATACTGTCCTTTGAAATCAATCTGCTCAATCCCTGCAGCCTTAATCAGGTTGCGGAGCTTCTTAAGAAGGTTCAATCCCGGCTTGCAGCGGAGATTGCTGTAATAAACTTTACTCATAATTATCTGTTTACTCTTACTATGCGGATTCCGTTGTTGTTCTTGCGGGCCATCACATAATCTGCAATGCTCTTCTCATCTATCACAACCTTGCCATCTGCCTGGGAGGCGTGGATAAAGCCCACCTCGCCGTTCTCCTTGTGATATACAAGGGCTACATGGGCAATGTCAAGCCCCTTTACGGAGGTGTTGAAGCCCAGGATGTCACCATCCTTGAGCAGATGTCCAATTTCCTTCACATCCTCCTTTGGAATAACAAAATAATCGGTAAATGCGTTCAGATTCTTCTCCATCTGTGCAATCCTTGCCACCTCTGCAGGGTTCCCCTTAAGTTGTTTATAGGCATCTGAATGCTCACTCATATATGAGAATCTTTGTCCCGACAAATTATCCCCGCTCAGCACATCTGTAATTTCCTTGAAGATGCCCCTTGCCTCACCCTGCCTTATCCATTCGCTGGTGTAGTGGATGCGGCTGGCATAACCGTCAACCTTGCCGTTGCGGTAGCGGAAGCTCTGGGTTGTGGCACAAAGGCTGTCGGGATTATCAAGCCCTTTCTTTGCATTGAGGGCCATTGCAAGGCAGCTCTCCACAAAGAGGATGCAGTCTGTCTGGGTGAGTGAAACCGAAAGCTTCTCCGGAATCTGCTCCAGCGTGCCTGCAACATAATCTGTCCCAAGCATCTGTTTGGCTGCAATTATCATGAGCTCCGGTACGCTCTTCTCCCTGTTCTCCAGGAGGATTTTTGAGATTTTGCTGTATTTCTCCACCGATTCCTTGCCCATGGCTTCCATGGCAGTTGGGGAGCTCTGGGCGGCTGCCCAAAACGGCAGCGCAAGCACTGTTGCCAAAACAACTTTAAAAAACTTTCTCATACTAATGTAAATCTTAGGAGTACAAAAATAAGTAAAATATAGTACCGCCACAACTATGCATGACCTGTCCGGCCGGTTAAAATCCACAATCAGCAATTGCAAAAACAGCAACAAATTTTTACAGCCTACAACTTTTTCTTTTTCAGCAATTTTTTACGCAAAGAATTTACGCAAGAGCTTCCCATTCACATTTTATTCCGGTAGGTTTGCTCCCGATAACTTTAAAAACTTTGTATAATGGAGAACATGTGCAGAAGCTGCCACTACGGCAGCGGGAAAAGCCGTAGCAACGGTACAGTTATGAGTCCTTTTACGGACTGGAGTTTCAAGTACATTTTTGGAAGAGAAGAAAACAAACACAATCTCATCGGATTCCTGAACCTGATGCTGATGCCACAATCACCCGTTGTAGATGTGGAGTACATCAACAATGAATCCCAGCCGGATTCGCCGGAAAACAAAGAGTGCATCTTTGACATTATCTGCAAGGACCGTAACGGGGACCAATATCTTATAGAGGTGCAGAACAAGCCTGTGGAGAATATGCTTGATAGGATTATCTACTACAGCTGCAGGTTGGTTGACAGGATGGGAAAAAGAGGTTCAAAATGGGACTACCAGAATATAAAAAAGGTATATTCCATCTGTATCATGAACTTCAGTTATGAACCGGAGCCAGTACTGAGGAGGGACATACAACTTTGTGATGTCAATACCAGAAAGATATTCTCCGACAAGCTGAATATCATTCTCATACAGATGCCGTGCATGAGGTACATGAAGATAGGAGAATGTAACAAGTACTATGAATATTTGTTATATTTGCTGAAAGAAATGCACAACGGTATGAAAACAATAGACGAACTCAAGAAAGAAGTTGCTGAAACCAGGTTACCGGAAGAGATAAAGAAGATGTTCTATGGAGTGCTTGATACGGCAGATTTTGCATCACTTTCAGAAGAGCAGCAGGCCCGATATGAATCAGACCTGAAGAACTACATGGACACCATGGGATGTATCAGATTTGCCAGGAAAGAAGGTGTGAGCGAAGGGTACGACAAAGGGTACGAGGAGGGACGAGTGCAAGGACAAAAAGAAGGAGAAGACTCTCGCAACCTTGAAATAGCAAACAATTTAAAAGCCAAAGGCCTTGATGCAAGCCTCATTGCAGAGTGCACAGGACTGACAATTGAGGAAATTGAAAAATTGTAGAAAATAATGAACCTTTCTCAAAAAACGTTGTTCCTATAAGTGAAATAGTTTTTTAAGTTAGGTTAAGTCGGGCAGGCCCTGCAGCTTCGGGATGAAGTTGCGGGGCTTGTTTTTGCGTTTAGCTTACGGATATCCCAGGATTCACCGGAGCATTTCCGCCCGTTCCAGATGCCGGATGACTGTTTCCAGCATCACTTCCTGGTAGATCTGGGTGGTGGTAACTTTTGTGTGGCCCAGAATCTTCTGTACAGTGGTTATTGGGACACCCTTGTAGCACAGCAGGGTAACGCAAGTGTGCCGGAAGCAATGGAAATCAGATGGACAAGGAGAACCGGGTACTGAAGCTTTTTGAAGAAAAGCTTCAGCCGGCAAAAATTGAGAATATTGTATGAAACAGAGAATCTCCCGGATTTTCTGTCCATTACCTACGGAAGCCACATCACCAGGATACTTCACATATACATAGAACGGTACAGGTGATGCAGTGCGGAAGTGATTGTAACCACAGGCAAACCGGTATTTCTAAGTCTTACTTTAGTCAAGCCCTTAGAACCGTTGGGATTCTCAACTATATAGGTTATGTTTCTGAGAGCTTGCCGCACGGGCTCAGGCCAACCACTTGTTGAATGCGTAGCTACTGTCGGGAGAAATAGTTGAGAGAATGAGCAAAGAATCCGGAGGGGCACCATCCCGCTGGAGGGTTGCTTTAATGTCTTTCCTTATGATTTTCAGTATGTTGCCGTTGCTATGGAAGCCAGTCCCAATCTTTGGACTGTTTTTTTATGTCCAAAAATTATGTTTGGCTAACCTTTAATTAAAATTGATATCATGAGAAACACATTCAGCGTCTTGTTTTATGTAAACAGGGCAAAGGGAAAAAACGGGAAAGTACCTGTAATGGGTAGGATAACTGTAAATGGAACAATGGCTTACTTTAGCTGCAAATGTGCGGTAGAGGAGGCTCTATGGAGCGTTGCAGACAACCGGGCGCACGGGAAGAGCCACCAGGCGTCACAGGTGAACACCTGCATAGACAACTACAGGGCAATGGCGGTGCACAGCTACAACAAGCTACTCATTTCCGGTGACCACCTCCTCACTGCCAGGATGGTAAAGGAAGATTTCCTGGGGCAGGGTAACGATTACACAACTCTGCTGCAGCACATGAGGAAAGATATTGATCAATTTGCCCCGCGCACCAACAAAGACCGCTCAAACAGAACATTCCAAAAGATGAAAATTGTGTATGGCCATACCCTTAATTATATAAGGAAAAGGTACCATACTAATGATTTATATCTCCAGGAGCTGGACCTGGAGTTCATAAAGGGGTTCTCACACTATCTGCAGTTTGAACAAGGGCTCTGTCAATCAACAGTTTGGGTATATACAACCTATTTGAAGAAAATTGTAATCAATGCCCATTTGTCGGGAGAACTCAAGGGAAATCCTTTCCATAAGTTCCGCATCAGTCCCAATGTGAAACAGAGGGAGTTCCTATCTGAAAGAGAGCTCAAAGCCCTCCTGGATTACAAATTCACACAAAAGCGCCTTTGCGGCACAATTGAAATCTTCCTCTTCAGCTGCTTTACCGGAATCTCCTTTGCAGACATTAAGAATCTCCGCTTATGTAACATACATGTTATAAATGGGAAAACTTGGATTTTATCTTCCCGACAAAAAACCGGCACTCCCTTCCAGATTCAGCTCCTGAGTATCCCAGCCCAAATCCTGAAAAAGGCGGTGGGGAGGAAGAGGGATCCTAACCGCAAAGTTTTTGACATAAATTCATACGAATGCACCAACAGGAATCTGAAAGTGATTGCACAAGAATGTGGTATAAATAAGAACCTTACGTTTCACACCGCAAGGCACACTTTTGCCACCATGGCCCTCTCAAACGGCATGCCCATAGAGAGTGTGAGCAAGAGCCTGGGGCACTCAAACATCACCACCACGCAGATATATGCAAAGATTGTAAACAGTAAGCTGAGCCACGATTTTTCCATCTTGGAGAACAAATTGGAGCAGATTCTAACCCCTCAGATAATCAGCAACAAAATAGTATGAAAAAGTTTATACTTTGTTGATAAAAAAGTAGAAATATTTGGAGAACTATTTTATTTTTTTACCAAATTTGCACTTGGTTTGGGAGCAGGGGTTTCCTGCAAGTTACCAGCCAAAAATGCAAGCAAAATCAATCAATTGATATACAATAAGTTAGGGAATTATTTTATTTTTGGACATAAAAAATGAAAAAAAAGATGCGATTAGTAAGAATATCGGCCCTGATTGTATTGCTGGCATGTTACCTGCCAGCTTATTCGCAATCGCATTTTTCAGATGGGCAGAATAAGAAGGCAGACACTTTGCTGCAGCACAAAGTTTATGAGTTTGGGATAGATTACCCAATAAATAAGACGAGACTTTTTCCTGATTATATGAACAACAAGGCCCAACTTGAGAAGATTGAGTGGTTCATAAAGAACGTGCCACAGCTGGGTGACAGCCTTATCATTTACTCCTATGCCTCACCGGAGGGTCCGTACTGGAACAACGTGCGTCTTTCCAAGGGGAGGGGTGAGACCGCAAGGCAATATCTCAGGGCCCTCTTCACCGACAAATCCCTTGCAGATTCAATAATCGTTATCAACCATACCCCGGAAAACTGGGAGGGGTTGAGGAAACTTATTGAGGAGGACTACCAGAAGCCGGACAAGGCCAAAGTGCTTGAAATCATCAATTCAGACCTCCCCTCGGAGGTTAAGAAGAACAGGCTGAAGAAGGTGAGCTACGGCCACGCATGGCTGCATATACTTGAGAACTACATGCCGCAGCTCCGTTATGCCAAGTGGGTAGGCAAATGGCAGAACCCGCGTCCACGCCTTGAGCAATTGCCTGAGGGACCGCAGATTTATGACAGGATAGAGACGCCTCCCCCTGTAATTTCACAGCCGCAGCTCCGTTTTGTTCCCGACAAAAAGACCCGCCTTGCCCTTAAGACCAACCTGCTTTACGATGTGGCAACAGTATTGAACTTTGCAGTTGAGGTTCCTTTCAATGAAAAGTTCTCCATCCTGTATGAGCACCATTGCCCTTGGTGGCTCTCCAGCAACAACAAATACTGTCTGGAGTTCCTGAGCTTCGGCGGGGAGTTCCGCTGGTGGTTCAAGCCCGAGACCAAGCCGGCCACAGAGAACCGTGTTAAGAGGGATGCCCTTGTGGGACACTTCCTGGGCGTATACGGCTGGGGCGGCAAGCTTGATTTCCAGAATGTAAGAAAGATATGTTATCAGGCAGAGTTCATGAGTGCAGGACTTACATACGGATATTCATTCCCTATAGGGAAGAGGTTTAATTTGGAACTCTCAGCCTCAGTAGGTTATGCAGAGATTCCTTACAGGCATTATAACCCTACAGAGGATTTTGAGATCCTCATCAGGGACAGAAACAAAGTTGGAACATGGAAATACTTCGGCCCTACCAAGGTAGAGGTTGCCTTTGTGATTCCGTTGCTGTTCAACTATAAAAAAGGAGGTTACTATGAAAGGGTTTACTAAACTGATGCTCCTGGCCCTCTCATTGGGGCTGCTGTTCTCTTGCCACAGAAGGCCTCTTTTTGACCTTGAGTACACCCACTATGTGAGGGTTTACCTGGATGAGGAACTTAAGAATGTGACAACCGGATTCTACAATGAGAAGCACCTGAAGCCGGAATACTCCACCCCAAAAGTGGTGAGGGTTGTACTGTGCCACCCTGAAACAGGGCAGGTAATGGCAGAGCGCTATCTGCAGAACCCGGGTTCAGATGAAAGGGGCAACTACCTGGATGGCTATATAAGTGCCGGACCAGGCGAGTATAAGCTGCTGGCCTACAGTTTTGGAACAGAAAGCACCATCCTCAGGAATGAGGGGGCCTACCACAGGGTGGAAGCCTACACCAACCCTATCTCATCATACCTGTACGGTACCTTCAACGTGAAGAGCCGTGCCGAGGGGGAAAAGATTGTGTATGACCCGGACCACATGTTTGTAGACAACTATGAAAACCTGAAGGTAGACTACAAATCGCACATAGACACCCTCTACAACGAGAATGGGGACTACTTCACCGCACAAAGCATTGTAAAGACCTATTACATACAGGTAACAATAGAGGGTGCGCAGTACATATCAAGTGCAGTGGCACTGCTCAACGGAATGGGCGGCAGTTCCGTGCTCTACACCGGTCCGGAGCCCAACAATGACCCTGCAACCATATACTTTGATATGATAAAGTCCGGCACTGAGGGGGTAAGTGATGAAATGATTTCCGGGGCACAGCCAACAGATCCGGTAAAGGGAGTGATGTACTCAAACTTTGGCACATTCGGTAAGCTGGAAAGCATGAACAACGAACTGGAAATGTCATTTGACGTAATCACCACCGACGGCAGAAAACTCAGCTACAAGCTGGACATCACCCACAAATTCTACGAGGATGATGCCATCAGACACTATTGGATAATAATCCGGGATGCCATAGTAATACCGCCACCGGACCCTAATGATCCCAACAATCCTGGTGGAAACGGCTCTGGAGGATTTATCCCTAATGTAGACGAATGGCAGGACATAGAAACAGAAATAATAATTTAACTAAATAACAATACTGACACTTTTTAAAAACTAAAATAATGAAGAAGCTATTTTTACTTTCTGCAGCTGCACTGATGGTTCTCGCAAGCTGCACCAAGGACGAGGTTGACCAAACTCCAGACCAAAAAATCACTTTTTCTTCTCCGGTGGTATCCGTAGCTACTAAAGCTAATGTTCCAGGAGAAATCGTCAAGTACCCAGACGGTGAGCAATTTAAAGTATTCGCTGTTCATCATGAATCAACTTTTGATACATGGAAAGATAAACATATATATATGAAAGGTGTTACATGTACTTATGACAATACAGATAAAAATTGGCAACCATCTCCTTCATATTACTGGCCAAAAGTTGGAAAGCTGACATTTGCTGCGTATTCTCCAGCCGTAGCCGATGGAACTTTCGCATACGGTGAAGGTGGTTTGACTATTAATGGCTACACTACTCCAGAAGTCTCTAAACAATATGATTTGCTTTATAGTGAAAGAACATACAATAGGACTACCAGTTCAGATAGTGCAACTGATGAGGGCGAGGATCAGGGAAAAGACTATAAAGGTGTAGATATTAAGTTCAACCATGCTCTATCATCTATCGTTTTCACGGTAAAAACAAGTGAAGACTATTCTGATGGTGCAACAATAACACTTAAGAATATTACTTTGAATAACATTAATAGCCACGGAAATTTTACAGAAAATGTAACAGAGGGTGCAACTTATGCTTCTAATCCTACTTGGACTAGTGCAACTCCTATAGACTACTCACCTATTATTCAAACATCAGATAAGCCATTCTCTCAAATTGTTAATTCAGGGACAGCCCAGACAATCACTAACGCACATCCATTGTTGATGATTCCGCAGAATTTGAATAATGCAAAGGTTACTGTAGTGTACACAATTAAATCTCATACAAGTGAGCCTATTGAGCAGACTCAGGAGATTGTATTGTCAACAGTAGATCATGACACATCAAAAGATGAAGTACAGGCAGAGTGGATACTTGGCAAGAGATACACTTATGTTATAACAATTGCTTTGAATAAGATTTACTTTGATCCATATGTTGAAACTTGGAAAGATGTAACACTTACATCAGTACCAGTTCTTTAAATACACTTAACCCACAGGGGCCTGACCGCCCCTATGGGTACTATTTCACACATAATTAACGGATTAAATAAAAAATTTGATGTGCCATTTTAAGAAAATATTGTTGTTGGCCTTTGTGGCAGGAGCTGTCGGGATGATGGCATCTTGTGTTAAGGACAATGAGGAGATTGTTGATTATGATGTGGCTTTACAGTTTAATCCGGCAATTTATACTCAGGCCAAGGCGGCGTTGAGCGGCACTTATCCGCAAGGGGTGCCTTTTGGGGTGACTGCAAGTTCGCTTCCGGTGGAGAGTTCTTGGGAGCAGGCTGGTGCCAGGGCGGAGGCTTTCCTTGTAGATGAGAAAGTGAGCGATGAGAGCGGGAAATGGTTGCCGGAGAGCAAGTGCAATTGGCCGCATGTTTCCAGGAATTTATCGGTGATTGCATATTCTCCATATGGTGCTGCAAGCAAGTGCAGCCTTACCGAGGGGGTGGTGTTCAATAATGTGAATACCGTTGAGGCGCAAACAGACCTGCTTTATACTGAGCCTGTTACAGACCTCCACAAAGGCGTTTACGGCGGAGTGGTGGCCTTGCCTTTCAAGCATGCGCTGAGTACAATTAATGTGAAGATTAAGAATCTGGTAGATTCATTGGACCAGATTGTAATTAAGGAGATAAGGATTCCCCTAATCAAGTACAAAGGGACTTTCAAGTCTTTCCCGCAGGCCGGCTGGGAGCTGGAGGGAGACCTCACACAGCTTACCTTCTACAGCGGCTCGCATGACAGCACGCAGTCCCCTACACCACTGGGAAATACTTTCCTGATAATCCCGCAGCAGCTGGATACCCACTTTGAGGTGGATTTCAACTACTACACCCAGGCAGGCACCTACTTGGAAATGAGCCTCTCCACAAGGGATGTGGAGACAATGCTCCTACCAGGCAGAAGCTACACCTACACCTTGTCTGTGGGGATAGATGAGGTGAAATTTTTATTGGAAGTTATTGACAGTCATTTGCAGTAGAAGATTATGAAAAGAGAGGACATGACATACAGATACCTGGTGCTACTGGTGGCCGCCACCATTGCCCTTGCCTCATGCACCAAAGATGAGCCATCAAGCGATCCATGGCAGGAAGTGTCAGATACAAAAATCAGCCTGAATGTGGTGGGGGAAGGTGTTGCTGAGACAAAATTGACAGATACCGGTTTTGAGGCAAATGACAACATCAATGTCTTTGGAATGCTTGTGAATGACAATGGAGCTACAAAGTTTGATGTACCATATATTGGAACTTACAGTGGGACATCTGGTACTCCGCTCACATTCACTTATGGTAGCGTAACTACTGACAGTGAGGTTAGGGAGGGTGAGAAAGTATATGCCTCAAATTACTACTGGCCAAAATTTGATCATTGCGATTACCAGAGCATCTGGTTTTATGGGTATTATGCAGTGAATGATACAGACGGTGGCAAGACTACCGGCCCTGTGCTGGTTACATCAACCAAAGGGGCTCCAAGTTTCACTTACAATACCAATGTAGGCGCTTGTGCCAATGAAGAAGATTTTCTTGTAGCCCAGACTGTTGCAGACGAGAATGATGTTATCCTCAACTTCAAGAGACCGTTGGCTAAAGTTACCTTCAAAGTTACTTATGAAGATTTCATAGGAACTCTGGGGGTAGATCTGAACATGCCTATAATTTCACAGGGAAGCTTCAAATATAATGATGCTGCGGCATCAGAGGATGGAACAGGGTGGACAACAAGCGGAAATCCAGATACCCACCTGAAGCTGAAGTATACTGAACAAATCAATGGTAATCAGGAAGGTACGGTGTTATTGGCAACATGCTACCTGATTCCGCAAGAGATTAAAAAATTCTCAATTATCTGGAACTATCATAAGGAGGCAAAGGAGTATAGTGCAGAAAGTGAAAGTACAGGATTCTTGAATTTGGAAGCAGGAAAATCATATACCGTTACACTGAATATTCAGAAAGACCATGTGATAAGGGTTGTTACAGGTCTTGAAGGAACTGGAGAAAACAGCACTGAAGTGCAGAAATGGATTACAATAACTAATGAAAACACAATCTGATGAAAGCAAGATACATACTATATAGTTTGAGCGTTCTGTTTATGCTTGTTTTCAGTGCATGTGAGCGCGAAGAGTTTGAGAACCTGAAGGAGAATGGAGAAGAAACTGCACAGGAACTGGTTTCTGTTCCAAGCAAGATAAAAATAACACCTTTTGGTTATGAGCCTGGTGACACAACCAGTGTAAAGGCTATTGACTATACAGCATATGAAATGGCAATCAAAGACTTCTGGCTGATTCAGTTCGGAGCAGATGGGGCATTATTGGCCTCAGTTTACCATGCACCAAATGCAGAAGGCAATCTGCTTACTAACCATGTGCAGATGGACAATACAAACGAGAATATTTCCAAAACCAAAACCGTTTGGATTGTTGCAAATACCGGTGATGCAACAGGCCTCGCAACTGATAAACTTAGAGCCCAATTGTCTGCCTCTCGCGCCATTATGGGCAGCACCAATGCTTCAGACCTTGTGATTTTTGAGCAGGATGGCTACAAATTCACCACAGACTCAGAATCCAGCATAGCCTCCCTCAACCGTGCAGACGGCGCAATCCTGATGTCCGGTAAATGCTCCTTTGACGCAACTGACCTTTACAATACTTATCCCGACGGAACTCCTAATTACGAAGTTGCCAAGAACGGCCTTGAGGTTACCATCTCTTCAATGGTTGCAAAACTGACGATAAATTATAGCATTGAAGGGAGCGGCTATACCCTGAATACAATAAAGTTGTTCAGAATTCCTGATAGGGCAAGTTTCGCAAAAAATGAGATTACCAGAACCAACTATAAACTTTTGTCATATGAGTACCTCATTCCAAACTCCGGAACAACTGCATATGATGGGAGCATAACACTCTATATACCACAGAACAAGAGGCTCACGGATGAACATCCGGCTAATTCAAATGCCAAATCCAAGACCTTGAATGCCGCTCCTAAGGCAACATACATTTCATTCAGTTTGACAAAAGAAACTGGAGCAAATGTCCAAATGGCCTCAGTGAATGTATTCCCAGGAGGAAGCAAAGATGGAGATAAAAATGTATACAACGACTATAACATCTGTGCTAATGCAGACTACACAGAAAATATTAAAATTACAACCTCAACAATTGACTCATACCTTGAAGATGAGCTCACAACAAGAGAAACAAGGGTAATTGAGAAACTGCAGCAAAATGTAACATCCAACTGCTATATACTCAATCCATTAACATCATACAATGGAGGTACATATTTCAACTACTCAAACTTGAGGGAAGAATATTACTCACTCCCGGTAGTTGCCAGAGTAAATGAAGCATGGTACAATCAGGATGGTGGTAAAACCATCCTCACCGATGATACTGAATGGAGAATGGAAGTAATTTGGCAGGATGTTCCCGGAAGACAAATCTATTTCTCTGAATCATCGGGATTAAAAGCCTGGAAAAATGAATACGGACCCCTTACCAATCAGGGAACAGATGCAGCCAATAATCTCTCCTATGCCCCATACTACTATGGCAGAGGCTATGGAGAAAACGGATTCGTAAACATATATGTTAAGAAAGAATCCAAGGATGACAGGACTGAAGGAAATGTACTCATAGGCCTCAGAAAGAAAACCGGCGTTAATGACAAAGGCGAAAACACATACGGAGACATAATCTGGTCATGGCACCTGTGGGTAACTGATTATAATCCGGATGCAGCGGGGGCATGGAGCAGCGGAAGCTATAAAGCAGTCCCTGGTGATACAGATGATAGCGGCACAAGGGATGCCAAGGTATTCCACTATAAATTCTGGGGAAGTAACTATGATTGGATAATGGACAGGCATCTGGGAGCTCTTGGATGGAGACCAGCCGGGATGTTTGGGGCCCCTGATGGAAATGCCAGTAACCCTATGCCAGATGGAGGATTTGAAAGTTATGGACTATATTATCAGTGGGGAAGAAAAGATCCATTTCCTGGTAAGGATTTAGTTACTAATAATGAATTTATGGATAACACACAATATACAAATTCCGACAATGTAACTACCATAGATTCAGATAAAAGCAATCTGCAGCAACTTTTTGATATCACTGGAGAATATCAATTGGATACAGACGAAAGCAATTCTGTTATTTACTATAGAAGCGGAGGTACAACAATTAATAATTATCATGCTATACCTACCGCAATTGGAACGATAAACGACACTCCAGTTGCACCATGGAGACATCTATCTAAGGCATGGCCTAGTAACAATAAGGATACGAAGCTTGTTGGTGAATATAGCCAAATACAGGGTACAAAATCAATTTTTGACCCATGTCCTCCAGGTTGGGAAGTTCC
>JAFUMO010000020.1 GCA_017482565.1 Bacteroidales bacterium | reverse complement strand
GGTTCCCGTTTTACCCTCTACGGCTGCGCCATCCTTTTTGTGCGCTGCTATCCTCTCACTGAATGTAACTGTAGAGCCGTCAACTATCACCAATGTGTATCCTGGGCCCTCTTTGCCTGTGCGCATTGTAGAGCGGCCGATCATACCGGGTATCCCTTCATACACCATTGCCCTGTCCTGATGCCAGTGCCCGTTCATTATCAGTTGGGTATTCATTCTTTTGAGAATATCCAGAACCTGGCCATAGTTGAGCATTGAACTGTCCATAGGGTAATGGTTTACAAAGAATACCTGCTGGGCCTGGTCTACAGTTTTCGAGAGCGAGTCGAGCCAGACCATGCTCTCACGCGGAAGCAGTGCCGGAGCCATCCTCATATTGGGACCGCTGTTTGTACCGATAAACTTTATCCCGCCATAATCAAATTCAAACTCCTCATATCCAAACTCCTTCACAAAAGAGTTGCAACCGCTTTCAGACCATTTTGCATCATGGTTTCCAGCCACTATATAATAAGGTTTCTCCAGTTTGTCGAAAATTGATTTTGCAAGGGCGATCTCCTCATCTGTACCAAATTCAGTGATATCTCCGGCAAATATCGAAAATTCAATGTCGGGATTACTGTTTATATCATCAATACAAACCCTGGCATCCTCCACACTCTGTGATCCAAGGGCAATATGCACATCAGAGAGGTAGGCAAAAGTAAACTTATGCTCATCTGCCTTTGCAGAGAGCGCCATTACAATAAACAACAAGGCAGCAGAAACTGCTGCCACGTTTTTAAGTCTCATATCAAATCTAAATTTCTTCAAAATCTTCACTTTCAATCCAGCCCTGACGGCCATCAGAGAGCTCTATTCTGCTCCATTGCCCCACTCTCTCAAGAATCTCCACTTTAGTACCTTCATGCAATATGAACAGGTTGCCTCCTGTTGAGTTTGGAGCACTCTTTACATTGCTCACAGGCACCAGCACAATTCCCGCATCTGTATTGTTGACTCTGCTCCTCAGGTTTAGGGAGAAGATGAAAGAGAGCAGTGCTATAACCATTGTTATGCAGGCCAATATAAAGGAGAGCTTGCGTTGGGATGTCTTTGGCGCATGACGGAAAAGAAGCATCAATACAGCTGTAAGAACAAACATACCAACTCCAAACCAGGCCCATTTGTCTGAAGACATCATGTTCCTCAAATCCTTTGTCCAGGTTGTAAGTATGAATTCAGGCACACTCTCTATCTTGTCGAGAGTTTTCAGCCTTGCAATTTCCAGATTGTTCTTCACATCTTTGTTTGCAGGGTCGAGCTTCAGGGCGCGCTCATAATAGAGAATGGCCTTTCCATCCTCCTGCATCTTGTAGTATGCATTGCCCATATTATACCACAGCTTTGCCGACATGTAACCGTTATCCTCAATCTGCCTGTAATAATCGACAGCATTTGCATACTCACCGAGGGAGTAGGCATTATTGGCCTTAACCCAAAGTGAATCTTCTGCTCCGGCAAAAGCTGGCACCGAAGCCAGGAAGAAGAATGAGATTATATATATAAGTTTTTTCATAATCAATTTTTCAAATCATAAACTACAGTCTGTTTTCCAGATTGGAAATTGTCTCTATTGCCTTATTGTACTGCTCAGCCATAGCAACAGCCCCTCCATCCTGTGAATAACGGGCCATTTCATAATTGT
>JAFUMO010000004.1 GCA_017482565.1 Bacteroidales bacterium | reverse complement strand
TCTAATTTCTGTCGGTTTGCTGATTTTTTAGTACCTTCGCCTTTTAAAAATACATAGATATGCAACTATTAGCTAACAGAATTATTCAGGAAGGGTTGACATTCGATGATGTATTGTTGATTCCTGCCCGTTCAGAAGTGCTTCCAAGAGAGGTAAATGTAAGCAGTCATTTCTCAAGAGATATTATTTTGCAGTCTCCGATTGTATCTGCAGCTATGGATACAGTAACAGAGGCTGAGTTGGCAATTGCAATAGCCCGTGCCGGTGGTATAGGTATTATACACAAGAATATGCCTATAGAGCGTCAGATGGAACATGTAAGGCGTGTAAAGAGGGCTGAGAATGGAATGATTTACGATCCTGTTACAATTAAAAGTGACGCAGTTGTTGCCGATGCCCTCAAACTTATGAGCATGAACCATATAGGTGGTATTCCTGTTGTGGATGACAAGAAAAAGCTGATAGGTATAGTTACAAACAGGGATCTGCGCTTTGTGGACAATCTCAAGACTCCGATAAGCGAGGTTATGACCAAAGAGAATCTGATTACTACAACAAGCGGTACAGACCTTGCTCATGCAACAGATCTTCTGCAGAAATACAGAATTGAGAAGTTGCCTGTAGTTGATAAAGATGGAGCGCTTGTAGGACTCATAACCTATAAGGATATAACAAAAATCAAGGATAACCCTATTGCCAGCAAGGATTCAAAGGGCCGCCTTTTGGCTGCTGCCGCTGTTGGCGTGGGTGCAGACACTATAGCAAAGGTTGAAAAACTTGTTTCAGTGGATACTGATGCCGTTGTGGTTGATACTGCGCACGGACATTCTGTATATGTATTGAAAGTAATCAAGGAGTTGAAGGCTGCATTCCCTCATCTTCAGGTTATTGCCGGAAATATTGCAACAGGTGAGGCTGCAAAGGCCCTTGCCGAGTGCGGCGTTGATGGTGTGAAAGTTGGTATAGGCCCTGGTTCAATCTGTACAACACGTGTTGTAGCGGGAGTTGGAGTGCCTCAGCTTACAGCTATAATGCTTGCGGCAGATGCCCTCAAGGGTACTGGAATTCCAATCATTGCCGATGGCGGTATCCGTTATTCAGGTGATATCGTAAAGGCTTTGGCGGCAGGTGCAAGCACAATTATGGCAGGTTCGCTCTTTGCAGGTGTTGAGGAGTCTCCAGGTGAAACAATTATCCTGAACGGAAGGAAATTCAAGTCTTACAGAGGTATGGGCTCATTGGAGGCTATGCAGCAAGGTTCAAAAGACAGGTATTTCCAGGATATGGAAGAGGATATCAAGAAACTCGTTCCGGAAGGAATCGTTGCACAAGTGCCGTACAAAGGTACTTTGTCTGAGGTAATATATCAGCTGATAGGAGGTTTGAGAGCCGGTATGGGTTATTGTGGCGCTCCTAACGTTGAGAAATTGCGTGAGGCCCAGTTTGTGAGAATTACAAATGCAGGTCTGCAGGAGAACCATCCTCATGATGTGACCATAACCCGTGAAGCTCCTAACTATAGCAGATAATATCTGTATATAAACTGATGCTCAAAACACTTTTACTAATATCCGCATTGCTGCTGTCCTGCTCATGCTCCTTTTTTGAATCGGTTTCCAAGGGAGAGAAGGTGGTACAGATAGGTAATGCGGTGTTGTATAAGAGTGATCTCGACAAAGTCTTGCCCAAAGGCGCCTCAGCGCTGGACAGCGCCACCCTGGCAGAGCAGTATGTAAATTCATGGATATTGAAGAGGCTGATGCTCAACAAGGCCGAGGAGCAGTTGCCTAAAGAGGCGAAAGATGTCTCTGCTCTTTTGGAGGAGTACAGGAGCCAGCTTCTGGTCTTCAGGTATGAGAACAAGTATATAGAGGACCGTCTCGACACTCTTGTTACAGATGAGGAGCAGCGTAATTATTATACTGCACACAAAGAGTCATTTGTAACAGACAATGGTGTTGTGAGGTGCCGTTTTGTGAAGATGCACAACAGCTCTCCAAATCTCTC
>JAFUMO010000019.1 GCA_017482565.1 Bacteroidales bacterium | reverse complement strand
AAGATTATTGAAAAATTTGAGCTCAAGAACCCTATTTTTGAGGAGACTGCCGCTTACGGCCACTTTGGAAGGGCCCCATACACAAAAGAGGTTGATGTAAGGGTTAACGGCCGGATGGTGAAGAAAGAGGTTCAGTTCTTCGGTTGGGAGAAGCTTGATGCTGTAGATAAAGTCAAGGAGGCATTCGGGCTGTAGCAGACCTTGGTTTCAAGCAGGAGGGGTTGGAGATGAAGTGGTGGAGATTGCTGTTTGACTTATGCTTTCCAAAGAGATGTACTGTTTGTGGTTGTACGCTTAACTACCACGAACAGCACTTTTGTTTGGAATGCTATGCAGACATGCCCCTTACCCACTTCTGGAATGTACAGGACAATCCGGCAGAGAAGGTCTTCTGGGGAAGATGCCGTGTAGAGAGGGTATATTCCCTCTTATACTATACAGACAACTGGCGCAAGCCGGTGCACCTGCTCAAATATGAAGGGAACATCCCAATAGGAAAATGTCTTGGGAAGATGCTCGGGGAAAGGCTCTCCATTATTCCCGACAGCCATATTTACATTGTTCCCATCCCCCTCCATTGGAGGAAAAGGGTAAGGAGGGGATATAATCAGGCGGAGGTTATTGCACAAGGGATAAAGGATGGGCTGGAAGCCGGCTGCACAGGAAATGGGAGCAGAAAAGTTGAAGTGCTGCCGGAGCTGCTCCGCAGGAGGTCATTCACCAATACCCAGACAGCAAAGGACCGTACAGAAAGGTGGAGGAATGTAAAGGATGCGTTTGAACCCAATCCTCGCTGCAGGAAGGTTCCGTCTGCCGGAAGCCACATTATACTTTGCGATGATGTTCTGACAACAGGGGCTACCCTGGAAGCCTGCGCCTCAATACTGATTGAAAACTACGGATATAGGGTGAGCATTGCCACGCTGGCGTATGTGGAATAGCATCCAGAGCCTTCAGCACATTACGGCAAGAGGTAAAAAAAGCTGCCTCCAACTTATGAGGCAGCCTTCCCGACTGTTAAGGGTTAAAAGAATGAGAAGAATGAACATTCATAATGTAAAGTTATTTCTTGCGTCTTATTGTTGATCTCCACCTTATCATCATGAGCCAGCCAGCCAAGAGCGCGGTTCAAGTCAATTTCAGACATGCCACAGGAGTCTTTAAGTCTTGGATAGGTGCAACTTTTGTTTTCTGATTCAAAAATAAGTTGCCATACTATGTCCGCGTCTGCACGTATTTGTTTTGTTTTCATATAATTCTGATATTATAGGTTAAGGCTTATCTGCCAGTAGACTGCAGGTATTCAGTCTTGCATATCTCGTATTTGAAATACGCTTCTGCATATCTGTCTTTGCTTTGTTGGAAGAGTTGCTGGGCCTCCAGCAAATCACTCATACCTGATGTCCCCGCTTTATAATACTCCTCGTTCAACCGTAGATTCTCTTCTGATTGTACAATGGAGTTACGGGCAATTATTGCCTGTTGATATGCATTCTCCAGATCAACTTGGGCCTTTTGCATCCTAATGACCAGTTTCTGGCTGCCGTTGTCCAACTCTGCAACTGCATTTTTGTGACGATATTTGTATTTGCGCACACTATATGGTGCTTTCCAGGAGATAGGGATTGTGACATTTACCATTCCTATGAATGAATTTTGGGATGGTCCCATAAAATCATTGTACAAATAACAGCCTCCAAGAGCTATCGTTGGCAAATATTGCCCTTTGTTCAATCTCATCTCCAATTTTGATGCATCCACAGCTTTGCTCAACAACTGGTATTCCACGGTAGAGTAGAGATGATCGTCATGATTTACGTAAAGGCACTCTGGAGACGTCAAATCTGTTGTACCGGTAGTCTGCACGTTAAAACCATCCCAATCAACACCTATGTATTGGGCCAACAGCATTTTGCATACCTTGATATTATTTTCAATGTTAACTATGGCACTCTGTGTTTCATTGAGGCGCAATTCAACCTGCAACAAATCATTCCTGTTCCTTATTCCTGCATCAACTGCCACCTTTACATCACTGTTGATTTTGTCCAGCAAATTTTTCACTTGTTGGAGAGTCAACAGCTTTTCTTTCAGAATCAGAATGTTCCAGTAATATTGTTCAACAGTTAATGTGACTTCATTTGTGGTTTGGCGGAGTTGGAGTCCGCTAACCTCCAGTCCCAAAGTTGCCAGCTTATGTCCGTTGTAAATCTGCCCGCCTGCATAAACAGGAAGAGATGCCATTGCGCCTCCCAGAAGGCCCTCATCCAATAACTTGATGGTCTGCCCACCCATAGGCATCCGAACCAATCCATCATCAGCTCTCATTGCCGCACCTGAAAGTGTCAAGGACGGCAAGAAATTAGTTGCAGCCTCCATCTTTTCCTGTTTGGCAATAATCGTCTTGTTTGCAGCAATTCTCATTTGGGAATTTTGAGCCAGTGCCATTTGTTTACACTCCTCCAATGAATATGATTGCTGGGCCAGTATTGAGGTATGTAAAAACAACAACACTGAAAAACATATAAAAACTGATTTTCTCATATTCTTATCCTTTAATGGTTTGTGTGATAGTAGAGTTGTGTCTTCTTGAATCCTCTTTCTTCTCATATAATTTCCAATATATTACAGGGAGCATGGTAACAACCATGATAAGTGCCCCTATTCCTCCGGCGAATATGCTTACACCTACCGGCATCCAGAAACTTGTGGCTGCAACAATCATAGGAACTACTCCAACAGCAGTTGTTGCCGTGGTGAGGAATATTGGAACCATACGTCGGCGGCCTGCATCAAATGCCGCATCACGTGCCGACCAACCCTCTTTGCGGAGTCCTTCTGCATGCTCAAAAATCAATATCTCGTTACGCATAATCATACCCATTAATGTAATCACTCCAAACATGGCAGTAACTCCAATCGGGCGGCCTGCAATCCATAATCCGAGCAACATTCCTGGGAATGCAAATGCTATTGCTCCAATGCTGACAAAAGTCAATTTGTATGTACGGAAGCTGAACAATAAGAAGAAGAATACGATAATGAGTGAGATCAGCAAAGACTCCACAATTGTAACGGAAACTTCTGCATCATCTTCAGGTTCGCCACCTACCTCAAAGCGTACCCCATTCGGCATGTCAATTTGTGTTTCAATGAGTTGTCGGAAATCATCTTGCAACCCGTTTGAATAAACTCCGAATTTTGGCTCCAAACCTACAGTAATGCATCTTACTCCATTCCGGTGCAATATTCTTGTTTCACCCCAGGATGGTTCTGCATTGCCAATGTGACGCAATGGGACCGAATTAGGTCCGGCACTCATATATATGTCGTTCACATCATTGTAGTTCAAATCCTCAGTATGAGAATCTTTCAGAATAAGAGGAACCTTATAGTCTCCTTCCCAAATTTGGCCAACCTGCATTTCGCCTGTATTTAATGCAAGTTCCAGTTCTGCCAGAGTACGGTTTATACCAAGTTGTGCAGAAGTGACCGGATCCAGATCAACTTCAATATATGGCCTTGGATCATCCCAATCAGTTCTTACATTCATTACCCGGGAATCCTGACGCACCAGTCTCATCACATCATCAGCAACACGGTGCAGGGAATCGGCATTTTCGCCATAGAAACGGAATTCAAACGGGGTGAAAATTTGATAATCCAGCTGCTTGAATTTTACAAATCCATTGGGAAAATGGTCGCTCATCGGCTCAAATTTTTCAAGCACCTCTTCTGTCGCCTTAGTGGATACGGTATTGACTATAAGTTGGGCGTAATGGCGCCCTCCAGCTTTAGGTGCATATGAGGTATGGAAACGGGGAGAAGAGCAACCTATAAACGAGGTTACGCTTACAACACGCTTATCCTGGCGTAATGCACCTGCAACTGAATCAGCGATTGATTTGGTCTCGGCAAGTCCTTTACCCTCAGGCAAGGTAATCTCAACTGCAAACTGATTCCTGTCGGCCAAAGGGAGCATCCTTACCTTCAAATTAGGTGTAATGACTACAATAGAAACAATTACCAGTAGGATTCCTCCTGCTATTGTCTTCCACGGATGGCGGAAAGTCCAGGCCAGAATTGCGTTATACCACAACTGTACAAAGTCAGTAATTGACTTTCTGTCGGGATTCTTCTTAATTGCATCTTCAGTGACATCACCTACACGGCTTGTTGGTTTAGGCACGTCAACATGCTTATTTTTGGTAATCTTGCGTTTCCTTATAAATGCCACTTCCCATATTGGCAAAACAATTACTGCCAATGCCAGTGATACTCCCAGATTGATAGTAAGAGTCCATGGCATATAGTAACACATTTCACTTATCATTCCTGTTGTAGTGATCAGAGTTGGGAAGAATATGGCGCACAAGCAGATGGTTGCGAGCATCATTGGCATAAAGTATTGTTCTACAGAACGGCATGCTGCCATCCAACGGCTCATCCCTTTGTTCAGGTACTCAAGGTATCCATCAAGGACAACAATTGCATTGTCCACCACCATTCCCAGAACAACTATAAGGCCTGCCAAAGTAATAATATTCAGAGGAATATTGCACATATACATTATTCCTACCGAACAGAAGGTAGATAGGGGAACTATAGCTCCAGCCACCAATGCTGTTCTCCACGGAAATAGAATCAGCATTACCAAAATGATAATGACCATTGCTTCCACAAGATTTTTCAAGAAATCCTTTACAGAAGCATCCACTACTTTGCTTTGGTCTGTAATACACTGGATGGTGACATCATCTGGCAGCGATGAAGCTGTATAGTCATCAATCACCTGCTTGACTTTTTCACCATATTCAATGATATTATTCCCCTTGAGCATCTCTAATGAAAGGATGGCACAAGGTTGCGAGTTGAATTCAATATATGAATCAGATGTATCATACTCCCGCCTTACTTCTGCAATATCCTTTACACGGATGACATTGTTGTCCTTATCACTGAATATGACTATATTCTCTACCTCCTGTTCACAATTAGTGAGAGGTGTGATATGTATGGGAATATTTTTTTGCCAATTGGTAATACTGCCAGACATGGTGGTCAGCCCTGCGTTGCCAAGAGCCTGCATAAGCTGCAACTGCCCAATCCCGTATGCTGAAAGCCGTTCCCTGTCAACATAAATGCTGATTTGTTCTGCCGTTTCACCGTACATGGTAACATTATCAACCAGCTCAATACGCCGCAATTCATCAGCCAGGTCATCTGCATATTCTTTCAGCTCACGGTAAGAGCGTTGTTCACTGGAAATCGCAACAAGTGTAGCACTGGTAGCATCAAAATCATCATTCACGATAATTGTAATTACACCTTGAGGCAATTGGCTTTTGTAAGAATTTAGTCCGTGACGAATTTTCGACCAGACTTCATCCATGTCATCAACTTCATCATGCAGTTCTACCATTATGGTACAAAGCCCATTGGAAGAGGTAGAAGTTGTCTTTTTGCGTTTTACCTCTTCAAAAGTAAACAGATATCTTTCCAGTGGACGGGCCACCTGCATTTCTATTTCTTCTGCTGTAGCACCAGGATATACGGCAACAACTACACCCTGGCGGATTGTAAAATCAGGGAATTCGGCTTTGGGCATCTTATCCAACCCGAATATACCAAGCAAAAATACAGCAGCAACCAGTAAAAAGGTCAGTCGGTAGTTGTGCATCAGCCAAGCTACCCAATTCTGTTTCTGTTTCATTAGATAATCTCCATTCCTTCACTTAGTTTCTGATATCCCTCTGTAATAATCACATCACCCGGCTTTAATCCGCTCTTGACAATGATTCTGTTTCCCGAAGGCTTGCCTACTGTTATAATGGCCCTATTGGCTTTCCCGTCAACGTTTGTCCAGATATAGTGTTCCCCTTTGGAACCTTTCCTTACAGAAGATATGGGGACTGTTATAATTTCTTCTTCAGATGGGTTGGCCAGCTCTACCTTTGCAACCATTCCTGGCAATAGGGTATGGTTATTGTTTCTGACTGAAACTTTAATGTCGTATGTATGTGTGATATTATTCGCATCAATACATTTCTCTATTCTTTCACCCTTATACGATTGTGCGGACAAGGCATCTACGATAATTCTGGATGTCGTTGATGATGTTATTGTCCCTATTTCTTTTTCGGGAATACTTGCCCTTATTTTAACATTGTCTATTACAAGGATTTTTGCAACAGGAAGAGCGGGCAACACAACTTCTCCAACATTCATTACCCCTTTCCCTATTATACCGCTCTCAGGTGCAAATATGCTGCAATCTTCTACAGCTTTCTTTGCCATATCAAGCGAAGCCCCCGCCTGTTGTACCTTACTCTGTATCTCTATCCATTCCATTTCGGGAAGTGAATTGTTGTCATGTAATTTTTTTAGACGTGAGAAGGCGTCGTTTGCCTGTGTCATTTGTGCCTGGGCTGAAGATAGCATATTCAGTGCCTGGGTCTTGTCAATTTCCGCAATCGGATCGCCTCTTTTTACAGATTGCCCTTCACACACATAAACTTTGGCAATAGTGCCGCTCCCATTAAAACTTGCAGAAATGGAGGACTCCTCCTCTACAATTCCAACATAACTCTTTGTGTCAGACTCTGATAATGTGTGGACAACCTCACTCATTACCTTGATTGGAGCATTTTTTTTCTGCTCATGCTGCGCGCTGTTACAACTTGTCAGACAAATGACAGCCGTAACAGCAAGTAGTACTCGATAATTAATGCCTTTCATTATTGAACAATTATTAAAACTCAAATTGCTGCAAAAATATGGCCTATTTACAGATTGCTTGTGTCCCGATAGGATACCATTATTGCCTATTATTCTTTTAAAGGATCATTGGGCCTTCTGATACTGCACAATTTGGCTACCTTTGTAAGACAAAAGATGGTTTACCAGAATGAACAGTAAGAGTATCAAGGAAATAAGCTTTAATTGTATTCCCAATTGGCTTGATGTGGACTATATGGACAATGATCTTATTCTGCATTCAGACATGTGTGAATTGCCCTTTAAAGATGAGGTACTGAAGGTTGATATGGTAATTGTTATCGCTTGTCTGAAAGGGAAGATGCAATTGAATGTCAATTCCCGACAGTTCCAAGTATGCAGGAATGATGTCCTGATAATCCATCCCAATTCATATCTCGGGAATGTGTTGGCTGCCCCTGATTTTGCCTGCAATATCATGTGCCTGTCCACCCGTATTGTTACTGATTTTATACCGGAGAACAAATTGTGGAATAAGATACACATGTTGTCAGCCTATCCGATAATTCATGTAAACAATGATTCAATCCTCTCATTTGAAATGTATATGAAGCTGTTGGACCTTAAGCTCAAGACTCCATATTCAGATCTGAAGAAGGATATACTTTGTTCAATCATCAGAACATGTATGTATGAATTATTAGAACGCATCAATCAAGCTGAACATGCAAGCGTTGAGTTTAACAGGAAGAATATATTGTTCAAGAATTTCATAAAGTTGCTGTCTGGCATTGATGTGAAACCAAGGAACATTTCATGGTATTCTGAAAAGCTCTTTGTTACACCAAAATATTTGTCCACAGTATGTAAAGAAATAAGTGGGAAAACGGCATTCTCATGGATAAATGAATATGTAATCAACGATATAAAACATATCTTGATGGATTCTGACAAATCCATCAAGGAAATTTCTGATTACTATAATTTCCCAAATTGCTCATTCTTCGGCAAGTATTTTAAACAACACACCGGCTGTTCCCCGAGAGAATACCGTAAACAAATAATTACGGCTGTGTAGGAGGAAGTTTTTTCATTAATCTGGTTTTCAAAAGGCACTTCACGGAAGCACAATGAGATGCCTTCCGGATACAACGGATTCTTTTCCCTGCAGATAATGTTCTACCTCCCCATTGCCTTTTATTTTCTTGCTCTTGAGAATGATTACTCCATCCTTGCATTTGCCGCCAAGCATCTCCTCCTGTGAAACTTTCACTATGTCATATCCAAGGTGGACACTCATATTCTCGGCCCTGCTTACATTCCAGGTGTATATCTTCCTGCCGGCTGTAGCCTGCGCCTTTTCATGTGCAATAAGGCACAGTTCCCTATACCCTATTGAGACATTGATTTCCGGAAGTGCAAAACCTCCTGTAAAAAGGGCTGCAAAAAGAGTAGCGGCAAGTGACCGTATGGAACCGTAAACTGAATCTGACTTCCACAATTTCCATAATGAGACAAGCCCCCCTATAAACAATACACATGCGGCACCTATGCAGAAAGGATTCCCCAGCAGAGGAACCATATCGGTTGCAAGGCCAACTGTGAAGGCACCTGCAGCACCCAAAGCGCATAATGAAGCCGGAACTGCCAGAGCTATCCTGCTCCAAACTGCGCTCCAGCGTGGCAACAACATGACTCCAACATATATCATAAGAGGAAAGGCCGGCATAAGATATACTGCTACCTTTGAACTGGAGAGAGAAAGCATTACAAAAGTTGAAGCAGCTGCTATAAGCAGGAACTTTTCCAAGGGGAAGAAAGGCACTTTCTTTCTTAATGCCACAACAATGATTCCAATAACAAGCAATGACCACGGAGCCATTGACCACCATATTGAAACCAGATAATACCAGAGGGGCTCTTTATGGTGAAATGCATTTACGGCCCTGTCAACTGTCTGGTGAAAGAGGAGATTATTCAGATATTCTGCCCCTCCTTCAAGCCATACACTGCCGAACCAGAGTGCACAGCACAAGGCCAGCACTCCCCATGTGAGCCATCCCCAGTATCTGAAAATTTCCTTTGCCTTCCTTTCCATGACCAGGAAAGAGACGGTGGCTACAAGGGGCATCAGCAGCCCTACCGGACCTTTGCTGAAAAGGGCGAGGAATATATATGTGGGGAAGAGGATTCTGTTCCTCAAAGCCACATTTCCGCTGTATATCTGCCAGAATGTATGGAGGGAGAGGATGATGAACATACACATAAGCATATCCATACGCAGGAAAACGGCCAGCCCTGCAAAAAGGCCGCAGCTTGCAAGCATGAGGGCAGCCACCCTCCTCTGCCCTAAATCCATTGCCCTGCTGCACCATTTGTCCATTGTAAGTATTGTAATGAATGCAGGTATCAGGGAGAAAAGTGAGAGGAACCACATTTTATGCTCCCCGAATATTGTTTTCCCCAACATTATGAACCAGAAGAACAGAGGCGGCTTATCTGCATATAGCTCACCATTATTGTGAAATGTAAAACAGTTCCCCTGTTCCAATGCATCATCTGCTATGGCAAGATAACGCAACTCATGAGAGGGGGTGAAATCCCTCAAAAGGAGAACAGGAAGCAGGGCTGCCGAAACAAAAGCTATAACTCTCCATACATTGTTCTTCATGCTCCCTCCCTGTTGCCGGCCTCCCTATACCCTATAATGAGATTCCTGGCGTATGAAATGAACCCTACACTTTGCCCAAGTATGATTACAGGATCACCCCTCATTACTCCATAAGAAAGAATAATTACAGCTCCAAGCAGGCTCATCATCCAAAATCCTGCAGGGAGAACCGAAGCCCCTGCCTTGCGGGAACAATGCCACTGGTAAAAAAACCTCAAAGCAAATATAAGCTGCCCGGTAGAACCGAATATAACCAGACACAAAGGTACTTCATCACTCAACACAAAAGAGGCTACAAAGGCATCAAAATCTGAGACAAGGAAGATCACCGCAACTACCGGGGTTATTGCCAGCAGCACCCTCATACCCTTATGGAGCGAACCCCATATCCCCTTTGCATCAAGATTCCACAGATAGATGTAATAGGAAATGAGCTGTCCCAGAATAATTGTAAAGTCATTTCTCAGACATCCATACACATAAAGGAGATATGATCCCATCAAACTGCATACCCAATATGCCGCAGGAGATACAACTTTATTGGCCTTTTCTGAGAGAAACCACTGTATAAGCACCCTTGCAGAGAAAAATCCCTGGGCCAGAAACCCTACATAATATATCCACATAGCTATATATTTTGCCCCGTTATATTATAATTGATTGCCCTCTTGCGCATCCATCTGTAGGCGAAACAATCTGCAAAGGGGCCTGCAAGCCGGTTCCATATACTGAACTTGGATTTTCCGGCCACCCTGGGATAATGGTTTACCGGAACCTCCTTATATTTTGCCCCCTCCTGAAGCATCACAAGGGCAGGGAAGAACCTGTGCATCCCCTTGAACATGGGAATCCTCTTTGCAGTGCTTGTATGCATCACCTTAAGCGGGCAACCCGTATCTGTAGCGCTGTCTCCTGTCATCATTCTCCGGAACCCGTTTGCAATCCTGCTCTGCATGCGCTTGAAAGCTGAGTCTTTTCTGTTTACCCTTATACCGTTCACCAGCTGGTACTCTCCTGCGTATTGCAGCAGCAGCCCGAAATCTGACGGGGAAGTCTGCAAATCCGCATCAATATATCCGAGCAACGGAGAACAGGTATAATCTATTCCTGCCTTTATGGCCGCGCTCAACCCCCTGTTCTTCCCTAAAGAGATATAGAACATATCCTCATTCTTCCTGCAAATGCCGCCTATCGCCTCACGGCTGCCATCTGTGGAACCGTCATCCACAAAAAGCACACAAGCACTGCACGGAGCCTCCTTCAGCCATGAGGAAAAAGTCTCCTCCAGTCTCATCATGTTCCCAATCTCATTATAGACTGGCACAATTACCGTAAAATAATACTCCTTTGTCTTGTTTTTCATATCAATACCTACCTTAACGGATTCATTACCGACTTGTACCACCGGGCAAAAAGAGCGGTTCCCTCCTTCAAGGAAGTTACCGGAGCATATCCTGTCTTCTCCCTCAAATATGAAGTGTCTGCCCAGGTCCTCACCACATCCCCCTTCTGCATAGGGCAATACTCCAGTTCCGCCCTCCTCTCCAGTGCATCTTCCAAAGTATGTATAAAATCAACCAGCCTCACGGGGGAACCGCATCCTATATTATACACTGTAGTTGGGACAGCCCCACAAGGCACCTTATCCAAAAGGAGCATTATGCTCTTTACAATATCACCCACAAAAGTGAAGTCCCTCTCCATATCCCCATTATTGAACACCTTTATAGGCCTGCCGTGCATTATTGCATCTGCAAAGAGCATGGGAGCCATATCCGGCCTTCCCCAGGGCCCATATACAGTAAAGAATCTCATTCCCGACGAAGCTACTCCAAACAGCCTGGCATATACCTCCGCCATAAGTTCATTGCTCCTCTTTGTTGCCGCATAAAGGGAAACAGGGTGCTCCACCGCATCCTTTTCACTGAACGGCACCTTTTCGTTTCCTCCATATACGGAACTTGAAGAGGCATACAACAGATGTCCCACGGGATAATTGCGGCAGCACTCCAGCACATTCAGGAACCCCGTTACATTACTGTCTATATACGCCTGTGGGTTCTCAAGGGAATATCTCACCCCTGCCTGGGCTGCAAGGTTTATTGCCAATGTAAACCTCTCCTTTTCAAAAATCTGCTCCAGCTTCACCCTATCCTCCAGATTGAGCCATACAAATCTCATGTTGCCATGGAGGGAACTGCTGCAGACTTCCCCATATTTTCCCCCAGCTATCCCAAGATCCTGAAGCCTTCCCCTTTTAAGCCTGATATCATAATAAGTGTTCAGGGAATCACATCCGAGCACATCATGGCCACAGGCAACAAGTGCCTTGCACAGATGATGTCCGATAAACCCGGCAGCTCCGGTAACGATAACCTTCTCCATTTTACAATCCCATATCATGACGGTTTATCCCACACAGAGCCACAGGAAATAGCTGCCGGAGCCGCACTCCCATGGCCTGTTTGGAAAAATATGGTGCAAAATAAATGAAAGGGAAAAAGGGCGTAAAGGTCCAAAATACTTTAAAATTGGCCCGTTTAAGAAAGGGGCTTGTCCCGGAAAATATAAAGATGTTCCCAAAAGAAAACCGGCCCTGAAAAGGTTGTTTCCCCCAGGACCGGCTATACTGGAACAGCGTTCCGTTATTTCTGCTTAGGCTGTACAACTTTCAGCCTGCCGCCTGCATCTTCCACAACCTTGCGTTTCCAATGCTCGCTGTAGCCCGGCTGGATTGGTCTGGCAGGGATATTCCTGCCGGCTCCATTATCCTTGAATGAGCCGTCAGGATTCTGCACCTTGATGTTTCCATCCAGATGTTTTACCAGCAGATACTCATCCAGTTCCTTCCATTTCTTGAACATGCGGTCTGCAAATTTCTCGCTCCATACTGTCAGATACTCCTTAACCTCTCCAGGATTGCTCTTGTAGAGCCTGAGGGCCTCCTCATCTACGGTAGGGATTATCTGCATTGCACCAAGCTCGTGGTCTGCAGCCGCCTGCTGCACCTCAGGGGCAATTACATTGTATCTCAGGTATGCAAACTGGGCCACCCTGTTGAAGAGCCAGAACGCTGATGTAGGTGAGTACTGTGTCATGTGGCCGTTGCCTGACTCAAAACATTTAGGGGCCCTGAGGCCGCTTGAGTAGACCGGGGTAAGGCAAGAGGTTGCAGCATCATCCACACCAAACCAGAGGATACCGCCAATCTCATCAGGCAACCAGTTGCGGGCCTGACCGAGCAGCCAGAATCCGGTCTGTTTTGTAGCAATAGGACGCTCGTTCACGTACTTTACACTGTCAACCTCAAATGAGAGGGGGTTCCACCTTACAGGTGACTCAAATCCGCCGGCTCCAATATCTTTTCTCATATCAAGAGGTGTATCCTCAAAATGATCCCTCATTACATCGGCCACCTCCTTTACTGTCAACTTATGGGCAGGCTTGATATATAGGGGCATCTTGTTTGTTGCATTTGCTCCGCTTGCAAAATCAAAGTAGTCCATTGCAGGCTTGTCACCTATCATTCCACCGCCAAGGATATTGAATGCAGCCCATACCCGGGCTTCACAAGCCCTGAGGGCGCTGAAATCTGCCGGGGCATATGTATCACAGAAACTGAAATCCTCATCTGTCCCCTCATAGAGGCCGGCCTCCCTTGCAAAGGATACCACATCCTCTGCCCATAGGCAGTTCTCTGCATCTGTGAAAGGAATCTTGTCTATGCGGGACTGGTTGGCATGGGCTGAGACATAACCGTCGGGAATACGGATAGCCACCCATACAGCTCCCTTGTTCTCATTTTTCCCTTTTGCATTGAGCTTTGTCCCCTTTCCTATCATCTCCATAATCCATACCTCATCCTTGTCTGCAATGGAAAATGACTCTCCGCCTGAACTGTAGCCGTACTCCGCTACAAGCTCTGTCATCACCTTTATAGCCTCACGGGCTGTCTTGGCACGCTGGAGGGTAATGTAGATAAGTGAACCGTAATCAATGATGCCTGTGGTATCCACAAGTTCGTGGCGGCCCCCGAAAGTTGTTTCAGTTATAATGAGCTGATGCTCGTTCATGTTTCCCATGGTTGAATAGGTGCGGGCAACCTGGGCTATCTCCCCCATATAATTGCCGCTGTCCCACTCAAATACCTTGAGTCTGCTACCCTTGGGGAAAATGCCTGCAGGGGTAAAGTAGAGTTCTCCATAAAGGGTATGTGAATCTGCCGAATATGTTACCATTACAGATCCATCCTTACTGGCTCCTTTTGTAATGAGGAGGTTGCTGCATGCCTCTGACGCATTTACAGAGAGCATAAGCGCCGCTGCAACCAATAATGTCCTAAAAATTAGTTTCATATCTGTTTATTTTATGTGTTTTTATTATCTTAGCGGACAATTACAAATATAAAATAAAAATTCAGATGAGAGAGGCATTTGTTTGTATTCTTGCCATTGCGGCACTATTCTTTACCAATCCTTTGGCTGCACAGCAGCAGGAAGAACAGAAGAGTCCTGAAGAGATGGCCATCATTGAGGCTGAGAAGCTGGAGAAGGAACTTGGTCTTACCGGTTCACAGCTGTTTTTTGTTGATTCAATAATGAGAGCCAACTTTACCGGCCTTTCAGATGACATGGAAGCCTTGAGGGGAAGGGGAAGCCAGGATCTTGACAGCTATACCACCACCCGCGAGAAATGGATACAGAAGACCATTGATGCCTTCAAGCTTGTACTTGATGACCAGCAATATATCAAATACCTGAAGTATCTTGGAAAGGGAAAGGAGTACAAGAAGGGCAAGGACGGGAAGTATTACCTGAAGGAAGATCTGAAGAAACAGAAGAAGTGAAAATGAGGCGAACCCCGGAAGGCAGACAAGTCCTTCCGGGGTTCACTCACATTATACCGGTTTTAGAAAAGTCCGCTTATTTCTCCCGCCTCATCTATGTCCATTGCTTCGGAGGCAGGGGTTTCAGGAAGCCCCGGCATCCTCATTATCTCGCCGGTTATCGGGATGAGGAAGCCTGCACCTGCGGCAATTTCTATCTCCCTCACGGTTATAATGAAGTCCTTAGGGCGGCCCAGCAGGGCAGGGTTGTCTGAGAGGGATTTCTGGGTCTTGGCCATACATATTGCCAGATCCTGCAGCCCGAGGTCATAGATTTTCTTCAGGTCTGCCTTGGCCTTGGCGGTATAATCTACAGCTTCCGCCCCGTAAATCTTTTTGGCAATCTTCTCAATCTTTGCTTCCACACTCTCCCCCAGCTCATACATTGGGGTGAAGCGGTTGCCTTGGGCTATGCTTTCATCCACAGCTTTCACAACTTTTTCCGCAAGTTCCAGAGCCCCCTGCCCTCCTTTGGCCCAAACCTCTGCTACGGCACATTCCACACCCAGCTGGTCACAGCTCTCCTTTATGAAGTCTATCTCCGCCTGGGCATCTGTGGTGAATCTGTTTATTGCCACCACCGGTGTGAGGTTGAACTGCCTGATATTCTCTATATGTTTCTGCAGGTTACCTATGCCGGCCTTCAGTGAATCCACCCTATGGGTTATCTCCTCTATAGGGCAATTACCCTCCGCACAGGCAGTTGTCTCCTCCTTCAGCTCCTTCAGGGCCATTCCTCCGTGGTATTTCAGCGCCCTTACGGTAGCCACCAGCACCACAGCCTGAGGGTTAAGTCCTGCATTGCGGCATTTGATATCCAGGAACTTCTCTGCTCCAAGATCAAAGCCGAATCCTGCCTCAGTGATTGTATAATCGCTCAATGCCAGCGAAGTTTTTGTTGCAATCACGGTGTTGGTTCCCTGAGCAATGTTGGCAAAAGGCCCTCCATGTATAAGGGCCGGGGTATGTTCCAGGGTCTGCACCAGATTTGGCTTTATGGCATCCTTCAGCAGGGCTGCCATTGCCCCGTTGGCCTTAAGGTCACGGGCATAAATGGGCTTCTTGTCAAAGGTATATCCCACAAAGATGTTTCCCAGCCTCCGCTTCAGGTCCTGCAGATCCTCACTCAGGCAGAGGATTGCCATAATCTCCGAGGCAGCCGTGATGTCAAACCCTGTTTCCCTTGGTATTCCCGACGAGGTGCCGCCCAACCCCACAACCACATGCCTGAGGGAGCGGTCGTTCATATCCATCACCCTCTTCCAGGAGATGGTACGGGGATCTATGTTCAGGGAGCGTTTCTTGCTCTGTATATTGTTGTCTATCACCGCAGCCAGCAGGTTATGGGCCTTCTCCACAGCTGAGAAATCCCCTGTAAAGTGGAGGTTGATGTCCTCCATAGGGACCACCTGCGAATAGCCTCCTCCCGTTGCACCGCCCTTGATTCCAAACACCGGCCCCAGGGATGGTTCCCTAAGCACCACTGTTGTCTGGTGCCCGTTTCTGTTCATTGCCTGTGCCAGCCCTATTGAAACCGTTGTCTTCCCCTCTCCTGCCGGAGTGGGCGAAATAGCGGAAACCAGTATAAGCGCACCTTTCTTCCCGGTATCCTTCCCCTTGTATGAAAGAGGTATCTTTGCCTTGTACTTCCCATAAAGTTCAAGGTCTTCCTTGTCTATACCAAGCTTTTCTGATATTTTCTCTATATGGAGCATCTTGTGCTCCCTTGCTATTTGAATGTCTGTACTCATAGTATCGGATATTTTTACGTGAAGGTTTTAAAGATAACAATTATTGCCGGACTTTTGAGTGAGAATTTATTATTTTTGCACGCAATAAATCAGGATTATGAACAATAAGGCCAAAGGATATCTGCTGGCGGCAGTCTCTTCCGCCACATACGGGATGAACCCGCTGTTCTCCCTCCCGCTGTATGCGGATGGGATGAGTGTAGATTCTGTACTGTTCTTCAGATACCTGTTTGCATTGCCTATGGTGGCTATCATGCTCAAGAGCAGGGGGAGGAGCTTTTCCGTTGAGAAGAGGGAGATATGGCCCCTGTTTATGGTGGGAGTGTTTTTTGTACTCTCTTCAATCACCCTTTTCCGCAGCTATTTTTACATGGATTCCGGAATTGCCTCAACCATTCTGTTTGTGTATCCGGTTATGGTTGCCCTCATCATGGCAATCTTCTTCAGGGAAAAGATATCCCTGCAGACATGGCTCTGCATTGCCCTGGCATTGGGTGGGGTTGGGCTCCTGTACAAGGCTCCGGACGGGGCAACCCTCAGCCTTGCGGGTACTCTGTTTGTGCTTGGGTCTGCCCTTGCCTATACCTTATACATAGTTGCCATAAACAAGACAATCCTAAAGGATGTTCCGTCGGTGAAGGTTACATTTTACGTGATCCTGCTGGGATTCTTCATCTTTGCGGCCATGGCATTCTGTGGGGACGGGCTGCAGACCCCAACCAGATGGTATCTATGGCTGGACATCTTTGCCTTTGCCCTCTTCCCCACTGTAATTTCAATGTATTGCGCCACTAAGGCAATTGTATATATAGGCTCAACCTCCACCGCCATTCTTGGGGCCCTGGAGCCGCTTACTGCAGTTTTCTTTGGCATAACAATCTTTGGCGAGGCGCTCGGTGGCAGGGATATTGCAGGCCTTGTGCTTATAATAGTTTCAGTTACCTTTGTTGTGGCAGGAGGCAATATTGCAGCTCCGCTTGTCAGGTTCAGGAAACTGTTCCCAAAACTTAGAAAATAATGGAAATACTCATCATAATAGGACTTATACTTCTTAACGGCATCCTCTCAATGTCTGAGATGTCTGTGGTATCATCCCGCAAGTCCCGCCTTGAACTGGAGGCAAAAAAGGGGGACAAGGCTGCCCAGAAGGCGCTGGATCTCTCCAACAATCCAGACAACTTCTTCTCTACCATACAGATAGGCATAACCCTCATTGGTATCCTCACCGGCCTTTTCTCCGGAGAGGCCTTTGCAGCAGACCTGGCCAGGCTGTTTGAGAATGTTCCCGGTGCAGGTGCCTATGCAGAGGGAATTGCAGAGACAATAATTGTGGTTGCCGTAACGTATCTTACCCTTATCCTGGGTGAACTGGTGCCAAAAAGGCTCGGACTTGTGAAGGCGGAAGGGATTGCAAAGGCAGTGGCACAGCCTATGGCATGGCTCTCCAGAATGGCATATCCGCTGGTATGGCTGCTGGCAAAAAGTACCAATGTGGTTGTAAGGCTTCTGGGGCTGGAAAATACGGAGGAGAGCAAGGTTACAGAGGAGGAGGTGAAGGCTGTGATGAGGGAGAGCCTGGATGACGGGGAGATAGAGGAGGTGGAGCATGACATTGTGGAACGGGTGTTCAACCTGGGAGACAGGAATGTAAGCTCTATAATGACCCACCGTAAGGAGCTGGTATGCCTGGATATAAATGACCCTCAGGAGGAGCTGAGACTAAAGATAAAGGAGAATGTATATAACACATATCCGGTGGTGGACGGTGATATAGACAATGTAGTTGGAGTGGTTAATCTGAAGAATATTTTTGAGGTATCCGATTCCGGGAACTTCAATCTTGCGGATATCCTTAAGGAGGCATTTTATATTCCGGAAGACATGAGCGTGTATGACGCCCTTGAGAAGTTCAAGGATGCAAGGATGAAGTCTGCCATTGTCACCGATGAGTTTGGAGGGGTTATGGGAATAGTTACCCTCAAGGATATCATGGAGGCACTTGTGGGTGTGATGCCTGAGGAAAATGACTCCGATGACTGGCTGGAGAGGGAGGACGGCTCTATCCTTGTTGACGGACAGTATCCCTTCTATGAATTTCTGGAGCGCTTTGATATGGCTGACCTTTACCAGGAGAACGACTACAACACTCTTGGCGGACTCATCATAGCACTGCGCAACGAGATACCCCATGTTGGGGAAAAAGTTTCCTGGAACTGTTTTGATCTGGAGATTATGGATATGGACGGGGCCAGGATTGACAAGGTGCTTGTAGTGCGCAACGGACAGCAGAATACCTAAAATAAGGTATTCCATACTTGGTTTCCAACCCTTACCTTTGCAATGTGAAGATAAGGAAATTTAAGCCATTTATTATTGTTTGTTAGCGCAGACCGCCACGCCAAGGCGGTCTGTACTGCATTATGTGGGCACGGATATCTGAAAAAGGAGGAGGACAATATATGGAACACAGGGATTACAAGATTTTTACGGCAAGGGACAAGATGGAGTCCCTGATTACTGCAAACTACAGGCTGCTGAATATGCTCAGCCGCTTTGGCATCTCACTTGGAGTTGGAGACAAGAGCATAGAGGAGGTATGCAGGCTCAATGGCGTTGACTGCAGTACATTCCTTGCAGTTGCAAACCTCTTCAATAATCCCGATACTCCGCAAGAGGATGTAGCCTTTTCCGTTGAAGACCTTATCCTCTACCTGCAGAAATCCCATACCTACTATACAGATTATCGTCTCCCTGCAATAAGGAACTCCCTTGAGAAGGCAATTGCCTCGGGAGGGAAGGAGATGCAGTACCTTATCCTCAACTATTTTGATGATTATGCCTCAGAGGTGGCCCGCCATATGGCCCAGGAGGATGAAGAGGTTTTCCCTTACCTGAGGAGGCTGATTGAGAGCTATAATAACGGAGCTTTGCTGTCGGGAGGAAAAAACCCGCATATTTTCAGTGAACAGCACAACTCCATTGATGTGAGGCTTGGGGAGCTTATTGATATCATTGTGAAATATTATCCCGGAGGGGCTACAAATGACCTGAACTCCGTGCTGTATGACATATTTGTATGCCAGCAGGATCTGGAGACCCATAACCTGATTGAGGATGTGCTGCTGGTGCCCAAGGTTAAGGAGATGGAGGATTCCCTCAAGGAGAGCGTTTCCAGAAAGGGAGACGAGGAGAGCCTGAGCGAGAGGGAGACAGAGGTGCTGGTGCATATTGTACGCGGCCTTACAAACAAGGAGATTGCAGCAAGGATGTTCCTCTCCGTACATACAGTGAACACCCACAGGAAAAATATAATGAACAAGCTGAAGATACACAGCCCCGCCGGCCTTACAATCTATGCAATTGTAAACAAGCTGGTTTCAATAGAGGACCTGGACATCAAGTAGCTTCAGACAGAGAAGAGATATATTGCCGTGGCAAGCAGAAGGAGGGTAATGAGGGGGGCGAACCATACACCCCTTATCCTGTTCTGACCCGGACGGGTGTTGCAGATTCCCACCTTTACTGCATCCTGGCGGCATACCCTCACACACTCCCCGCACAGGTTGCAGTCTATATCAGTCACCCTCTTTACACTCTTTACATCCACCTGGAAAGGGCAGAGATTGGTGCAGGCACCGCATCTGTTGCATTTTTCAGGATCCCTGTGGATATGCAGCAGCGAAATGTTGTATTCAGCTTTTCTTGAAGTAATCTCCAGGATATACCCTGCAATGGAGAATACTGCCACAACAACCCATAAAGGAATTTCAAGCCCCGCCATATATGCCCCCCAATAGCACAGGAGCACCGCCATGAACATTACAGTAAACCTGAAGATATTGCTTGCCGCATTGATTGGGCAGAGATATTTGCAGAAGAACATGTTCCCCACAATGAGCATTGAAAGGATGAGTATTGCAATTGAAACATTGAACAGGAATATGTGGTAATCTATGAATATTAGCACCAGCAGCACATACTTGATTGCCCTGAGGAGCTTGTCCCACCTGCCCCACCTTGCAAAGATGGCATATTCCCTCCTCCTGCGTACGGAAATCCACTCCTGGACCAGCCCCAAGGGGCAGAGGTTGCTGCAGAAGAGCTTCCCGAAGAAAATGTTTCCCGCCCCAACCAGAACCATCAGGATTACCTTAATTGCCTCGGTATTGCGCAACGCCCCCCCGTTATATGCCAGAATGATTACGGCACATAAGGAACAGAGCTGCATGGCATCCCTCAACCTGTCCAGGACAGATGTCTTTGTTGGAAGATTCATCGGAACAAAGGTACAATATTTTAGTATCTTTGCGCCATGAAATTTTTTGATAACCATACCCACAGCACCTTTTCTCCCGACAGCACAGCATCTGTAAGGGATTCTATCTGCGCAGCCATGGGAAAAGGGCTCATGGGAATTGCCATAACAGACCATTATGATGTTGATGCCCCTTCAAGGGACCAGGAATTCCTCTTCAACCCCGCTGAGCAGCAGCAGGAGATTGCAAAGGTGGAGATGGAACTGTGGAAGGAGATTCGGGAAAAGGATTTCCAGATAATGAGGGGCATAGAAGTAGGGCTCCAGCCCGGCAGCATGGCCAAGATAAAGGAGTTTACCGGAAAATACAGCTTTGACACGGTAATTGCCTCAATCCACTTTGTGGATGGGACAGACCCGTATATGGGGACATACTACGGAGACAAGGATTACAAATATGCCTTCAGCCACACACTGGAGATAATGTATGAAACAGCATTGGCCTACAAGGATTTTGACATTCTGGGGCACTATGATTATGTGGCAAGGTACTCACCATACGGCCACGGGTGCAGGGACATTACAATGGCGGAGTTCGGGGAATGGATTGAACCTATCCTGAGATTCCTTGCACAGGAGGGCAAAACATTTGAAATAAACACCAAGACATACAAGAACCACAAGGGATATATCCCGCAGCTGGATACTGCAATATTACGCAGGTTCAGGGAGCTTGGAGGTGAAGCGCTGAGCCTGGGCTCCGATTCCCACAACCTCCTCCGCTTTGGGGACGAGTTTGAGAAGTACGCACACATTGCAAAAGAATGCGGCTTCCGCTGGCTTGTATATTACAAGGGGAGGAAACCGCAATACTATAGGATAGAACTGTAAAATACAGCATAATTCACCAAATAATGACACTCCTCAAGAACCTGATCCTTTCCATTGTTACCCTGATGGTTCTTGGCTGCAACAATAGCAGCAACCGCACAATGGATACTGCAGAATCCCTCATGCAAGAACACCCCAAAGATGCGCTTGCGCTATTGGATTCCAACTTGACAAAATAATCAATAACTTAAAAAACTACTGTAACATGAAAAGCCTTATTTCAATTTTAGCTTTGGCATTTCTTGTTGCATGCAGCAAGGAGCCTATGCCTCAAAATTCATTTGAGACATCATTTACCCTCAATTCTGCAAAAGAGATATATCACGCCCATATAACAGAATTGACAATTCCAGGCCTCTTCTTGTCATCCAGCAATACAAAAAGTTCTGACTTGCTGTCAGAAATGTGACTCAGATCCATGCATCTGCCCAGGTCCTGATGACGGCTGCAGATATTGCGGAAGCATAGATTGCATAGGTGAATGCCGTAATAATTAAAAAACTTCTATTATTCATTTTGTGTTATATGGGATTTTCATTAAATTGCAAAATGAAACCATTAAAGCTCCTTGATTATGAAACATTTCTTGTTATATGCCGTTCTAGGATCCATATTTTTTGCATCAATTTGTAATAATGCCATATGCCAGGAGAGGGGACATTACAAATTTGGAGAGGTTTCAATGGAGGAACTGCAGATACCGTTTTATGAGCGTGACACTTCTGCAGCAGCTATTGTGCTGTACAGTGGCGGTGAATTTGCAATGGATGCCAAACTCTCTTCTGTATTCACTGTAAGGAAGTCCTACACAAAAAGAATTAGAATCTTCAAGCCGGAAGGGAAGAAATATGCTACAGTAACTGTCCCATACAAAAGATTGAGCAAATATACTGAAAGGGTTGATGGGATAGAGGCCTATGTTTACAGATTGGAAGGGAATGAAATTGTATCAAGAAAGATGGACAAAGACTCAATAAGGGAGACCAAGTACAATTTCAAGAAACGGGAGGTTACATTTACAGTACCTGACGCCCTGCCAGGTACCGTAATTGAATACAAATATACCGTTGTAGGAACCATGCCACAGTATTATGAGGAGAGCGAATACATAAAGGCCAGCTACATGGATTACTTTTTCAAGAGCAGGCATGACCTTGAAGGTGGGGGCAGAATCAATGAGGATGATAATAGTACCACCAAATACGTTCAAGAGGGGGCCGGATTCGGGGAGGACAGCATGTGGGATTTTTCATTTGGGGATTTCTCAGGGATATCCTTTACTTCAATTGATGTGGATTTTATGGATGGTATGGTATCAGGGGATGATATCATGTTCCCAAAATGGTATTTCCAGGAAGATATTCCTGTTGTAAAGAGCGTTTTGGAGTTCACAAACTTTGAGGAACTCATGTTTGAGGCTGTTGTTACAGGACTCGAAAAACCGGAAGTCATTCTTAATGAAGGGCGTCTGTATAAAGTGAACAGGAGTTTAGGGTATTCTGACCAGGTATATTCAATCTCCAAACCCAACCTTATTCAAAGAAAGCCAACCAGCCAACAGTGGCGGCAGGACCCATACGAAGAGAAACCGCTCGTAAACAGGGTCTTCATTGCAGAAAACCTCCCTGCCATAACCGAAGATTGCCCGGAAAATTTTGTCATAAACGCCCCTAAATACAGGATGGCTGTAGAGCTGGATTTCAAAGGCAACAAATCCAACTCCGGTGAGAGAAGATACTCTTACAATTGGTACCATGTTGACAATATCCTGTATAAAGATGCAGAATTGGGAAGAAGATTCATGTTTGCCCCAAACTTGTATAAAGATAGCGTAAAGCATATAATGGATTCCAATATGTCCGATTTCAACAAGGCCGAAGCTATATGCAGCGTGATAAAGAATGACATTGAATGCACGTCTTTTGGAAAAGCTGAGAAAATAAGGCCGGTAAAGGAGGCCTTTGAAACCAAAAAGGGTTCTGACATGGAGATTAACGCTCTGGTGATGGCCGCTTTCAGGAACACAGGATTCCATACAAACCTTATCCTGCTGAAAAGCCGCGACAGGGGGCAGTTAACTGAGAATGAAACGACTGTAGGAACAATGAATACCTCAGTAGTTCAAATAACCCTCAAAAACGGGGAGAATGTTTACTTTGATCCGTCAATAAAGGATATAGGGGTAAACATACTCAACCATCTTCACCTTACAGACAAAGGACGCATATACCAGAAAGGGCCTGTTTGGGTGGATTTGGCAAATATTGTGGAGAACAAGGAACACCATACTGCTGTGCTGAATGTGGACGAAAAAGGTGTAGTTGAGGGAAAAGTATATACTGTTGCAACCAACCACTGCTGCTATGACCAGGCAGAACAGGTAAAGGAGGCCGTTATACAGGAAGTGTATTTCAACAAGCTGAAGGAGAAGATAAAGGGAGAATTCATTAACGGCTATACATACAAGGCAGACACAACCAACAATATATTCAAGAGGGATTTTGAATTCAGGCGCAGCTCTGCCGTATTGGTGGACAACAAGATTCTTGTGAACCCATTTGTTGAGGTTTACCACAATATGGATGAATTCCCACAGGAGCAGAGAGAGTACCCTGTAGAGCTGAAATATCCCAAAACCATTGAATACAGCGCAAATATTATTATCCCCCCTGGCTATGAAGTGGACAATCTGCCTCAAAACAGGGGATATACTATGGGGACAAACGGAAGCAGAGTTTCCATAAGGTGCTCTTCAGAAAAAAATGTTGTAATGTTCGGGCTTACAATAATGCTCAAGGATATTTTCATCCCTGTAAAAGATTATCCATTGTTCAAGGATTTTTGGAAAGAGATGTGTTCTCTGTTTGATGAGGTGGTTGTTTTGAGGAAAATTGGAGACAAACCATTCACTGAATCTGAAGAAATTGAATGATTTTTTAAAATTTTTCGCAAAAAAATTTGGAAGTTTGAATTTAATTTGTACCTTTGCAATCCCAAACGACAAGACGCGGGATTCGTCTAACGGTTAGGACGGAAGATTCTCATTCTTCAAATAGGAGTTCGATTCTCCTATCCCGTACAAAGGCTCTCAACTTCTTGAGAGCCTTTTTTATTTTCACATCCACTCAGTCCAAATCTATAGCCTCCTGTTCCACAATACTATAAAAATTCACCATTATCTTGCCAATTTGGTCAAATCTCCATTATTTTATATTTTTGCATGCGCTAATTTGCGAATGAAACAAACGGAGGAGCAGATGGAGAAAAATTCAGGCAAGCCAGGTATAATCTACAGGATGTTCAAGGTATACCTGCGTCTTATACATGATAAAGTATATTATAAGAAGACATACAGCATAAATCCGGAGAATATTCCGGCAGACGGTATCCCTACCCTTGTGGTTTCAAACCACCAGAACTGCCTGAATGACCCTCTTGGCGTGCTGTTCACATTCAGGGACCGCAAACCCAATTTCATCACCCGCGCAGATGTGTTTGCACTGCATCCCATTGCCAACAAGTTTCTCAGGGCAATAGGACTGCTGCCGGCATTCCGTCTTGACTACGAGGGCGAAGGAGCTCTTGGCAAGAATGACGAGACCTTCAAGATTACAGAACGCGAACTCGTAAACGGCCGTACAATTGTAATGTATCCGGAGGCAGGGCACCAGGACAAGAGGTGGTTGGGAACATTCTCAATGGGATATCTGAAGCTGGCATTTGAAGCTGCCGAAATGGACAACTTCAATACAGAGATCTTCATACTCCCCTCATGCAACCACTACCGCAACTATTTTGAGATACAGGGGCAGTTCATGGTAAAATTCGGCACCCCTATCTCCCTGAAGCCGTTCTATGAGCTGTACAAGACCAAGCCGCGCACCGCAAAGAGGCAGGTGAACACCCTTGTGAGGGAGCAGATAAACAGCCTGATGCTCAACATTGAAGACCTGGAGAACTATGATGCAATAGACTATATCCGCACAACCTACGGCAAGGAGTATGCCACACAGAAAGGGATTGATGCAGATTATCTTCCAAGCAGGCTTGTCTCGGACAAGGAACTATGCGCCAAGCTGGAGGAACTGAAGGAGAGTGACCCTGCCAGTGCAGAGGAGATTTATACCCTTGCAAGGGAGGAACAGAAAGGTGTGAAGGAGCTGGGGACAAGAAGTGAGTCCCTGGAGAAAAAGCCGCAGGGAATAATGGCTGCCCTGAAACTGGTGCTGGCATTCATGTTCGTGGAGCTCTACATCTTCTCATTGTGGCCATCACTGCTGCTGTACGCAATTCCAAAGTTCGTGCACAAGAAAGTAAGCACGGACATAATGTTCCAGGGGACATTCATCTATGCATTCAACGCACTGCTGCTGATACCCCTGTTCTCCCTTATAGTGTTCCTTGTTACATATTTTGGAACAGATTCTTTTTGGATGGGGCTTGCACATGTGGTACTCATTCCACTTCTTTGTATCTTTGCATGGAACTATACAAAATGTGTGGGCAATGCGGTGAGGGACCTCAGGTGGCTCAGGCATAAGGATACCGGGAAGGGACAGGAGCTGCAGCGCAGACACAATGAATTGTGGAACAAATTGAGAAATTTATAAAAAAGATATTGATACAAATGGATAGAAGAGTTGTAATTACCGGAATGGGAATTTATTCTTGCCTCGGAAAGACTTTGGAGGAAGTGAAGGATTCCCTGTATCACGGAAAGAGTGGAATCATTTTTGACCCCCTCCGCAAGGAGATGGGTTTCAGGTCTGCCCTTACAGCACATCTTGAGATTCCTGACCTTAAGAAGGAGCTCAGCAGAAGCCAGAGGGTATATATGCCTGAGCAGGCCAAATATGCATATTGCGCAACCGCTGATGCATTGAGGCATGCAGGAATAGATCAGGATTACCTCAACAGCCATGAGGTAGGCATCCTTTATGGAAATGACAGCAGCGCTGATCCTGTTGTAAAGAGCGTGGATACTATGAGGGAGAAGAAGGACACCACCCTTGTAGGTTCAGGTGCAATCTTCCAGAGCATGAACTCAACAGTTACCATGAACCTTGCATGCATCTTCAAGCTCAAGGGTATGAACCTTACAGTTTCAGGCGCATGTGCCAGCGGTTCACACGCCATAGGCCTTGGAGCCATGCTTATCAGGAACGGGCTTCAGGAGATGGTAATCTGCGGCGGTGCACAGGAGGTGAACCCGTTCTCAATAGGAAGCTTTGACGGCATAAGCGCATTCTCAATAAGGGAGGATGCCCCGGAGAAGGCTTCACGCCCGTTTGACAGGGACCGCGACGGCCTTGTACCTGGCGGCGGTGCAGCCACTGTAATCATTGAAAGCTATGAGAGTGCAGTAAGAAGAGGTGCCCCTATCATTGCAGAGGTGCTCAGCTACGGCTTCTCATCAAACGGAGACCACATTTCTGTCCCTAACGTTGACGGCCCTGCCCGCTCGCTTGAGATGGCATTGAGGCTTGCCGGCATAGACAAGAGGGAGATAGGCTACATAAACGCACACGCAACCTCAACCCCTAAGGGTGATGCAAATGAGGCCAAGGCAATCTACCAGGTATTTGGTGACAACATGCCTGAGGTTACCTCAACCAAATCGCAGACAGGCCACGAGATGTGGATGGCAGGTGCATCTGAAATCATCTACTCTACACTTATGATGAAGAATGATTTCATTGGTGCAAACATCAACTTTGAGAATCCTGATGAGGATTCTGCAAAGCTGAACATCCCGGGCAAGAGGATTGAGAAGAAATTTGACACTTTCCTTTCAAACTCATTCGGTTTTGGAGGCACCAACTCAACATTGATAATTAGAAATCTATAATAAACCTGATTAAACTTTAAAGACATGACTAAAGACGAAATGATTGCAAAGACCATTGAGGTGCTTGCAGAGGAATTTGAGGTAGAGACAGAAGTTATTACCCCTGAGGCTGACATCAAGAAGACCCTGGATCTGGACAGTCTCAGCCTTGTGGACATGGTTGCCCTCATTGAGGAGACTTTTGGTGTAAAGATCAAAGGTACAGAGGTAGCTTCTATCAAGAACTTTGGCCAGCTATACGATTTTGTTTATGAAAGAATGGAGAATTAGTGACCTGATTCCCCAGCGCCATCCTATAGTAATGGTTGACAAATTATGTAGTGCATCCGCTCAGGATGCCACTACATGTTTGTTTATAAGCGGCAACAACATGTTCTGCCACCACGGCCATATAGCGGAGGCGGGAATCATAGAGCACATGGCACAGAGTGCATCTGCCATGGCAGGCTACAACTGCAGGGAAGCAGGGAAGCCGGTCCCTGTAGGGTTTATTGGAGAGGTGAAGAAGTTCACACTCAATTTCCTCCCCAAGATTGAGGAGACAATGGAGACAACAATAAAGGTTGTCTCGGAGGCTATGGGCATCACGCTCATCAATGCCACCACACACGTTGACGGCCAGGTTGCCGCCAGCTGCCAGATGAAAATTTTTATCAGAGAAGAGTAATGAAGCTGCAGGACAGTTATTTTACAATAAGGAAGATATCCTACCCAAACTCGGATACCCGCCACGGCAGGTTCAAGATAAACCTGCTGGCAGACCATCCGGTATACGAGGGGCACTTCCCGGGAGAGCCCGTATGCCCCGGAGTATGCTCATTGCAAATGGTGAAGGAGTGTGCCCAGATAATGGCGCATGAGAAGTTCCTCATCAGCTACATAAAGCAATACAGGCTGCTTGAAGTTATGGCACCCCAGAAGAACCCTGAACTGATGGTTGAAATCCATCTTGAGCAGGGAGAGAAGGAGGGTACAGGAATAATCTACAAGATGAAGGCATCCGGCTGTGCCCTTGGGAAGCCGGAGATGAAATTTTTTGAAATATCCGCAGAATTGTCGCCCGTAAGATAGCGGGTGGAAAGAATCATGACAGAGCTTGCAATAAGACTATACAGGATATTGGGCCGCAGGAAGGCTCTATTTTACACTTTGCTCACAGCCAGTTCCCTGCTGTTCGTTTTCTTGGGGAGCAAGGTTACATACGAGGAGGACATTTCCAAGCTCCTCCCCTCTACAGATGAGAGCAGATCGGCCGGATTTGCGTTCAACAACCTCAAGGTGAAGGACAAGATTTTCCTTGAGTTCCTCCTGAAGGACTCCACCTTGTACAATGAGGAGAGCCATTATGCGCTGGCTGAGGCCGCAGATGCCTTTGCCGATTCCCTCCTGCTGCAGGACACTGCCACAAACTACATTGCCGATCTCACCTGGATGCTGGATGAGTATATCCTGCAGGATGCCCTCGGCTACCTCTTTGAGAATGTGCCGCAATTCCTGGATGAGAGGTTCTATCCGGCAATGGATTCCTGCCTCAACAGGGAATATGCAGATGCAGCAATGGCGGAGAATGTGGAACTCCTCTCCTCAGCCCAGGGAATGTTCTGGTATGACATAGTGAGGAACGACCCCCTCGCCATCCGCAAGATCTTCATGGAGCAGAACGGGGATATGGCCTCCATGATGGGTGGCACCTACAAGGTTGTGGAGGGGCATTTCTATACTCCCGACAGCACTGTAGCCCTTGCATTCCTCTCCCCCAACTTCAAGGCATTTGACTCCCGGCAGGGAACATACCTTGTGGAGATGCTGGAGGGGACAATAGAGAAATTTGAGGCCGCCAACCCAGATATTGAAGTGCTCTTTCACGGAGCACCCGTACAGAGCGTATTCAACTCAAGGCAGATAAAGAGCGACCTGGCCATCACCCTAAGCTTTTCGCTGGTGCTGATATGCCTTATCATCTGGTACTGCTTCAGGAACAAGAGCACCCTTGTGCTCCTGCTGGTTCCTGTGGTGTACGGGGCATTCTTTGCACTGTCGGGAATATACCTGATAAAGGGCAGCATGTCCCTGATGGCCTTGGGGATAGGAGCCATTGTGCTGGGAGTTGCCCTGAGCTACTGCCTGCATGTGCTTACCCACTACAAATATGTGAATGATCCGGAAAGGGTTATCCGTGAGCAGGTGAAGCCTGTCCTTATGGGAAGCGTCACCACCATTGGGGCATTCATGGGGCTGCTATTCACAGAATCAGAGCTCCTTTCAGATTTCGGTCTCTTTGCCTCCCTTGGAATGGTAGGTACAACTTTCTTCTGCCTGGTGTTCCTGCCGCACTTCTTCAGGCCGGAGAGCAACAGGGTGAACTGGAAGGCATTCGGTTTTATAGAGAAGCTGAACAACTACCCTTACGACAAGAAGAGATGGCTTGTGGGGCTGGTGGTTGTGGTTTTTGTAATCTCTCTCTTTACCGGGAGGAATGTGGGATTTGATTCAAACCTGAAGAATATAGGCTATAATGAGCCTGACGTGGTGCGCTCCGGGCAGATACTGGCAGAAAAGACCATGCCGGGTATGGAGAGCAAATATTATGCTGTACTCTCCAGGGATCTCGACAGCGCCCTTACATACAACATTGCCCTTGAGAAGAAGTGCCGTGAACTGGCACAGGAAGGGCTTATAAAGAAATATACAAACTCGGCCATGCTCCTCCTCCCTACTGAGACAACCAATGAGAGGATTGGGATGTGGCAGGAGTTCTGGAATGAAGGTAAGGTGAAGGAGTTGAGGAAGCTTCTCCTGGCCTCAGGCAAGGCCCAGGGGTTCAAGGAGGGGATGTTCGGGCCATTCATGGACCTTGTGGAGGGGGAATTTGAGGCAAACTCCCTTGTGGATGCCGGCATTATTCCCGACGGTCTTCTGGCAAACCTTGTGGAATATACAGACAGTACATACCTTGTGTTCACCTCGGCCCAGGCCCTCCCTGAGGATATGCTCCAGGTGAGCAACGCCATTGTGAAGGGGACAGAGGGGATACCTGCAAACGCAATCATTGTGGCAGATCCTTTCTTCTACACCCAGAACATGGTGGAGCTGCTGAATGATGACTTCAACACAGTATTGAACATTTCATCACTCTTTGTACTTGTGGTGCTGCTCCTCTCGTTCCGCAACATTCCGGTGGCACTGATTGCATTTCTCCCTATGGGCATGAGCTGGTACATTGTACTGGGCGTGATGGGGGCGTTCGGGATGCAGTTCAACCTGATAAACATTGTAATATCCACCTTCATATTCGGAATAGGTGTGGACTACAGCATATTTGTAATGGACGGCCTCCTTGGCCGCGGCAAGGACAACCCTACGCTGCTCACATACCACAAGACAGCAATCTTCTTCTCTGCCGTGGTGCTTATCCTGAGCATTGCATCGCTGATGTTTGCCACCCACCCTGCCATAAGTTCAATAGGGCTCTCCACCCTCATAGGAATGGCATCAACCATTGCCATCACCTATACCCTGGAGCCGTTCCTGTTCAACATCTACAAGAGGTGGAAAGAAAAAAAGGTCAAATGATGACACCTGGAAACCAGCCTATTGCACATTATGACGCCGTAATTGCCGGCGGAGGCCTTGGGGGGCTTCAATGCGGATACATCCTGGCCAAGAACGGTCTGAATGTATGTGTTCTGGAGAAGAACCCCGTATTGGGTGGCTGCCTGCAGAGCTACCGCAGACGCGGGGCAGAAGGTATACAGGAGTTTGATGCGGGGATGCATTATGTAGGGGGGCTTGACGCAGGGCAGCCCCTTCATGCCATCTTCAATTATTTTGGTCTGCTGGAGCTTCCGTGGGCCAGGATGGATGGAGGGGCATTTGATGAGGTGAACATAAACGGCCGCAGCTATATGTTTGCCAACGGGCATGATTCCTTTGTGGAGAAAATGTGCGAATATTTCCCTGCACAGAGGGGGAACCTGAAGAAGTACGTCTCCATCCTGAAGGAGGTTGGGGAACGCCTTCCCATGAGCCTCTCCCCAAAAGCCGCGGAAGATGTACTCACCGGCTCCCTTTTTGCCCGCAGCGCGTATGAGTTCCTTTGTGAAACCATAACAGATCCGCTGCTGAGGGAGGTACTGGCGGGCACATCGCTGAAGATGGAGCTTGGGCCCAACCTGCCGCTGTATACATTCGCCCAGATAAACAACTCCTTCATTGAAAGTGCCTGGAGGCTGTGCGGAGGGGGAAGCCTGATAGCGGATTCCCTTGCGGAAAGCATCAGGAAGATGGGCGGCACCGTACTTACAGGAAAAGAGGTTACTGAGATTCTCCCAAGCGGGGTATTCTGCGGGGAGGAGTTCTTAGGGGCAAAATATATAATATCAGACATGCACCCGGCCACAACCATAAACCTTGTAGGTGATAGTGCAGGGCTGCGCAAGGTTTACCGCAACAGGATTAACAGGCTTGAGAACACCTTTGGCATGTTTACCGCAAACCTGGCCCTCAAGCCGGGAATGGTCCCTTACCTGAACCGCAACCAGTATGTCTACAACCTGGATGACGGGGAGAGCCTCTGGAGCGGCTACGGAGCAGGAAAAGGTAAGCTGCTGGTAAGCTATTACAACAGGAGCCGTAAGGGCGCAGGGAGCGGGTCTGTGGAAAAGTTTGGCACAGGTATTGCCGGATGCGGTATTGGCACCCCCCTGCAGGGGAGGGACTGTGCCCTGGCGCTTGACCTTCTGGCCCCAATGGATTGGGAGGAGGTTGCCGCTTTTGAGAATTCCCGCGTGGGGCAGAGACCCCAGGAGTATGCCGGGCTTAAGGAGAGGAAGCTGAAGGAGTGCCTGGGACTGGCCGGAAGGGTGATTCCGGGGCTGGAGAGTGCCGTTGAAAGGGCATATACCAGCACACCGCTCACCTACAGGGACTACACAGCCACAGCACAGGGCTCGGCCTACGGAATAAGGAAGGACTGCAACAATGTGATGCTTACCCTCCTCACCCCAAAGACACCTGTGGAGAACCTTTTCCTCACAGGACAGTCACTGAACCTGCACGGTGTGCTGGGTGTGAGCATGACCTCATTCTTTACCTGCGCACAGATAATAGGGATGGAGGCTGCAACAAGAGATTTGGAATTTTAAAATTGATACAGATATGAAATATGCACTTGTAACAGGCGGAAGCCGCGGAATAGGAAGGGCAGTAAGTGTAAAGCTGGCCACAATGGGATACCATGTAATTGTAAACTATGTCTCAAATGAGGCCCAGGCCCAGGAGACACTGAAGCTCATTGAGGAGGCCGGCAGCACCGGCGAGCTCCTGAAGTTTGACGTTTCAAACCTTGAGGAGTCTGCAGCTGCAATCACAGGATGGCAGGCTGCCCACAAGGGTGAGTATATTGAGGTTGTTGTGAACAATGCCGGAATAAGGAAAGACAATATCCTTCCGCTGATGCCGGCAGAGGACTGGTACAAGGTGATGGGTATAGGACTCAACGCATTCTACAACGTTACCCAGCCGCTGATCCAGCCAATGTTGAGGAAGAAGTTCGGCAGGGTGATCAATATGGCTTCACTCTCGGGATTAAAGGGATTGCCGGGGCAGACCAACTACTCTGCTGCCAAGGGTGGCATCATTGCTGCTACAAAGGCACTTGCACAGGAGGTTGGAAAGAGGGGCGTTACAGTTAATGCAATTGCTCCGGGCTTCATAAAGACAGATATGGTTGAGGGGCTGAATGAGGAGGAGCTTGTGGCTCAGATTCCTGCAGGCCGCTTCGGCAACCCTGAGGAGGTTGCCGCACTTGTAGGTTTCCTCTGCTCAAAAGATGCCTCTTATATCACCGGTGAGGTGATTTCAATCAACGGAGGATTGTATTCATAACATGATGTGTGCAATAAAGTAACAGATTTCAGATGAAAAGATTAATAACATGTATGATAGTGCTTTTTGCAGCTGTATTTGCTGCAAATGCACAGAACACCCCCGAGTGTGACGCCGCAATGGCAAAGGTTGCCTCGGAGAATGCAAAATACGGCACAATAACCTGCAAGTTCACCAAGACTGCCCACATGGCAATGATGGAGAAGGAGCTGGTTTCAGAGGGGAACCTCACTTATGTGCGCCCGGACAAATTGAAGATGGAGTATACCACCCCTGCTGGGGACCTGCTGGACATCAACGGGGATTCCTTCACAATGGTGAGCGGGAAGCAGAAGAGGAGCTCCAATGCAAAGGGTGACGGCCGCATGGCTGTACTTAAGAACACCCTCCTTTACAGCGTGGGCGGGGATGTTGCAGCAGTTGCTGCAGAGAACAATGCCACAATAAAATTTGAGGAGACCACAAAATACTATACCTTCACCCTAGCCAAAGGCAAAGGGGCAAAGAGCCAGTATGTTGAGCTTGTACTCAGCTACAGCAAGAAGGATTTCTCCCTGTGCGTGATGAAGATGGTGGAGCCTAACGGCAACTACACCGTTTATGACACACCGGTAAAGGAGTTCAAATGATTGAACTTTCCGCCCCTTGGAATTGTTTCCGTTAAAAACTGAGAATTATGGCAAGAGTCCAGAGACTGGAATTGGGGGAACCTTCCCTTGTAAACAGGATGAAGATAAGGGTCCGCTTCAGCGAGGTGGATGCAATGAGGGTAGTGTGGCACGGTGAGTATGTCCGCTACTTTGAAGATGGGCGTGAAGCCTTCGGACGGGAGTTCGGGGGGCTCAGCTACACCACCATTACGGATGAGGGGTACTATATCCCAATCGTAAAGCTGGAACTGGACTATATAATGCCGCTCAAACACGGGGATACAGCCATTGTGGAGACCCGTTTTGTGAATACCAAGGGGGCCAAGATCCTGATGGAATATGTTATCTACAGGGAAGAGGATATGGTTGTGACGGCAATGGGGAGGAGCCTCCAGATGTTTACCCGTGTTGAGGATAACCAGTTGGAAATAAATGTCCCTGAGTTCTTTGTGAAGTGGAAGGAAAAGTGGAATATAAAATAGTCATTTAAGACCATCCGCATTTGGATAAAATAAGATACTTTTGCAACTCGTTTCAGATTGGGATGCAGAAGTATTTTTTTTACATATTGCTCTTGCTGGCTGCCTGCAGCTCCGCCTTTGCCCAGACCACAAAGGTAAAGGGTTCCGTTGTGGATGCCACCACAGGGGAGCCTGTGCCGTTTGCAAACATATATTTCCCCGGCACCACAATTGGTGTTACAACCGATTTTGACGGGTTCTACACCCTGGAGACACGCCAGAGCGTCCCTGCCACAATAAAGGCTGAAATGATGGGATATGAGCCTCAGGAGGGGAAAGTGGCCCCGGGCAGCTTCACGCAGCTGGACTTCAAGCTGAAGCCTCTCTCCATAATGCTGCAGGGGATTACCGTAAAGGCGGATGACAAGAAAATAAGGGCCTTCATGAAGAGGGTGAATGAGAGGAAGCCCTACAATGACCCGGAGGCAAAGGAGAGCTACAGGTGCAAGGTGTACAGCAAGATGGAGCTGGACATAGCCAATGTGGACCCTCTGCTGAAGATAAAGATGCTGAAGAAGAACTTCGGGTTTGTGGAGGACTATATGGACACTTCTGCAATATCGGGAATACCATATCTTCCTGTAATGATTACCGAGTCCAATGCCAGGTACTACATGCAGAAGGAGCCGCCCCTCTCCAGGGAGGTGATTGATGCCAGCAGGATATCGGGAATAAAGGAAGATTACTCTCTGGCGCAGTTTACCGGGCATCTGCATGCCAACATAAACCTCTATGACAATTTCATTGACATCTTCTACATAAAGTTTGCCTCACCGCTCAATGAGCACGGCTTCATGTATTATGACTATTACCTTGTGGACAGCCTGAAGATGGATGGGAGGAAGACCTACAAGCTGAGGTTCCATCCCAAGATGAAATCTGCACCGGTGCTTGACGGGGAGTTCTCAATTGACTCCACCACCATGGCCCTGAGGGATGCCCACTTGAAGATGGTGAAGGGGCTTAACGTGAACTGGGTTAGGGATATGGCCATTGATGTGGAGAACACCATGCTGGATGATTCCACCTGGTTCAAGAAAAGGGACCGCCTCTATGTGGATTTCTCGGTTACCATGAACGATTCCTCCAAGATTGTCTCATTCCTGGGGCACAGGGAGGTGAACTACTCGGATGTTGTGATTGGGGAGCCTACCCCGCCTGAAATCCTCAAATACAACACCAATGTGGTGATTGATGAGGATGTGCTGCAGAACGACCCCGCCTACTGGGAAAAGGAACGCCCTTACGCCCTCACCCGGAAGGAGCAGAACATCTACAACATGGTGGATTCCATCCAAAATGTGCCGCTGTACAACACCCTCTTCAATATAGTTTCCGCATTTGTGGACGGCTATTATGAACTTGGGAAAATTGAGATAGGGCCATACTACAAGCTCTTCAGCTTCAATAATCTGGAAGGGGCAAGGTTCCAGTTTGGGGCCAGGACCACCTCCGAGTTCAGCAAGAAGGTGCGCCTTACCGGATATGCTGCCTACGGCACCAGGGATGAAGCCTTCAAGGGGGGCGGCACAGTGGAATATATGTTGGGCAAGCAGCCTACCCGCAAGATTACCGCCACATACCGTAGGGATGCCCTGCAGCTGGGGGCCGGGGAGGATGCCTTCACTGAAGGGAACATCCTGGGCTCAATCCTCTCCAAGGGGGACAGCCAGCGCCTTGGAATGGTAAACCGGGGAGGAGTCTCGTATGAGCATGAGTGGAGGGACGGGGTCACCACAACCTTTGGAACAGAATACAACCGCATAGCCCAAGGGGAATATGTACAGATGTTTACTCCCGACAGCTGTGCAGTTGGGGCCATCCGCACAGCCACCATAGGGATTGGGGCCCGCCTGAGCTGGAATGAGATGGTGAACAGGTATGACTTTGACAAATACTATCTGGGAAGCGACTACCCTATAATCATAATGGACTTCAAGGCAGGGTTCAAAGGGGTTCTGGGAAGCGATTATGAATATTACAGGGGAGAGATAGGGGTGAACTACGACCTTGCCCTCCCTCCTCTGGGAACCTCCTATTTCAGGGTGCGCGCAGGCAAGATTTGGGGCAAGGTGCCATATCCCCTCCTGAAGCTTCACGAGGGTAACGGCACTTACTTCAACTCCCCCGGGGCATTTGCCTGCATGGACTTCTATGAATTCGCCTCGGACACCTGGGTACAGTGGTTCTACGAGCACAACTTCAAAGGATTCTTCCTGGGAAAGATTCCCCTGCTGAAAAAATTGAAATGGAGGGAGGTTGTATCATTCAGGGGTGTGGTAGGAACCCTCCAGGACAAGAACAACGGAAGTGCGGAATACATCTCCGCACACACCGGTGACACAGGCGGGGCACCCGTGCCTTACCTCCTCTTCCCTGCCGGGATGAGCGGTGTGCACAAACCTTACTTTGAGGCCGGAGTGGGAATAACCAACATCTTCAGGGTATTCAGGGTTGACAGCTACTGGCGCCTCAACCACAAGCACAACTACCTTGGGGAAGAGACCACCAAGTGGGTCATCAACTTTGGGATTGAGCTGAAGTTCTAAGCTCTATACATGATTTGCATTCATACAGGTTAGGGTGGACAACTTTCCCTTCAACCTTTTCGTGTTCCCAGGTGGAGTGGAACGGGATGTAGATTGCCTTGCCCCCGATGTTCAGGACGGGTAGGATGTCTGATTTCATTGAGTTCCCTATCATGAGGAATTCATCATTGCGGCAGCCCAGGTGACCAAGGAGCCTGCTGAAGGCAGCCTCATCCTTGTTGCTCATCACCTCAATATGGTGGAAGTATTTTCCCAGGCCGGAGCGGTCCAGTTTCCTCTGCTGGTCCAGCAGATCCCCTTTTGTAGCCACAATAAGGGTATATTTCCCGCTTCCCGACAACTCTTTCAAAACCTCTTCCACCCCCGGAAGGATTTCTATAGGGACATTTATCAGGGAGGTTCCAATCTCAATTATCCGCTGCATTTCAGATGGGGTGAGGGGAGCAACCGCCTCCGTACCGGGAACCTTGCTGCCGTATGGAGCATGCTGCTCCGAATGCAGGCAGGAAGGGGAAGTCTCATTGGAAGCCCTCCTGTTACTGAAAATTATGGCAGTTTCCATCAGGGAGAGGGTGAATGCCTTGGCTCCGTAGCCGTATGGGGCCAGGTTCTTCATCTCAATCCCGTACAGGGTGTCAATTATCTCTTCCCTTCCGGCAAAACGCTCCAGCACCGCACAATACTCCTCTTCTGCCTTACGGAAATAAGGCTCATTTACCCAGAGGGTATCATCGGCATCAAATGCAATATATTTTACTGTTTCAAACAGTTTTTTCATGCATAGTTGATTTTGGGCATGAAGATAGGGATTATTTTAAACTTTAACACTACCAATATTACATTCCAAGAGGTTGCGCGACCCAATCCCTCTCACAGGCGCATCCAACGCATACTGCGTACTCTAACCTCAAGTTGCAGGTTGAGATTAAGCCTACACCTTTTAGACAAACCGCGCCTACAGATATCTCCAGGGCATCATACCGGATTATGGGCTCGCTTAACCTCTTGGGCCTTTGACGAAGGAGAATTTAAGGACACAGTGCTTCCCTAAAAGATAATTTGAACTTAAATTAATAGTTTTTGTCGCAAGTACCTGAATAAGTACTTTTTTTTGCATAAAATATTTTCTATGAGGACAGCAAACTATACGGAGTTCCGCACATGGGGTATTCTTGCTGAACAAACCCCTCAATCCGTTTGTTTGGGAAGGAAAACCCGCAGTATGTTACGAGATTTTCTTTTTCCGGCTTACCACAGCTTTGGGCTTTCAGTAATGCTCCTGCTTGCCAGGATAGCATTCGGCTCCATGTTCCTTACCCACGGTCTCCAGAAAATGATGAATTTTGGGGCAATGAGAAGCTCATTCCCCTCTATCATGGGGCTGGGCAGCACTCTCTCACTCTGCCTGGCAATCTTTGCTGAGGTATTCTGCACATTAGGGTTCATCACGGGATTCCTCTACAGGCTCTCAATGATACCCATGATCTTCACAATGGTCATTGCAGCATTTGTGGCACATGCCAACGACCCGTTCTCCACAAAGGAGCTTGCCCTGCTCTATCTGTTCATATTCATAGTGATGTATATCCTGGGCCCGGGCTCATTCGCCGCAGACTGGTTCTTCGCACGCAGATGGTAATCATCCTGCAGATGACTATTTTCTGCAAATGGCAATCACTCCACAATCTGCACGGTTGCGTTGCAATAAAACGGGGTTGGGAGGAAACTCCTGCTCTCCCCGGCAGGGAATGTAAAGCTGCGGGCCATCGCCTCAACCTGGGGGTTGCCCGCAGGCATTCCAATCACACATACCGGCACCTCATTGAATGTCCCTCCTCCCGACGATCTTGCCTTTTCAGGAACCCACCCTGCATCCACCACCAGCAGCCCCTCCCTTGAAAGATGCACCTTGGAGAGGGTATAGCGCATCCCCTCCTCAGTAAGGAGCGGATCTGCTGTTTCCCTGAGGAAATCCCCCTCCACCGCCACAGCATTCAGGGGGCTGTACCTTGGGGTTGCCGTACCCAAACACCACTCAAAAACATTGAACTCCTCCGGAGCCCGGGCCATATACTGCAGCTGCAGGGTATCACCCGGGGATACCTTCAGGAGTTTTCTTTGCGGCACCTCCTGTCCCTCCCCCGCAAGAATATCAACCTTGTTTGGAAGCTCATAAAACGGAAGCTCAAACCTGTTCTCCCCCTCCTGCCCCAGGGTGAACACTATCCTGAACCTCCGGGGCCTGCCCAGCTCCAGCCACGGAATGGATACGGGCTTCCCATCCACCTCAATAGTGGCATAATCATAACTCCTGTTGGAGTAATTGTAGAATCTTGCCTCACCTGCCTCTGTAATGCTCCTCCCCTTCAGGGCCAGGAGCCCCTCCCCCACGGGTAAAAGATACCAGTTATCGGGAAGAGCATAGTTTCCCCCCAGAATTGATATGGAATCTGTGTTTGGACTGTAAGTGTAGATGTCATGGTGGAACTCAATGGAATCAATGACGGGAGAAGGGGCATCCGCCGGCTCATGCCCGGTAACCTTCAGCCTCCTCAGCCCCTCCTCCTGCAGGCGGATGGTGTCCTGTGTACCGGCAGGAGCAGTGGCACCCTGCCCCTGCGGCTCATCCTGCCCCTGTGGCTCCAGAAGCACCCCTCCCCCACCGGCAAACGCACAATATGTCTGCCCGTTCAGCTCAATATACAACTTCTCCACCGGGACTGCCTGCTCCTCCTGGGCCCCCTTCCCCGGCCCGCCTGGGGTATCCTCCCCTTGCGGCCCCTCACCCTTGCTGCATGCTGCCGCCAGCAGCAGGACCGCCGCTGCCATACTCCGGACTACCACGGTTCCCGGCATCCCCCACAGCACAAATTCCCAAAACGATTTACCTCTCATGCACTCGTAATTTTACAGGTTTATGGCGGCAAACCTATGGACAAATGCAGGAAAAACACACCTGAAAAAGAAAAACGGACCTTACAGCCCCCAAAAATTGCTGTTGTTGGGATTGCTTTTACCTCACAGCCTCATCCCGAAGCTGCAGGGTCTGCCTAATAAATAGTAATTATTTGAACAGAAAACAGAATTGCAAATTCTTTAATTGTTCACTTATTTGCTATGACTAGCAACGGTATAGCTACATATTAGCTCATTGTAAAACGAAGCCATGAAATCCTGACTCTGATACAAAATGCCTCATAGCCATTATAAGGATAACCTTCTTTAAAAATAAAAAAACTCACTTATAAACAGCATGTTACATTGTATCTTTTCTTTTTTATTAAAAAAAAGAAGCTTATTAAAAAAGAAAAGGAATCAAGATAACCGATATCTCCTGTATTTTCTTCCACCTGAAAATAACACATCCCCGTCAAGAGCCATCTTTCGTATTAAATGCTGCAGTTCATCAACGTTAACATCAGGAAGTCTTTCCGCAATTTCCGACCATAAACTGTCAGGATGAAACCGTAAGTCTTCCAATATCAGAGCTCTTAATCTATAGGGTTCTATAGTTTTAAGAGAGGTTTTTACATTACTTTTAGAATTTGCCACTATCTTAGGAGATATAAAATAACGAGTACCTTTGCCTCTTCCCACAAAGTCCAAAATTCCATCATCTACTAAACGTCCCACATAACTACTCAACTTATCTCCCGCATTTAATTGCAACATCTTTGACAAATCTGCAGCGGATAATTTTCCAGCCTCCAAAATCATGCCTAGTGTAATACGTCCTTTTTGGGTTGTCTGATAGTTTGATATAATATAATCACACAATTGGACAGATTCTTTATTACCTATTTTTCTATATACAGTAACCTTTACATAATCATCTCCCTCAAATGGCATAGGTTTGGATTTCCCTGTCGTAAGTAAAGTTTCGTACATTAAGTCATAACCCGAGCCTTCTCCTTCCATAAGATGCAATGCAAAACACAAACGGGCCAATAACTCGTTACGTT
>JAFUMO010000003.1 GCA_017482565.1 Bacteroidales bacterium | reverse complement strand
TGCGGCATTCAGCTTGGCATCATCAATTGCCTCCTGCACATATTCAATTCCCACCACTTTCCTGGCTTTCCCGCTCAGGAAGAGCCCTATTGTGCCTGTCCCTGTGTAAAGGTCATACAGCACCTCATCCCCCTTCAAATCAGCAAATTCACGCACCACGCTGTAGAGCCTGTAGGCCTGTTTGGAGTTTGTCTGGTAGAAGGATTTGGGGCTTATGCGGAACCTGATATCCTCCATGGTGTCGTAAATGCAGTCGTCACCTGCGTATTTCACGCATGTGAGATCTCCTATAGAATCGTTCCTCTTGCCGTTTATCACATAGTGCAAAGAGGTAATCTGCGGAAACTTGGAAGCCAGCGCATCAAGCAGGCCGCAACGTAGTTGCGTATCCTCGTATGCAAATACCATAATGACCATAACATCTCCGTTGGAGGCAGTTCTCACAACCATGTTCCTCAAGAATCCAACCTGTTCGCGCAAATCAAAGAAGCTCAGGCCGTTCTCTATTGCATATTCACGTACAAAGTTCCTGATTGCATTTGAAGGCTCTGCCTGCAGATGACACTCGCGGATATCCAGCACCTTATCAAAGAAACCGCTGATATGGAAACCGAGTCCCAGGCGGTCTGTATCAGAAACAGCCTCAGGATCCTCTCCTGTAAGGAGCCAACGGCGGTTGGAGAAAGTGAACTCCAGTTTGTTGCGGTAATTCTCAATCTCCTCCGAGCCCAGTATAGGGGTAATCTCAGGGAGTTGCAGATGTCCTATGCGGGTAAGCTGGTCCACAACCTGCTGCTGCTTGTATTTGAGCTGCAGGTGGTATGGGAGGGCCTGCCATTTGCAGCCGCCGCACACTCCATAATGTTTGCAGAACGGTTCAACGCGCAGGGGAGAGGGCTTCACCATATTCACCACAACACCCTCCATATATCCGCTGCGCTTGCGGGTAAGCCTTACGTCCACTATGTCTCCAGGTATGCACTGGGGTACAAAAAGCACCTTGCCGTCCACTCTGGCAAGGGCATTACCCTCTGCAGCCACAGATTCTATCTCTACATTGTACAGTACAATCTTATCTTTTCTCTTCATTATTTGTTTATGTATTAGAATAATGGGGTGCTCCGGCTTCAGGAGCGCGGTAATGCCGCCCGCATTTTGTTTGCAATCAATGGCAAAAATAACAAAATAATTAGTAATTTTGGAGAAACCGATAATAGCTATGAGACATAACATCAACAGATTATTTTTATTGCCTGTAATGCTATTATTCGCAGTAACGGCATCTGCACAGGAAATCAGGACAATCAACGGCAGGATTGAGGATGCATCCTCAGGATATCCGCTCCCTTTTGCCTCCATTTCACTGATGAACTCATCATTCTCAAATGTGGCCAACTCAGAAGGGGAGTTCTCGCTCAAGATACCGCAGGAGAACATGGATGATTCCCTCCTTGTCAGTTGCCTTGGCTACAGGAACCTGAAGGTGGCTGTGGCAGATTTTATGGGGAAGAAGAACCGCAGGGTAAAACTGGAGCCTACTGCATTGGATATAAGGAGTATCACTGTAAGGTCAGATGATGCAGCAGAATTGTTCAAGTCTGCTTTTTCTTCCCGATATATAAAGAAGAATTACCCCTCGGAGGCTGCAGGAATGAGCGGCTTCTATAGGGAGACCATCAGGAAAGGGAACAAATATATCTCTCTGAGTGAGGCAGTTGTAGATATACTCAAGCAGCCATATTCAAGCCTCGCTGGAGACAATATTGCAATATACAAGGGGAGAGGCAACACCAACAGGAATGTCTCTGATACATTGTTCCTTCAGCTGCAGGGAGGTCCTGTAACATCCCTCCAGCTTGATATTGTGAAGAATCCGTTCATTGGAGTGGATATGCTCACCGCAACGGATTTCTATGAGTTCAGGCCGGGGCCGGTTATGTTTATGGATGATATGAACATCTATACCATTGATTTTAACCAGGTTGAAGGTATTTCAGATATTCTTTTCCGGGGCAGGATTTTTCTTGAGAGCCAGACACTTGCAGTTGTGAGGATTGAATTTGAAATGAATGTGGAGGGGCGCAGTGATGCCTGGAAGGCTTTTGTGAGGAAGAAGCCTGCAGACATGCAAATGGGTGTTGACTGGGCCAGATATCAGGTGAACTACAGGCAGAAGGAAGGCAGATGGCATATGGACTATGCCCGCATAGATTTGCGCTTCAATGCGAAGTACAGGGGCAAGTGGCTCAAGAACAAGTATGACATCACAACTGAGCTTGCCATTACTGATACAGACAACAAGAGCGCCATGAAGATTCCGTCTGCAGAGAGGTTCAGGATGAAGGATATATTGCAGAAGAAGGTTGCAGACTTCCAGAATGACAGTTTCTGGGAGAACTACAACATCATTGAGCCTGATGCAAAGATTGAGACAATAATTAACAGGATCATAAGGCAGCTGAAACGTGAAAGAGAATGATATTATGTTAAATAGATAATGTAAAAGCTTATTTATAAGGTATATAAGAAAATTCACACAATTTATATTATGTTAAATAGCACTTCGCAGAGGATACCTCTCCCAGAAAGGTTGCGGCCAAGGACCCTTGAAGAGTATGTTGGGCAGGAACATCTCATAGGCCGGAATGCAATCCTGCGCAGGATGATTGAGGCGGGAAATATTTCCTCATTCATACTATGGGGCCCTCCCGGTGTGGGCAAGACCACCCTGGCAAGGATAATTGCCTCTCGGCTTGACCGTCCGTTCCATACACTTTCTGCAATAAGCTCGGGTGTAAAGGATATCCGTGAAGTAATAGATAAGGCCAAAGGCAATTCATTGTTCAATACGGTGGCGCCAATCCTCTTCATAGATGAGATCCACCGCTTCAGCAAGAGCCAGCAGGATGCTCTCCTTGGAGCCGTTGAAGACGGCACCTTCACCCTTATAGGTGCAACAACTGAGAACCCTTCATTTGAGGTTATAAGCCCGCTCCTTTCAAGGTGCCAGGTGTATGTCCTCAAGGAAATGAGTGTGGAGAATCTGGATACCCTTCTCAACCGTGCCCTTACAGAGGATGAATTCCTTAAGAAACAGAAAATAACGGTAAAGGAGAAGGAACTGCTGTTCAGATACTCTGGCGGTGATGCCCGCAAACTGCTCAACATCATTGAGATAATCACATCCGGTTTCTCTCCGGATGCTGAGATAGTAATTGATAACCAGCTTGTTCAGGATCGGCTTCAGGAGAATATTGCCCTGTATGACAAGAACGGAGAGCAGCATTATGACATAATCTCCGCCTTCATAAAGAGCATCCGCGGCTCAGATCCCAACGGTGCTGTATATTGGCTGGCAAGGATGATTGCAGGAGGCGAAGACCCCATGTTCATTGCCCGCAGGATGGTAATTTCAGCCTCTGAGGATATTGGCCTTGCCAACCCGAATGCAATGCTCCTGGCCCAGGCCTGCCTCCAGACCGTACATCAGATAGGAATGCCGGAGGGGCGTATCCCCCTCTCCGAGTGTGCAATTTACCTTGCAACCTCACCAAAGAGCAATTCAGCCTATATGGCAATAGATGATGCCCTTGAGACTGTACGCAGGGAGGGCCCCCTACCCGTACCGCTCCATCTGCGCAATGCCCCTACAAAACTCATGAAAGACCTGGGGTATGCCAAGGACTACAAATATGCCCACTCCTACTCCGGCAACTTTGTTGACCAGGAATTCCTTCCCGGCAAGCTGTCGGGAACCAGATTCTATGAACCTGGGGAAAACTCCAAGGAAAATGAACTGAGAAAGAGACTGCAGATATTATGGAACAAGTACAAGTACTGATGTTTACAGAAGAATTATAAATTTGGGACCTCATTGGACGGTTGCGAGTTATCGCGCAGGGATGACGAAGCAGAAGAGACAGCGTCGTCCCCGATTTATAGATTCTTCTGGATAATTTAAAATATGGAACATAATTGATAAATTTGTATATAGACAGATAATAGCAATTTACAATAGAATATGAACAAGATACAACTCCCTTTACTTAAAGAGTACAACAATGGCATGTTCTTCCTCCTTGCCGGCCCATGTGTGGTGGAAGGTGAAGAGATAACCCACCAGATAGCAAGAGAACTGAAAGGAATCTGTGACAGGCTTCAGATACCATTTGTCTTCAAGGCATCATACCGCAAGGCAAACCGCTCAAAAGCATCATCCTTTACAGGAATCGGAGACCGCGAGGGACTCCAGGTGCTCAAGGACATAAAGAATGAACTTCAGGTCCCTATAGTTACAGATATCCATAATCCAAGTGAGGCTGAACTTGCAGCATCATATGATGTGGATATCCTCCAGATACCTGCATTCCTGTGCCGCCAGACAGACCTCCTTGAGGCAGCTGCAGCAACAGGCAAGTATGTGAACATAAAGAAGGGGCAGTTCCTTGCACCCGCTTCAATGAAATTTGCGGCCGAGAAGATTGCCTCAAACGGCAACAACAACATAATCCTCACCGACCGCGGCACACAGTTCGGCTATGGAGACCTCATAGTGGACTACAGGGGTATCCCGCAGATGCAGGAGACCGGATATCCGGTAGTGCTGGACATCACCCACAGCCTCCAGCAGCCAAACCAGAGCAGCGGAGTTACAGGGGGACAGCCGCAGATGATAGAGACCATTGCAAAGGCAGGCATTGCCGTAGGTGCTGACGGCCTCTTCATGGAGACCCACCCTAACCCGGCAGTGGCAAAATCGGATGGCGCAAACATGCTCAGGCTTGAGCTTGTAGAGTCACTTCTCACTAAACTTATTGCCATCAGAAAGGTTATATTATAAACTTAAAACAATTATACCATGAATTTGTCGGATTTTTCAAGACGTTATGAGAAAGTGCCAGTAAGCATCTTCAGGGAACAGGAGGATGCTGCCAAGATAATTGTTGATGAACTTATCTCCATTACAAACAGCAAGAATGCGGAAGGAAAAAGGTGTGTCCTTGCACTTGCCGCCTCATCTGCCTGTATTCCCGTATATGAGTGTATGGTAAAGGCATATGAGTGCGGAAGGTTGAGTTTCAAGGAGATGGACATCTTCTCCATTGATGAGTATTATCCACTTCATCCGGATGAACTTCAGACACACTGCAGATTCCTTAAGGAGTATATATTTGACCTTACAGATATCCCTCAGGAGAATATCCACTGCATTCAGAGTTCCCCCATAGATGATGTGGCTGCATATTGTGAGCAGTACGAGAAATCAATCATGGAACTAGGAGGTATAGATATACTCATAACAGGCAGCATGGGGAGCAACGAACCTGGTTCGCCCTACAATTCAAGGACAAGGCTGATAACAATGAACCACACAACAAGGGTCTCTGCCGCAAGCGACTTCTTTGGGGTGGAATATGTACCATACCATGCAATTACAATGGGCATTGGTACAATAATGGATGCCCGCAAGATCTACTATCTGGCCTGGGGAGAAGGCAAGGCAGCTTCCATAAAGAAGCTTGTGGAAGGTAACGTTACAGACCAGAATCCGGCTTCATACCTGCAGCAGCACGGCAACGTAAGTGTGATTATAGACGATGCTGCATCTGTAAACCTCACCCGTATAGATACCCCTTGGCTCACCGGCAAGTGTGAGTGGACAGACTACATGATCAGAAAATCTGTGTTCTGGCTCTGCAAGAAATTGGATAAGCCTATCCTCAAGCTTACAGACCGGGACTACAATGATAACGGTATGTCAGACCTCGTGACAGAGCACGGCCCTGCGAGCAACATAAATATAAAGGTTTTCAATGACCTGCAGCACACAATTTCAGGCTGGCCGGGAGGCAAGCCCAATGCAGATGATTCAACCCGCCCCGAGAGGGCCTTCCCTTTCCCAAAGAGGGTGATTGTCTTCTCCCCTCATCCCGATGATGATGTAATTTCAATGGGAGGCACAGTGGCAAGGCTCTCCACCCACGGACATGAGCTCCATATAGCCTACCAGGTATCTGGAAACATTGCGGTATTTGACCACGATGTAATCAAATATATGGACTTTATCCGCGAAAGTGCCGGAATCTACGGCTTTGATTCAAGGGAGGCTGAAGTGAAATACAGAAGCGTAATTGAGGAACTGAAGAAGAAGCGTCCGGGTGAGGCTGACCCTATGGATGTGAGGGAGATTAAAGGCACAATAAGGCGGGGTGAGGCCCGTTCTGCATGCAGGTACCTTGGAATACCGGAAGAGAGGGTGCATTTCCTTGAGATGCCATTTTATGAAACCGGAGGAGTTAAGAAGAAACCTCTGGAAAGGGAGGACATAGAGATAATAAAGGATCTGCTGCAGCAGGTAAAACCTCACCAGATCTTTGCAGCCGGTGACCTTTCAGACCCTCATGGAACCCACAGGGTATGTTTCCAGGCGATAATACAGGCATGTGAAGAGCTCCGCAATGAGGAGTGGTTCAAGGATTGCCGTCTTTGGATGTACCGCGGTGCATGGCAGGAATGGGATGTGGCCGAAGCGGAAATGGCTGTTCCGTTGAGTCCTGAGGAGGTGGAGATAAAGAGGGAGGCCATCTTCCGCCACCAGTCACAGAAGGACCGTCCTCTGTTCCCTGGATCGGACAAGCGGGAATTCTGGCAGAGGGCTGAGGAGAGAAACCACAATACCGCAATACTTTATGACAAGTTGGGCATGGCTGAATACCAGGCCATAGAACTATTTGTAAAATATAAATTCAATTGATGAGACTTGTTTCACTGGCAGTTGTTGCAGGTATCCTTATATCCTGCAACAACTCTTCTGCTGAAAATAAGCAGGATGCCAACCTTACTGTACAAAAAGACGATTCAACAATTATGGAAGAGAAGACACTTTCCGTAAAGGAACTGGAATTCTCTTCGGCAATGCCTGCAGCTGAAGAGATTGAGAATGCTTTCAATTCAAGGAATGTGGAGTACAATCCCATTTCGTGTGTAAACTGGGATGGATATAACGGTAATTATACCCCTGATGTAAAGTTCAGGATAGGATATACGGAAAAGGAAATCTATATCCAGTACCTGGTAACTGAAGATGACATCAAGGCATCATATGGAGAAGATGCAGGAAGCAGGCCATACACTGATTCATGTGTGGAGTTTTTTGCAATACCAGGTGAAGGGGGCGAGTATTATAACCTTGAGCTCAACTGCATAGGCAAGGGGACATTTGCCGGTGGGGCACATAGGACAGACCGTACCCGTTATGGTGATGATGTACTCTCCAGGATAAGGAGGGAATCAACCCTTGGAAGTGAGGCTTTCGGCGTAAAGACAAAGGCAGAGAACGGTAACAGGCCTTATACATGGAAACTTACTGTAGCCATTCCTGTTGAGCTCTATTCCCTTTCTGAGGTGAAGCCGCTCAAGGGGCGTACCATCAAGGCCAACTTCTATAAATGTGGAGATGACATGCCGCAGAAGCATTATCTTTCATGGAACCCTATCAGGATAGAGAAGCCCAACTTTCACCGTCCTGACCATTTCGGCACACTTGTATTTGAATAGGAACAATATCAGAACGGGTAGCCTACACCAAACTGTACACCGTAGTTGCCCTTCTTCAGGAAACTGTCCGGCCCTTTCCAGTCTTTCTCGGAAGGGTCGTACAGTTTGATGCCCATATCAAGGCGGAGCAGTACAAAGCTGAGGTCGAGCCTTATGCCTACTCCCCAATCTGCAGCCAGATGCCTGTAGAAGTTGCTGAACTTGAATTCACCCTCCTTGCTGCTGTCTGTAAGTATTGCGTCATTATCATTCCCCGATGTGCTCCTCTTGAGGTTCCATACATTTCCTGCATCCACAAAGAAAGCACCCTCAAAGTTCCAGAAGAGAGGGAAGCGGTATTCCAGATTGGCCTCAAGGCGTACATCACCGGTTTGGTTAGGGATGGTGAAGGTAGTGTCCATCTGTGCGTAACCCGGTCCCACTGTCCTTGCCTGCCATGCCCTGAGACTGTATGCCCCTCCTGCCCAGAAACGTTTTTCAAAAGGCAAGGTCACCGAGTTGCCGTAGCCTACACCCACACCTGCAAGGAATCTTGCTGCAATGGAATGCTTCTCTGTCTTGCCAAGCCTCCATGTATATACGGTTGAAGCCTCAGTCCTGTAGTACTGAGAGTATGGAGAATCCCATATGAGCCTCTCCCCTTTTGAGTTCTTCTTCATGGCGCTGTTGAACAGGCTCAGCAGATTGCCTGAGAGGTCATTCTGCCATCTGAGATAAAAATAGCTGTGTGCCGGTCTTGGAGATGAATCGGTAGTGTAGTAGAAGCTTGTTCCGAGCCCAAGGTCAAAGTGATCCTGGTATGAGTTTATCAGGAAAGGGTCAGTAAGGCTTTCATAGAAGTCGGGCTTCATGTTTGAGAGTTTCACTATGCCAACCTGCAGTGGTGATACCTTGTAGAAGAACCTGTCCCTCCTGCTCCAGACATAGCTGTAGCTTCCCGATATTATGTTCCTGGTATATTCCGGCCTCTCCTGATAATTGTATGATACTGCAAATTCTGTCCTCGGGATATTGGTTGTATTGAATATCCTGTCGGGAAGAAGGAGGAAGTTGGGGGTGCTGAGCGAGGTTGAAACCCCAAACTCCGTTGCCCTCTTTTCACTGTTGAATGCGAACTGGAAATCTCCCATCAGATTCACGCTGAATAGCTCGGCTCCCCTGAAGAGGTTCTTGTGGTAATATGAGACTGAAGGGGAAATTCCGAACAGACCTGTGGAATTTATTGAGGTCTCAAGTCCCAGCTTGTATCCCTGCAGTTCGGATGCCGTAAGGCGCATGTTGCAGTCAACTGTGTTGGAGTCAACCTGGTTCATCTGGATGTTCACACTGCTGAAGAGCTTTAGGTTTGTAAGCCTTGTGTAGGTGTCCGAAACCTTCTGCTCGTTGTACAGGCTGTTTGGATGCACATAGTTCATCCTGGCAAGTACCCTTTTCCTCAAAAGAGGCTCATTCCTGTATTTTATGAGTATATTCCTGTATATGGTGGAATCTGTAGGTGTGTAGAGGTTCATTGCGGGTATCGCAACTGCTGAGTCTCCCACAAACTGGTACACAAGTGGATTTGATGGTTTCCTCATTGGCTCCATTGACACCTGGCCGAAATGGAACACCTCATGCTTCCTTGCATTTTCAGGAGTCTCGTTCCTGGTATAGTTCCTGATTGAAACATCCAGATCTGCGTACCCATCCTTCCCTATGGTATCTGCACTGAAGAAGAGATAGTTCTTGGTAAAGCCAAAGTACCCCTTGTCCCTAAGGTATTTGGCAATCTTTTCAGACTGGGCGTTAAGATACTCTTCAGAGAGGTATTTCCCGCTTTCAATGAAACTGCTGAGAGAATCTTTCCGGAATACTTCCGCTAATCCCTCATCTTCAATCTTATATTTTATCTCTCCAATTATATACTGTTTTCCCAGTTCTATGTTATAGTGGACTGTGGTCTTCTTTTTCTCCGTAACAACCTTATCTGTCACTTCAGAACCATAATATCCCTGATACACAAGGTGGTTGCTTATATTCTCCCTTGTAGCGTCCACCAGTGTGGGGTCAAATATTTCAGGTTCCTGCCCTATCTTCTTCACAAAGCGGTCCCAGCCGTTGTCCTTCCCGTTGCTCCAGTTGTATATGTTCAGGAACGGGTTCCACCCAAGGATGAAGTAGGAATTAGGCTTTTGCTTTATATACGGTTCCAGACCTGAAACCTGATAGTTTTTGGAATTGAGCACCTTAATTTTGTTCTCCTTCAGGCGCGACTCCCCCTGGGGTATCACTCTGGTAGTGGAGCAGGAGGCAGATGCAATAAGGAGGACAAAGAGTATATATTTGTAAAGATGCTTCATCATTTCAGTTTCTCTACACAAAAGTAATCTTTTTGTTTAAATTTTGCTTACTTTTACAAACATTAAACCATGGAGTATATGCCTGCATTATCCGCAAATAAGATAAAATTCATACGCTCCCTCTCGCAGAAAAAGTTCAGGGATGAGCATGGACTTTTCATAGCTGAAGGGGAAAAGATTGTTGCTGAGGCATTGGCTTCAGGATATAAGGTGAAGGAGGTCCATCATGAAAATGAAATTGGGCGGGAATGCATGGAGCGCATAAGCTGCCTGGCCTCCCCTTCCCCCGTATTGGCAGTGATTGAGAAGCCTCTCCTTACTCCCGACAATTTATTGGAAGGCCTCCCTGGCAACATATCGGGAAGAAACCCCCTGTTCCTGGCATTGGATGGAGTGAAGGACCCGGGCAACCTGGGGACCATCATCCGTATAGCTGACTGGTTTGGGGTGGATGCAATCTTTGCAAGCCATGGCACAGTGGAAGTGTGGAACCCTAAAGTGGTGCAGGCCACAATGGGGGCAATCTTCCGCAAGCAGGTAATATATACTGATCTGGCTGATGTATGCCGCAAATTCACAGCTGCAGGGCTCCCGGTATACGGCACATTCCTGGACGGGAAGAACCTTTATGAGAACCTGCCGCAAGGTGATAAATGCGGACTTGTTGTAATGGGAAGCGAATCTTCCGGCATCTCCCCTGCCCTCTCGGAGCTTATTACCAACAAGCTTCTCATCCCGCCTTATCCTGCAGATGCTGTAACCTCAGAATCCCTCAATGTTGCAATTGCCACAGCAATAATCTGTGCTGAGTTCAGAAGGTAGTGTGACAATATTTTCTTACCCTCTGCCTTACGGCTTCGTACAGGATTACTGAAGCGGCGGCTGAAACATTAAGTGAGCCTATGCTCCCTGCCATAGGGATTTTCGCCTCAGCGTTGGCAAGCTTGCGGATAGGATCAGAAATTCCCTTGTCCTCCGCACCCATTACAATTGCAGTGGGGCCGGTAAGGTCCACATCATAGAGGTACCCCTCTGCCTTCTCTGTTGCAGTTACAAGCTGTACATCGCTCTGGAGGAGGTAATATGCGGCTGTCTTGAGGTTAGGGACCTTGCACACGTTTATTCTCAGCAGGGCACCGGCAGAGGTCTTTATGGCATCAGGGGTAATTGAGGCACCACCCTTGGCCGGAAGTATGATGCAGTCAACCCCTGCACACTCCGCGCTACGTGCAATTGCTCCAAAGTTACGTACGTCACTTACTCCGTCAAGGAGCAGGAAAAGAGGATTCTCCTTTCTGGCAAAGGCCTGCTCAACGGCACTTTCCAGAGATACATAATCAACAGAAGGGATTACGGCAATCACACCCTGATGGCGTCCTCTTGTAATCTTGTCCAGTTTCTCTACAGGTACAAACTGGAATGCAATCTGTTTCTCCTGCAGCAGTGAAAACAGCTGCTGGAACTGTTCTCCTCCCAGCCCCTTTTTCAATAGCACTTTCTCAATGTTCTTTCCTGCTGCAATTGCCTCAAATACAGGATGCATTCCAAACAGGTAATTGGTCTTCTGTTCCATATCTCTTGTAATTTTTTTTCTTATTGTTCACTCAGTTCTGCCCACTCTTCCATCTTCCCGTCCAGTTCCCTCCTGGCAGTTTCATATTTTGCAGTGAGTTCAAGAATCTTGTCGGGAGCAGTGACATTGCATAGCTCCTCCTCCAGGGCTGCAATTGTACCCTCCAGCTCCTCAATCTTCTTCTCACATTGCTCTATCTTCTTTTTCAGGCGGCTCTTTTCCCTTTCAATTTCCTTCATCTGCTGGTAAGTAAGCTGAGCCTGAGCCTTGTTGTCCTGCTTTCCTGCAGCCCTTTCCGCAGCCTGTGGGGCAGCACCTCCAGAAGCAGCCCCGTTGACTTGCGCAGCCGGAGCCTTCCTTTCCAGTTCACTCAGGTTCTCCAGCCTTTTCCTGGCCAGGAAATCCTGCACACCGCCCAAATGTTCCTTAACTTTGCCGTCCTTGAACTCATATATCTTGTCAACCAGTCCGTCCAGGAAATCACGGTCATGGGAAACTATCACCAATGTGCCGTCGTATGCCTGCAGGGCCTGTTTAAGTATATCCTTTGAGATAAGGTCCATATGGTTGGTAGGCTCATCCAGCGCCAGCAGATTGTGAGGCTTGAGCATCAGCTTGGCCATTGCCAGGCGGGCACGCTCCCCGCCGCTGAGTACTGCAACCTTTTTGTCTATATCCTCTCCCCTGAACAGGAATGCGCCCAGGATGTCCCTCAGCTTGGTACGGATATCCCCCACAGCAATCTTGTCCAATGTGTCAAATACAGTATCGTTCTTGTCCAGCACATCCTCCTGGTTCTGGGCAAAATATCCCATATCCACATTATATCCCAGTCCGGCCTGGCCATCTATAGGAAAGAGTTCCTTGGTCATTATCCTCATGAGGGTGGTCTTACCCTCTCCGTTCCTCCCCACAAAGGCTATCTTCTCCCCCCTCTCAATGGTTACATTCACCCCGTCAATGATTACCTTGCTACCGTAGCCGATTGTGGCATCCTTGGCACTGAATACTACCTGTCCGCTGCGGGGGGCAGGGGGAAACTTCACGCTCAGGGCACTCTTGTCCTCTATGTCCACCTCTATCCTCTCCAGTTTGTCAAGCTGTTTTATGCGGCTCTGTACCTGGTTGCTCTTGGTGGCCTTGTAGCGGAACCTCTCAATGAACTCCTCGGTTTTCTCAATCATCTTCTGCTGGTTCTCGTATGCCGCCAGCTGCTGCTGCATCCTCTCGGCCCTCAGCTCCTTGTATCTGCTGTATGGAACCTTGTAGTCATATATCTTGCCGAGCATTATTTCTACGGTACGCTTGGTTATGTTGTCAAGGAACTTGCGGTCGTGGGAAATGAGCACTATAGCCCCAGAAAATCCCTTAAGGTAATCCTCAAACCACTCAATTGATTCAATGTCAAGATGGTTTGTAGGCTCATCAAGCAGCAGTACATCAGGCTTGCGCAGAAGCACTTTTGCCAACTCTATACGCATGTTCCACCCCTGGCTGAAAGTAGCTGTAGGGCGTTCAAGCTCGCTCCTCTTGAATCCCAGGCCTGTGAGGACCTTCTCGGCCTGTGAACGCACCGGCTCTGCCTCCAGGATTGCCACGCGGTCGTTATACTCATTGAGCTTTACAATCAGATTGTTGTACTGCGGAGAGTCATAATCTGTGCGCTCAGCAAGTTCTCCGTTTATCTTCTCTATTTTCCCGTGAAGTTCAAACAGCTCATTGAACGCGGTTAGGGCCTCATCAATCACACTCTTGTCCTTTGCATGCTCCATCTGCTGTGGCAGATAGCCGAGTGTGAGCCCAGGAGGGACCATAATCTTCCCTGATGTAGGGGAGTTAAGCCCCAGAATTAGCTTGAGCAGGGTTGATTTTCCAGCCCCGTTCTTCCCGACAAGCCCTATCCTGTCATTGTCTGTTATATGGAAATTGATGTCATTGAGCAGCGTATAGCCCCCGAATGATACATTTACATTATTTATCGAAATCACGGCAGACCAAAATGCTTAGTTCATACAGACCATAAAGCGGGAGCCCCACGGCCATAAGTGTAAAAGGATCACCGCTCGGGGTGATGAATGCCGCAAGGACAAGCATAACCACAAATGCGTGCTTGCGGTATTTCTTGAGGAAACTCTTTGTAAGGATGCCTATCTTTGAGAGTATCACCGCAAGGGAAGGCATCTCAAAAACCACCCCCATAATGAGTATGAGCCATGTGAACATTGAGATGTAGGACTGCAGCGATATCTGGTTTGCAACCTCATAGCTTACCTGGTATGTTCCCAGAAACCTCAGTGTGAGGGGGAAGATGAGGAAATATCCAACCAGCACACCAAGCAGGAACAATACCCCTGAAAAGGCAAATGCCACCTTTGCCGCCCTCTTCTCATTCTCATACAGCGCAGGGCTCACAAAGCTCCACAGCTGGTATATGATAAACGGTACTGAAAGCACAAGTGCAAAATAGAATGTTGTGCTTACATGTATGAAGAACTGGGCAGAAAGGTCTATGTTTATAAGCTCAAGATGAAACTCCGGCAATGTGGGCATATTGAGCAGTACAAGCGCCTTGTCTATGAGCCTGTATAGCACAAAGTCCGAATCTATTGGGGCAAACACCACAGTATTGAACACAAAATCCTTTGCCATAAATATTCCGGCCATAAGCACCGCAATAACTACAGCAGAACGGAACAGCACCTTGCGCAGTTCGTCAAGGTGCTCCCAGAATGTCATCTCGTTCCCGGCCAATTACTTCTTCTCCTCTTTTTTGTCGTCAACGGTGATCTCGGTATTTATCTCGTCCTCAATCCCCTTTACACCATCCTTGAAGCTCTTTACACCTTTGCCGATTCCCTTCATGAGCTCAGGAATCTTCTTTCCGCCAAAGAGCAACAATACTATAAGTGCAATTACAATAACCTCACCGGCACCAAAACTGCCGAACAAAAGCAAACTTCTCATATCTCAATAATTAAAAATATTTCTGCATTATCTCTGCCGCATAATCAGGAATCCTGCAGGGCCTCCTGGTATCGGACTTTATGAAACCTATGACAACCTCACCCTCAGCAACTGTGGCACCTATCTCCTGCGGAAGTGTCTCTGGGTTCCGGGAGCTTTCCTTGATTATCTGAGTCTTAATCTTCATTTTTGACATTGGCATGCTCTCCACGCTTGTGATTATCCTCAATGTCTCCCCCATCCTTGATGGCGTCTTGTATGTACAGAAAGTGGATACAACGGGAAGCATCACTCCCCTCCCCTCAATTTCACTGATGGGGAGCCCTATCTCCTCAAGCATCTTTATCCTTCCATACTCAAAATAGCGGATATAGTTTGAGTGGTGCACTATACCCATTAGGTCTGTTTCGTAGTATCTTACATCAATTGTACATTCTGTACTTATCATATCCTATCTCCTTAATCTCATTACAAGTCTCTTGAGTTCCCCTACCCACAACACCAGTGAGGTTCCTGCAATTACCATTACCCAATGCTCAAGGGTAAGCGGCTCTGTCCTGAAGAATCCTCCTCCTAACTGGATGATCACAATCTGGAGGAGAAGTATCAATGCCGCAATGGCAATGAAGTTCCTGTTCTCCCCAATTTTGTAGAATGCGGAATTGTTTCCTCCAAGTGTCCTGGCATTGAACATGTTCCAGAACTGCATCATCACAAAAGTGGTGAAGAATACAGAAAGCTCATATACGGATACCTCACCATCCTTGTTCATCCATAGCAGGAAGGCGAGCAATATTGCCAGGAAGACGAGACCCACACCAAAAATGTTCCACATCATGGTTTTGGAGATGATGAAGTCATTGATGCCCCTCGGCTTCTTCTGCATCACCTCCTTGTATGAAGGCTCGCTTGCAAGTGCCAGTGCCGCAAAAGTATCCATTATGAGGTTCACCCACAGCATTTGCGTAACTGTGAGCGGGAACTCTATTCCAATGAACGGACCTATGAGTGCTGTAAACAGTGCCACTACATTTATGGTAAGCTGGAACTGTATGAACTTCTGTATGTTCAGGTAGATTGAACGTCCCCACCTTACAGCTGTGGTGACGCTTGCAAAAGAGTCATCCAGCAATATGATGTCACTGGCCTCCTTGGCAACCGCTGTTCCGGTTCCCATAGCAAGTCCAACATCTGCGTAGTTGAGTGCAGGGGCGTCATTTGTACCGTCACCTGTAACTGAAACAACCTGCCCGCTCTGCTGGAGCAGCTTCACAAGCCTCATCTTGTCTGCCGGGCGTGCTCGTGACATCACCTTTATGTTTAGGGCAGCCTCCGTGGCCGCAGCATCATCCAGTTCAGAGAATGCTGTTCCGGTAATGTGGTTTTTCTCCAGGGTATCCTCCTCCTTCCACAATCCTGCCTGCCTTGCAATCTCAACGGCAGTAAGGGATGTGTCACCGGTAACTATCTTTACTGCAATCCCTGCATTTGTACACTGCTGCATGGCATCAGGCACATCATGCCTGATAGGGTCTGCAATTGCCACAAACCCTACATAGTTGAACTTGTTGGCATCAACAAGTCCCGCAATCTCCTTGTCTGCATCAAGCAGTGGCAGCTCAATTTTTGCAAAGGCCAGGGACCTCATACCCTTCTCCTGGTAAATCCTCACTTTTGCAATCTCCTGCTCTACATCCAAGTTGCCGCATTTGCCGAAGATTATCTCAGGGGCACCCTTTATCAGGAGCGTAACTTTGTCGGGAAGGTCAAAATCCGCAATTGTGGCCATATATTTCCTCTCTGTGCTGAAAGGGAGCCTCTTTACCACCTTGTATTTGCCGCGCAGCTCCTCGTATGAATACCCTTTTGAGGCCAGGAAGAGGAGCAATGCCCCTTCTGTAGGGTTCCCGACAGCTGAAAGTTCCCCCTCCGGGGTTTTCTCAAGCAGGGCTGTGGAATTGAGGGCAACCTCCCTTGCAAAGGCTTCATCAGCCTCTGAAGAGAAATATTGTACCTGCATCTTGTTCTGGGTAAGTGTTCCTGTCTTGTCTGTGCAGATTACAGTTGTTGCACCCATTGTCTCGCAGGCATGCATTTTCCTCACAAGGGTATTTCCGGCAGTCATCCTCCTCATGCTGTATGCCAGGCTGAGCGTAACGCTCATTGCAAGCCCTTCAGGCACTGCTACCACTATAAGTGTAACGGCAATCATGAAGAAGCTCAGCAGCAGGCTCATGTTCTCAAGGGTGAAAGAGAGGGTGAGAGCTCCTGTAATGTAATCCCTTATTATAAGGGCAAGGAATGTAAGGCCTGCAATTGTGAAGCCCACCTTGCCAATTACTCCGCTCAGCTTGTCAAGCTGCCTGTTGAGCGGTGTCTTTGCACCTGTAAGCTCAGCAGCCTGGCGTGCAGTCTTTCCTATCTCGGTTGCATCACCAACGGCTGTCACCTCCATTACACCGTCACCCTCAGTTACTGTAGTGCCGCGGTATATGCAGTTTGGCGAATATGTCCCAGCAAAGTCCTTTACAGGGATATGGGTCTTTCTGGATGCAACTGACTCCCCGTTGAGCGATGACTCGTTAACACTCAGCTCCATTGTCTCCAGCAGCCTTCCGTCTGCAGGAATCTCGTCTCCCTGTGTTACAATCACTATATCACCAACTACAAGCTCGTTCTTTGGTACTTGGGTAACAGATCCGTTCCTGTATGCCTTTACGGATGTGGTGTCATTTATCTGGTTGAGGATATCAAACTCCTTCCCTGCCTTGTATTCATTTATGAATGAAAGGAAGGTGGCCAGGAATACGGCCAGGAGGATTCCCAGGCTCTCCACTATTGAGCCGTGGAAATATCCGGTTATCAGTGACAATACTGTTGCAAACAGCAGCAGCTTTATGATGGGGTCATTGAATTTCCCCAACAATAGTTTAACCCAACTCTCCCTTGCGGGAGGAGTCAGGTCATTTGAGCCGTTCTTTGCACGGCTTTCAAGAATCTCCTTATCAGAAAGTCCTTTGTATGATTGCATTTCTCAGATTTTGTAAAATATAATTTGAACTTCAATTTTTCATAAGTTTAAGTCAGGTCAAGCCAAATTATATTTATTTCTTCAGCAAAGCTGCAATCCTGTTGTGCAGGTTCTCAAGTTTGGTAGTTGCATCAGACTGTTTCTTTCTCTCCATTGCCACCACATTTTCAGGCGCATTGTTCACGAACTTCTCGTTGGAGAGCTTTCCGTTAACCTGCTTGAGGAATCTTTCATAGTACTCAATCTCAGCCTTCATCTTTGCTACCTCCTCCTCTACATTTATATGCTCGTTCAAAGGTACGAAGAATTCACTGGTGCCTATCATGAAGTTCATGCCCTGAGCCTGTGTGTCAAATGCATCCACAACATTTATCTCAGAGATGTTTGCAAGCTTTTTGATGATTGCATCCATTGAACTGTTGTACGGAGCCTTTGCAAAGATTGCAAGAGCCTCTTTGGGCGAAATCTGCTTGCTCTGCCTGATGTTCCTTACATTCATTACAATCTGTGATGCACACTCAAACTGTGTGAGGAGTTCTTCATTGTAGCACTCACCTGCAGGAACATTCTGGAACATGATTGTCTCATCCTCCGCACGTTTCTCAAGGTTCTGCCACAACTCCTCAGTGATGAACGGCATGAACGGATGCAGAATCCTCAGGAGCGAATCAAAGAATCCTATGGTTGCCTTGTAGGTCTGAGGGTCAATACCGGCACCGTATGCAGGTTTTGCCATCTCAAGGTACCATGCGCAGAAGTCATCCCAGAACAACTTGTATATTGCCATAAGGGCCTCTGAGAGACGGTATTTGCCAAGAAGGTCCTCAATCTCTGCACTTGTCTTTGCAAGCATTGCATTGAACCACCCAACTGCAACCTTAGCGCTTTCAGGCTGCTGAGCGCTTTCATCAACATTCCAGCCGCTTACAAGGCGGAAAGCATTCCATATCTTGTTGTTGAAGTTCCTTCCCTGTTCGCATAACGCCTCATCAAAGAGGATGTCGTTGCCTGCAGGTGCGGAGAGCATCATCCCCATACGTACTGCATCTGCTCCGTATTTTGCTATAAGTTCAAGCGGGTCAGGGGAGTTTCCGAGTGATTTTGACATCTTGCGCCCGAGCTTGTCCCTTACAATACCTGTGAAGTATACATTCCTGAAAGGCATGTCCTTCTTGTACTCATATCCTGCCATAATCATTCTGGCAACCCAGAAGAAGATGATGTCCGGACCTGTTACAAGGTCGCTGGTAGGGTAATAGTAGTTGAACTCGGCATTGTCCGGATCCTCAATTCCTCCAAAGAGCGAGAGTGGCCACAGCCATGATGAGAACCATGTGTCAAGGGCATCATCATCCTGTCTGAGCTGCTCCGCTGTAATTCCTTCATATCCAGGGATGGCCTTTGCAAGCTCTACAGCCTTCTCCATTGTCTCCGCAACCACAAACTTCTCCTCCCCTTCAGCTGATTCAGGCAGGAAGTATGCAGGAATCCTGTGACCCCACCACAATTGGCGGCTGATGCACCAGTCCTGGATGTTCTCAAGCCAGTTCTGGTATGTTGTCTTGTATTTTGGAGGGTAGAACTTGAGCTCGTCGTTCATAACAGGTGGAAGGGCAATGTCTGCAAAATGCTGCATCTTCAGGAACCACTGCATGCAGAGGCGCGGCTCAACGGCTGTATCAGAGTTCCTTTCAGAGTATCCAACCTTGTTCTGGTAATCCTCAACTTTCTCAAGGAGGCCTGCAGCATCAAGGTCCTTCACAATCTGCTTGCGCACATCCATGCGGTCCATGCCTACATACAGCCCTGCAGCCTCGCTCAATGTTGCATCTGCATTGAAGATGTCAATTGTCTCAAGATTGTGGGTCTTGCCCAGCATATAGTCATTGGTATCATGTGCAGGGGTTACCTTGAGGCATCCTGTACCGAATTCTATCTCAACATATCTGTCCTCTATTACCGGAATTGCGCGGTTTACAAGAGGTACAATCACCTTCTTCCCCTTCAACCATGTGTTTTTTGGGTCCTTGGGGTTGATGCACATTGCGGTATCACCCATGATGGTCTCAGGACGGGTGGTTGCAACAACTGCATAGCGCCTTCCGTCTGCATCCCTGTGTAGTATCTGGTGTTTCACTGTTGCATCAAAAGCATCAGCCGGCTGCAATGTTACTGCATCCGGATCCTCTCCATCCGTGCATCCGGCCTCCTCCTCCACATAATACTTGAGGTAGTATAGCTTGCTCTTCTCATCCTTGTATATAACCTCCTCATTGCTCAATGCTGTCTGGGCCTTAGGGTCCCAGTTCACCATCCTCAGGCCACGGTATATGAGCCCTTTGTTGTACAGGTCAACGAATACCTTTATTACACTCGCACTCCTCTCCTCATCCATGGTGAAGGCTGTCCTGTCCCAGTCACAGCTTGCTCCAAGCTTGCGCAGCTGCTTGAGGATGATTCCTCCATGCTCGTTTGTCCAGTCCCATGCATGCCTGAGGAATTCGTCCCTTGTGAGGTCGCTTTTCCTGATCCCTTGTGCTGCAAGTTTCTTCACCACTTTGGCCTCGGTTGCAATGGACGCATGGTCGGTACCGGGAACCCAGCATGCATTTTTACCCTTCATCCTTGCCCTGCGGACCAGAATATCCTGGATTGTATTGTTGAGCATGTGGCCCATATGTAGCACTCCTGTTACATTTGGCGGAGGGATTACAATAGTATATGCTTCTTTTTCATTGGGTTCTGAATGAAAGAATTTTTTCTCCAACCAGTATTCATACCACTTGTCCTCAATAAGGGCCGGATTATATTTTGCTGGAATTTCCATGATAATAATTACACTTTTAATTTTTTTCAAAAACAGTTAAGCACGCAAATTTAATTAATTTAAATATGATACAAAATTCTATTATAAAGAAAATAATTAGTACATTTGCCCGTTAATATGTTTGAATAAAACTTTAAACCTATACGAGAAAGCATAGATTGATACAATTATGACAAAAAAATTGAAAATTGTTGTTCTGGCCAAACAGGTGCCGGACACCAGAAATGTCGGTAAAAATGCTATGACCCCGGAGGGAACAGTAAACAGAGCAGCACTTCCGGCTATTTTTAACCCAGAAGACATGAATGCTCTTGAGCAGGCTTTGTACATCAAGGACCAGAACCCAGGTTCAGAGGTTCTACTACTTACAATGGGACCTTTCAGAGCTGCAGACATCATCAGAGAAGGACTTTTCAGAGGCGCTGACGGCGGTGTTCTCCTTACAGACAGAAAATTTGCCGGAGCTGATACTCTGGCCACTTCCTATGCCCTTTCACAGGCAATCAAGAAAATCAATCCGGATATCATCCTTGCAGGCCGCCAGGCTATTGACGGTGATACTGCACAGGTAGGACCTCAGGTTGCAGAGAAGCTTGCCATCCCTCAGGTTACATATGCTGAAGAGATACAGGAGATTTCAGACTCAAAAGTAGTAATCAAGAGAAGGCTTGAGAGGGGTGTTGAAGTTGTTTCATGTACACTTCCATGTCTTGTTACAGTTCATGCAACCGCTGCACCTTGCCGCCCAAGGCATGCAAAGCAGGTGATGAAGTACAAGTATGCAAGGACAGTTACCGAGGATACTGCAGAGGGTGCAAACTATCTCCTTTCACTTGCAGATTATCCTTACCTCAAGATTACTGAGTGGGGTACAGCAGATGTAGGAGGTGAGGACAGCAGCTACGGTATGTCAGGCTCGCCTACAAAGGTTAAGAAGGTTGAGAACATCGTATTCCAGGCTAAAGAGGCCAAGAAGCTTACCGCTTCAAACGAGGATATTGACTCCCTGATTTCTGAGCTTCTTGCAAACCACACTATAGGCTAACAGAGTATTAATTTGAAAAGAGAACAAAATGAACAACATTATAGTATTTTGCGAAACAGACAACGGCAAATTGTGCGATGTGAGCCTTGAGCTTCTCACCAAGGCAAGGTCTTTGGCACAGACACTCAATTGTGACCTTGAGGCATTGCTTATCGGTTACAATGTGGAGAACCTGCAGAATGAGCTTTACCAGTACGGTGTAAAGACTATCCACCTTGCTGATGACAAACAGCTTGAGTTCTTCAGGACCCTTCCATACGCTTCAATTGCAATTTCATTGTTCAAGCAGGAGCAGCCTCAGATTGCCCTCTTTGGTGCAACCTGTATAGGCCGTGACCTTGCACCAAGAATTTCAAGTGCACTTCACAGCGGTCTTACAGCAGACTGTACTTCACTTGAGATTGGTGACCATCAGGATCCAAAAGGAAACAAATACGAGAATCTTCTCTACCAGATCCGTCCTGCATTCGGCGGTAACATCATCGCTACCATCGTAAACCCTGAGCACAGGCCTCAGATGGCTACTGTACGTGAGGGTGTGATGAAGAAAGAGCCTCTAGCAGCACCGGTTGCAGGCTGCATCAAGAAGATTGACGTTGCTTCAGTACTTACAGATGCAGATATGGCTGTAGAGATTATCGAGAGACATATTGAGGAGAAGAAAATTGATATCAAAGGCTCACAGATCATTGTTGCCGGCGGTTACGGTGTAGGCAGCAAGGAGAACTTCGGCCTTGTATTCGAGCTTGCAAAAGTACTCGGCGCAGAGGTTGGTGCTTCACGTGCAGCAGTAGATGCAGGTTTTTGTGAGCACGAGAGACAGATCGGCCAGACAGGTGTTACTGTAAGACCTAAACTATTCATCTCAGTTGGTATCTCAGGCCAGATCCAGCACACTGCAGGTATGGACCAGTCTTCTATGATCATTTCAATCAACAATGATCCTAACGCTCCTATCCACCAGATAGCGGACTACTCTATCATTGGTGACCTTAACGAAGTATTACCTAAGATGATTGCATCTTACAAAAAACACAGCAAATAATTATGGCAAACTTTTATAGAGATAATTCAGATTTGAAATTTCAGTTCAAGCACCCTTTGATGGGCAAGATTGTTGAGCTGAAAGAGGATAATTTCAAGGATTTTGGCAAATATGATTATGCTCCTGCCAATGTAGATGATGCAATTGACTCATACGACAGGGTTATGGATATCATCGGTGAGATCTGCGGTGACGTCCTTGCCCCTAACGCAGAGCAGGTTGACCATGATGGTCCTGTGTGTGCAGACGGAAGGATCACTTACGCTGCAGGTACACAGCAGAATCACGATGCCCTTACACAGGCCGGCGTATATGGCTTGAGCCTTCCAAGGGAGTACGGCGGATTGAACTTCAGCATGGTTCCATACGTAATGGCTGCTGAGCTTGTATCAAGGGCTGATGCAGGATTTGCAAACATTTGGGGCCTTCAGGATTGTGCAGAGACTATCCATGAGTTCGCTTCAAAAGAGATCAAGGAGGAGTTCCTCCCAAGAATCAATAAAGGTGACACATGTTCAATGGACCTTACAGAGCCTGATGCTGGTTCAGACCTCCAGTCAGTAATGCTCAAGGCTACCTGGGATGAGGAGAAACAGATGTGGTTCCTTAACGGTGTAAAACGCTTCATTACCAACGGTGACGCACAGATCAAGCTTGTACTTGCCCGTTCAGAGGAGGGTACAACAGACGGCCGCGGCCTTTCATACTTTGTATATGACAAGGCTTGGGGCGGTGTTACTGTAAGGCGTATTGAGAACAAGCTCGGTATCAAGGGCTCCCCTACTGCAGAACTTGTATTCAAGAATGCCCCTGCAAAACTTGTAGGTGACAGGAAGCTCGGTCTCATCAAATATGTGATGTCATTGATGAACGGTGCAAGGCTTGGCGTAGGCGCCCAGTCTGTAGGCTTGTCAGAGGCTGCATACAGGGAGGCACTGAAATATGCACATGAGCGTGTACAGTACAAGAAGGCCATCATCAATTTCCCTGCTGTATATGAGATGCTTGCAATAATGAAGGCGAAACTTCAGGCTTCACGTGCCATCCTTTACGAAACAACCCGTTTCGTTGACATGTACAAGGCCTACAATGCAATCTCAGAGGAGAGGAAACTTACCCCCGAGGAGAGGCAGGAGAACAAGAAATACAGCAAATATGCAGATATGTTCACTCCAGTGCTGAAAATGATGTCGTCTGAGTACGCAAACCAGAATGCGTATGATGCAATCCAGGTACACGGAGGTTCAGGCTTCATGAAGGAGTATCCTGTAGAGAGACTTTACAGGGATGCAAGGATTCTCACTATCTATGAGGGTACTTCACAGCTCCAGACTGTTGCAGCAATCAGATATGTTACAAACGGTTCATACCTTGCAAAAATCCGTGAGTATGAGCAGATGGAGGTTAAGCCGGAGTTCGCAGCTCTTAAGGAGAAACTTGTTGCAATGACTGCACAGTATGAGGCAACTTGTGAGCTGGTACAGGGCAAAGGTGAGGAGTACATTGATTTCCACGCAAGGAGACTTGTGGAGATGGCTGCACACATCATCATGTCTTACCTCCTCATCATAGATGCACAGGTAGATGAGTCATTTGCAAGATCAGCTGAGGTATACACCAACAAATCTGAGGCATGGAACAACGAGAGGGCTTCATACATTGCAGCCTTCAAACTTGAGGACCTTGCAGCATTCTCAGCAATCAAAGATGAGTATGTAGCAGAAGAGAACTAATCTCTTCCCGACAGATAAATATCCTGAGAGGGCAACCCAAACGCAATAATGCAAAGGGTTGCCCTCTCTTTCATTTTATTTTTTTTACGTTGTCCTTTTTTGCAATTTGTTTATTATAAGCTTGTTAGAAATAATACTTTTTGGAATTTGCGCTATTTGTATTTTAAAACACTCTGATTAACAATAATTTGTACAAAAGGACAACGTAAAACAGATGTAATTTAGTTTTTTGTAAATTTGCAGTAAAATTATTTGAATTATGAAACGGCTTTTCCTTATAGCATTGCTCGCGCTCTCAGCAACAACAGCGTTTGCACAGCTGAATCTGCAGCTTCATTATGATTTTGGAAACAATTTTTACGGTAAAGAGCTTTCCAACAGGCCAAAGCTTACAGCCACTGTGGAGAATTTTACTCCCGATAAATGGGGAAGCACTTATTTCTTCATCGATGCGGATCTTGGGGACAATGTGATGCAGAGTGTTTATGCGGAGCTGGCCAGGGAATTCAAGTTCTGGGATGCGCCTGTGGCCCTCCATCTTGAGTATAACGGAGGACTCAGCAGCGGCGGAAGCTATAACGATGCGTATCTTTTCGGTGGTGCATATAACTGGGCGGACAATGATTTCTCAAAGACATTCTCTGTTCAGGCCATGTACAAGTATCTGGCAAGACAGCAGGTGGGTTCGCACCACAGCTGGCAGCTCACTACTGTATGGGGAATCCATTTTGCAGACGGGCTCTGCTCTTTTACCGGTTTTGCAGACCTATGGCATGACAACAGCGTTGCTGGAAATCTTGTATTCTGCAGCGAGCCTCAGTTCTGGCTTAACCTGAGCGCTATGGATAAGATGGATGATGACTTCAAACTGAGTGTAGGTGCGGAGCTGGAGCTTTCAAATTGCCTTGTATGGCCTGCATACGGTATGAACAATGAGTTTTATGCAATCCCTACCCTTGCGGTGAAATGGGTTTTCTAAGGATTAGTGACAGGAGGAAAGAGATGTACAGGATAAACATAATTGGAGCTGGCAATGTCGCATATAGGATGGCCCTTTTCCTACAAGGGGCAGGGCACAGCATTGAGTGTGTATGGGCAAGGGACATTGAGAAGGCGGAGAAGGTTGTTAGGGCACTGAAGAGAAGCAGGAGCAACGTGTTTGCCACAACGGATATGGGGCTCCTCCCCAAGGCTGACATTACTCTTATTGCAGTAAGTGATGATGCCATTGCCAATGTTGCGGCGCATCTTCCCCACAAGGAGTGCTTTACCGTACATACAAGCGGTGCCACCCCAATGTCTGTATTGGAGGAAGCCGGCCTGAAAAATGCCGGTGTCTTCTACCCTCTCATGACCCTGAGCATGAACAAGGATCTTGATGTGAGGCTTGTACCGTTCCTCATTGAGGCAAATGCACCCCAAGGAGAAGAGATTCTGAGAAACATTACTTCTTCTATAAAGGCAGAATATAAGGTGTGTGATTCCAAGAAAAGGCTGCAGTTCCATACAGCGGCAATTTTTACCACCAATTTTCTTAATTATTCACTATCCCTGGCTTACGATATAGCCAGCCCCGATTTCACCCTCCTCCTCCCAAGTGCAATTGAGAGCATAAGGAAGGCTTTCCTCAATACCCCAGCAGTATCACAGACTGGACCGGCACGCAGGGGCGATACAAATACAATCACCAAACATAAGGAAATCCTCTCTGAAGAGAGATTCAAGGAACATCTCCAGGTGTATGAATTCCTTACGGAAAAGATTTTCAGGAAATATAATCCCGATAAACAATAGAAAGAATTATGAGCAACTACAAGACAAAACTTAAGGATATAAAGGGGTTCGCATTTGATGTGGACGGTGTGTTCACAGATGGCAGCGTGCTTGTGATGCCGGACGGTGATCTCCTCAGGATACATAATGCAAAAGACGGCTACGGTGTAAGGTGGGCTTATCTTTGCGGTTATCACATTGCAATCATTACCGGCGGATATTCAGAATCTGTAAGAAAGAGGTTTGAAGGGATTGGGGTTGAGCACATTTATCTCAAATCCAGGAACAAGCTCCCTGATTTCTATGATTTCTGCAACAAATGCGGCATTTCCCCTAAAGAGGTGGCATTTGTAGGTGATGACATCCCTGACATCCCTATCCTCAAGGAGTGCGGATTGGCTGTATGCCCTTCAGATGCCGTCCAGGAGGTAAAGGATGTGTGTGATTATGTTTCGCTGTACCCGGGCGGAAGGGGTTGTGTGAGGGACCTTATTGAGCAGGTGCTCAAGATTCAGGGAAAATGGGAGTTTGATGCAGAGCTTTATGCCGGAAAATACGGCCAGGGCGAAAGAAAGTGACAACAACAGGAATTATATAGAAGAAACAGGACTGGGGTCATTTCCTCAGTCCTGTCATTTTCTGGAATTTGCGTTTCCTCCTTATCTTCTCCTCAAACCGGTTGAGACTCTCCATCATTTCCCTTACTGTCCCGTCCTTGTCCCATCTCTTGAGCCTTGCGTATGCAGAGACAATATACTCCATCAGCTCCCTGTCGTGCGTAAGCCTCTTCATGTTTTCAAGACACTCTTTCCTCCCCAGGCTTTCTCTGAACTTTGAACGGTTGGTATCAATGAGGGTAAATTCATACTTGTCATCCTCAATCCTGTACAGGATATTGGTGAGGTTAAGGTCTCCGTGGAGAATACCCTTTCCATGCAGATCTACAAGGTAGCCGGCAAGGGCATCAGCGGCCTCCTTGCTGAAATCCTCCCCGTCCAGTATCTGAGACAATGCTGCGTACGAGCATTGTGTGGAGATGAAATAACTCTCATCCAGAAGCCCTTTCCTCTTTATTTCAATATAGCCAATCTCGTGGGGAGTGCTGATTCCCATTCCTCTCAGCTTTTCTGCAAAGAGGTATGCCCTCTCAGCATTTGAACTTTTGAAGAATGAATATGCAATCTTCTGCACTATGTTAGGCCTCTTGAATTTCTTTACAACTATCCACTCCCTGCCAAGCCTGAACCTCTTCACCTTGTTCCTTCCATCATGCAGTTTCTCCCCTTTATGCAGGAAACTCTCGGGAAGGGAATTGATGAATTTCTCCAGATGGCTGAAATCCTTGTGGATAATGATCTTTGTTTCCATCTTATGAAATTGTATTGAGGATTTTCTCTGTTATTGTTTCAGGGCTGATCTGGAGGCAGGCATAATCTCCCCTGTGGCAAGGCTTGTTGCCATAAACCGAACATGGCCTGCAAGGGAGCTCCAGCTGTACTGCGTTTGATTCCTCCTGCTTCCACCCCATGAATCCGGCAAATGGATGTGTTGCACCCCAGATTGATATAACAGGTGTTGCTGTAAGTGATGCAAGGTGCATATTTCCTGAATCCATGCTCACCATCACATCAAGGCGGCTCATCAGGGCAAGCTCAGAGTCCATTTTCAGTTTCCCGGCAACACATACGGTTCCGGAATATTTGCCCTCCCAGGCAGAAAGGATGTCAACCTCCTTCTTCCCCCCTCCAAAGAGGAATATCTTTACATCTCTTCTTCCCGACAGTATCCCAACCACTTTCTCCATCTCCTCCGGAGGGTATATTTTCCCGGCATGGGTAGCAAACGGGGCTATTCCTATCCATTTGTCACACCCCTTCTCACCTGTAATGGCCATAAAGGCTGAAATGTCACCCTTCTCCTCTCCGTATATTGAGTTGAACGAGATCTCCACCGGCATGCCGAGCCTGCCAAATACATCCGCATACCTCTGGAATGAGCTCTTCAGCTGCCTGAACTCCTTGTTCTTCTCCCTTACAAGGGCCTTCTTCTCACTCCTCCCCTTGTCTATATGGGCGCACTTGTACCTCTTGAGGGTGAAATAACCCCTTATGAATTTTGTCCTCAGGACATCATGCAGGTCTGCAATGCAGTCATACCCCTCCTTCTCAAGCATGCGGCACAACTTTAAGAGCCCGGCCACACCCTTGTACTCATTCTGCAGGTCAATACCCATGAATGACACATTTGAAGGGAGTCCTGCAAAGAGTGATGACATTCTTGGCCTGCTGAGTACAGTAATCTGATGCTGTGGATATTTCACAGCAAATGACTGCACCACAGGTACAGTCATTGCAACATCGCCTATTGCGGAAAGTCTGATGACCAGTATCTTTGACATCCCGGTTTATTTCTTTCCGTAAAGTACAGGGTTAAGGTCAGGATCGTTGTACATCTTCATCTGCTTGTACAACTTCATGTATTTGTTTCCTGCCTCAATA
>JAFUMO010000001.1 GCA_017482565.1 Bacteroidales bacterium | reverse complement strand
GAAAGAAGGTGCGTGATCTTTTCGATATGCAAGTAGCATTGGATCATGGAAATATAGATATTGAAAAGACGCTTGAATGCTACAGCAAGTATATGGATTTTGTAGTAGAGAAAGCACCGACCTACAAGCAGTTTGTGCAGAATATGGAACTGAAACTTCAAGACCCCGAATTTCTTGATGACACAGATATACTTCTTCGTGCAGGCGCTGATAAGTTTGACCCACAGCGTGCCTATGCTATGGTGAAGAATGCTTTTATTGACAAATTGCCGGGGAAAAGAGATTAAAACAAAACGACCCGTCTGCATCCATAAAACTGCTGGCGGGCAACTTTACTATTATAGACTGATGCCAAACGGTTAAAATGCAAACGACACCTTTGCTAATACCTCACGAGGACGAAGCGTATAACGATAGTAGTTCCGTTCGATGGAAGAGATGAATTCTCTTTCGTATGTATATTTTCCAAAGATGTTGTTTACATTCAGTTGGAACTCTATTCGTTTATATGTATAGCTTGCTGTAAAATCAGTGAACCAAGAGTTTTCCTTTGTTTCCAACGATTGATAGATGGCATTGTTAATTCCAAATTGAAGACTTCGTGTTATTGGGAATATCAGGTTTGCATTATGCTTCAGCTGATTAAATTTTGAATCTGCCAACTCGGATTTCATTTGTACCTGTTGCCACTGCGATTCCAATTCAAATGATAACCAACTTAAAGGACGGGCAGAAAAAGATATACCAGCCGAATAGTTATCCATGTTGTAGTCTTGCAAATTATCACCACTATATTGTGCATCAAATGATTTCATGTAGTTGCCAGAAATACCCAAAAGACTCTTCCACCAACCAAATGATTTGCTGAAACGACCGTTTTAAATGCAATTAGGGCCAAACTTGTAGCAAGAATGTTCTCCGTTATTAAAAATGATCGCATTTATCAACCTGTTTTAGGCTGAAAAATTTGCAAAAATCATAAGAATACCCTAATTATCGGAGCCTGTACCAAAGAGTCCGTATCGCCTGAGAGCAATTTCAAGCAGCCACACAATTTCCGGCTTTCTACAGCCAGACAAATCTATGAGGAAAACTATGGGAACCTGTGCTTTCCCGAACTCTACCTAAAACCTATCGTACAAACGAAAGGAAGCAACTTTTTCCATAGCCTCCAACAAACTCCTTTATGGGAAAAATTCCATTTTGTGGAAAACGACTGGTCTTATGTATATGAGATTCCCATTCTTTACAACATTACCCTGAATGCCTCATTTGGACATATTACTGAAGATGGCAAGATGATAAAGATGGATAAGGAGGTAAAACTACAGAGTAACCTGATTATTCAAAAGTATAAAAAGAGTGGGAACGTACATGTCTTTCTGTCAACAGTAATAGGATACATTACTAATCCCGACAAACCAATAGAGGGGTTCTCACCATGGCTTTGGTCAGGTGACAGAAGAAACTTTACAGGATATCAGCTTTTCACCAACACTGACGGAAGCTTCAGGTATGCGTTCAAATACAACTATGGAAAAAGGATAGATGTAGGATTGGATATATATAACAAGGGGCAGGAATATATATATCCTCAAGATTTCTTCCACATAGGTTTCAGTAATATCAACACAAAAGGAGAAGGAATATATGAACCAGATATGTATTGTTGGAATTGTGATGCCCCAATCGCTTCTGATGATTTCTTCTGCCAACGCTGCGGATATGGAGCTGGAGATATTGAAGGAGCAATAATAGTTGATAAACCAGTATATTGTGATGAATGTGGATTCCTCAAAGGTTATTGCACATGCGGCATTTTTGAGGACAATGATGATGTTTGTCCATATTGCAGATTACCCAATTGTTTTGGGGAATGCCGTGAAACTGGAGGAGGAAATGGTAATGGCACCTCCACAGGTGGAGGGCAAGGAAATCCTCCTGAAGATAATCCTATAGAAATACCTTCAGATTCTACAATTAAATACGATGATAAAAGTTTCACTATAATAAAACCTATCATTGATTCAATAAAGAAAGAATGCTTTAGTGATGAGATTTTTAATAGTATATCTATATCATTCGAAAATCATCCTGATTATAAAGGGGAATCAGGTTATAGTAGAGGCAATAAAGTTATTAAATGGAAAACCAATAGTAATGCTCTCCATGGACAAATAGTACATGAGCTATTCCATGCTTATGCAGCTCAAGCCTGTGGTAATAAATTCAAAGCATATGATGTGAATAATGAGATCCAGGCCCGCATTTTGCAGTATGCATATTGCAGAATGAATTCTCTTAAACTACAAGAATCTAATGAATTTATAAATAAATTCATCAAGTATTATAAATCCCAGTCTTCTACAGATTATGATGAACTTGTCAGTATGATTCTTGAATCAGATTCTTATAAAGTAATGCAGAAATACAATGCAACTTACAATAATATAGAAGAAGTTCAATTGCTATTAAAAAAATGTGAAAAATACAACTCTTTATGAAAAATTCACTTATTATACTATTTATTGTCCTATCAACTAATTTACTAGGACAAAACATCACAATTGGAGATACTTTAAGCTACAACGGCAATAGTTACTCAATTGCCCTAGACACGTTGGGTAGCCAGATAAGACAAAACAGACAAAAAACATACCCTGAATACATCTCAATACAGAATACAGGCAACAAGTATATCGCCGACAATGATTACTTTGATAATCCAAATTCCTTCAAGCCTTCTTTTATTGATATGGAAGGTGAGACAGTGCATCTGGATATAAATCCGTCCAATCCTTCTGAGATATTGGAAGCAAAGTTTTTTTTGATGTGGCATAATAATATAATGTTGAGTCCCAACGGTGGTAATATTTACAGGCTCGGCAAATTCTTCCATGAATCATTATCAAAAGACTTAATCCAATTTATACAGGAAGACAAGAATTATCCAAAAATCAACGACTTGGTTTTCAGGTGTATTATAGGTGCTGACGGTAAGACAAAACAGGTCCAATTCCTTATACCCAAGGATAGTTTCAACAAAATTATGTCCTATATTGATGCAGAGGTTTTATATACAATAGAACAGGCATTGAAAAATCTTTTGATGTACGATATAAATGAAGGGGAAAAAAAATACATGCAAGAACTGTCTCTAAAGTATTTTCCATTCAAAATGGAGTACCTGGGTTACTATCTTGAGAAATATCAATCCTGGTATGGTAATCAATAGACTCCAGAATAAAACATAAACCCCGCAAGTTTTTGTCTAACTTGCGGGGTTCATGTCAATTTGCAGCCTGGTTCATTCCTGATAGGACCAAGCTACTCCATCAGAGCCTTGAAGATACCTATGAAATGATCCTTCTCTTCACCGTTTACAAGATGCTCAGGATGGAACTGCACGCCCCAAACCTTAGGATTGCTGATGCTCTCAATTGCCTCAATTACGCCGTCATTTGATTTTGCGGTAACCTTGAAGCCAGGGGCAACATCCTTCACTGCCTGGTGGTGGAAGCTGTTTACAGCTATTTTCTCTTTGCCCACCTGCTTGTAGAGGACAGAGTTCTTGTCAATGGTTATTGTATGTGTACCCATGCTGCCAGGGGCATTCTGTGAATGCTGGATGCCGTATGTAGGCACCTGTGTAGGGATGTCCTGATAAAGGGTACCGCCGAATGCCACGTTCATCACCTGAACGCCGCGGCAGATGCCGAGTACCGGAATGCCTTTCTCCACAGCCTTCCTGATGAGCTTGATGTCAAATGCATCCCTCTCAGGGACAACGTCACCCAAATTAGGATGAGGCTCCTCGTTGAAATATTTCAGAGGGTTGATATCCTCGCCGCCTGTCATGATAAGGGCATCAATCACATTCAGGATTGCATCAATCTGCCTGTCATCAGTTGTCATGGGGATTACGATTGGGACACCGCCCGCTTTCTTTACTGCATTTACGTATGTGAGGTTTGCAGATGCCTCACCTGATCTGGCCTTTGAAGAGAGGCCTACAATTTTCTGAGCGTATGCTCCACCGGCCAAAGCAACAGCCAGTACGAGTAACAAAAGTTTTTTCATATCAAGTGTATTTATTGTTTCTATTTCCTTTTCCAGCCTCCTATGCTGTTCTCCTCGCCGTTAGGGAACTTCACAATGAATCCGGTGGCCTTCTTGCCGCTTTCATCAAATGAGAACTCCACAGGGAAAGCGTATCCGTCGCTGCGGAATATCCAGTTGTTGCCGTTCACGTGTGCCAGCCTGTTCTTGTAGCCCATCTTGCCCAGTTCAATGTAGAGGCCGTCCTTCCCCTTTGTAATCCTTGCATCCCCAAACAGCTCATCCTTGGCATACTCACCTATGATTGCCTTGTCAGGGGCAGGAGCAGCCTTTGCAGGTTTCTCTGCTGCACGCTCCTTGGCCCAGCTCTTCTCGTTTGAAGCAATGTATGAATCAAAATACTCCTTGTTGTAATCCTTGGTAGGGAGCCCCATCACCAGGTCGGCCAGTTTGTACATGATTGCATATCTTGGATTTGACCCCATCTCACAGTTTGAAAGCACTACTCCCGACAGCTTTACCTCCGGGATGAAGAAGCAGATTGCAGTCATTCCCCAGGTTGTGCCTGTGTGGAAATAGAGCCTGTACTTGTTGTTCTGCTCCACAAACCAGCACTGTGCATAAAGGGTTGTGCGGTTATCGTTCTGGGAGGTGATTGTAACTCCCTGGTGGAGTTTTCTCATTGCCTTCTCAGACATCACAAAGGTTGTGTCAACTGCAGAAGGTGCCTCTCCCACATCTTTCCTTGCATAAACCTTATCTACAATGTAGCCGTTGTTCATGTGCATCTGGGCGTAACGGAGCATATCAGTAACTGTTGAGTTGATGCTGCCGGCAGGGCCCACACCGGTAAGCCAGTAGAGCGCCTGCTCATCGCCGTACAGCGGAAGGGTTACAATCTCCCCTTTTGCATCTGCAGGTACATCTGCGGTTTCAGGGAACTGCATTTTGGCAAGCTCCACTGTTGTATATCTGTAATCGTGTGGGGTAGCCACGTTTTTTGAAGCTGCATAACCCTCTGCATTTGCAGAAGAGCTCTTCATTCCGGCCTTATTGAAAACTCTCTCCTGAAGGTTCTCCTCCCAGCTCTTGCCTGTAACCTTCTCAATTATCTTCTCGGCAATGAGGAAAGTGCTGTTGTTGTACTGGTACGCACCCCTGAAAGAGTATGCGGGCTTGAGAAGAGCAAGCATCTTATAGCAGTCCTCCCTGTCATAGCCAAGGTTAGGGAAGTAGGTTCCCACCTGGCCGCCTATGCCGGTGCGGTGTGTCATCACATCTATCACCTGCATGTTGTCTGTCACATACTGGTCATAATATTTGAAGTCCGGAAGTATGTTCTTTACCGTATCCTCCCATTTTACCAGCCCCTCATCCACAAGCTGCCCCATGATTGTTGCAGTAAATGATTTTGAAACGGAACCAATCTGGAACACGGTGTTCACATCAATAGGCTCGCCCGGAGTATTTATCACACCCGGAACCCCGCCGCTGGCAACATTGCGGTCACTTGCAGGGATACCCCTGAATCCTATGCCGTCTGCAGGCCTCACCTCCTTTACTCCGTACCCCTTTGCAAAGAGCGGCTCATTATCCAAAGAGAAGGCTACTGCAAGTCCCGGAATCTTCCAGGTCTGGATCACCTGCTGTACATAATTGTCAATTTCACCCGCAATCTTCTCCCTGTCCGGAGCCTGCGCAAAGGCGTTGCTGCAAACAAGCAGTGCCGCCATAAGAATTGAAACGATTCTTTTCATATCTTTTAAGTTATATTATCTGCCTGATGCCCGGGGCATCTTTACAAAGATAATCATAATGGACAAATATTCTTTTATCTCCCCAAAATAAATAACTTTGTAGTTGCCGGAAGGGTATCCTGTGTCTTTTGGCGATATGTAATGGAGATAAAGGTTTATGGCAAAGATAAAGAAGGCATGGTTCTGCAGCTCATGCGGAAACGAGAGCCCCAAGTGGATGGGGAAATGCCCCGCGTGCGGGGAGTGGAACACTATGGTGGAGGAGATTGTAAGCAAGGCTCCCGACAGTTCTTCACTTACTTCAAGGGCCCAGTCGTTCCTGCAGGGGGGAGGGGGTGCAAAGCCCCAGCCGCTGCCGCAGATTGAGAGCGGCCGGGAGAGCAGGATTCTGGTGGGAGGAGGCAACGGAACCTGTCGGGAAGGGAATGAGCTTGACAGGGTTCTTGGAGGAGGCATGGTTAAGGGATCCCTTGTGCTGATAGGGGGTGAGCCGGGGATAGGGAAATCCACACTGAGCCTTCAGATTCCGCTCATGAATGAGGGGCTCCGCACCCTGTATGTTTCGGGGGAGGAGAGTGCCAGACAAATAAAGATGAGGGCAGAGAGGCTTGGCGGGGCACATGACAACTGCCTTGTATTGTCCGAGACCCTGCTGGAGAACATCCTCACGGAGGCCCGTACTGCAGCTCCGCAGCTACTTATAATAGATTCCATACAGACCATCTATTCCCATAACATTGAGTCTTCTGCAGGAAGTGTCTCACAGGTGAGGGAGTGTGCAGCAGCGCTGCTCCGCTACGCCAAGGAGACCGGGACACCGGTGATATTGATAGGGCATATAACCAAGGACGGCACAATTGCAGGCCCCAAGGTGCTTGAGCATATTGTGGATGTGGTGCTGCAGTTTGAGGGGGACAGCCGCCATGCTTACAGGATACTGCGCAGCATAAAGAACCGTTTCGGCTCCACCGCGGAGCTGGCCGTGTACCAGATGTGTTCAGACGGGCTCCGGGAGATACTGAACCCTTCTGAGATGTTCATACCTATGCACGGGGAGAACCTCAGCGGAATAGCAGTTGCAGCAATGCTTGACGGGAGCCGTCCGTTCCTCATTGAAGTGCAGGCACTTGTAAGCTCGGCTGCATACGGTACACCTCAACGCTCAGCTACCGGCTTTGATGTAAGGCGCATGAACATGCTCCTGGCCGTACTGGAGAAGAGGGTGGGATTCAGACTCTCCCAGAAGGATGTCTTCCTGAACATTGCAGGAGGACTGAAGGTTGCAGACCCTGCCTGTGACATGGCAATTGTTGCAGCCATCCTCTCTTCAAACTTTGATGAAAGCATTCCGGCCGGATATGCCTTTGCAGGGGAGATAGGTCTCAGCGGGGAGATACGGCCAGTAAGCCAGATAGAGAAGAGGATTGCCGAGGCGGCCAAGCTGGGAATGGAGAAGATCTTTATCTCCGCCTTCAACAAGCCGCAGGGGAAACCGCACAAGGGACTGCAGGTGATGCCTGTCTCTACAGTTGCAGATCTTGTGAAGAACATTTTTTGAAAAATCCTTGTTTTTATAAAAATTATCTGCAACCTTTGTAGTGATAAAGGGACATACGATGAGATATAGTTCAGCAAATATCCGTTTCTGGTGGTGGCACAGTGAAGATTCATCTGTGAGCATTGCCATGTAGAGATATTTGCATTCATATAAACAAACAGGCCCGTTGCTCACAAGCAGCGGGCTTTTCATTTAAAACACATTGAACGATGAAGACAACAAAGAAGATTACATTACCGGAAGACCAGATCCCAAAACAATGGTACAACATTCTTGCGGATATGCCCAATCAGCCCCAGCCTTTGTTGAATCCAAAGACCAGGGAACCTCTCAAGAGGGAGGAGATGGAGCAGCTCTTTGCCAAGGAGCTTGTGGCGCAGGAATTCTCAAAGGAGAGGTTCATTGATATCCCAGATGAAGTGCGTACCCTCCTGAAGATATACCGCCCCACACCGCTGGTGCGCGCAAGCGGCCTGGAGAAGGCCCTTGACACCCCGGCCAGGATCTATTTCAAGAATGAGAGCGTAAGCCCAGTAGGCTCACATAAGCTTAACACTGCAATACCGCAGGCTTACTACAACAAGATACAGGGGATAACACACCTTACCACAGAGACAGGAGCAGGCCAGTGGGGCTCATCAATGAGCATTGCATGCGAGCACTTTGGGCTTGATCTGAATGTGTTTATGGTAAAGAGCAGCTACGAGGCAAAGCCATACAGGAAGCTGGTTATGCGTACATACGGCGGCAACGTGCACCCTTCTCCAACCAACCTCACTGAGTTCGGACGCAATATCCTTGCAACCCAGCCAGATTGCGGCGGCACCCTTGGAATAGCAATTTCCGAGGCGGTTGAGATGGCAATGAATACTCCTAACTGCAGGTATGTGCTGGGAAGTGTCCTCAACCATGTGCTGCTGCACCAGACAATCATAGGACTTGAGGCTGAGAAGCAGATGGAGATTGCAGGAGACTATCCTACAAAGGTGATAGCCTGCTTTGGCGGAGGCTCCAACTTTGCCGGCATAACGTTCCCGTTCCTACGCTACAACCTCACTCAGGGCAAGACAACCGAGTTCATTGCCGCAGAACCCGCCTGCTGCCCGAAACTCTCTACCGGAAAGATGATGTATGATTATGGCGATACCGCCGGAATGACACCGCTTATCCCTATGCTCTCGCTCGGGCACGATTTCCAGCCGGAGCAGATACATGCGGCAGGTTTAAGGTACCATGGAGGCGGACAGATTGTGAGCCAGCTGGTGCAGGATGGCTACATCAATTCAGTTGCCATTCCTCAGGATGAGACATTCAGCGCCGGAATCCTCTTTGCCCGTGCAGAGGGTATCATCCCGGCACCCGAATCTGCCCACGCCATTGCGGCAACCATCCGTGAGGCCCTCAAGGCCAAGGAGGAGGGGCGTGAGGAGGTGCTCCTGTTCAACCTCAGCGGCCACGGACTGATAGATCTCCCTGCGTATGAGAGGTATCTGTAAAGAAAAAAAATCAGGGAACTACCTTGCGGCGAGTTCCCTGATTTTTTTGTTCAGTTCACTGGCTTTTTCCAGCTCCTCTATTGTGATGTGCATCCTGTATCTCCAGTAGTGGTCTGCCACGGCAGGGATGTTTATCCTCTCGCTTGAGGCATCAGCCTTCCTGAGCTTGCCGTCAATTGAGAGCCAGTCCTGCAGGGGCAGTATGGCCAGCATGCTTGGAGCTGCCATGTTTGTGGCTATTGTGCTGCAGCACTCCTGCGGGGATGCGTCCCCGGTGCCGTTGCGCTGCCCCAGCCACATGCGGAGTGTCTCGCAATCGTGGGTGCTGGTGGTGCATACGCTCAGATATGGATATGTGGCCGGATTGCCTAGACCGGTTCCAAGAACCTTTGGCATAATCTGCAGCTCCAGTGAAAGTATCTTCAGGTTGATCATGCACCTGCTCACAGATTCGTTCAGCATTCCCAGGTCCTCACCGCAGGTGAGCATGTTTGTGGAGGCTATCAGCTGTTGGAGCTTCTTCATGGCACTGTTGTACCAGAATTCATTGTGCCTCTGATAGAAATAATAGTAGTGCAACTTCCTGAATGCTTCCTGTTCCCCATGGGGCAGGAGGGCAAACGCTTCACTCTGTTCACCTCCAATCATAGGGTGGAATTTCCCTTTCTGATATGGGTCCTCCACAAAAAGGGTGCTTTTGTCCATATTGCTGAAGCCCCATGCTGCAAGCTCATCTTTTGAGAGAGGAAGACTTGGTGAGAAGTGCCCCTTCATTCCGCTGCGGTACTCAACAGGTATCTCCCATATTCTGAAGAATCCCAGGATGTGGTCTATGCGGTATGCATCAAAATAATCTGCAAAATGGGCGAAGCGGTTTTTCCACCATGTGTAGTTGTCCTTCTCCATCTCATCCCAATTATAGGTTGGGAAGCCCCAGTTCTGACCGTCTGCAGAGAAGAAATCGGGCGGCGCTCCTGCCTGCTGGCTGAAGTTGAACAGATGCGGGTATTGCCATGCCTCCACGCTGCAGCGGGAGATGCCTATGGGGATGTCCCCCTTAAGGGCAACGCCGCACTTGTGGGCGTGTTCCTTTGCCTGTACCATCTGCTTGTGGAGGTGGTACTGCACAAATATATAGAAATGGATCTCTTCATGCAGGGATGACTCTCTGCTGGCAAGCCTCTCCACCATATCCCATGAGAACTGGGAATATTCCCCCCAGCTCCTGAAATCTGCACTCCCGTGCTTGTCCCTCAGGGCAGAGAATGCTGCGTATGGGAGGAGCCATTCTCGGTTGTTTTCCATGAAGGTGCGGCAGCCCGGTTCTGCAAGGCTTTTCTCCTTCTCCTGGACATAGATAGCCTTGAGCCATTTCATCTTGGAGTTCCATACTGCCTCATAATCCAGGAATTCACCGCAGTTGAGGGCTTTCCCCTCCTCCTCCATCTGCGCTGCAAGTTTCTTCTCCTTAAGCTTCCCTGCAGCTTCCAGATTGATATATATCGGATGCAGGGCCTGGGTGGAGATGCAGTTGTACGGGTATGAGTCCCTCCATGTGAGGTGGGCTGTGGTATCATTTATAGGGAGGAGCTGTATCATTGAAAGGCCGTTACTGCCGGCCCATCCGGCAAGCTTCTTCAGGTCTGCAAGGTCCCCTATGCCGTGGCTGGTGCTGCTCCTGAGTGAGAATACAGGTACCGCCACGCCGCTGTAGCGGGGCCTTGTGGTAGGGAATGCCGCACCGGAGTACTCCTTTATTACGGTTGTGTGCTTTGGTATACCGGGTATTGTAAGGCTCCTGTTCTCCCCCTCTTCCCAGATATACTCCCCTTCAGGAGTCTTTATGATGAACTTGAATTCCCACACCTTGCCGCTTTTCCTTGAGGCGGTGAATCCCTTTTCCCACTTTAGGTTCTCCATCCTCATCATCGGGAGTGCCTTGTGGGGGTTCCAGCCACCGAGCTCTGCAGGGGCACCGCATACCAGCACCTCACCCCCTTTGGCTACATTGGGTACAGTTACCTTTAGGATAAGTTCATTGTCATGCTGGTGTGTAATGGTGTGCGGGCAGCTGTTGTCCGCAAAGAAGACATCGGCAAACGGGGCGGAAAGGAAAGGTGCCTCTGCAGAGTTTCCCTGCCAGCTGTCATCTGCAATGATGGCCTCAGTGTAGGAGTTGAGGGCTATGGCCCTCCTTTTGCCCGCCTCGTGATGTATCCCGGAAGGACCCTTCACAAGATAGCTGTAGCAGATGATGCGCTCTTCTGCCGGGTTGCACCTTATCGTACCCTGCCATATCCCGTCTCCCATATAGGAGAGGGGAAGGGCTTTTTGTATGTCATTGTTGCCAAGGGCGCTGCAGGAGCCTGTTACAAGCAGCTCCTCGCCCCACACGGTATTATATCCAATGGAAAAAGTTATAGTCATAAGCCAGGTTTTCTTTTGTCAGAACCTTACGGAGAGGCCTGCATTTGCAATGCCCCTGTAGCCGAAGCCGAACTCGGCAAAACCGCCCAGGATACCACCGCCTACCCTTATCTTGGCAACGGTGAAGTTGTATGCAAAGACAGTCTTGTCACTCTCCTTGGGAATGGAGCTGTCTCCCTTCCCAATCCGGGTGATGTTCTCGTTCTTGTTTGCAATGCCGGCTGATGCACCGCATGAGATTTCCCAGATTCCGTTGCGGAAGTAGGTCCATCCGAAATTCACCATGCCGGTGTAGCTGCGTACATTGTTGGTGAATACCGTTTTCCCGGTATTGGCATCCTTAGCCTTCAGCTCCGATTCACTTGTACCGAAATATGCACCTACGCAGAAATACGGGTTGAGGAACCTGTTGTAGCCTGCCCCCCACACTCCGGTGTATGACGTGCCGGCCTTCCTGAAATTGCTGTGTCCCCCAAGTTCATTGGTAATCTCTACAATTGAAGGGGTACCGTATTGTACGTAGAACTCGTTCTTGAGGTATGCAATGTAGATTTCTTCATTGATGCTGCTGCGGCTCTGGGCCCCAAGTGCCCCCGCAGAAGCCAACATGATGCAGATGGCAAGGACCAGCTGCTTTACTGACGCTTTCTCCATAAACTTACACTTATTAATGAAACAACACCGCACAGGATCATCACCAATGCCTGTGCCTCATGGGAAATGGTTGCAAAAACCACACCTGTTGCCTGTGCAATGCCATAAACTTTTGCCAAAGCCAGGCTTACAATGAAGTGGTAGGCTCCCAGCCCCCCCTGAACCGGCACAACCCATCCGAAGCTTCCTATAATCATGAGGAAGAGGGCATCTGCACCGTTAAGGTGTCCCACCTGAGGGAAAGCGTATATTGTTGTGAGGCTTGTGAGCCAGTAGGTAAGCCATATCAGCAGCGTATAAAGCAGGAAGAGCCATTTGTGCTCCATCCTGAATGCGGTGAGGAGCCCCCTCAGGAGCCCGCGGGCTATCTCAAATGCCTTGCGGAATACCTTTATCTCAAGGAGCCTTTTCCTGAGGATCCACAGCGAGAGTACCGCCGCCAGCACCACAGCCATGAATATGGCAAGGGGCCATACGGCAGAGTTGAACTTTGCCTGCAGGGGGATCCATATCTCATTCCCGATGAATGAGCCGAACTCTCCCCACTTGAACAGCAGCAGGAGCACCATCCATACCATAAGGCACACCATATCAAATCCCCTCTCAAGTACAACCGTCCCCAAGGAGCCTTCAAAAGAAACCTTCCTGGTCTTGGCAACCACCCCGCAGCGGGCCACCTCTCCGGCCCTGGGGAAAATGAAATTGGTTATGTATCCTATGTTCACCCCGTCAAATGTCTCCCTTAGGGTCACACCCTTGTTCAGGGAGAGCAGCAGGAGCCTCCACCTGAGGGCCCTGGCAAGGAATCCGAGGATGCCTATAATCATGGAGGTAGCTATCCACCACCAGTTGCAGCAGTGCAGGCCGGAAACAAAATCACTCCATTCCACCCCTTTGAAGGAGAAATGGAGCAATATTCCAGCCAGGATAAGAAAGGCAAGGTACTTGAGCACCTTTCGCATTCTTTACACTATTTTATTTGTTAGCGAGTCGGGGAAAACAACTTTTGGCTTGAAAGTGGCGGCTTCCTCCGGAGTCATCTGGGCGTATGCCATGATGATTACAAGGTCACCTACCGCAAACTTTCGGGCAGCTGCTCCATTAAGACAAATTTTGCCGCTTCCCGGTTCACCCTTTATTACATAAGTGTCTATCCTTTCGCCATTGTTTATGTTTACAATGGTAACTTTCTCGTTCTCATACAGCCCTGCCGCCTTAACGAGCTCCTCATCAATTGTAATGCTGCCAATGTAGTTGAGGTTGGCCTCAGTTACGCTTACGCGGTGAATTTTTGATTTAAGAATCTCAAGTAGCATAGGTTATCTGATTTTAATGTTGTCAATTAGTCTTACCGGGCGGGCATAAACAGCACACCACAGCTGTACGTTCTCCGCATCGCTCCACGCGGCAATAGGCCTGAGGGTATCTGCATCCACAAGCTCAATGTATTCTGTCTCAAGTTCAGGGTTTGCGTCAATCTCCCCTGTAACTGCCGCTATCACCTCTGCCGGAGACATTGTTGCGGCATACTCCACAGCCTTTTTCAGGCATTTGTATATGTGTGGGGCAGCCTCCCTCTGTGCCGGGGTGAGGAGTGTGTTGCGCGAACTCTTTGCAAGGCCGTCATCTTCCCTCAAGATAGGGCACTGCACTATCTCAATAGGGTAGTTGAGGTTTCTTGTGAAATATTTTATGATGGCAACCTGCTGGAAGTCCTTCTCGCCAAAGAATGCATGCTGGGGCTTCACTATGTCAAACAGGCGGGTGACCACCTGTGCCACTCCGTTGAAATGGCCGGGCCTGCGGGGGCCTTCCCCGTATGAATCCAATCCTCCCAGGTCAAATACCCTGTTGTCGGGAGTGGGATATATGTCAATTACCCTTGGGGCGAAGGCTATGTCAACGCCGCTCTTCTCCAGCAGGGCGCAGTCTGCCTCAAGTGTCCTGGGGTAGGTTGCAAGGTCCTGCGGGTTGTTGAACTGTGTAGGGTTTACGAATATGCTTACTATTGTGTGGGAACATTTGGCCACAGAGTGCTCCACCAATGAGATGTGTCCCTGGTGCAGGGCTCCCATTGTAGGGACAAAGCCTATGCTCTCCTGATGGGGGAGTGCCTGGCGGGCCTGAATGAACTCTTCTAACGTTTTTGCTACAATCATTTTATGGAATGTTTACAACCTGCAAACCTACAAAAAAATATTATAACAACTATTATTTAAGTGTAAAATGCGGTTTCCCGACAAATTCTTATATTTACGGGCTGTATGTAACATGTCTCCTGGCCGATGTGTCCGGAATAAGACCGGGAAAGGTGCGTTTCCCCAATTTAATGGGTACGCCAGGCAGCAATGTGCAAAATTTATCTGAATGTCATGAAACGGATTTTGGGTATTGGGAATGCAGTTACGGATATACCTGTAGTACTGCCGGATAAGGCTCTTCTGAGGGAGCTGGGGCTGGTGCCTGGAAGCATGAACCACGTTGATGCACCCGCGGCACGGAAGATATGGGAGAAGATACAGGGGATGGACCTCGGCAATGTGCCCGGAGGTTCGGCAGCCAATACGGTTGCAGCTGCGGCAAGGCTGGGAATGGGGGGAGGATTCATAGGAAAGGTTGGGAGAGACAAGGTGGGGGAGCTTTATGGCAGGGCCATGGAGGATGATGGCGTGAGGGCATATCTGACGGTGGGGAGCCACCCGAGCGCCCGGGCGGTTACATTCATTACCCCGCCGGACGGAGAGAGGACATTTGCCACATATTTGGGGGCGGCGCTGGAACTTTCGGCGGCAGATCTCAGGGAGGAGATGTTTGAGGGGTATGATTACCTGCATGTGGAGGGGTATCTGATGCAGTGCGGGGATGTTGTGGAGAGGGCTGTGGAGATTGCCAGAGGGAAGGGTATTGCAGTCTCCTTTGATCTGGGGAGCTGCGGGATTGTAAGGAACTATCATGAGAGGGTGTGCAGGATAGTGGCGGACTATGCAGATATAGTGTTTGCGAATGAGCAGGAGGCTGAGGCCATCTCCAGGAAGGGGGGGGAGGAGGCCTTGAGGTGGATCTGTTCATTGATGGCTTCGGAAAGGAGGGTGGCTGTAGTGAAGCTGGGGAAAGAAGGTTCCCTTGTGATGGCAGGAGGCAGTATCTCAGTGATTGGGGCCGTGCCTGCCAGGGCAGTTGACACCACGGGAGCCGGAGATGCCTATGCGGCAGGATTCCTGTATGCACATTCGTGCGGTGCGGATCCGGCCTTATGCGGGGAGACTGGGGCCATGCTGGCCTCAAGGGTAGTGGAGGCCATTGGCCCCAAAATGGAAGAAAGAGGTTGGGACGAAGTACTTTTTGGTATAAAGGCAAAACTTGAGTAAGTTTGTCTGTATTTATCGGGAAAATGATGAAGAAAATAATATATGCAGCAGTGCTGCTGGCAGTTGCATCAGGTTTGCATGCACACCAGGTGAAAGTGCCCAAAATGGGCAAGAAGCTCTCTTCAAGGCAGATTGTGGAATATCTGGCGGATGATGCCCTGGCGGGGCGTGACGGAGGCACAAGTGGGGATACCCTCGCCTGCGGTTTCATATTCGGGCAGATGGCAAAGCTGGGTCTGGAGCCGCAGAAACAGGTTTTCAATGTAAAGAAGGGGAATATAAATACATTCAATGTGTATGGCTCAGTTGCGGGGCGCAGCGGAAAATATATAGTTGTGGGTGCCCATTATGACCATCTTGGAATGGGAGGCCCAGGGAGCGGTTCCCGCAGGCCGGATACCCTTGCAGTCCATAACGGGGCGGATGACAACGCTTCCGGAGTGGCCGGAATGCTTCATCTGGCAAAGAGGTTTGCAAAGGCCGGGGACCTGGAGCACGGAATCATATTTGTGGCTTTCGGCGCTGAGGAGAGGGGTATTGTGGGGAGCAAGCATTTTGCGGACAACCTTCAGGAGCTTGTGCTGGCAGAAGGAAAGAGTGTCTCAGTTTCAGATATAGTGGCAATGGTGAACTTTGACATGATAGGAAACCTCCGTGGAAAGGCAATTACCCTTGGGGGTACAGGTACCGCAAAGGAGATGGATCATATAATTGCCCAGGCAGAACACCTTAACGGAAATGCACTCAAGGTTACCCGTTCACCGCAGGGGCATGGCCCTAGCGACCACTCCGCATTCTATGCAAAGAATATCCCGGTATTCTATCTTACCACCGGCGGTACTGAGGATTACCATACTCCAAGTGATGATTCGTACAAGCTGAACTATGCAGGGCTGGATTCGGTAGCAAATTTTGCAGCCCTCCTTGTGGAACAGGTGCAGGGGTATCCGCAGGGATTAAGCTTTACTGATACAGGTTCTCCGGAGGCTTCCCCAATGAGGGCGGGCTTCAAGGTTTCCCTTGGACTGATGCCTGATGTTACAGGGCAGGTGGAGAACGGCCTCAGGGCTGATATAATTGTGAAGGGGAAGCCTGCATACAAGGCAGGGATGAAGAACGGTGATGTGATAGTTCAGGTGAATGATATTGTAATTAAGGATATAGAGGTTTATATGCAGGCTCTAGGTACCCTAAAGAAGGGGGAAAAGGCAATTGTGAAGGTGTTGCGCGGCGGTGAGGAGATTGTCCTGGAGGTGCAGCTGTAATATAGAGGAGGAAAAATGATGAAGAAAGTTCTGTTCTGGATTCTTTCCATAGTGATTACCCTTGGCGCAAGTGTATATCAGAGGATGACCGGCCCTACAAACCCCAAATATGTGGAGGTGAGCATTGAGGGCAAAGGTTATAAGTTCAAGCTCCCCCGCAGTGGCGGTGAAACAGATTGCAGCGTGGTGCTTAAGGGGTTCGGTTCTCAGCAGATGATGGATTCCCTAGGGATGTCCATAGACGCGGTGCTGCACTGGAGGAAATATCCTACATCAGACAATTACACCGCAGTGAAGATGATGCCGGCTCCCGACGGGCTGACCGCATTTCTCCCTGCACAGCCGCAGGCAGGCAAGCTGGAATATTATATTGAGCTGGAAACTTTCCGCAAGGATGGGGAGCAGGCGCTCAAGACCAGGAGCATGCTCTGCTATGACGAGCCGCTGATAATAAGGTTCAAGGGGGATGTCCCTGCAGGTGTGCTGATTCCGCATATCCTCTGCATGTTCATCTCAATGCTATTTGGGGCGTACGCATTCCTTTGTGCCCTTGCAAACATGCCGCAATACAGAAGATATACCGTATGGTCTTTTGTACTTCTTGTCCTGGGAGGCTTTGTCTTGGGCCCTATTGTGCAGAAATATGCCTTTGATGTGTACTGGAGCGGATTCCCGTTTGGGAGTGACCTCACGGACAACAAGACCCTCTTTGCAGGAGTGGCCCTGCTGGCTGCAATCCTTACCGGAAAGAAGAGCTGGAACAGATGGGTTGTTGTACTTGCAATGGTGGTGATGTTTGTAATATTCTCCATCCCGCACAGCATGCGCGGCTCACAGCTCAATCACGAGACCGGTGTTATAGAGAGCGCCCGTTAACCCAGGATCTCCTTAAGGAACTGTCCTGTATATGACTCCTTGCAGGCTGCCACTTCTTCAGGTGTGCCGCTTGCAATTATATTGCCTCCTGCTGCTCCCCCCTCGGGGCCCATGTCAATGAGCCAGTCAACGCTCTTCAGCACATCCAGGTTATGCTCTATCACTACAACGGTATTTCCCTGCTCCACAATCTTCTGGAGCACTCCAAGGAGAATCTTTATATCCTCAAAGTGGAGACCTGTGGTAGGCTCGTCAAGGATATAGATGCTGTTGCCGGTCCCTTTTCTTGCAAGTTCGGTGGCCAGCTTCACCCTCTGGCTCTCGCCGCCGCTCAGTGTGGTTGAGGGCTGCCCCAGTTTTATGTATCCGAGGCCCACATCATTGAGTGCCTTTATCTTCTGAGAGATTGACGGAACCGGCTCAAAGAATTCCACTGCCTCTGCAATGGTCATCTCCAGCACGTCATTGATGCTCTTGCCCTTATATTTTACCGCAAGGGTATCGTGGTTGTAGCGTTTGCCGTTGCACTCCTTGCAGTGTACATATACGCTCGGGAGGAAGTTCATCTCAATGGTCTCAACTCCGGCTCCCTTGCAGGTTTCACACCTGCCCCCCTTCACATTGAAGGAGAAGCGTCCTGCCTTGAATCCCCTTACCTTTGCGTCGGGGGTGCTCTCAAAGAGTTTCCTTATATCCCCGAACACATTGGTATATGTTGCAGGGTTGCTGCGGGGTGTACGCCCTATAGGGCTCTGGTCCACCACTATCAGCTTGTCAACATTCTTTATCCCCTCAATCTCTTTGTAGGGTAGAGGGTTTGCCAGTGAGCGGTAGAAATGCTTGCTGAGGATTGGCATGAGGGTTTCATTTATGAGTGTGGACTTGCCGCTTCCGCTCACTCCGCTTATACCCACAAAACAGCCTAACGGGAGCTTGAGGTCAACCCCCTTGAGGTTGTTGCCGGTTGCACCCTTCAGTTCCATGAACTTGCCGTTCCCCTTTCTCCTCTCAGCAGGAACATCAATCTTCCTGATGCCCCTCAGATAATCTGCCGTGAAGCTGTTGAGTTCTCCGAGCTGCTTGAGCGGCATCCTGTACAGCTTGCCCGGCTCACCGCTGTAGAGCAGCTTTCCGCCGAGGGCTCCGGCGCCAGGGCCTAGGTCTATGAGCCAGTCACTTTCGCGGATCATCTCTTCATCATGCTCCACAACCATCACAGAGTTCCCTTCATCCCTCAATCTCTTTAGTGAGGCAATCAGCTTGCGGTTGTCCCTCTGGTGCAGTCCTATACTCGGCTCGTCCAATATGTAGAGAACATTCACAAGCTTGCTTCCAATCTGGGTGGCGAGCCTTATCCTCTGGCTCTCCCCTCCGCTGAGGCTTCTTGTGGAGCGGTTTAGCGAGAGGTAGTCCAAACCTACCTGCTGCAGGAACCCTATCCTGTCCCCAAGCTCCTTGAGGATATCCTGGGCAATGAGGTTCTCCTTCTTGCCGAGTTTTCCCGGGAGGGATTTTATCCACTCCGCCAGTTCATCCATATCCATGGCACTCACCTGGGTAATGTCCTTTCCATCTATCCTGAAGTTAAGGGCATCCTTGTTCAGCCTGCTCCCCTTGCACTCGGGGCACTCCAGCTCTTCCACAAAACGCTCCTTCTTTTCGTTCATCTCCTCGCTGTTCTGTTCAAGCTTTGAAACAACCCCTGCAAACGGCGCAAGCTGGGTGCCGTCTGCCAGATTCACCCTGAACAGCTCATCCGTACCGTATATTATCATGTCCAGAATATCCCCAGGCAAATCCTTTACAGGTGTGTTGAGGGAGAACTCATGCACTTTTGCCATACTCTCAAGGATACGGAACCAGTTGTTGTCCTTATATGCTCCCAAAGGTTGGAGAGCCCCCTGAAGGATGCTCTTGGAAGGGTTGGGGATAATCTTTTCCATGTCAATCCTGGAGATGAAGCCCAGTCCCTTGCATCTCGGGCATGCCCCTTGCGGTGAGTTGAAGGAGAAGGTGTGCGGTGCAGGCTCAGGGAAAGAGAGTCCGCTGTCGGGACACATCAGATGCTTGCTGAAATACCTTAGAGGGGTGGTGTCCATCTCCTCCTGCTTCTCAAAGTTGAGGATGGCCAGGGTTCCCTTGCCCTGTTCCAGGGCCTGCTCAACAGAGTTGGCTATCCTCTTGTAATCCTCCTGTGAAGGGATTAGCTTGTCAATCACAAGCTCTATGAAGTGGGTCTTGTAGCGGTCCAGAGGATTTACATCTGCAAGGAAATGCATCTGTCCGTCTATCCTTATCTGCTGGTATCCCTTCTTTACAAGGCTCTCAAAGAGCTCCTTGTAATGGCCTTTCCTTCCCACCACCACAGGGGCAAGGATTATGCATTTCTTTCCGGCGTATTCATGCAGGATAAGTGACACTATTTGCTCATTGGTATATTTCACCATGGGCTTGCCGGTTGCAGGTGAATATGCTACAGAGGCCCTGGCGTAAAGGAGGCGGAGGAAATCGTAGATTTCGGTGATTGTGCCTACAGTGGAACGGGGGTTCTTGCCGGTGGTCTTCTGCTCAATGGCAATGATGGGGCTTAGTCCTGTAATGGAATCTACGGCAGGCCTTTCCAGTATCCCTATGAACTGGCGCGCGTACGCGGAAAGGGTCTCCATATAGCGGCGCTGCCCCTCGGCATATATGGTGTCAAATGCCAGGGACGATTTTCCGCTTCCGCTCAGGCCGGTTACAACTACCAGGCTGTTGCGTGGAATCTCAACATCAACCCCCTTGAGGTTGTGCTCCTTGGCTCCGGTTACAATAATCTTCTCCATAGCTCCCTCCATTGCTGCATGCAAAAACTAGTCCCTGCTTACAGGTACAAGTACCTTATATTTCTTTCCGTATTTGTTGGTGAGCTTGTTTGAGCGGATCCACTCGTTGCACATCTTTATCATCTTGAAGTTGGTGTTGTGATTCCTTGCAAACTCACTCCAGTTGGCAACAGGGCCGCTCACCTCCACAACCTTGCACTCAATTGGCTTGTACTTGTCCTCCTCGGATATGTTGAACCCGTAATCCTTCAGGTTGTTCATTATTATCTTGAACGCAACTGCCCTGTAGACATACCTTGCGGTCTCAAGGGGGAGCTGCATGTCATAATAATTGGTGATGGACTGGTACCCTATACGGCTGTCTATGTTCCCCATCCCCACATTGTATGAGGCAGCGGAGAGTGTCCATGTGCCGTATTTCTCGTATCCTTTCCTGAAATATTTGCAGGCTGCCCTTGTGGCCTTCTCCCAGTTGTATCTCTCATCCACCTCAGAACCCACCTCCAGGCCATAGTCCTTTGCAGTACCGCTGAGGAACTGCCAGTACCCCTTTGCCCCGGCAGGGGAGGTCTGCGGCTGCAGAGAGCTCTCCGCTACACAGAGGTAGAAGAAGTCCTCCGGAATCCCCTCTTCCCTGAGGATGCTGCAGATCATATCCTTGTATCTTCCCGACAGCTGTACTATATATGAGAGGCTTCCGTGCCAGTAGTTAATGATTGTCATCTCCCTCTGGAGGCTCTCCCTTACATCAAAATGCTCCAACGGAACCCTCTCTCCGGCAAAATAGGCCTCTTGCGGGAGTTTTGGGATTACCACATTCTGGATTGGCTGCCCTTGAGCGGCAGTTCCGTCACCACTGTTCCATAAATTAGAGAAAAAGCCGCCTGCTCCCTGGTTCTGCCCGTAGGAAACTGCAGCCGCAAGACATATTGCCAGGGTGAAAAATATCTTCTTCATTGTCTGTTATTCGTATCTGAGGAATGGGTTTGTGTTGAGTTCGTGTCCTATTGAGGTCTCCGGACCGTGTCCCGGATAAACCTTGCTGAAAGGGTCGGCAATCTTGCATACCTTGTTCAGGAGGCTCTCCATCAGGGCATCATAGTCTCCGCCAGGGAGGTCTGTGCGTCCGATGCTCCCCTGGAAGAGGGAATCCCCTGTAACTATGAATTTGTCGGGAGCCGAATAGAAACATACCCCGCCCCTGGTATGGCCCGGTGAGTGGATTACCTGCAATGAGGATGCTCCAAAGGTTACGGTGTCCCCGTCATTGAGCTCCACAAGGTTTTCCACGGGGGGGCGCTGGATTGTGTATCCGAACATCTGGCAATACTGCTGTGCCCTTTCAAGCTGCCCTATATCCTCCTTGTGTATGTAGGTTGGAATGCCCCATTTTTCGGTCACAAAGGCATTTCCCATCACATGGTCAAAATGGCCGTGTGTGTTCAGGAGCTTCACCGGTGTGAGACCGTTCTCCTCAATGAACTTCACCAGCCTCTTCTGCTCGTTCTCATTCTGCATTCCCGGATCAATGATCACGCACTCTTTTGTATCATCGTACAGTACGTAGCTGCACTCACGCAAGTCGTTGAAATAAAATGTCTTTACCTGTATCATAACAATTGTGTTTACTTGTTGGTCCCCTCCAGCATGGGCACAAAACTGCATTTGCCGTGGGTGGTCTTGTTGAATTCGTTTTCCCCTATCCGCTCAATTACGGCAAGGGTCTGCTGCTGTTTTTCCTCCCCAATCGGAATCACCATTCTGCCCCCAATCTCAAGCTGCAGGAGTAGTTCCTGTGGGAGCTGCTGCGCACCGCATGTGACAATTATTGCCTTGAATGGGGCGAACTGAGGAAGCCCCTTGTAGCCGTCCCCGAAAAAGAGCAGCGGTTTGTCATAACCCATCCTGGCAAGGTTCTTCTGGGCGGCAAGGTAGAGTTCCCTCTGCCTCTCAATGCTGTACACCCTTGCCCCGAGCTGGGCCAGCACGGCGGTCTGGTATCCGCATCCTGTCCCTATCTCCAGAACCTTATCCCATTTCTTTATCCCTGAAAGATGTGTCTGCAGGGCAACTGTGGAGGGTTGGGAGATTGTCTGGCCGGCAGCTATGGGGAGCGGCTTGTCCTCGTATGCAAGATGCTCCATCCCCTTCTCAATAAACAGATGCCGCGGCACGGCGTTCATTGCCTCAAGCACCTCTCTCCCGTACTGGAATTTCTGCTGCAGCTGCTGCACCATCTTCTTCCTCATCCCTATGTATAGCTCCGCATTGTTCATTTTGCAAAAATACATAAAAAACAGAGAACTCGGGTGCCTGCTTTGGAACGATTGCAGTTTTCCGAGTTTTACATATAATCAAAAGTTTTTCTTACTTTTGCACAACACAAGCAAGGAGAATCATGCATATAGCGGTTGCAGGAAATATTGGGAGCGGTAAAACCACCCTTACAAGGCTTTTGGCTGAACACTACGGTTGGGAACCCAAGTATGAGGATGTGGATGTAAATCCATATCTCTCTGATTTCTATAATGATATGCAGCGCTGGTCATTCAATCTCCAGATATACTTCCTCAACAGGAGGTTCCAGGGGGTGGTGGATATCCACAACTCCTCACGCAATGTGATACAGGACAGGACAATCTATGAGGATGCCCGGATCTTTGCCCCAAACCTCCATTCAATGGGACTAATGAGCACCAGGGACTTTGAGAACTACAAGTCACTCTTTGACCTGATGATTTCACTGGTAAGGCCGCCTGACCTGTTGATTTATCTCAAATCTTCAATCCCCAATCTGGTGGGCCAGATACAGAAGAGGGGCAGGGTATATGAATCAGGAATAAGGCTGGATTACCTGCAGGGGCTCAATGACCGTTATGAAGAGTGGATTGCCGGCTATAATGACGGGAAAAAGCTCATCATAAATGTTGATGAGCTTAAGTTTGAAGAGAATCCTGAGCATTTCCAGAAGATTCTGGAATTCATTGGCATCTGATTCTAATAGTCCAGCGTACTTCCCCCTATGAACTCCCTCATTACCGATGTGGGAGGGACAGCCGCATGTTCTGCGGGCGTCATCTCAGTTATGTATGAGAGGAACTTCAGGAGCCTCAGGCTCTCGGCGTATGCGGGTGATGCAGGGGGTATCCTCCTCAGGAGCGGTTCTGCATAGTGCTTCAGCAGCGGAAGTTCATAGATGAGGGATGAATTGAACATTGCATCCGCATTCTCCTGGTATGGGAATATGTTCTTGTATTCCCCTCCGTGCACGCTTGCCCAGCGGAGTATGGTCTGTTCTGCACTTGTCCCTCTGAAATTGTTGTCCCTCACCATCCTGCGGAGCATGCGGTTGTCTGTAGTGGAAACGGAGTTGTTCTCATCTATTGATAGGGATGTGAGTGCGGAGGCGTATATCTTGAATTTTCTTCTGCTTTCAATCTCTGATGTGAGGGCCGGGTTGAGTGCGTGGATTCCTTCCATTATGAGGATGTCGTCAGGCCCCATCTTCACCTTGTTCCCCCTGAACTCCTTTCTCCCCTCTGCAAAGTTGAATGTAGGAATCTCCACCTCTTCCCCATTGAAGAGAAGATTGAGCTGGGTGTTCAGCAGGCTGAGGTCCATTGCCCCAAGGCATTCAAAATCGTAGTTGCCATTCTCATCCTTAGGGGTATCCTCCCGGTCAACGAAGTAATTGTCCATTGCAAGTACCACGGGATTCAGCCCCAGCACCTTGAGCTGCAGTGCAATGCGCATTGATGTGGTGGTCTTCCCGCTGCTTGAGGGGCCGGCCAGAAGGATCAGCTTCACATCATCCTTGCGGGCATATATCTGGTCTGCAATGGCGGCATATTTCCTCTCGTGCAGAGCCTCGGCAATCTGTATCATCTTCTTGCTGTGACCTGCCATTATGGCCTTGTTCACTGTAGCAATGTCCTTTACCCCAATGATGTTGCACCAGGTGGAGTTCTCACGGAAAACGTTGAAGAGCTTCTCCTGGTACTTCACGCAAGGGAGTTCATATGGCGGCAGGTTTGAAGGGAACTGCACGCAGAATCCCTTGTTATATTTCATCAGATTGAACTTCTTTATGGCTCCTGTAGTGTGCAGCATGGGGCCATGGAAGGTATCCCCATAATCCCCAATGAAATATACCGATACAAAGAACTGCCCCAGGTCCTTTATCAGGCGGGCCTTGTCATATTGCCTGTTCTGTGTGAAGAGCTCCACCGCTTCTGCATTGCTGAGCTTTTTCTTCTCAATTGGGATATTTTCCGCAACAATCTCCTGCATCCTTGTCTTTATGCGGGATATCTCCTCTTCTGTAAGCTCCATTACGGTCTCCATCCTTATCTTCAGGGAATCATCAGGATTGTTGGCAACAGGAGAGTCAACGATTTCTCCGTATCCTCCATTCGGAAGGGTGTAGTCCAGGATGAGCTGCTTGTTGGGATACAGGTCCCTTATGGCCTTTTGCAGGAGAAAGTATATGGATCTCTTGTAGCATCTGCGTCCGTCTGCGTGGGTGTAGTTGAGGAACTCAACGGAGTGGTCCATGTACAGCGGATATCCCAATTCCTTAAGCTGGTTGTCCACATATGCGGCAAGGGCTTGTGTTTCTGTTTGTTCCATAAGCTGCACAAGTTCTGTTCCAGGTGCCACCTCGTAATATTCTCCTGTGTTCTTGCAATAGACTCTGATTTTCTTCATGGGTTCCTCCTTTATTTTTTAAGCCATAGTTCGGGATTCTGCTTAGTGGTACCGTTCCATAGTTCAAAATGGAGTGTGGCTGTGTTTCCTCCACTCTCCAATCTCCCTATGGCCCCTCCGGTGGAGACCTTGTCGCCCACCTTCACCCCCACTTCGGCCAGTTTGCAGTAAAATGTGAAATATTGCCCGTGCTGTACCAGTACGCACTGGTTGTAGCCTGGGATTGCAATTACCTGTTTCACAACTCCGTCAAACACAGCCATCACTCCGGCCCCCGGTTTTGTGGATATGTTTATGCCGTTGTTGAACGGCAGCATTACATTCTTGAGGGTTGGGTGCGGATGCACTCCAAATTGCTCAACAATAACCCCTGAGGCCACGGGAAAAGGGAGTTTCCCCCTGTTTATTGCAAAGCTTCCCGACAGCCTTGTGTTGTTGGCATATTCCTGCATCTCAAGACTGATGATCTGCTCCTTGCCGGCTGTGGAAGTTTTCTGGGAATCACTCTGTGACCTGCCGGCCAGCTCGGCCTGCCTGCGTGCAATCTCCTGCTGCCTCTTTATCTCGGCGGCAATCATCCTCTCAACCTCCTTTGCAAGGCGGTCTGCCTGCTGCCTCTTCTGTGAGAGCTGCCTCTTGTACTCGTTCTGCTTCTTGTCAAGTGATCTTGCATATGCCTTGCCCTGCTTCTCTTCCGCTGTAAGCTTGTTGTATTCCTTTGTCCTTGAAGCCTGGGCCGCAATGTTGCCGCTCTTGAGCTTCTGCAGTTTGCCCAGTTCGGCGGTATGCTCATCCTTCAGCTCCCTTATCTTCCCGGCCTGTGCATTTATGGTCTTGGAGTAGTTCTTCAGGTAGCTCCATCTGCGGTATCCCTGTTCAAGATTGTCGCTGGCAAGGATATACATGAACCATACCTTGGCATCGCGGTGCTTGTATGCGTTGTATACCATGTTGCGGTAGTAGTGCTCCAGGGTATCAAGCCTCCTTTCAAGCAGCCTTATGTTGCTTTGGGTGTTCCCTATCTCCCTGGTCTGCCTCCTGATTTCAGAATCCAGCTCTTCAAGGAGCTTTTTCCTGTTTGAGATTTTTCTCTGTATCAGTACCAGGCCGTCAAGGGTGTTCACCTTCTGCTTTTGGGTGGATTTAATCTGGGAATCAAGGTATGAGATATCCGCCTCCAGCTTCCTTATCATCTCCTTCTGTGATTCAATCTCCCTGGTCTGGGCATACACGCTGCTGCAGATGCACTGGAGCATCTGCATGATTGCGGCAAGGAGTATGATGGTGCATGTCCTCATCATTTCTTCATCTGGGATTTGCGCTCCTTTATCTTCTCCTCAATTCCAAGTGTGCTGTCCATCTGTTTGGCCTGGTTCCAGTATATGAATGCCAGGTCCTGCTCCCCCAGTTTGAAGAGCACCTCGGCATAGTGGTCCAGGATGGCTGCGCTTTCAGTTCCGCCGTAGAGCATGGCATGCTTGAACTGTGCCTTTGCCTCCAGAGGCTTGTCCATAAGGAAGAGTATCCATCCAAAGGTGTCCAGGTATGTAGGATTGTCAGGTTCGCTCTCTATGGTTTTCCTGCTCATCTGGTATGCGAGCTTCAGGTTTTTCCCCTCCAAGGCAAGATAATATGCGTAGTTGTTAAGTACTCCGTTTTCGTTGGGGTTGAGCTTGAGGGCCTTCCGGTAGCTGGCAAAGGCGTTCTTGCTGTCCTTCTTCTCATAATATAGGTCTCCCATTACCGAGTATGAGGTTACAAGCGCTGCCGTATCCTTCCGTGCAAGGGCTATTTCCCCCATCTCCCTGTAGGATTCTATGGCAGCATCAGTCTTCTTCTGCTGGAAACGGGCTATTCCCCTCAGCTGTACCATATCGGGGTCCTTGGGATATTTCTTCAGGGCCTCAGTTGTCTCCTGTTCCAGAGTGTCCCACTCCTCAAGCTGGTAGATTGCTATTATGTACTGGAAAAGGGTGCTGTATTTGTCGGGATAAAGCAGATGGTTCCTCCTGAGGAGCTTCTTGCATCTCTCATTGTTCCCCCCCTGGCCCCAATATGAGGCGAGGAATATGTTGGAGGTGGTGTCTGCAGGGTGTGCCGCCTCAATGTCCAGCATGATGGAATCAAGCTGCGTGCGGAACCTCTGCATGAAGTTGGGTACCTGGAAGAGCTGCTTCATGTACTCAGTCTTCATCTGCGGGTCAATTGACGGGTTGGAGAGGAACGGCTTTATATCTTCAAAGAATTTGCCGTAATCCCCCTTCATCCTGTATACCTCCGCCCTGCCGTACATGGCCGGTGCGTATTGGCGGTCGGTCTCAAGTGCCTTGTCGTAATACTTTATGGCAAGGGAATCCTTATAGCGGTCTGCATACATGTCTGCAATGAGGCATTCCACCCGCGGGCTCTGGAACTCCTTGTCAAACTCTATCAGGTAGTTGAGTGCCCCTTCCCAGTTCTGCTCCATCCTGTAGATGTTGAAATATGTGAGGGCAACCCCCTCGCTCTTTCCTTGGGAGGCTTCAATCTTCCTGAGTATCTCCTTTGCATTTTCTGTCTCCTGCGCCCCAAGGTAGAGGTTTACCAGGCTGTAATAGACTGCAGATTTCTTGGGGTACATCTCCAGCAGTTGCTCATACACCCCAATGGCCTCCTTCAGCTTCTTGTTCTTTATGTAGATCTGCCCGAGCATGTCCATATACCAGTAATTGGAGCTGTCAAGCTCTATCCCCTTTTTCAGGTATAGCTCCCCCGATGCCGTGTCGTCTGTCCTCAAGGCTATGTTGGCCAGGTAGTAGTATGCGGCATCATTCTCCGGATCAATGGTGAGCAGCTTCTGGAAGTTTTTCCCGGCATCTGCATAGCTGCCGCTGTTGTAGTCCCTGAGCGCATTGAAGAACAGGGCTGTGCGGGTGCTGTCGGCCCCATTTGCCTGTAAAGGTTTCTCCTGTGCGCAGAGGGCAGTGGAAAACAGAGGCAGGAGGATATATATTACAATATGCTTCAATTTCATTGTGCTGTAGATTTATTGCAACCTACAAATGTAACAAATTCTGTGCTACCTCGCTCTGTAGAGGGCCCCAATGCGGAAAATATTTTACATTCAAGCGGCATACAGCTGGAGCGGGGTGAAAATATTTTTCTAATTGCAACTTTTATTAGCAAATTTGCATCTATATAATAAGCTGGTAAATGGTACAGAAGGAACTTATTTCCAAATGCCTGAAAAATGATGTTGCGGCTCAGAAGGAGATGTACGGGTGGCTTGCTCCCCGTATGTTTTCTGTGTGCGTAAGGTATGTTGGGGATAGGGAGGATGCGGAGGATGTGCTGCATGACGGCTTCATCACACTGTTTGCCAAGCTTGGCAGCTATAAGGGTGAAGGGGCTTTTGAAGGGTGGGCCAGGAGGATTTTTGTAACGGCCGCCCTCATGCATCTGAGGAAGAAGGATGCACTAAGGCATGCGGAACAGGTGGAGGACTACAGCGCGGAACTTTCATATGATCCGGATGTGGTTGACAGCATTGATGCCCGCAAGCTGATGGAGCTTGTGGCGCAGATGCCGGCCGGTTTCAGGACAGTGTTCAACATGTACGTGATTGAGGGGTATCCGCACAATGAAATAGCTCGGGCGCTGGGAATTACCGAAGGTGGATCCCGTTCCCAGCTCAGCAGGGCAAGGATATGGCTTAAGGAGAAACTTGAAGATTACAGATAAGGTACTGCAGATGGGGCAGAGGCAATCAGATAAGATAAGGGAGAAGCTTTATGACCTGGAGCTTCCGGTAGGGCCGGAGGTATGGCAGGGAATAGAGGCTTCCTTGCGGAGAAGAAGGCTCCGCAAGCTCATGGGCTATGCCTCATCGGCTGCTGCGGTGCTGGTGGCTGCCCTGCTTGTCATGTGGCCTGCCGAGAGGGCCTCAGAGGATGCAATGCAGCTTACAGCCCAGACTGTTGAAGTGCAGGATAATTTTACAGGCAGTGATGTACAGGTGAAGGCAGATGCTGCAGCGGAGAATCTTCATGTTCAGGCTGCAGAGGCGGTACAGGTGCAGGAGATGGTTGCAGATGGCAAGCCAGTGCAGGTCAGGAAGGAGGATGCAGCTGAAGAGGTGGCAGTAGAGGTGAAGGTTGGCAATGCAGCTGAAGAGGAGGCGGTGAAGGGGGACGCTGTTCCGGTTCAGGATTATGAAGTATATCTTGCTGCCCTGGGGGATGAAGGGGGGAATGACAGGAGGAAATATTCGGTTGCGGTTTCATCCGGTGTGATACCTGGGAGTTCTGCCAGCGTTTCAGGGTCAACCATAAAGGCATCAAGCGCCGGTGCAGGGGCAATCTCACAGAGCTATAGCATAGAACAGATTTCAGATACAAGATATTCGCTGCCGCTCAACCTTGGCATACAGTTCCAGTTTGCCCTGAAGGACAACATTGCATTGGGAATAGGAATCAACTACACCATGCTCAGGAGCAGGTATGACTGCCTCATCAACAAGAAGCAGTTTGAGGTAACCCAGATGCTCCATTATGTGGGTGTGCCGGTAAACGTATATGGCCTTATCGCCGAAAGGAACAGGTTCAGCTTCTATGTGAATGCGGGTGTAATGTTCGAGAAGGGTATAAGGGCTGTGTATGACCTGAAGAGCTATAACCAGAAGGAGCATTCAACCTCATCCATAGGCGGTGTGGACTTCTCAATGAATGCAGGCTTGGGCGTTGAGTACAGGCCTGGCAATCTTGTTGGCCTCTATTTTGAGCCGAATCTGGTATATTTCTTCAATTCGGATGTGCCGCGCAGCATAAGGACAGACCAGCCGCTACAGGTGAAGGCGGAGCTGGGCTGCAGGTTCCACTTTTAGTCCTCTATCCTTACGGAGCGGTTTCCCTCCTCATCCACTGATACATATACCCTGAAGCATTCGTCGGGAAGGATATCCTCAATCTTCTCTGACCATTCAATCAGGCAGATGCCGTCACCTCCAAAATATTCGTCTGTACCTATGGCGTATGCCTCTGATATGTTGTTTATCCTGTAGAAGTCAAAATGATATACAGGGAATCCCTTGGCTGCCCTGTACTCGTTCACAATGGTGAATGTGGGGCTGTTCACGTCATCCGTTACCCCCAGAACCCTGCATATTGCCTTTATGAATGTGGTCTTGCCTGCACCCATCTGCCCGAAGAAGGCGAAGATGTTGCTCTGCAGGGGTGATGATGAAGCATATTCTATAAACTCGCCGGCTGCGGAGTCTATCTCTTCCAGATTCTTTATGTGTATTGTCTCAGACATCCTGAATACCGTTAATGTTCAACTTGAATTGTACAGCTTTTGAAATATGTGCCAAAGATATAAAATCCTTCCCTTCCAGATCGGCTATGGTGCGTGATATTTTCAAAATTCTGCTGTAGCCGCGGGCGGATATCCCTTGGGAGGCAATGATTCTCCTCAGGAACAGCTGTTCCTGTCTCCCTATGCTGCAATAGCGGGCAAGCTTGCCGGCAGGGATGCGGGAATTGGTATGGAAGCTCTCCCCCTTGAACCTTTCAAGCTGTATCTCCCGGGCGAGCCTTACCCTCTCGGCAATCTTGCTGCTGGGTTCCTCTTCCTTCTCCTGCAGCCCCACTATCTCTGTAGGGGGCACTCTCTTTAGGTTCAGCTGCAGGTCTATCCTGTCCAGCAGGGGACCTGAGATGCGGGAGGCATATTTCATTACTGCAGATGAACTGCAGGTGCAGTTATGGTAGGGATCATTGAGATATCCGCATGGGCAGGGATTCATTGCGGCTATGAGCATGAAGGAGGCAGGGTAGCAGATACGGCTCCTGGCTCTGCATACCTGTACCTCTCCCTCTTCAAGGGGCTGGCGCAATATCTCAAGTGCGGCTCTGCCGAACTCTGCAATCTCATCTATGAACAATACACCGTTATGGGCAAGTGATATCTCTCCCGGCATGGTTACGGTTCCTGCCAGGGCCTGTATGGTGGAGGTGTGGTGTGGGCTCCTGAAAGGGCGTTCCCTCACAAGCCCTCCGGTGTTCTTCAAGAGCCCTGCCACAGAATATATCTTGCTGGTCTCTATGGCCTCCATCTTTTCCAGAGGAGGGAGTATGGAGGGGATACATTTGGCCATCAGGGTCTTGCCGCAGCCTGGAGGTCCAATGAGAATTACATTGTGAGAGCCTGCAGAGGCTATTTCCAGCCCCTTCTTGGCCATGGACTGTCCCCTTACATCGGCAAAATCATGGTCCCATTCTTTCCTTGGCATGTATTTTGGCCTGAGGGGGATTCTGGACGATGCGCTGTCGGGAGTGGAGAGGATATCTATAACATCCTGCAGGGTTTCTGCGCTGAAGATTGTGATGCCGTCAACTTCTGCACATTCAGCTGCGGATTCCACAGGCATTATGCACCCCTTGAACCCTTTCTGTGCGGCATGTATGGCAATGGGGAGGGCCCCCTCTATGGGACGGAGGGTGCCGTCAAGGGCAAGTTCTCCCATTATGAGGAAATCTCCAAGCCATTCCGATTCCTTCTGGCCGGAGGCAGTGATTATCCCCATGGCAATGGCGGCGTCAAAGGCGGAGCCCTCCTTGCGGATATTGGCCGGAGCCATGTTTATTACAATCTTTTTCCCGGGGATACGGTAGCCGTATCTTCCCAGGGCGCTGCTTATCCGCTGCTGGCTCTCCTTTACAGCATTGTCCGCGAGTCCTACAAGAAAAAAGCAGATGCCGTCTGATACCTCCACTTCAATGGTTACAGTTGTAACCTCCAGCCCCTTGCAGCTGGCACAATACACTTTGCTCAACATTTTTTGCCTTAAAGGAACTTCATCCCGGTGGAAAGATGGGGGTAAACGGTAAAAAATGACCTTACAGGGCAAAAAAATATCTCTTTCAGCAATCAGAAAGAGATATTTTCCATTTTCCCGATGATTTTTTCCGTGGCTCCCAGGTTCTCCTTTACGTAATCCAGGCAGATTTTTCCCCTCTCCGCCCTAACCTGCGGGTTCTTTACGAATTTGTCCAGCAGTGCATAGAATTCCTCCTGGCTCCTTACAGAGGTTGCCCCCCGGCGGGCTATGAGGTCGCGTGCCTCCTTGAATTTGCTGTAGTTGGGGCCGAATGCCACAGGAATGCCGTATGTGGCTGCCTCAAGGATGTTGTGTATACCTACGCCAAAGCCTCCCCCTATATATGCGAAACTGCCGTACCTGTAGATTGAGGAGAGGATTCCCAGGCAGTCTATGATAAGTACATTTGCCTCTGCAGGGGAGATTGCTGCGTTCCCCTTTTCCAGCTCTGAGTAGCGTACAGTCCTGTATCCATTGAATATGGTGCATATCTTGTCAATATGCTCCCTGTGTATTTCGTGCGGTGCAATCACCAGCTTTACTTTGGAAAAGTTCTTTACGGAGGCGGCAAGTATCTGTTCGTCGGGGCCCCAGGTGCTTCCTGCAAGGATTGTGAATGAATCCCTGCTGAATTCCTCTATGAGGGGGAATTCCCTGCTTGAGGAGGTTATCTGGTTCACCCTGTCAAAGCGGGTGTCTCCACATACCGTCACATTGTCCCTGATCCCTATAGTTTCAAGCAGTTCCTTGGATTGGGTGTCCTGCACGAACAGTGCGGTGAATGAGCGGAGCATCTCCCTGAAGATGCTGCCGTATGGCTTGAAGAATGTCTGTCCCGGCCTGAAGATGGCTGAGACTATATATGTGTCTATATCCCTTTCCCTGAGTTCATGAAGGTAGTTGTACCAGAACTCATATTTGATGAATACCGCCTTCTGGGGCTTCACTATGTCCAGGAATCTTCTGGCATTGGATGCCGTATCCAGAGGCATGTAGTATATCCAGTCTGCAAGCGGGTAGTTCTTCCTCATTTCATATCCGCTTGGAGAGAAGAATGTGAGGAGTATCCTGTATCCTCTGCACCTCTCCTTGTACCACTCTATAAGGGGTCTTGCCTGTTCAAATTCTCCAACAGAGGAGCAGTGGAACCATATGATGGGGCTGGAATGGTCCACCTCTGCCGCCATCTTCTCCAGCAATCCCTTTCTCCCTTGCCTGAACAGTCTGGCCTTGGGATTGAACATCCCTGCAGCTGCAATTGCGGCGCCGTAGCCGCTTATGGCTATGTTGTATAAAAGACTCAATGTAGGTTTGGGGTTGGTTTATCCAACAAAATTAAAAAAATGTGTAAATTGCACAAAATTTATGTGAAGAATGAAAAAGGCTTTGGAAATAATGGGAGAGTACTCGCTCCTTATGGTGAAGGTGTTCCAGAAACCGGAGAAGTGGAGGATATTCTTCAGGCAGTCGGTCATAGAGGCGCAGAAGCTCATGATTGATTCTATCCCGCTGATATTTGTGATATCCATATTCATTGGTGCCGTGGTTGTAATCCAGACAGTGAACAACATGGACAGCCCCCTCATTCCAAAGATGTATGTGGGGTTCATGACAAGGGAGATTCTTGTCCTTGAGTTCTGTTCAACCATGATTGCCCTTATCCTGGCCGGCAAGATAGGCTCCAATATTGCATCAGAGATAGGGAGCATGCGCATTACAGAACAGATTGATGCAATGGAGATAATGGGGGTGAACTCAGCAAACTACCTCATTTTGCCAAAGATTGCAAGTTCCGTGGTGCTGAGCCCGTTCCTTATGCTCTTCAGCTTTGTGGTGGGCCTGTTGGGAGGTGCTCTCATAATTGCCATAACCGGCCTCATTACAATGGCCCAGTATGTGGACGGACTGCAGTTCTCATTCAAGATCCACTATATATCCTATAGTATGACAAAGATGTCGGTATTTGCATTCATAATTACATCTCTTGCATCATATTACGGATATTATGCCAAGGGCGGTTCCTTGGGTGTGGGACGTTCCAGCACCAAGGCAATTGTGATAAGCAGCGTGCTTATACTAGTATTTGACCTGGCCCTTACAAAACTTATGCTATAGCCATGATAAGAATAAAGAACTTGTATAAGGAATTTGACGGCAAGGATGTCCTCAAGGACATATCCATAGACTACAAGCCGGGAGAGTGTTCCCTCATAATAGGTGCCAGCGGAAGCGGCAAGACAGTGCTCCTTAAGAGCATTGTTGGGCTGCATACTCCTGAAAAGGGTGAGATATGGTACGGGGACAAGCTCTTCAACAAACTTAGGGAGAAGGAGAAGAAGGAACTCCGCAAGGAGATGGGAATGCTGTTCCAGGGTAGTGCCCTGTTTGATTTTGCAACAGTGGAGGAGAACATCATGTTCCCGATGGATTTCTTTACTGACTGGTCTCTGGAGCAGAAGCTGGAGAGGGCAAATTTCTGCCTCAGGAGGGTGAATCTTGAGAATGCGAACAAGAAATATCCCAATGAGCTGAGTGGAGGAATGCAGAAGCGTGTGGGAATTGCAAGGGCCATTGCCCTCAACCCCAAGTATCTCTTCTGTGATGAGCCCAATTCGGGCCTGGACCCTACCACTTCAATTGTGATAGACCGCCTCATCAAGGAGATTACCCAGGAGTACAACATTACAACTGTGATAAACACGCATGACATGAACTCCGTTATGGAGATAGGTGACAAGATAGGCTTCATATACCAGGGACGCAAGGTCTGGGAAGGGAGCAACAAGGAGATACTCCATTCAGACTGCAAGGAGCTGAATGATTTTGTATTTACCACAAATATGGCAAAACAGCTGAAGGCACTGATGAACAGGTAACCTTCTTTGCCCCTCTGGCAGTATTGCGGGGCTGATGGCTGCAGGTAAGAAAACGGCAACCCCCGGTTCCTTTGGCGGATGAGCCTCCGGAGCCGGGGGTGAATCTTATGCGGCGGTTGCCTTAGTTCTCAGGGTAGAGCAGGTAAGGTTTCCTCTCCTCCTTGAATTTCTCAACATCACCAACCCACTCTGCCTCTATCTCTTTGGCAGATTTGCCCTCCTTGATCATTTTCCTTACATATGCCTGGCCAATCTCCAGTTCAAACATGTTGCGGAAGAAATGGTCTCCTAAGTTCATGTTGGTATATGCGTCAACAATGTACTCAAGGTTGATTCCGTCCTTGTTGATCTGCTCAATTGAAGGGTTTGTTGTAAGGTCAACTCCCCAGCACTCCTTATCCAGAAGAGGAGGGTTCTTTGCTCCAGGGATGCTTCTTGGCGTGAAGCTGTAGCTGTAGCCCTTCATGTTAGGGTGTCCGTACATCTGGAATGCCTTTGCGGTACCGCGGCCGAGGCTTATAGGGGTTCCCTCAAAGTAGCATGTTGAAGGGTAGAGGTAGATGGCCCTCATGTCGCCCAGGTTTGGAGACGGCTTGATAGGGAGCCTGTAAAGCTTTGAGTGGGTGTAGTTCTGGCATTTCACCACATTAAGCTTCACTTTCTTGCCGGCAGCATCCTTGTGTCCGTGCTGCAGCCAGTCCTTCTCGTTGGCCATGTATGCAATCTCACCGAGTGTCATTCCGTGTACTACAGGGATAGGGAGGCTTCCCACGCCTGATTTGTATTTCTCCATGTTGAGGATAGGGCCGTCAACGTAGAATCCTATAGGGTTAGGGCGGTCAAGTACAATGAACTCCTTGCCCTCAACGGCGCAGGCTGCCATCATCTTCACCATTGTAACATAGTATGTGTAGAACCTTACTCCCACATCCTGCAGGTCAAATACAAGTACGTCAAACTCATCCATAACCTCCTTTGCAGGCTTGCCTGATTTCCCCTCATAGAGTGAGCGGATAGGAATTCCTGTCTTTGGGTCAGTTGAGCTTGAAACGTGCTCACCGGCATCTGCATCACCTCTGAAGCCGTGTTCAGGTGACATGATGCATGTAACTTTAACGTTGTGTGCAAGAAGTGTGTCCAGCACGTGTGCTGTGGCAGATGCCATGCCTGACTGGTTTGAGAGTACGCATACCCTTTTCCCCTCAACGAGCTTGAGGTATTCCTCCACCTGCTGTGCTCCTGTAAGGATGTCGGTGGCGTAATTCATATTCTCCTCACCGGGGAAGGTTCCCATGGTGTTGCCTGGAGCGGCGTTGGTTTCAGGTGCCTGGGCAGTGTTCTGTCCGTCAGCCTGTGCACATGCGCAGAATGCCAGCGAAAGGGCTGCAGCTGCAATGATAGTGAATAGTCTCTTCATATATTTTTTGGTTGTTTGCAGGAATATGTGATACAAAGGTATTTAAAAAGGAATAAATAAAAAAGCCTGCAGGGGGCATTGCTGCCGGCCACAGGCTTCCTTTTTGTAGTAAGGTTAAATTTCAGGTAGTCTTTAGAACCGGAACCTCAATCCAATTGCGGGCATGACTGCACTCTTCTGGTACTCGCCGCTGAATGCACCTATTGTGCTGTCCTGGAAAGTGCCGTTTGTCTTCTTGCCCTGGAGGTAAGCAAAGGCAAGGTCAATTGTCATGTTCTTCATCGGGCTCAATGATGCACCTACAGTTCCGCAGAAAGTGGTTGCACTTGGAGTCTCTGGATTGTAGTTGTCTTTCTGTACAGGAGGGGTATCGAGGTATGCACCTGCCCTTACGGTTGCAAAGTCAGAGATTACATACTCACCTCCAATCCTCACTGCAACGGTATTCTCATAATCTTTTATAGATGGTTGTAAATAAATCTCTTTACCATTTTGTTTGAAAGAGATATCAAGTCTCTTGTATGCGCTCCAACCAGTGAACTGAGCTTCTCCAGTCAGGGTAAGTGCGTCATTTGGCTTGTAAGCAAGTCCAAAACTGAGAATGCTTGGGATTGGCATTGAGGCATCAAATTTTGTTCCATCAAGATTTGTAACAATACCCATCTTTGCTATTGTTGCTTCAATTGTCTTTAGAGTTTCTTTATCTATCATTCCCTCAAGTTGTGAAGGGATTTTGAAGGATGCGATTGTGTTTACAACATTCTGTGCATAATCATTTGCGTAATCAACCTCTGCATCACCTCCTTCTACAGACAATTTTACTTTTGAACGGTAATTTACACCAAATGTAAGTTTTGGGGTAATGTTTACCATTGCTCCAATATTGAAGCCGTATGAAACTTTAGAAGAACCCTCAAGCTCAATTTCTGCAGGATACTTATCATGAAAAGTCTGTATTGCATCAGGAAGAGCGCCTAATTTCGGCTCCATTGGTGCAAGTTTATTTGCAAGAGGAATTAATGCTTCCAATTGGTTTTTGCCAATAAGAGCTTTCTCTTGTGAGAATGAACCGAAATCAATCATGAGGCCTGCACCTATGCTTACGATGTCACCTATCTTGTATGATACTGTAGGCTGGATGCTGAATGCGGCAAGAGAAACCTCCTGAAGCATAGTTGCACCTGCCCAGTTGTCACCCCAAACGAGAGAGTTTCCTGCCGGGTTTGTAACGCTTACACCAACTGCAAGGTTGCTGCAAGGCTTGTATCCGATATAGCCGAATAGCGGTGTACTCATTGGGTTGTCGGTCTCGGCTTTGGTACCCATACCGTTGAATTTTACTTTTGACTGGATTCCGGTAACACCAAGAGAAATGTCAAATTTTGAGTTCATGAATGCCATACCTGCAGGGTTGAACAGCATGCTCTCAGCACCAAGCTTCAAGGCTGTACCTGTGTGACCCATACCTGTCTGTCTTGCACTCTGTGAATTGATCTGGTATCCCTCAGCGTTTGCTGTAAGCACTGTAAGCACTGCAGCGGCTGTCAATACCATCTTACTTGCCAATTTTCTGAATTTCATATTTCTTAGTCTATTGTTAAAATCGGGCGCAAAGGTAATCAAATTATTTTATATACCAAATTTTTGAGTTTTCTGCAATAATCAGTAAATGAGTGTGATATAATTACACTATGCTATATATGATGTGAAATAATGCAAAAGGGGCGTTTTGGACGCCCCTTTTGTACAATTGTGCAGATAATCAGCAACTAATTGTTGTTCATCTGTTTGATGTCTATCTCCTCTTTCTGGGAGTCTCCAATCAGATATTCACAGAAATGGTCGGCCATCCTCCAGAAGAAGTATTCTGTCATGTTACCGAATGAGTGTCTCTGTCCAGGAAGGATGAGCATCTGGAAACGTTTGTTGGCCTTGATCAGGGCATCAACAACCCTTATTGTGTTGCCCGGGTGCACATTGTTGTCAATGTCTCCGTGGATGAGGAGCAGATTGCCCTTGAGGTTCTTGGCAAGCTGCTGGTTGGTGTTGATGCTGTATTTGAATGTGGTGTCACCTTTCTCTGTTACCTCCTCAAGCACTCCATGGTGCTGCTCGCTCCACCAGCGGTTGTAGATGCTGTTGTCGTGGTTGCCGGCGCAAGAAACAGCTGCTGTGAAGAAATCAGGATATTTGAGGATTGCTGCTGTTGACATGAATCCTCCGCCCGAGTGGCCGTGGATACCCACCTTGTTGCCGTTTATGAAAGGATGGCGAGCAGCAAGCTGCTGTACAGTTACCTTCTTGTCCTCCAGACCATAATCCCTCAGGTTGCCATAACCGAAGTTGTGGTACCATTTTGAACGGTTAGGGTGTCCTCCCCGGTTGCCTACGGTAACAACTATGAAGCCCAGCTGTGCAAGACGGTCAACCCTGTCCATGCTCTTTGTCCATGATGAGTTGTTTGCCTCAGTCTGAGGGCCTGGATATACATACTCAATGATTGGGTAGAGTTTGGTTGAATCAAAGTCAAAAGGCTTGTACATTACGCCGTAGAGGTCAGTAATTCCGTCACCGGCCTTTACTGTGAAGATCTCAGGAAACTTGTAGCCCCTTGCCAGGAGCTGGCTGAGGTCAGCCTCCTCAAGGTCCATGATCTTACGGCCTGTATTATCATAGAGGGCTGTCCTTGGAGTGCAGTCAACCCTTGAGTAGTTGTTCACAAAGTAGCGGTTGTCATCAGACATGTTCACTTTGTTGTCGTAGTCGCCCTTGTTGAGGAGCTTCACGTTGCTGCCGTCCAGGTTTGCGCTATATACATACATATAGTAAGGGTTGATACCCTTCTCCCTGCCGCATGCGGTGAAGTATACCACTCTCTTTGCCTCATCTATTCCAAGTACCTGCTCCACATGGAACTCACCTTTGGTAATCTGGTTCTTGAGTGTTCCGTCTGCACCGTATAGATACAGGTGTGCCCATCCGTCCCTCTCAGACCAGTGTACAAACTCACTTCCGTTGTTGAAGAATTCAAAGTCCCTTGTCTCAACGTATGTGTTCAGCTCCTCGTGGAGGATAACCTTGCACTCGCCTGTAGTCACATCAACGCTGCAGAGGTCTACCCTCTTCTGGTCCCGGCTCTGGCGTGTGAAATAGAATTTGCCGTTGTCTCCCAGCCATTTGAGCGGAACATATTTGCCGTATCTCTCCTTAACGGTTATAGGAGCCCTCTCAACGCTTACGGACTGGTCCTTGAATGCATCAATGTTGATGGTCCTTGAGCTCTTGTCTTCAAAATCAAACAGGTAAAGGTATGCCTTAGGGCCGGGCTCGCCCGGCATCTGGTATTTATATCCCTCAAGTTTTGGGCGTGGGTTTGCAAGCACGTCAATTACCCACAGCTCCTTTACATTGCTCATGTCATTTCTTGTGAGGGCAAAATGTCTTGAATCAGGTGACCATGCAACGTATGCTCCCGTACGTTTGGTTGTATCCTCCTCATGGTTCCCGCCATACATTCCACGCCCTGCGTATGGGAACTCCTTGCTGCCGTCTTTGGTGAGCTGGTGCTCAACGATGGTTGAGTCCTTCTCATTCTCAATGGCCTTCTTGAGGTTCTCCATATCCATGTACCAGAGGTTATAGTTCTTGCCGTATACAGCATATTTTCCGTCGGGAGAAACACTGGCCCATCTTGGGTAGTCCTTCTCAGCCTCCTGCTCCGTAATGTCTGAAAGCTTTCCTGAGGCAATGTCCCATTTGAAGCGGAATACCTTGTTCTCCTTTGCACCCTTTGCAGGTTTCTTCTCTCCAGGCTTCTCTTTCTTGGGTACCATGATTGAGGTCTTTATCTCAAACTCAAAAGCCTTGTCATCATCCACCAGCCTCAGCTTCTGGATAGGGAGGTGCTGTGCGTCAAACGGATCTTTTGTGATTGATGAGATCTCGGCTGCAAGCTTGCCCATATCCCATACTTTCCTCTTTGTTCCGGTAACAGGATCTACAATGTAGTATTCCTCACCTTGGGTTGTCTTATAGGTGTACCAGAATTTGTCTGAATTCTTGAACCAGTTGGGCCTCACGTCTGTAGAGAAAACCATCTGGCCCACTTTCTTTGCGGAGAATCTCTCTGCAAGGTCGTAGTTTGCCTTGGTGACAGGAGTCTGCTGTGCGTAAGCCAGGCTGCATGCTGCCAATGCAATGAGTAGAAACAGTCTTTTCATGTATATTTTGTGTTAGGCGGATCCCCGTGGGGTTCCTTTGTTTATAATTTTCTTTCCCATTCGCCAACTTCCATATCCTTTATGGTGCCGTTCTCTATCCTGAACCTCAGGGCGGTCCTCACATTGTGGAATCCCTGTATCCCTGCTGCTCCCGGGTTGATGGTGAGCACGTTGTACTTGGTGTCATTTATCACCTTGAGGATGTGCGAGTGTCCGCAGATGAATATGTCGGGAAGATGGGCGTTTATAAGCTGGAAGGCCTTGAAGTCATATCTTCCCGGATAGCCTCCTATGTGCATCATAAGTATCCTCATCCCCTCCAGCTCAAAGAACTGCACATACGGGTGGGCAAGCCTCACTGCCTGGTCATCGCAGTTGCCGTATACACCCCTGAGCGGCTTGAATGCGGCAATGGCATCCGCCGTCTCAATGTTCCCGAAATCCCCTGCATGCCAGATCTCGTCCACCGGCTCCAGGAACTTTCTGAGCTTTTCGTCAAATACCCCGTGGGTGTCTGATATAAGTCCTATGTATGCCATAATATATGACTCTCCGGATGGCCGGAAGTTAAAGCTTTATTACAATTTTCTTCTTGTAGAGCCACATTGCCATTGCGGTGAACACGGCCACATATACAAGTGCAAACATGAGTGATGAAATCTCATTGTTCTCCCCCACTATTGCAACGCATACATTGTTGTAGAACCAGCTGAGGACGCTCCAGGTCTTCTCCTTCACTGCACCGTCTGCCATTACAACAGCAGCCTTCCATTTTATGATCTGTCCAAGGACCTTTGCAAAGAGGCCTGCCATCACAAAAGCAAACAGCGGGTTCATGCCCATTGCCTTGAAAGGTGTGAAAACCTTCTCCTTTCCCTTGATGTCAATCAGGTAGATGAAGAAAGCAAGCATTATGATGCTCCAGCCCCCTGCATAAAGCACGTACGAACCGGTCCACAGAGCCTTGATGATAGGGTAGCAGATGCTCCACACAAGACCTCCTGCAAGGCAGCAGAGGCCTATTGTATAAAGCTGGGCAACCACATCAATCTTCTCCTTGGTCTGCTGTATCTTCTTCCCGATAAGGTATCCCAACAATACCGTACATGCTCCCGACAATGCGCCGAGCAGCCCTTCCGGGTCAAACGGGATGCCGAATCCCTTGTAGATATGATCAACGCCGAAAATGGCAAGGTCAATGTCATCAGCTCCCTGTCCTGCGAGTGAGAATGCCCCTGCAGCACCGTTCACCAGTTCTGCGGAAGAGTCACCTATGAGCCACAGGATAAGCCAGTGGAGTCCCATAAGGATGGCCATGGCTGGAATGATCTTCCTGGCCTTCTGCAGCCATAGGGCCACAAGTCCGCCAAGAACATAGCACATTGCAATCCTCTGCAGCACTCCTATAATCCTCACATGCTCCAGACGGTAGATGAAGTTCTCCCAGAATGAGAGGTCCGGATTCGGGGATGTAGGGTAGAAAGGGAACCAGTTGAGGCCGAATCCAACAAGGAAAATGAGGATGCCCCTCTTGATGAGCTTCTTCACGCTCTCCGGTGTAAGCCCCTCATTGTATTTTGCGAACGAGAATGCCATAGCGGCCCCCACTACAAAGAGGAAGAATGGGAAAACGAGGTCTGTAGGGGTACAGCCGGCCCATTTGGCGTGTGCCAGCGGCGGGAAGATGTGGGCCCATGATCCGGGGTTGTTCACAAGTATCATACCTGCAACCGTCATACCCCTGAGCACGTCAAGTGCTACATAACGTTGTGATTTAAGTTGTGTCATATCTGGTATATAATTTTTCCAAATTCTCACAAAAGTAACATGTTTTGTTGATATATTTGCGAAAATATACCTTTATGGAGCTTTTTTATTCCACAGAAGTAGGGAACGGACTTTGTACCCTAACGGAGGAGGAGAGCAGGCACTGTGCAAAGGTGCTCAGGCACTCCACAGGAGATTCAATAAATGTAATTGACGGCAGCGGTGCCCTCTATATCTGCAGGATCATTGAATGCGGGAGGCAGGTTGTATGCTCTGTGGAACAGGTGCAGGAAAATTTTGGTGCCCACAGGTACAATCTTACAATGGCTGTATGCCCCACAAAAAACATAGACCGCTATGAATGGTTCCTGGAGAAGGCAACCGAAATGGGGGTTGATGCCGTGGTTCCTGTAATAGGGGAGCATTCCGAGCGCCGTGTAATCAAGCCCGAGCGTCTGGAAAAGATTCTTGTCTCGGCAGCCAAGCAATCCCTGAAAGGGGTTGTACCCCAGTTGAGGGAAGCCGTTTCAGTAAAACAGTTCATAAAGGATTCCGCTTCCATGACCGGCGTGAAGCTCATTGCCTACTGCGGCAAACTGGAAAAGGTGACCTTGAGGGAGGCGGTGGAGGAGGCTTTCAGGGCTTCCGGTGCGGTTGCCCGGGCCGGCAGCCATGCCGTTGCCACGGAGGCATCTTGCGGAGCTGTGTATGAGGCTCCTGTTGCAGGCGGTGCTTATGTTGCCGGTAAGCCATGCATCACAATTCTAATAGGGCCGGAAGGGGATTTCTCCCCTGCTGAAGTTGAGGCTGCCGTGGAGGCCGGTTTCAAGCCCCTCACCCTCGGTGAATCCCGCCTGCGCACCGAAACTGCAGCCACAGCTGCTGTGGCCGGGGTATATTTCATGTGCGGGTAAACCTTATGGGATTCTGGGACTCCGGACCATCCCGCAAGAGGTTAAGCGAGGCCGCCCATCCTATACGCTCTGTAGGCCATATTGCGTAACTTAACCTCTTAGACATACTTTCTGAGAATCATCAACTCCCTTGGTAATATAAAGAAATAATTATATCAATATTGGTTTTTTGCAATATTCAGCTGAAATTTGCAGTCCAATACCCCACTAATATTGAAAAACATTGCATATCTTTGTGATGGCTATACCAACATAGATATAGCCATTACATATTAGATGAAAGTGTTTCGCTTTTATCCTTGGATGGAAATCTGGAAAATTTCAAAGACTCAAGGATAGCAATGAACTTTCATACTTGGTGTGCCTTATACTTTTCTCAAGTATATCACAGCAAGTGTGGGGTGTTGTTTATTTGAGTCAAGGTATTCCAGAACCTCCATCCAGATAAGCAATCAACTCCACACTTTCTTTTTTAACAATACGCCATCTTGGAGTTGGGTGGCCCTTCTAAACAAACATACTATGACAAAAGAAGAACTTGTTTATCAGTCACCTGAAATTGAAGTGGTTGAGGTTCAGGTAGAAAAAGGATTTGCCACAAGTGGAGAGTCTTTGAATGAGAACCCGTGGAATCCATAATTATCCAAACCACCTATCCAAAACAAATAACTCAAAACAAGAAGAAAATGAAAAGATTAATACTATTGTCTGCAGGTATAATGTCCATTATATCTACTTCATGCGAGAAAAGTGAATACAATATTTCTCCCGACAATTTAAATGCAACTATAAATGCTTCAATAAACGACCAGACCAGATCCGCAGTTTCAGATCTTTCATTCTATTGGAGCAAAAATGACCAAATTGATGTATGGTATTCAAATGCCACAGCTACTACAAAAAGGACATTCACATACTCAGGAAATGAAAATGTGACTTCTGCCACATTCACAGGAACTATTGCAGATGGTGAGTCATGCTCAGGATATGCTGTATACCCATCGGGAAGCCACACTTTTACAGATGGTGCCATTACAGTCAACATGCCGGCAACATACGGCGATGCCAATGCTGATTATGCTCCAAACACAAATGCTGCCATGATTACTGTTCCAGCTGATGGAGCCTCCACTGCAAGTACCGAGTCGAGTGCGGTAACCCCATCATTGTCATTCAAACATGTTGGAGGCGTACTCGCATTTACTATCAAAAAAGTACCTGTATCTGCTGCTCAGTTTGTATTTACTGCAAATATGCCTGTAACCGGAGACTTCACAGTTGCTGACGGCAAGATTACTGCAACAGATCCAACTTCCGCTTCAACCCTTACCAACAACACTATTACCATCAAATTCAAGGCTCTAACTGCAGAAGCTGACTCCATGATATTCTATGTACCGCTTCCTACCGGAACATATAACGGCTACAAGGCAGAAGTTAAAAATACTGACGGCTCACAAACTTATATGTCATTTGAGTCAAGTTCTTCAAACACCCTAAACAGGGCAGGACTTGCTAGTGTAACTTTGGTAATCACAGATATAAATGCGGGCACTCCTGCTCAGGAGGTGAGCTCTCCTGCACAGCTGGAGAATGCCATTGCTAATGGTGGCAGCTACATCCTTACAAATGATATCACAACTTCTTCATTAAATGTACCTGAAGGAATTACATCTGTAATTGACCTTGGTGGTAAAGTTTTGAATATAGGAACTGCCATGTCGATATCACAGACTTATGCATTGACCAAGTCTTCATCACCCTCTGAAAACAGACTTGTAAACAATGGCAAACTGACAATTTCTAATGGTACTATTTTAATGGTAGGAGAAAATGCCGCCATTAATAACTATTCTGAAATATCAATCACAAACAGTACGATAACAATGAGCGACCATTCTGTTTCAACCGATTATGCAATAATCAATAGGTTGAATGCAACTGCTTATATTGATAATTGTACTATCACAGGACCAGTATATAATGTTGGAAATATGACAGTAACCAACAATACAACAATAAAAAGTACTGCAGCAAACAGATTGGCATTATTCTGCGGTGATGAGACTACAGATTATGCCTGGAACTTTACAATGACAGGTGGTTCTATCATCTCAGAGCAGCATACAGGCACAAGGCTCGTCAATAACTTATATCTTGACAATCCTGGTTTGGCTAAATTTGATGGTGTTACAATTACAGGTAAGAAAACTGCCAATTCATTTGATGTTGTATTGGGAGCTGTCAATGTCGAGTTTGTAAATAATTGCACCATAACCAATGACTGGTTCTGGCTACATGGTGCGGACTTCACTTCAAAAATCAATGGCATAGACTCTAAGAAAGAAAAATTGTACGGTTGTTCATTTGAGGATATGTTCCCTTCTACTGAAAACTAATGAATAAAATCTAAAGAATCACATGAGGGCGACCCAAAAGCATCGGGTTGCCCTTTTTCGCATACATTACATCTCTCCTTCCAAATTAAAGTTACGAAAAATAGTCTGAGATAGCCTACCAAGCTGGGATCCAATCATCCCCTGATAATCTCAATCTCGCTACCCAATCCCACCTTTATTATCTGAGAGGCGGAGCGGGTACAGCTGCCTTCAAATTTAGGATCAATTACCAGGTCTACAGCATCTTTTATTTCTTGCGGAATTTCAGCAAATGTTGCAGGGGCAGATGTGCCCGAGATGTTTGCGGAAGTGGAAACAATTGCCTTGCGGAACTTGTATATCAGCTGGTGGCAGAACTCATGGTCAGGAATGCGTATGCCGGCAGTGCCATCCTCTGCAACAACATTCTTGGCCAACCCCATGGCTCCAGGATAGATGATTGTCATAGGCTTGTCATTTACCTCTACAAGAGAGATTGCAATCTCCGGAATCTCCTTTACATAGCGCCCCACCATATCAAGGTCAGCCACAAGGGTTATAAGGCTCTTGCTGTCTGAACGCTGCTTAATCTTGAAGATTTTCTCCACTGCCGCCTCATTGGTGGCATCACATCCCAATCCCCAGATTGTATCGGTAGGGTACAGGAGCACTCCTCCCTCCTTAAGTACTTTTATTGCTTCATCTATCTGCTGCTTCATAGTCTGCTTCTTTAAGGTATTTCTGCAAATTTAAGAAAAATTTCTCGCAAGAGGTTAGTAATACTACCACTATCCTAACCTCAAATAATTACTTGAGGTTAAGCTACGTGATGTGGGTTACAGGGCCTACAGGCCGGATAGCCTCGCTTAACCTCTTGCGGGGGGATTGCGTGGGTGATGCTGAGATGTTCGCTGTGGGAGTTGCTGAGATGAGAGGCTTGCGACTGATGTTGCGGCAGCGGTTGGGATTCAGGCGGGCGATACGGCGGAAATGGATGTTGGGGTTTAGGTGAGGTGCGTCAGTTCCCTACAGCACTACGGTGGCTGTGATGGGGTAGTGGTCCGAGAGGGGTTCCCTGAGGATGTTGTGTTCTGAGCATCCGGCATCGGAGGGGGCCAGGATGTAGTCTATCCTGAGCAGGGGCCATACGGGAATGAAGGTGCCGCCAAAGCCGCGGCCGGCCTCTTCAAAGGTGTCTTTCCTGTTTTTTGCCAGGGTGTGGTAGGTGTACGACATTGGGGTATCGTTGAAGTCCCCGCAGATTATGGCAGGGGTGGAGCTGCGGTTTATGTCTTCAAGGATGCGGTCAACCTGTTGGGAGCGTTTTATGAAGGTGTTCTTCATTTTGCCGTGGGTTTCCACAATGTCATGTGTGATTTCCTCCCTGAGGGTCTCCCGGTGGATCTTGCCAGTGGGTTCTTCCATGGCTGATGCTTTTTGGACAGCAGGATTGTCTGCTGTCTTTTGTCTGCCGGAATATCTGTCAGTCCCGAGGCTCCCCTCACGCAAATTGAGGGAGGATGATCTCATCCTCCCTGCAAATTTATGGGCAAGGGCGGTGAATGAGACATCGTATGATTCCAGATGGTTATTGTAGATCCTCAATGTGCGGCCATAGTGCTCCACATCCGCAAATATGGAGAGGTTTGTGCTGTTGGGAAAACTTATCCTGCCGCTGCCTGAAATCGGGAACTTGCTTAGTATCACATTCCCAAAGAGTTTCCCGTTGCGGGCCTTGAAGAGATGGTAATGGCGGTGGGGCCAGCTGCTGAAGATTGTATCGGCCTGAAGCTTGTCCTCTGCAAAGAATTCCTGCATACATATTATGTCGGGTGCGGTTTCTGCCAGGTGTGCGGCAATCCTGTGCCTGCACTCTTCCCTCCCAAGCCCCTCCTCGGATGATGAGAACATCCCTACGTTCCAGCTCTCAATCTTGAGCCTTATACCCTCAGTTCCAACCTTTTCATTATGCCCTATCTTGAAGAAGAGGTCTGTGTAGAGCAGCGCCGGAAGCAATGCTGCAACGGTAATCCAGGCACTGGCACTTCTGCGTAAAAGGGCCAGCATGAGCAGGAAGAGGTTTATGGCCAGGATTGGTATGAAATAGAGCCCGAAAAAGAGGGGCAGGGCAAATTTTGAGGGATTTACGTATACAGAGATGTATGAGAGGAACATGGCGGCGGCAGCCACAATCAGGATGGCCCTGAATGTGATGCCAAACAAGAGGGGAGACCTCTTCCTCCCCCCTATATGTTTCCCTCTGCCCATGTTGATTGTTGCTGTCCGCTGCCTAAAGGTGCCGGCACAGCCCTCTAATAATACATCCTGTTGTTCTTCTTCCAGTATACTATGAGGAAGTATCCGAAAATCATTCCTCCAAGGTGTGCAAAATGTGCCACATCACTTCCTCTTCCCGACAGCCCCAGTACAAGTTCCAATGCACCGAAGATGAGGACAAACCATTTGGCCTTGAGGGCCACAGGCGGGAAGATGAGCTGCATGACATTGTTGGGGAAGAGCATTCCGTATGCCAGCAGCAGTCCGTAGATTGCCCCCGAAGCACCTACAGTAGGGGTGCTGAGCAGTGCCTGTATCTTTGCGGCTGCGTAGATGTCACCTGCGTTGGCATCTGCTATGTAGCCCTGCAGCTGCAGGTACATCACGCCAAGGTGCAGCAGTGCCGCCCCCAGTCCTGTAACAAAGTAGTAGAACAGGAACTTCTGGCTGCCCCAGACCCTTTCCAGCACGCATCCGAAGATGAACAGTGTGTACATGTTGAAGAATATGTGGGTGAATCCCCCATGCATGAACATGTGTGTCACAAGCTGTATGGGCTTGAAGAACGGTGACTTAAAATAGAACAGTGCAAAATTCTCGTACATGAAGTTGCCTGTAAGCATGGTTACGACATAAGCGAGAATGTTTATAAGCAGCAGGTTCTTTACAACGGGAGGCATGCTCCCCAATATTGAATTTCCTCTGAACATATCTTTAATTTAATTTTCCGGCAATTTCCTCCATAGTCACTATGGCCATTGTGGGGCGTCCTGCCGGGGTTCTGTTGGGCTCCTTGCATGCAAACAGGGAATCTATCAGCTCCTGTGCCTGCATGTTGCCCATTGCTGTTGCTTTAGTTATGCCGGACCTTGTAACCATGTCCAGCGCTATCTTCTCCTTCATCTCTTGTCCCAGGTCCTTGCCGGCCTCCTGAAGGTCTGCAATGAGGGCATCTATGCATTCTGATACTGCCATGTTCCCGTCTGAGAATGTGGCAGGTGTACCATATACCACAATGCAGTTCTCCCCAAACGGGCGGATATCAAAGCCCAGAGCCTTGGCCAGCTCCTGGTGCTCCATGATTATGGAGTAGGAGTTGTGGTCCAGGTCCATGGTCTCAGGGAACATCTGCTCTTGTATCGGCTGGGCATCCATTGTAATGGTCTGCAGGTACCTTTCATAAAATATCCTCTCCTTTGCCCTTGTGATGTCTATTAGCATGAGCCCGGATTTTACGGTTGTGAGGATATATTTACCCTTAAGTACGAGCAGCGGATTTGCACAGGCATTCTCCTCTGCAAAGAATCCGTTGTATCCATCCCTGCGGGTGTCACCGGCAGAAGAGGCCAAGTCTCCAGACATGCTGCCTGCCTGGCCGGAAGCGCTCCCGTACTTATCTCCGGCTGCATTGCCCTGAGGCTGGCGTATTGCAGGGTTGTCCTCAAAGAGAGGGTTCCCCTCAAATGCAGGGGTGGAGTTGAAGTCCTGGCGGCTGTTGTCCCATTCGGCACCGGAGTTCCACCTGGCGCCGCTCTTCCTCTCCTCGTCAAACGGGTTGAACAGCGGGTCATAGTTTATTTTAGGAGGGGTGAAACTCCTGCTTCCTGCAAATCCGGTCCTCAGGACAGGGATTTCCGGTGCCCCTTCCGTATCAAAGTCAATGGAAGGGACAAAGGACCCTTCTCCAATAGCCTCCTTCACGCAGGCGGTCATTATCTCAAATATCACCCCGTCATCCTCAAACTTTATTTCGGTCTTGCTTGGGTGGATGTTTACATCCATGCTCCCCGGCTCAATCTCCAGAAAGAGGAAATATGAAGGTGAAGTGCTGTCGGGAATAAGATTGCCATACCCCTTGAGGATGGCCTTGTGGAGCAGCGGACTCTTGAAATATCTTCCGTTCACAAAGAGATACTGGTTCTGCTGGCTCTTCTTTGCAAATTCCGGCCTCCCTATGAATCCCCTTATCCCTACTATGTTGGTGTCTGTCCGGGCAGTTATCAGGTCCTTGGCAATATCCTTTCCGCAGAGCTGTGTTATCCTCTGCTTTATGTTTGAGGCCCTTACCGCATGGAATATATCCCTGGAGTTGTGTACAAGCCTGAACTCCACTTCGGTACGGGTGAGGGCAACGCGGGTGAACTCGCTCACAATCTGGCGGTACTCCACATTGTCCGATTTCAGGAATTTCCTCCTGGCCGGCACATTGTAGAAGATGTTCCTCACTGCAATGTTGCTCCCTACAGGGCAAGAGGTCTCACTCTGGGAGATTATGCTGTTTTCCGCAATGTGCACCTCGGTGCCGCACTCTGCACCCTCCTTGCGGGTCTTGAGGGTCACATCCGCACAGGCGGCAATGGAGGCAAGCGCCTCCCCCCTGAACCCGTAGGTCCCTATGGTGTAGAGGTCCTCGGCCTTGGATATCTTGGAGGTGGCATGGCGCTCAAAGCACAATGCAGCCTCCTGCGGTGTCATGCCGCAGCCGTTGTCAATTACCTGTATGAGGGTCCTGCCGCTGTCGTTCACAACAACGGTAACGGAGGTTGCCCCTGCATCAACGGCATTCTCCATCAGCTCCTTCACTACATTCCCCGGGCGCTGGATTACCTCACCGGCTGCAATAAGGTTTGAAATATGGCTTGGAAGAACCTGTAACATCCCTTAAAACAGCAATCCCATAATCTGGGCCATATAAACGGCGGCAACAAGCACGGCCGCAATTCCAAGAATGGAGAGGAATCTCATGAATGGGGTGTACTTGAGGTCTTTCCTCTTTACCTCCATCCTCCTGAACGAGCCCCTGATGCTGGCTCCGGGGATATACTGGCCCGCCTTCTCGCGCTCGGCCGCATCCATCTTCTCCATCAGTGCCTCTTTTCTTGCATCATAGAATACAGGCTGGTAGTTGAATTTTCTGATTTGTCTGTGTTGAAAAAATCCCATGGTCGCTTACTTTTTTTCTAAACAAACAAAGATAAAATATTTATGTTAAATTTGCTATCAATAAACCGCAAACCGTACCCGAACGGCAAGTATAGAGCCAAAAGAAAAACGATATGGACTTAAGGATAGGAAACGGATATGACGTGCATCTGCTGGCTCCCGGGCTGGAGTTCTGGCTGGGAGGCATCAAGGTGGAGCACACAAAGGGCTGTGTAGCCCATTCAGACGGAGACACCCTCATACATGCATTGTGTGATGCAATGCTCGGGGCCCTCGCATTGGGGGATATAGGGAAGCATTTTCCCGACAACTCTTCAGAATTCAAGGGGATAGACAGCAAGATACTCCTTGCCAGGGTAAATGCCCTTATCAGGGAGAAAGGGTACTCCCTTATAAATGCAGATTGCACAATATTGTTACAAAAACCCAAGGTTGCCCCGTATATCCTCCCCATGAGGGAGTGCCTTGCAAAGGTGCTGGAAACGGAAGTTGACAGGATATCAGTAAAGGCCACCACCACGGAAGGGGCCGGATTCGTAGGGCGCGAAGAGGCCATTGCAGTATATGCAACAGTACTTCTGGGGAGATAATTTGCGGAAAAATTATATTTTTGTCAAGAATGTCCCGCTGTCGGGAGCAAATGATTTTTTAACCTGTGGGTGTGGCTGGCTGCACCCCGCTTTAAAACTATTTTTGAAATGCAGTATCAACGTGTTGCTTGTGGTTTCCTGAGGAAACTATTTGTGATTTTGCTGGTATGTATTCCAGCATTTGCCTTTGCGCAGGAAGAAGAAAAGGAATGCCCGTTCTATGGCTCACTGGACTTTGCCACCAAAAACATCTGGAGGGGAATAGGGAATGGTGATGCACCGCTGTTTTATCCTACAGTAGGCTTCTCCAAGGGAAACTGGGACATTTATGTCTGGGGTGCCTTTGCCTTTGATGACAGCTACAAGGAGTTGAACTTCAGTGTAAGCTACAGCTTCAGTAATTTCAGGATAGAGCTTGTGGATTATTTCTTCCCTGAAAAGAATTCGGATTTCTTCAATTTCAGCAACCGCACAACAACACACTCAGCCGAGGTGATACTCTACTATGAGCCGGAAGCTGTGCCGGTTCACGTACTTATAGGCTCCACAATCTATGGGGATGACAAGAATGAGAAGGGGAACAATGCCTTCTCATCATACGCAGAGGTGGGCTACACCCATGAGTTCAATGGGAAGAACAGCGTTGAGGCAACCGTAGGTGCATCCTTGAACAAGGGGTACTACACAGATTTTGAGAAGGGGTTCAGCATAGTGAACCTTACTGCAGCCTACACAAGGGTCTTCACCCTGTGGAACTATGACCTGCCGGTTTCAGCAAGGTATGCCTATAACCCTTACCTTGAGGATTCCCTCTTTGCACTCTCAATGAGCTTTGGATTTTAAGATGAAGATTTATGGATACGCACGGCCGTGAGCAGATTCTGGAGATTTATGCCCTGAATGATGTTCATGGCCGTTTCTTCAATACACCCCACTATGAAAGCGGGGATAGGGGTTCCCTTGCCAATGTATGCTCATTCATAAAGGAAAGGAGGGCTGTTCTGGGTCCGGGCAAGGTAATGCTGCTGGATTGCGGGGACAACCTGCAGGGGGATTTGGCCGTGTGCCGGAGCAACCGCAGGCTGAGGGAAGGGGACTCGGGGCACATTTATGCCAGGGCCGCGGAGTATATGGGATATGACGCGGTGGTGTTCGGGAACCACGATTTTGAGGCAGGACACAGTGTGTATGACCGCCTGGCAGGGGAACTGGAGGATGCAGGGATACCTCTCTTGGGGGCAAATGTACTGTGGAAGGGGAAAAATGGGGGATGCTGGCAGCCATACATTATACTTGACAAGGAAGGTGTGAGGGTAGCTGTCATAGGGATGACAAACCCATGTACCGCCAGGTGGATACCGCAGGATCTGCGGGAGGGGATTGATTTTGCTCCGGTGCTACCCCTTGCAGGGGAACTTGCAGGGAAGATAAGGGCAAACGGTGAGGCTGATATAATTGTGCTGCTGCTTCATTCAGGGGCCGGGGAGCCTGATGCCTTTTCAAAGGAGGCCGTGCCGGAGAATCAGGCTCTTGCAGTTGCGGCCCGTATGGAAGGGGTTGACATTGTTTTTGCAGGGCATGACCACAGGCAGATGTGCTGCCGGGTGGGCCGGACACTGGTACTGTCGGGAGCCCCATATGCCGGAACCCTGCAGAAGGTGGTTGTGAGGCTGGAGATGGAGGGGAAAAAAATTGTAGGGAAGGAGATGGAGGGGGAGATTGTGCAGCTGGAGGGGATTGGAGCGGATAAGGGATATCTGGAACATTTCAGGGATGAGATAAGGGCGGTTGAGGAGGAGATCAGCCGGCCTGTAGGGAAGCTGGAGGCGATGATGGATGCAAGGGAGGCGCTGGGGGGCCGGTGCAGCTATCTTGACCTGCAGCATAGCGTGATGCTGGAGGCCTCCGGGGCACAGGTGTCGTTTGCTTCTCCATATATGTATGATGCTGTGATTCCGGCAGGGGAGGTTACCGGGAGGGACATTTTCCAGATGTATTCGGCGGAGAACACCCTCTTCAAGGTTAGGATGACCGGTAAGCAGATAAAGGATTATCTGGAATATTCATACGGCATGTGGCTCTCCGGGCCGGGGGATGGGGAGCATGTGCTGCAGCTCTGTTCCACAGAACTTGGGGGAAAGACTTACTGGTGGCCGGAGAACTTTACATATAATTTTGATTCGGCGGCGGGGCTTGTCTATGAGGTGGATATTACCCGGGAGTATGGACGGAGGGTGAGGATAGACTCATTGTGGAACGGGGAGCCGTTTGAGCCGGAGGGGAACTATACCGTAGCCCTCTCATCTTATAGAGTGAGCGGGGGCGGAGGGCTCTTTGACCATGGGGCGGGGATAGACCCTGCTACCGCCCTGGAAGGGATAACCCTGGGGCGCTACACTTTCATAAGGGACCTGATAGTGGATTTTATCAGGGACGGGAGGCGCATAGATGCTGTAAGGTGCGGACATTGGGAGTTTGTCCCAAAAGAAAAAGCCGCACAAGGCATAGATAGCGATGTGCGGCTGCTGTTCGGGAATCTCCCCTAAATTTTCTGTTATAGTCCTGCAGACCTTTTCTTGTACTCTGCAATGCAGGCATCAAGACGCTCGTGGGCTGTAGTGTCGCCAGGTACATTGTGTGAAGGGTGGATGTAGAGCTTCACGCCTCTCTCCTCAAGGATTTCAGCAACTGTACAGATAGTCATCCATACTGTGGTAACTGATGCCATTGTTGAAAGCGGGCCAACCTTGTCCTGATGTTTTTTCAGCTGGCATGAGGCGTCAACTATAGGGCAGCAGGTGTCAACAACGTAATCGGCAATCTGGAAAAGGTTCTTTCCGCAAGAGTGGCGTGGAACCTTGTTGCCTGTCTCTGAAGCTGAACCGAATACAATCACCTTCATGCCGCGTTTCTTTGCCTCCAGGGCAACATCAATATTAACGGCATTGATGCCGGTGTGTGAGAAGATCCAGAGGACATCCTTCTCGTCAAAGTTCCAGCTCTTCATGATTGACTGGCCGTAACCCTCTGCGCGCTCCAGCCACAGGAACTGATGGATACCCATCTCACCTGTAATATGGGTGAAGAATGTGAGAGGAAGTTCACAGAGAGGGTGGAATCCTACGAAACCGCCTATCCTGGGATACATCTCCTCAATAGGGAGGTTTGCGTGACCGCAACCGAAAGTGTGTACCCAGCGGCCTGCCTCAATGGTATCAGCCATTACCTCGGCAACTTTCCTGATGTTCTCCATCTGAGTCTCCTCAATTTTGTCCATAACGCTTATTGCGTTCTTTTTCCATTCTTTAGCTAACATTTCTGTAAAATTTTATAGGTTATATGTTTAATGTTTCCTTGATACCTTTACTGCGGCTGGCACCAGTACCATCATTACTGCAACGCAGATGATGAGGGATATAGGGAGGAATCCGAACACGCCTGCATCAAACTGTGAACCCATGAATCTGTTCCCGAGAGACTGTCCGCACAATCCTATGAACATGGCAATGGAGAATGCAGTGCCGCTCTGGTTCTTGAAGGCGCTCCCTATGAAGTTGAGCACAACAGGGAAGGTTACCCCCACACCAAATCCTATAAGCGCCATTGCGGTGTATGTTGCAGCAATGCTTGAAGGCATGATGTAGAATAGTATCACTCCTGCAAGGGCAACACCCAGATATATGTAGAGGGTTGCAAGCTCCTTGAGCTTCTCCATGATTTTTCCCAGAGGGAGCCTTCCTGCCAGCATCCCAACGGTAAATACTGTCATTGCAAGGGTGGCAGTTGCGTTGTCCATTCCACCTTCGTTCACAAGGTATTGTACGGTAAAGTTCCCGCTGCACCCCTCAAACGCGCACTGGAAGAACAATACCGCTGCAAACATGATGAGGGCAGGGTATTTCAGCAGCCCGAGGGACTTGGCAATGGAGATCTTCTCCTGGGGCTTTGCCTTTGCCTTGGGGAATGTGATGAAGAAGAATGAGATGATGAACAGCACCATCACTATAGAAACCGCATTGAGCGGAATCCTGAAATCCGGGATGAAATAGTTGAGCAGTGTCCACAGGAGCGCTCCGGTGCAGTAGAATGAACCCAGCAGGCCGAGCCTTCCGCCCCTCTTGTCATCATCATAGATGTCTGAAACGAGGGCATTGGTGGCGCCGTTGAGGGCCCCTCCGCCAAGGCCGAGCATGAAGATGGAGGCATGGAGCAGCCCTATCTCCTTGAAGGTGGCAAGCCCCTGCACTCCTGCAAGCGCAAGGATGGAGCAGAGGATAAGGAGCCATTTATATCCTGATTTATCTACAATGGGGCCGAACAGCAGGGTCCCGATGATGATTCCCACAGACATTGTTGAAGGGAGGGCATTGGCACCCTCTACCATGGCGTTGAGAGGCCCGAGGATAGGCCCAAGGGAGAGCATTGCAACTCCGAAGAATGACATTCCGGCGCACGCCGCAATGAATACAGGAGCCGTTGAAAGTTTCTTTTCCATATACAGTTGTTTATCGTTCATACATTGATTCCCTGATTGCAAGGTAGCCGGCACCGTAGAGTGCGGCCTCCCCCTCTATCTTTGAGGCACTGAACTTCACCTGCTTCATGGAGATGGGCTGCCCCCATTTGCATGCCTCGCCATATATTCTTGGAATGAATCTGGCAGCCGGGCCGAATACCCCTCCGCCAAAAATGAATTTCTCAGGATTGAACAGGCTCACCAGGTTTGCCGCACCCATACCCCACATCTCAATTGCCTTGTCCAGCACCCTGCGGGCAATGATGTCGTCCTGGTCGTATGCTGCAAATACATCCCTTGAGGTAATTTCATTTACAGGTTTCCCGCTCAGCGGACCGGTGTAGTTCTTCTCGCATTTGAGGGCTTTCTGCGCCTGCAGGGCAATGCCGTTGCCCGAAGCATAGTGTTCAAAGCAGCCGCAAGGGATATAATCTTCATGATAAGGGCTCTGCAGCGCCATCCAACCTGTTGCTCCAACTATATCACTGTGGCCGTGCAGCACACGCCCGTCAATGAGTATGCCGCCGCCGATTCCGGTTCCCACAGCCAGGTAAATGGCGTTCTGGCACCCCTTGGCACCGCCTTTCCACACCTCGCCGAGGACATAGCAGGTACGGTCGCTTTCAATGCTTATCTTTATCCTCGGATTGTCTATTGCCGCAGCTATCCTCTTCTTGAGGGGATAGTTGCCCCAGCCCGGAATGTTGGGGGCCCATACGGTATCCTTCTTTGAATATACGATGCCCGGGATACACACACCTATGGCCTTCACGCTGTGCTTTGGATTGTTGGTGATGATGGAGAGTATTGCTTCATTTACAAGCTTGCCCACCTTCTCACCCCTTGCCCCGTTGAGCAACCTCATCTCCTTTGCCTTTATGTTCCCGAAATGGTCTAACAATGCAGCGGCAACCTTTGTACCGCCAAGATCAACGCCTATAACTGCCATAATAGTACCTGTTGTGGGGCATTCCCCGTGAAACGGTACGCAAGATAACAATTATTTTTGTGAGATGTACCCCCTGGGGGCTGTTTTTACATCATCATGTTGAACATTGCATTTGTGGCGCTGCGGTTCTTGCCGGAGTTCATCTTTCCGAAGTTCCAGGTAAGGCTTACAAGGAAGTGCCTTCCAATTACATTCCTGTAGCTGTCCTCAATGTACCCGGCCGAGGTTGTGCGGGTAAAGCTGGTGGTCTGGTTGAGGATATCCTTCACCTTAATTCCAAAGGTAACGGCCTTTATGGTCTTGTATGCTTCAAAGTCCCATTTGAAGGCAGGCTCACCATAGCCGTTGGTATATCCTTCATAGAACCTGTATTGCATGCTGGTGATGAAGTTGAATTTGTTTTTTGTGTCGTACTCAGCCTCTGCATAAATGCTGTGGTCCCAGGTGTTCATGTTGGCATCCTTGTTCAGGGAGTATTTCACAATCCTCCTGTCTGTACTGAGGTAGATGCGGCTGTTCAACCGTTCCCCTTTATATCTCAGGCTTACGGTGCCGCTTAATGATGTGCTGCTTGTCCTGCTCTCCTTGAATCCGCTTGCACCGCTGTAGAACCTGTCTCCGGAAGCATTGCCCCAGAATTGCTTCATAAAATCTGAATAGTTGAAGTTCTCCATATCCAAAGCCCCGCTCCTGTTCATGTTCTGGTAGCTGTAGCTGATGGAGAAATTGCTGTAGATGCTTCCACCCAGCAGCAGGCTTTTCCCCTCATTGAGGGGGAGGCTGCTTATGCTTCCGCTTACCCTTATGTCATTCCTGGATTTCCTGGAGTTTACAGGTATGTTGTACTGCACGCCCTCTGAATCAAACCAGTTTGCATATACAATGCTCCTTTGGGTGTTGTCCAAAAATAGGTATCCGGAGAAATAGCTGAAATTCTTCTTGTTGTTGTAGTTTGTTGACAATGTGAGCGAGTTCCTGAATTCTGGCTCCAGCCATACATTTCCTATCTTTATGAATGTAGGGTTGGAGATGTCCGGTGCAGGTGTAATCTGGGAGTTGCCCAGTGCTGAAGAGCTGCCGCTATATCTGACCATATAGAAAAAGCCGCTCTCAGCTGTATTGTTGATTCTGAGGAATGGGGAGAAGTTCCACAAATACTCCCCTTTCCCTGTTGTCTGTGAGATGCCGTAGGATTTGCTGTAGTTCTCATTGTTCACGGCCTCCACTTGTCCGCCGAACTGTATGGTGGTTTTTCCTTTCCTGTATTGGGCAAGCAGCTCGGCAGAGTTCTTGAAGTACCGGTATTCGGAAACGGAAGAATAGTAGTCATCATAAACAGAATATTCCCTCCTGTCTGCAAAGCCCGCAGTGAATTTCCCTTCACCAGGACGGCTGAAGGCATCATTTGTAACATCATTCCTGTTGATGTAGCTCTTGAGGGAGGTACTTATGTTCCACTGCTTCCCCACGGGTTCAACGTATGTAAGGTACAGCCTTCCGCCATATCCCCGGGTCTCCCCCTGATAGTAGAGGTCATTCAGGGTGCTCCCTTCAGCAGAGTAGGTTGTAAGGGAGTACTCCTTGCTCTGTGAATCATCATTGGAAAGGAACCATCCGGCTTCAAAAGAGAGGTTCCTCCCCTTTTTCCCAAGGTCTTTCAATGTGATGTATGCATCTGTACGGTGCATGAAATAGTCCGATTCCAGATAAGATCTGGCAGAAGAGGTGTTCAGCATCTCTCCGGTTGCAGCTCCTGCTGCCCCCTGCCATGTTTCCATGTCATTGTAAGTCTTCCTCTCCAGCCTTGTGAAATTTATTTTTGGGACAATCCTCAAGGTGTATTTCTTCTTGTCCTGGTTAGCCAGCTCAAGTGAGATATTGGCAAGGTTCTCGTCATAGTTGTCCACCAGGCGGGAAGACCTGTTCATGTCGGGAGTATCATCCATGAATGTTATCCTTTGTGTGGCTGATTCGGATTCTATGAGGTTCCCCTTGTAATTTGCCATTACTGTGGTGTTGAGCCCCTTTATCCTGGAGGTGTTGAGGTTTGCACCGGCCTGCAGGGAAGTTGTAAGGCCATTTCTTGGGCGGATGCGTGTTGCAGGGCCTGTGTCTTCACCCCCTACCATAACCATAATCATGTCTCCTGCTCCGGTGTTAGGGGTGTTTGAGGCATTTGCAATGATGGTAACCTGGTCCTTGTCGTTGTAGCCGGAGAGCATCAGGTTCCCGTTGTACATGAAATCCTTTCCGCCAACCAGCATGTTGGGATCATCAGACTCAGGTGAGATTGGGGCTCCTGCAGCCATCTTGGCATTTCCGAACCACCCTTTCTCATACTCCTTCTTAAGGGAGATGTCCATCTCCTTCTGCTTCTGTGCGGTCATGTCTGAGATTCCTGTCCCCTTCTCATTCTCTGACTTGAGGTCTGTAATCTTTATCTTGTCCACAATCTTTGCCGGGAGGTTCTTCACGGCCATTGATGGGTCATCAAAGAAGAAGGTCCTGCCGTTAACGGTAATTTTGGAAACGCTCTCCCCGTTTATTGTAACCTGCCCGCTGCTTGATACTTCAAATCCGGGCATCTTCTTGAGCAGTTCTCCCAATACTGCATTGTCTGCCGTGCGGAACATTGAAGCGTTATATACAATGGTATCCTGCTTCACCTCAATGGCATTTCCCATTGCGGTAACGGTGGCCGCCTCCAGCAGGGTGGCATCCTCAATCATGTTCACGGTACCCAACTCCTCCTTGCTTTTGCTGAAATAGAACTCTTTCACAAATGGCCTGTAGCCCAGATATTCAGCCGTGAGCCTGTAGTTTCCCCTCACAACATTCTCCAGAACTGCAGTGCCGGAAGTGTCCGTAAGGTTGAAATACATTATGGTTGTATCCCCCTTGGGCTGCAGATACACTGAAGCCATCACCAGCGGTACATTGTTCAGGGAGTCAAGCAGCCTTATCCTCACCTCAGATTCCGGGGTGCGGATCATGTCATAAGTGATTGTAATCTGGGAATGAGCTGCAATGGTGCAGACCATGCAAAGCATGATGATTGAGAAGAGCTTTTTCATGTGGTCTTGTCTTATGATGTGCTGATACCTTACTATTCAAATACTATGCTAAGGAACACGGTTCAGGAAAATGATAATTAAAGTTTTTTACTCCAGACTCTCATTCCTCCCCCGCCATAAACAGTTCTTCTTTGATGAAGGCTGTCTCTTCCTCTACAAATTTCCAAGTGCTTGAGCCCCGCTTCCCCTTTTCAAAGTACCGTTCATATTGTTTCAGGGCATTATTATAATCCCCCAGCAGCCTGTATGCAAAGCCCAGTGAGGCAATCTGGGAAGGGGTAAGCTCTCCGTATTTGCCGGCTTTCAGGAAATTCTCCACAACCTTGCCATACTCTTCATTCCCACGGTACATTTCGGCTCTTGAGGAGTTTATCTTGTACATCATGGATGAATCGGGCTGTATCATTGCTTCGGCCTTTGTGAAGAACTCCTCCGCCCTGTTCTGGTATCTGCCCGGATGCCTGGCAAAGCATACACCCTGATAATAGACCAGGTTCACATCGGCAGAATCAAGTTCCGCAGCCTTCTTGAACCATTTTGCAGCCTCCCAATATCCTTCCTCCATAAACTCACACAGCCCCAAATACCAGTATCCCGACAATTCATCACACCCATACGCAAGACTTTCTTGGAATGTCCTGAAAGCGCCCCTGTAATCTTTGAGGCCATATTGGGCAAGTCCTTTTATGGGATTGATCACGCTGTTGGTGGAGTCTTTCTCAAGATAATTTTCTGTAAGCCTTAGGACCGTGTCATGCATTCCCCTCCCTAGATAAATGTTTGAAATCTTCTCAAGTGTACGGAAATCATACGGATTCATCCGGTAAGCCTTGCTGTAATATACAAGGGCGGAATCCCCCTGGTTCATCTTGTTGAAGCTGTTACCCATAGTTATGAGGATTGAAGGGATTGTATCCATCTGCAGGATTCCTTTGCCCTCCCGGATACATTTTGCGTACTGCTCCATCTTATACAGGAGCATCATCTTCTGGATTCTCAGAAAGAGGTTATGCGGTGCCATCATTATGGCATTTTCATAAAAGATGAAAGCGGCAGCATCGTTCCCCTGCATCCTGTGGCACTCCGCAATGCTGGCAAAGGTGGCGGCATCTTCCCCTCCGGTCCGGAGCGCATCATCAAGTGTGGTTATGGCATCATTGAACTTGTACAGGCTTTTCTGGCAGGATGCTTTGTGCAGGAGCAGCTCCTTGATCTTCCGGGCTTCCCCTGCCGCTGCGGCTGAATCTTCCATTGTATCAAGGCCTGCCCTGAGCGAGTCAAGCCGGATGTCCAGCAGCCGGATTGCCTGTGAATAATTATAGTTCTCCATTGCTGAGCGCCAGCTCTGGGCCTGTGCCGCAAGGCATGCCATCAGGGCTGCTGCAAATATCATTGTCCTCTTTCTCATGACTGTGGTGTTTTATCTCCTTGCTGTGTGGGATATCATCCACAAATCTACAAATTATACGGCATGATTTTTCTTTTTGCGGCCATCAGCCGGAGTGTTGCGCCAGGAGATTGGTAAAAACGCCTCTGCAGGGCTGTATGGGCAGGATTTGTGCCGGTGAAGTTTCACAATTTTGCGGGGTACATCAATACCCTGAGGTTAAGCGGGCGGACAAAGTCTGTACGCGTTGTAGAGCACCTTTGGCGGATTGGCCTCTTGGAGCATTAACTTCAGGCATGCCCGAGGAACCGGCTATGCTGATGTTTGCATTTGTGCCTGGGTTGCAGTATCTTTGAGAAGATTAATGATAAGGGATATGGAGAACAACAGCTGGAGCATGGACCTTGCCGCTCAGGTGGAGCAGGTGAGGCGGGACATGGAGGAGATTGCGGCAACGGGGCAGTACCCTGTAGTGATGCTCCTGAGGGGGTATGACCTGCTGGAGCAGCTGGTGGACTGGGAGAATGTGACGTATAATGTGGGTGAATCAGAAGATTTCTACAGGGCCCTTCAGGGGTACAGGGAGAGTTATCTGGTGCATGGGGAACAGCTGTATGCAGTAATTGACATGGAGCAGGTAAGGATGAAGGCTGCCGCATACATGAGCCCGTGGGTGAGGCGGCACAAGGAGGCCCGGCAGGAGCTGGACAAGGCGGTGGAGCTCTGGGAGATGGCAAAGGTTGCCTACAAGGCTCAGGAGGAGGGAAACTTCTGGGAGAAATGGAGTACCCTTAGGAAAGTGCGCAAAATGGCCGGGTTCCGTCTGGAGAGGGGCCGCACGGGGAATTTTGTCTCAAGGACATTTGACCTCATGCAGGAGGCGCAGACGAAGGCCAGGCAGGCAGAACTGGAGATGTACGGGCACAATGTGGCCCATAAGTGTACTCCCGACATCTATATGAAGATTTTTGAGCTTGTTTCCGGGAAATATCTCAGCGGAGAAGGCCGGTAGTTTCCTGCATTTAACGGCCACATCAAATGGCCCAGCAGGATGCCGTGAGGGGCTTGCAGCAGTAGAACAGAAATTGTAAATACAATGCAGATATGAATACATTCAGGAATTTGGCAGCGGTGCTGGTGGCGGCGCTTCTGGCAGCCTGTGGCGGTACAGGTTTCAAGACCGTTAAGGTGGAGCAGTTCAAGGAGGTGATAAAGGACCCTTCAATTATGTTGGTTGATGTGAGGACACCGGCCGAGTTTGCCCAAGGGCATATAGACGGTGCAGTGAATCTTGATGTATGGGATTCCCTCTTTGTGGAGAATGCCGTTAAGGCCATTCCGGCAGGCAGCAAGGTGGCAGTCTATTGCAAGAGCGGCAAGAGGAGTGCCGATGCGGCCGGTAAACTGGAAGAGATGGGATTTGATGTTATAAACCTCGATGGCGGTTTCCTTGCCTGGAATGATTTCCGTCATAAGAGGGATTATGTGATTGTGGTACATGGAGGTGCCGGAAATGTGGCTTCCGTGGAGAAGGATTCCCTCAAGGCGGCACAGTATTATGCAGCGCTGGATTCGGCCCTGGCAGTGGGAAGCAAGGTGCTGGAGGCCGGCGGAAAAGGACCTGAGGCTGTGATTGCAGTAATCAACTATTTTGAGAACAACCCTCTCTTCAATGCCGGCAGGGGGGCAACCATCTCTGATGCAGGTACATTTGAACTGGATGCCTGCATCATGGAAGGGAAGGATCTTTCAGCCGGTGCGGTGGCAGGCGTTACAAACATCAAGAACCCTATCAATGCGGCATACGCTGTAAAGACCAAGTCTGAGCATGTGCTTTTTGCAGGCAAGGGGGCAGAGACATTTGCAGCGGAGCAGGGGCTGGAACTGGTTGACAATATCTACTTTGCAACTCCAAAGACAATGCACTGGGTGGAGGAACTCAAACAGAAGAGCAAAAAGAACGGTACAGTAGGTTGCGTGATTCTGGATACGGACGGAAACCTTACAGCCGGAACCAGTACAGGGGGAATGTTCCGCAAGAAATGGGGCAGGATAGGTGACGCTCCTATTGTGGGTGCCGGCACATATGCAGACAACAATAGCTGTGCGGTTTCCTGTACAGGACACGGAGAGTATTATATCCGCCATGCTGTTGCATTCAATGTTGGGGCCCGCTACAAATATCTGGGTGAACCTCTGGAGGTGGCTGCAGACTATATCATTAACACCGAACTCAACTCAGAGGCAGGCAACGGCGGCCTGGTGGCTGTGGATAAGGACGGAAACATTGCAATGCCGTTCAACAGCACCGGAATGTACAGGGGATACCTCTACAAGAATGAGGGGACAACCGGAACTGTAAGCAAGGTGGGGATAGGGGCAGGGCTCAAATAGTCCTCCACGCAGGTTTTTCAGGAATATCGAGGGTGACTCAAAAGGGTAAATTTTGCGTTACGCTTGTCTCGGAAATCCTCATTTACCTAAGTAAACTCCGGTTTCCTCACCTGTGCAAGCCTTAAATTTCCACCTTTTGAGTCACCCTCAAGTTTTTTTCAGGGGTTATCTTTGCAGAAAAATACAGCTATGATAAAGAGTTTTTTTAAGCATTACATATTGTTCTTCCTTTTCTGTGTTGCTCAGAAGGGGATATTCTGGCTCTATTATTACAATGAGTTCTATAGGGAATGCTCTTTTGGGGATTTTGTGGATGTAATCCTGCACGGACTCCCGCTGGATGCAGCCATTGCGGGCTATCTCACAGCCATTCCGGCACTGCTCCTCATTGTGAATGTGTGGTGGCAGGGGAAGGCCTTGGACTATATCTTCAAGGGATATTACATTTTCTGCGGCATATTGCTCGGCTGCATCTTTGAGGGTGATCTTGCCCTCTATGAGTATTGGGGGTTCCGCCTGGATACCACACCGCTGTTTTATCTGAAATCGAGCCCCAAGGATGCCTTTGCAAGCGCAACAGTAGAGATGATGGTGGCCGGGGCAGTATCCCTGGCGGTATATATTGCCGTATTCCTTTGGCTGTGCAGGACGTTCCTGGTTCAGGACAGGATGCGCATGCCGGTGATATTCAGGGTGAGGAAGACCATAGTCCTCACACTCCTTGCCGGAGCCCTTTTCCTCCCAATCCGCGGAGGCCTTACAGTGGCAACCCTCAACACCGGAAAAGTATATTACAGCCAGAACATGAGGCTCAACCATGCAGCCATAAATCCATGTTTCAGCCTGCTGGAGTCACTTTCAAAGAGCAGCTCCTTTGCAACCCAATACAGATATGTGGCTCCCGACAGGGCATCGCAGCTTTTCTCCCAAATGCAGGATGTTTCCATTTCAGGAGGGGCGGCATCAGGGGAGGATTCGTCGGGAAGAAGGCAGCTTGTGAAGCCTGGGAAACCAAATGTGGTGATTATCCTGCTGGAGAGCTTCCTCTCAAAGGCTATGGGTACCCTTGGGGGGATTGAAGGGGTTGCGGTAAATCTGGATTCCTTAGGGGCAGACGGGGTGCTGTTCACCAATTTCTATGCGAACAGTTTCCGTACGGACAGGGGAATTGTATCCATTTTGAGCGGATACCCTGCCCAGCCTACCAACAGCATAATGAAATATCCGCGCAAGAGCCAGTCGTTGCCTTCAATATCCAAGGTGCTGGCACAGAACGGGTATGATCTGCAGTATGTTTATGGAGGGGATGCAAACTTCACAAATATGCGCTCGTACCTTACAGCAATGGGCTTTGAGAATATCATAAGTGATGTGGATTTCCCGCTTTCGCAGAAGCTGAGCAAATGGGGGGCGCACGATGATGTGATGTTTGACAAGATTGCCTCGCAGCTTGAGGCGGGGCAGGAGAAGGAGCCGTTCCTTAAGGTGATACAGACCTCCAGCAGCCACGAACCGTTTGAGGTGCCTGATTTCAACAGGCTTGAGGATGAGAGGCTCAATTCCATAGCATTTGCGGACAGCTGCCTGCAGGTGTTCATAAACAGATATAAGGAGACCCCTTACTGGAGCACCACCCTGTTTGTACTTGTCCCTGACCATGCCATGCAGTACCCCGCAGATCTGGATATCTTCTCGTCTGAGAGGTACAGGATTCCGCTGGTGCTGTATGGTGAGGCACTTGCATGCAGGGGGATTCGGGTGGATGTCCTGGGCTCGCAGATAGACATTGCCGCCACTTTGCTGGCACAGCTGGGGCTCCCTCATGGAGAATTTGCGTTCAGCAAGGATATGATGAACCCGTTGAATCCGCACTTCGGTTTTTTTACGGTACCCGATGCGTTCGGTATGGTAACAGACTCAGGAGAGGTTGTATTTGACAATGTTTCTGAAAAAATTTACTCCACAACCCTTCCCGATACCCTTGATTTGGAGCGCGGAAAGGCATTTTTGCAAAAACTTTACGACGATTTGGACGAAAGAGGTAATAAAAAATTTGCACAATAAAAAAAAATGCATACCTTTGCAACCCGTTTGAGACAAAACGGTTGCTCATTGAGATATGGTGTAATGGTAGCACAAGAGATTCTGGCTCTCTTGGTTCGGGTTCGAGTCCTGATATCTCAACACCTTGTTGGCGCGATAGCTCAGCTGGTTAGAGCGCATGATTCATAATCATGAGGTCCCCAGTTCAATCCTGGGTCGCGCTACAATTGAAAGTCAAGCACTTACGAGTTTTTCGTGAGTGCTTTTTTTTGTTTAGACATTCTTCGCTGGACAAAATTGGGTACAAACGATTGTCTGTGGCTACCTTTTTTGTCCAGTTTTTTTGTCCAGATTCACAATCGAAATTCATTGAAAAAAGTTATCAAAAAGATACAATATATCATAAATATTATATCTATATGATAATTATTTTATATCTTTGTCTTTGTAATCAAGACATAAAAGTTTATAAAGTTGTCAATGTTTTCAATTATGTATGAAGATTTGTCTAAAATTCAGGAATTGGCATTTGAGTTGAAAGCTCTTTTGCCGGATGATAAGAAAAGAGCACTGGACAATTTGCTGTTTGGCAGAGTGTCTGAGAGCCGAAAAGGGGATACTGAGAAAGGTGTGGTCCAGCATCCTAAACTTGGCAGACTGCTCACTCCCAAGAAAGCATCCCAAATCACGGGATATACGACTGCGTGGCTGCTTCAGTTAGCTAAATCTGGCAGACTAAGATACGTAAGGCCCAAGCGCAAAGTACTTTACTATGAACAGGACATTTTAAGTTATATGAATTAAAACTAAAAATGTATGTATGAAAAAAGTTATCGGACAAGTGCGTCTGGCGGTGGCCTTAAATACTAAATATGGGCGGGATGACATATATCCTGTGGCTGTCAGAGTGTATTTCAATGGACAGAGGAAGTATTATAATGTTGATGCTGTTTTTTGCAAGGAACGTCTGTGGCAATATTTCTTTACAACCAGGGTGATTGAGAGAAAGGCAGACGCAGAGAAAGTCAAGGATTATTTCAATAAGATTGCCTCGCATGTTGCTTTTCTGGTAGAGACAGGTATGTTCTCATTTGCAAATCTGGATGAGGCTATCCAAGTACAAAAGGTAAGGTATTCCTTTGACTATGTTGATGAGGTGGCAGCATTTATAGAGAGTGAAAAGCGTGGACAGCAGAAGTATAATACGGCTGCAACTTACCATGGATTGGTGGTGGCTATGGAAAAATGTTACTCCAAACGGGTGCGTATATATGATGTGAATGAAAGTTGGTTAAAGGATTTTGAGGCCAGACTTGTAGAACAGGGTTGTAGTGCTGCCACTATAGGAATCAGGATGAGGACCTTGAAACATGTATTCAATACATTGATAAAGATGAATGTATTGCCGCAGAAGCTTTATCCTTTCTCCAACTATGTAATGCCGAAAGCGACAAGGCGGAAGCTGGCATTAGGTAAGGAGCTTTTAGATAAGCTTAAAGAGAATAGAGGGGAAAGTGAACACTTGAGGTTGTGGCTTCTGTCGTATTATATGCAGGGAATCAATTTCTGCGATATGTTGCGCCTGAGGAAAAGCAATTTTGAATTTGTGACCGGGACAATCCGCTTCCATAGGCTTAAAACATCCGGAAGAACAAAATTCAATGAGGAGACGGTTATCCCGATAACAGATAATATATTGGAAGTGCTTTCCACCTTTATAAATTTTAGTGAGTGGAAGAGGTTGCCGGGTAATCCGTATCTCCTGCCGCATCTGAATGAGTCTATGGATGAAAATGAAAAGTGGCGCAGAACAAGGACCATCACCAAGGCTGTCAATAAGAAGTTGAAGAAAGTTTGTCCGGAGGGGAGGGTGACTACATATTCGGCCAGACATACCTTTACATCCAACATGCTTCAGCTGGGTGCTTCTCTTGAAGATATCGCAATGTGCCTGGGGCATACGTCCACAAATACGACGAGATATTATTTGCAGGGGTTGGACTATTCAACCATCGCAGGCCTGACAAGCAAATTATAACCTTAAATATCACTTATCATGAAACGTACAATTACAATTTCAGATCCGAGGGTCCTTGAATATATAGACCGGTACAAGGAGCAACATTACTTGAGGCATACGGCTCAGGATGATTCAGATGCAGTGGAGGAACTGCTGCTGGAAAAACTCAATTTGCCGGTATTGGATGGAGGCCGTTATGATGGCTATCCTGAAGAATACAGGGAGAGATGTATCATCCGTGACCGGAACATGAGGAAGATCAGGATAGAAGGAGATATGTAGCCATGGAACTTCAGGTAGTGCAGAATATGATTTATGAGATTCGCGGACAGAAGGTGATGCTGGACCGCGACTTGGCCAAACTTTACTGTGTTGAGACCAGAGCTTTGAATCAAGCGGTCAAGAGAAATTTTGAAAGGTTTGAGGGGGAAGATTTTATGTTTCAATTGACCAAAGAAGAGTGTTTAAGGTCACAAATTGTGACCTTAAAAGAGGCTCAAGGACAGCACCTCAAATATATGCCATTTGTATTTACAGAACTTGGCGTGGCAATGTTGTCATCTGTCTTGCGCTCCAAAGCTGCAATAGAGATAAATCGTGGTATCATGCGTGCTTTTAGTTTCTGCCCGCAGGATATTGTCAGCAATGCCTGGTATAGCTGATGAGATAGAAGCTTTGAAAAGAAAAATGGAAGAACTTGAGAAGTTTACCCTTGGAGCAGTCAATGACCTTAGTGAGGATACTAGAAAGGAATTGGATGACATCTATCTTGCACTGGCCCAGTTGGCAAGTAGACCAAAGGCATCAAATGCAATACGGAAGAGGGTTGGATATAAATAAAACTTTGATTATTAATTGCTTGAATTTTGATATTCAGGATTATTTTTTGTAACTTTAACTATAAAAAACTATATTGATATGAAGACGTTAGCCAAGTATTTTTTCTTTTTAGCTGCCATGATTTTAGCAGCATCGTGTGAGAAATCGGAGCCGGATAATGGTATTCCGGATGACCCATCGGAGAACACCTTGTCTTTAAAGAAGACTTCAGCATCGCTTGAGTATCTGCAGGTGATGACACTTGGGGATATAGCCCCTGCAGGTGCTGTGTGGTCTGTAGTGGAGGGTAAGGATGTGATAGTGTCAGTGTTCAACGATACCCTTGTGGCCAGAGGTAAGGGAACAGCTAAGTTGATGGCCCAGCTTGGAGAGGAGAAAGGCGTGATGACGGTGACGGTCAACAGTGATGAATATATACCTGTAAGGACACTCAAGCTGCAGGTCAATGGCAAGCAAGTGGTAACCCTGTCTGTTGATTCTATGAGAAACATTGTATATAACGATGATGTTGTCAATACCTTTGAGGTGTTCCAGCATGAGGCTGTCAAGGAGGTCAAGGTGGTGGGATATGAACCGGCCAATGCTACCTGTCCGGCGATAGAGAAGGTGTATTATTATGATGTGGATGGGGCTATTGATGAAGGTGATCCGGAAGGGTGTTGGAGGTATCAGCAAGGGGGTGACACTTGTACTGGGGAGATGAAGCACTATCTGTATACTATGGAAGGCAGTTTGTCTGACTTGTCGGGAAAAATAGGCAGTGGCGGAACCGTAAAATTTGCCAATTGGGTTGAAGGGAAATTTTGGAATGGATATGAAGCTGCAGGTTTGGGATTCAAGATGCAGATACTGCCTGATGTGTTGCTGGTGGGAGACAGGAAAAACGGAAAGGAGAGGGCTCTGGAATATGAATTGACAAATGCTGCAATGGGAGATAGATTGTTTAAGCCGTCCAATGGCGGTGGATCCGGATGGCAGAGTTGTCAGGGAAGGCTCAAGTGGCTGTGGTTTGAGAGGCCTAACAGTGTGGAGGTGGTGACCAACAATGAGTATCAGGAGTATGGGTGGACTAATGAAAATATTGTCATCCGTCCGGGTGAGACCATACAGTTACAGTTCAAGGCCCAGGCTCCTGTTGAGTTCATAGAGACAGCTGAGTGGGGGCTTGAAAATAATATTGTATTTACCGGTACTGGATTTGAGTGTACTGATGATTGTGCGGATGATGAGTTTCAAAAAGCTTTTGATGAAGGGAGTTTGCGGGTGTATGCAAAGCGTTTCTTGACTCTGACCAGAGATGGAAAATTAACATGTAGCCCGGATATTGACTTGAATTATTATGACCCCAAATACCCCAATGAGAGGATTCAAGATGACGACATGTTGATGCCAGTTACTGTCTTCCTGATGCCTTCATGCAAGAAGGGACCATACGAGAGGGTATTTGAGAAGGTTTATGTATGGGCTTCCGGATATAATGATGTCTGGAGAGAAACTGGACCGTCAACCCTCAAAGCAGTGGCCCATATCCAGATAATACCTTGGTAAATGTTTTGTAATCATAAAAGAAAACTGATTTATATGAAAAAGATTTTGTTCATTTTAATGGTTGCTGTCGTTACATGTGGTTATGCACAGCGGGTTAACGAACCTCAGTTTATAGGGGAGGTTCATCTGGTGAGGACACAGACTGAGAGTGTACCATTGGAGAAGAAAGTGGCAGTTCTGAAGACAAAGGCAGGAGCTGCAATGTACATAACGGGTATCGGTTCAATCAAGAGTCGCATAGATGTGGAGGGCCTCAGTTCCACTGTCAGATGCAGCATATCTGATGGTCCTATTGTGCTCATAGTGCGTGCAGCAGATAATGAAAATGACCCGAGCAGTTTTATAAGGGTGTTCAGATTCAAGCCTAAGGGGAAAAACAGAGTTGCAGAGATATCCAAACTCAATACTTTTGGTGGCCACTCTGACAATAATTTTGATTTGGTGGAATATGTTGGGGAGAAATATGGTGAGAAATCATATAAGCTTACTCTGGAAAATGTTTCACAACCATGTGAGATAGGCGTCTTGATTACCAATCCTGAGAAGGTGGATGAAAAACAGATGGTTGTCAGGTGCTTGGGACTTGATTGATGAAATGAACTTTTATATGCCTTGATTGTTGTAAGTACAGGATTAAGTACGTATATTTGTGAAAAATAAAAATTATGAGAACGGCAAATTATACAGATTTTCGTGCAAATTTGAGGAGTTATATTGATTCCGTAATAGAAGACTGTGATACAGTTATTATAAATAGGGGTAATTCTACAGGGGTGGTCCTTATTTCTTTGGAAGAATATAATTCACTGAAAGAAACCGAATATATCATGTCCTCCCCTCAGATGGTTGATATTATTCGTGATGGTGATAAGGATATAGCAAATGGCTTGGGTGTTAAGGTTGATATAGACGATTTATGGAAATAGTATTACTGAAGCAGGCCCTTATTGATCGTGAGTATTGGAAGAGGAGTGGGAATGAGAAGATAATGAATAGAATTTCGGTGTTGCTTGCAGATATTCTTGAGCATCCCTATACTGGAATAGGGAAGCCTGAGCCTTTGAAATATGAGTTGGCTGGCAAGTGGTCAAGACGTATAAATGCAGAACATAGACTGATATATTCTGTCAGTAATGATACTGTCATAGTTTATGTTTTTTCCATGAGGTATCATTACAACAAATAATCATTATGAGAGAACATATTACCGTGACCATTACGGATCCACGAGTGATTGACTATATAGATATGTACAAACGCTGCACATTTTTGAGTGACACTCAGGAGGATGATAACGAAGCGATCTGTGAGATTATTACCAATTGGTGGGAGGGGTACACAGTTGTTGAATGGGATAAAGATTTCAAGGAGATGAACAAGCAGACACGCAGAAGGCGTATCTTGAAAAAGAGGCAGAGAATAAAGGAGACAGGTCGCAGGGAGGTAATAGACCCACTTTCACCTGTAGAGCGTCATGAATTACTATGATAAAAAAGGCCACTTGAAAGTGGTCTTTTTTATGTCATTGATGAACTATAATGTTTTCAGATTGTCTTTTTATTGTGAAATCAGGTTGATTTACTGAGAGTTGTAAAAATTTGGAAAAAATATAAAAAAAAATTAAATTCGCGAAACTGAAAAATCACTACCTTTGCGCCCCCAAAAAATGGAGGCTTAGTTGTTGTTGCTATGGATAAATATATGAAAGTGGTAATGGAATATGCAGAAAACCACAAAGATGAGATTTTGCATAACAGAGGGAATGGACATGCTTTGATAATTTTTCAAGGAATTTTTAAGTATGCGCGTAAGAATATAAGAGTGGCAGCAAAAGATTGGTCAAATACAGAATTAGTGAATAGACCGGAATTCATTGAAGCATTATGTGAATACCTTGACCGAAGTGGAGCGGAATTAAAATTACTTCTTTCAAGTGAACCTAGCAGAGTTGCTTTAATGCGTTTGAAAAACAATGTGTTCAAAGCGCTTTTCTTCCATAGAGCATATGGAGAAGGCCGAGTTGAAATCAAGGTTTCTGATGGTAAGTCTTTTTTAAAAGAGGGGAAACCAGTACATATCTGTACAGCTGATACTTTGATGTACCGGATAGAAGATGATATTGAGGAAAGACAGGCAATATGTAACTTTGGAGATTCTAAAAATACAGCATCTCTTGAAGAGAGATTTGATAAAATATTTCAAAATACTGAAATAGTTAGGCCATTTACATTAAGTGAAGGACTTCTTAGCTGATTATGGATTTGTCTGCCTATATGACACTAATACAATTAATTAGTGCTGTCAATTTTGCATATATATCCTTAAAGTTCAATCAAAAAATCTTTGATACTTTTTTTAATATCAATGCCTTTTACAATATGTATGAAGGTGTAGGTATGAATATCATTGTTAAGTATGCATCGTTTGTGTCAATGAGTAAAAAAAGTGATGAAAAACTAATTAAGCAAATTGAGGAAGGAAAAATAAGATGCATGAATCTTGATAATAAATGGGATGAGTTATATAAGGACAGTGAAGCAAAAATAAAGTCTCACTTAAATGTAAAGGGTTTTAATAGTTTATTTTTATTTGTAAGTTTGTTTTGCGTATATGATTTGTTCCTTTTGGGTCATATTGCAAGAATATCTTCTGTTCAAAATGAAGTTTTTTTGTTTTTGGTGAATCTTTTTTCGCTTATGTTCTGCGGATATTACATGATAAAGATTATAAGGCAAAAAGATGATAGACATAGCACGATAATATATAATGAATCGGTGTTTTATTCATTGGTTTCATTTTTTGTGCCTCTGGTGATATCAAGTCTGATTACTGATAAATCTTATTTTGTTAAATTTTGTTGTCTCTTTGATGAAATACACATACTGAATTCCGTATTATGTGTATTGATTCCATTTGTTCCTTGTATTTTTACATACATGTATACATTCATTTTTGAAAAATGGCTAAGTGGGAGGTTGAAGCAGAAAATGAATGATATAACTGAAGAGTTAGGATCTATCAGTGAATTAAAGAATACTATAGAGACATCTCAAGAGGTATTGAATGTTGATTTTACTTTTGATAAAATTACTCCCCCAAATAAATAACTAACGGCAGCCAAATCGGCTGCCGTTTCCTTTACAATAATTTGAAAGCAATTCACAACGACAAGAATCAATTTTTCGGTGGATATATGTATTCGTATATCACTCTCCAGCTCATGTCTGACTTGGCAAATCCGCTCAGGAAATTACGTGACTCTACCCAGCACTGGCGGCCATCATGTTCTAAGACGGGATTGGTCTCGCCTTCTTTTGGAACGAAGGTCAGACTGAAATAGTCCAGATACATTTGCGGAGCATTGCTGGTGTTGAATGTCCACTGCTCTCCATTTATGTACTCATAAGTTTCCTGCTGGATGAACTCAAACTCGTATTCTTTAGTAATTTCAGTGTGGGCTTTGTCATAAGTCGTACCGTTGTATTTGAAGCTGTATTTGTCGTCTGGAAATGCCACCTCCCCGTTAGGCCATTTTTTGCTGTCCGGATGGGCGCATAGCTTGGCCACAATCTCATTTGTGTACTTGTATTTATATACTCCGGTAGAAACCTTTCCGAGATTCTCTCTGTCCATAGTCTTGGATATGCCAATCAGGTATAGTGTCTCGTATAGGTTGACGAGGCAGCGTTTCGTGACTAAGGTGGCGGCTTTATCTTCCCCGGTAACACTAGCTGTGAGTCTATATGCTCCATTGTCCTCTGCTCCCAGCGGTACGGTGAGCATGCCGTCGTTGGAGACTGTCATCTCTGTAGGGGCTTTGTCCCAGCTCCATGTTATCTGTGCCCGAGGGGATGTCTCCACCTGCAGATCCACTACTGTAGCAGAGTTGCCCTTGTTGGTCCTTACCACGACATTTTCCAGCATGGTCAGCTGCGGCTTGATGGTGGCAGATATGGTGGTAGAGACGTCACTTCTGCCTGCTACGCTGATGGTGATGGAACCTGAAGAAGGAAGATTGTTTTCATTTGTTGTTGCATACATAACCCTGTTTGCTACACCACCATAGTTGGACTCTACCCCTGTGATATTTGGGGTCACTGTCACACCCAGACCTGCTGCCCTTGACGGATATATGGTGTATCCGATGTCGTGGTAGAAGTTGTTGTACAGTGTGATGTTCGTTTCTGTAGGCACTATGCGCAGCTTCTCTACCGTGATGCTGCAAGAGGTGCTTACAGAACCGAGTGTGGCCGTAATGGTGGCACTCCCTGCCGCAAGGCCTTTTACCACGACCCCGGATGCATCATAACTCACCACTTGGACAGCAGAACCATTGGAAGATGTTGCAGTGAATGTGGCTCCCGACGGTACCAGCTTGCTGAACTGTATTGTGGCCGTCTCCCCATCGTAGAGGGTGAGGCTCTTCTGCTGGAACTCTATCTGCCCGGCCACGACAGTCACTTCGCAGTACAGGTCCCAATGTCCGGAAACCTTGATCCTTGTTTTTCCGGCTCCTACTGCGGTCACTTTACCATTCGCATCCACTGTGGCTACGGCTGTATTCTCACTTGAGAAAGTAGGTGCAAGTGGCGGTTTTATGGTGTAGTTGATGGTAAAGCTTTCTCCCGGATAGAGAGTCTTGGAGGTTGGGCTTATGCTGAATTCCTTGCTCAGTACTGTCACGCTGCAGGTTGCTTTCTTGCTGCTGTCATCCGTGCTGGTGGCTGTAATGGTACAGGTACCGGCCCCTTTGGCTGTCACCTTACCGTTAGCATCCACTGTGGCCACGGCTGTGTTGCTGCTGCTCCAGCTGAGTGTCTTGACTGTGGCATTGTCTGGTTTGACGGCACCTGTCAGCTGTGCAGTCTGGTCAACATAAAGGGATAGTGTTGTAGGATTCATTGTCACCCCTGTAACATATATCTTGCTGTCTACTGTTATTGCTGTGGTTGCGGATATGTTTGTTCCGTCTGTACTGGTAGCGGTTATGGTACATGTACCGTCACCGATGGCCTTTACAATACCGTTTGCATCTACAGTGGCCACAGCCGTATTGCTGCTGCTCCAGTTGAGAGTCTTGTTTGCAGCTGTCAGTGGCAATACTGTCGCAGAGATCTGTTTTGTGGCACCAAGTTCTGTGAATTTAATGGATGTGGGGCTCAAGGCTACGGAGGTCACAAGGTCAACAATCTCGCTGTTGTCTACCCTCCATGTTGTCTCTGTCACTGCACCCTCACCGGTGAAACTCACGGTGATGTTATGCTGTGTATTGCGGAGGGCGTCAAAATTGGATGTCATGTCTGTGCCGAGGTAGAATCTGTATATTATGTCACCCCGTTTCCTCGGTGATGAATATGAGGCCTCTATCTCCACATAGCTGCAGGTGGATGCATATATGCTTCCTGATGCGAATGTCTTGGCTGTCTGAACCAGGTTCCCCGGCAGCAGTGTCCCTTGTTTGTTCTCATACTGGTATAGTACCACACCTGCCGCCATTTGTGCGGAAGTCGGGTTGTCTATCCTGGCCCCATCTATGGCGGAAGAGGCATTTGCAATCTTGTTGTCCTTGAAGATGCTTACGCTTCTTGGAGTGTTTCTCAGTTGTACGCTCTTGATGGTTATGGCTACATCCTTGTTCAGCTGACTATGGTCTGAGCGCACCACTATCTTTGAGATACAGCGGGTAAGGGTGATGGGTAGTGTCTGGTTGTCACCAAGTGTCTGCAGATTGCTCTTGCCGCTCATCAGTACGGCTCCTGTGCTTGATGTAATGGCATCTGCGTTGCTTATGGTGTATACCAGGTTCTCCACTTCAGTTGCATCTTTGGCTTTCATCTCCATTCCGGCATTGGCTATTGCATATACGGTATATTTCATGTTCTTGTATATGACAGCCTCTACCTGCCCGGATGAGGTATAGTACCCGTGGGTTATCAAGTCCCCCAGTTCGTTGATAATATACAGGTTCACATTTTCTATCAGGGCCTCATTTACGGCCTTGGTGGTGATACCTTCAATGGTGTAGCTCAAGTTGAATGCCACACTGTCCTGCTGGCCGTATGCCTTAACCATGGGGTCTTGGCCGCTGTCCTCCTTGCTGCAGGAGAACAGCATACATGCCAGAAATGAAATCATCAGTGTCAGTTTACGCATATAGTTTTTCTTTTAAGTTGAATATCTTCTTGTAGTTTTCATACAGTCCCAGTTGCTTCAGGGCGTATCGGGAAGTGTTATTGAAGGATTTTATAGGTATTTCGTAGTTGAAGCACTTTGTGTTTATCTCTCTCTGTGCCTCCTCTGCTTGCTCATATTGTGTGAACATATATCCTGGAGTGCCACGGTACTTGCCGCCATACAGCTTGACCAACGGTAGTATTGTCTTGAGAAAACATTCCCTAGTCGTAACAAAATTGAGGGTAAGTATGGTATTGCTGTAGTCTTCCAAGTCTGGTTCCAAGGTAGCAAATGCATTCAGCAGATACTTTTTGTCATCCTCCACCTCAATCTCTCTTTCTGCTTTGACGGTGTTGAACTGCTCGGCCAGCTTCCGTGCTGCAACAAAGGCACGCATGATGCTGATATTGATGTCAACGGCCGCTTTTGAGCGTAGGACAGATGACAACATTGCCACGCCTTGTTCGGTAAAAGCGAGAGGTGCGTATTTTATATTCTGTCCTCTAGTTTTGTTCAAGGTCACAATTTGTGACCTTGAACTGTCTATCAGTAGGTTATATTCATTAGGGCTAAGTTCAAACATAAAATCTTCAGGGAATCTCTCAATATTTCTCCTTACGGCCTGGTTCAATGCCTTTGTCTCCACACCGTACAGTTGAGCTAGATTCCTGTCCAACATCACCTGCTGCCCCCTGATTTCGTGTACCATATTTTGGATGTTAATCTCATCAATGGAGGCATTGTCTATAGTATTGTCAAGTGTTTTCATATTGTTTTCCAATGTGTTCAGCTGTTGTTTTTTGTCATCTTCCACCTCAATCCTTTTCTCTTTTCTAATGGTATTGAATTTTTTCTCTACCTCAATGAAGTAGCGACGGGCCTGTCTGCCTTTATCGTTATTTTCCACCATGCACAGTTCTTTAGCCATGTCAAGAGTGAGTGCATATTCATCAAGAGGACGACCTCCAGAGGGGTTTTTCATAAATTTATGAAAAACCTCATAATCCTCATTTTCAATAAATTTATATTTCTCTATGCGATTGGTTATCCAATCTGTAAATCGTTGTTTACTTCCGAGGAACTCATGCAGCTCCCTAGCGGATACTGCTTGATGCCCGTCCTTTTCTCTTATCTTGATAAGTTCAGTTACGTTTTCAGTTTTCTTATCTGTAGCACATACCATCAAGTCAGGTTCCAAGGTGGCAAATGCATTCAGCAGATACTTTTTATCATCATTCACCTCAATCTCTCTTTCTGCTTTGACGGTGTTGAACTGCTCGGCTTGGTGTTTTTTCTCTGTTTCAATAAAATATTGTCTCAATTCATGGCTCCTTTTTGTCCGTGCCATCATGGCAAGGTGTTTGGCCATGTCAAGGGAAATTATGAAGTCTTGAGTTGGTCGTCCAACGAGAGGGTTTTCGCCCTTATGGCGGAAATTTTGATAATCAACGTCTTGTGTAAAGAATTCATTGTTGATGATATTTTTCTTGTACCATCTTTGCCAATGACTTGTGGATAATCCCAATGCAATGTACATCTCAAGTGCGGATACTGCCTGGCAGCCATTCATTAGCATTATGGAAGGTAAGAGTTGTTTTGAATTATCTTGAAAATCAAAAGTTTCACTACTCCTATCGAATGCTTTCAAGAGTTTGATATTGATGTCAACGGCCGCTTTTGAGCGTAGGACAGATGAGAGCATTGCTACGCCTTGTTCGGTAAAAGCGAGAGGGAGCTTTCTTGTTCCTCCCCAACTTGATGTTCCAGATTGGAACATCAAGTTTTCTGTCTCAGTCTTTGTTAATTGAAACATGAAGTCTTCAGGGAATCTTTCAATGTTTCTTCTAACTGCTTTATTCAAGTCTCTTGTTACCACGCCATAAAGTTTGGCCAAATCGCGGTCCAACACCACCTGCTGCCCCCTGATTTCGTGTACCATATTTTGGATGTTCATCTCATATAGTATTGTCAAGTGTTTTCATATTGTTTTCCAATGTGTTCAGCTGTTGTTTTTTGTCATCTTCCACTCAATCTTTTTTTCTTTTTTGAAGTTGTTCTCAACCTTTCCCATCAGCAGCAGCTCCTTGATGCGGTCATTGCACCAGATGTAAAAAGATGGGGATAACCATTGAGCGAATAACAATGCCAAATCTTCATTTAAGAAAGTTCCTTGTATTCTGTTGCCACCTTGAATAATTTGAATTAATCCCGTTCGGGGAATTCCCCGAACGGCAGATAATGAGGAGATTAACTCTTCTGTTTGTTGTAGTCGTAGCCAGTCACTTGGTTGTTTTCCAAACGGCTTTGCCATTTGTGTGGCATTTATCATTGTAGACTCTCCCACTTGAAACGATATTGAATTGTCGTTGTAGTTGAATATTTTCAGATTCTTTTCCATGTCTATATATCTTTTGCCATGCCTGTTGTAAAAAAGGGCCCGGTATTACGGAATTACCTCCGGCTCGACATGGAAATTTATCGCCCCGGGCCCAGCAATGGGGATTTTTAGGATTCTTAAAAAGCAGGGGGCATGCTGCCCTGCGTAATACAAGCAATTCACAACACATGAGTGCACGCCTTATATCTCTATATCAACAGGGTATGTTGATGACCAGTCTTCTATCTTAATGTTGATGAAATTGAAGGACATGTCCATGGTCACGGTTACATCTTTCAGATCATCACTGAGCATGTTGTAGTTTGCTTTCTTGAGGAACTCTCCCAATGGGAATTCCTCTATTTCAACAGGGATACCCGCCACGGTGCCGGTTATCTTGAGCATGAGGTCCTCTATGTTTTCCTGACGCATCAGACGGAACCTGAACAGGCTGTTGCCCTCAGCTGTCACCTTGTCTTCCACGCTTGTTGTCATCTGGCCTGGTATATATCTTCTGTCTATGTATAGTCCGGCTGTCGTCCCATATGCATCTATATGGATATCATCACCCTTTTTTGGTGTGCCGCGCATTATAAAATCAACATTGGCAAATTCCTTGTGCAGCCGTACTGTGTCATATGTGAATTCTTGTCGTGTGCTTATTATGTCGCTTGCCTGGTAGTACAGGGAATCCGCGGAAAGCTTTTCTTTCTTTACAATGGATGTGTTCAGAGTTGGCTCCTCTGTTATTGTTGTTGCAGATGTTATGTTGCCGAATACGTAGTACCTTAGATTGTCGGTCCTGGGCAGTTGTATTTCGTAGTATGTCTGATATGCTGAAGATGGTACTATATCTTTGAATAGCACTTCACCAGTGCTGTTGTCTGTAAACCATATATGCAGTTGTTCAATGTTGGGGTCAACTTGGGAGTAATCCAAGGAGAACCAGCCCGGACAATCCGAGCGGTCCTCCCAGATACCTGGTGTGCAACTGCTGAGTAATGATATGGCAAGACAGATTATTGCAATCTTGTTTTTCATTGTTTTATTCTCTTGCTTATTGCTTTATAGGTTTTAATGGCTAGAATATGACACTTACAGCTGGTACGGTTGCCCATGGGGCAATGTTAAGGGTTGCTGTCATTGCAGAGTGTTCTACAGGTGTGTCAGGATCCAGCGAACCTGGTCGCAGTATGGTGACATTGACCGAGTATGATGTATTGCGTTTTATTCCTGCGTGGCCGTTGCTGGCATCATAGCCGAATCCTTCCCTGTTTATGCTGATAGGGTAGTAGTAGGTGTGGCCGTTCATATCTGCCTGGATTATGAGTTTTGTGAATTTCTTGTCTGCACTCTCAGATGCAACCATGTTCTCGTAGCAGTAGAATGTATGTGTTGTATTGTACCCTGCATCGGTTATTGCAGAAGCAGTCTCATCATACAGCATGCCGGCCATTGTGCAAGCATTGATGTCGGCGGCCACAGCCTTTTTAATGTTCAGTATAGTAGTAGACGGCTGGTCGCTGCCATCATGGTACAGCTTGTCACCTGCAGCATTGATAAGATATATCTTGACATTGGTCAGGGATGAACCGGCCCATGGCGTGCCAGCAAATTGTGTCTTCACGCTTGCCAATTGTACCCTTGATACCAGTCTGCTTATGGAGAATGTTACAGAGGTTGTAGTCTGCAGTACTGCCTCTACAGAACCGGCCATTGTGAAGTTCTTGTTGTTTTCGGACTGCAGGGATGCTATCTGAGCCTGGAATTCTGTCAATGTCTTGACACCAGACCAGTTGTCACTTTTATGTGAGTTGGCGACTGCATAAATCATCTTCTTCCCTGTGGTTGTCTTTACCTCCAAATTGGTTAGGCTTGTCAGCTCAGCGGCTGTGTACATCTTGTAGGCATCCAGCATGCCGGCATCTTCACCCTCCGAACGGAAAACGAAGAATTCCAGTGTCTGAACAGCATTGTCTTCTGCCTGTACACCATGAGCAGATCCTGTGGCCTTGCTTTCCGCTTCAGGGACGATGTTGATTGTCAATAGGCTCTCTTGCAGCGGAGTATTGGCGTCGTGTTTCTCGCAAGAGGCTGTGAATAGGCCCATAAGGGCAATTAACGCCATTGTCGAAATTGAATGTTTCATAATATTTGTTTTGTGTTTAAAGTGTGTCCAAATGTGTGTCAAGGTTATATTTCTTGACAAGTTGGGATACTTCCGGATCCAGGTTTCCTCTGTGTCTCATTGAGTAGTCCTGTTCTACACTCTGTATGAAGTGTTCTACAGCTTTTTGTTCTTTCCCCAGTCTGGCGTATACCACAGCCAGCATGTAGTCTCTTTGGGCGGAGCGTGGAAGCGTGGAGAGAACTGATAGGGCACTCTGGTTATAGTCCATACATACGAAGGCGACAGCTGAGTTGTAGTCCATGTATGGCCTTAGCAGTTGTACTGCCTCTTCATAGTTCCTGTCCTCCAATGCCTGGACACCTCGCATATATACAGAGTCAATTTCTGTCGTATGGATTGTATCCTTTATCATCCCTTTGCGGTGGAGGAAAAAGTCAAACTTCACAGTCCTCAGTTTGGCATACAGCTCGCTTCTTATGTATCTGTAGTCCTTTGTCTGCTGCAGGGCTTTTTCTCTTTCATCCAGGTCCGAGATGGCAAAGCATTTCAATATGTTTTCTCTGTCTGTAAGTGAAGTGTCCTTGTCAATCAGTTCCCGGAGCATGTCCCACTCTTCAGGATGAGATGATGTCAATATGCCTACATCCTGGATCTCGTTCTTGCGCATCTGGCCGTCTGATGTCAGGTCAATTACATACATTGAATTGGCGACGCTGTCACGATAATCCTTGATGAACTTGTTGAAATAATATTTTATTGATTGTGCACGGTTCTCGGCCAGCTTGGAGTTGGCGGCAACTGTCCCTTCAGGAGAGCAGCTCGCAGTGATGAGCAGTGAGTCCACGATATATTCTTCAGCAGACAATACTGTCCTTATGTTTGTCTTGATCCTGGCTATTTCGGATGCATTGTCTCCCAGGGTGTCATCAATATCAAATCTGCCTACCTTGAAGGCGATGGCAGCAGCTGTGTTGGCCTCTGCATTGCGGTGTACCACCTTCTGTATGTAACGTGGTGACTGGTCGGTAAACGCTGACATTGAACTGATGTAGAATGTGAGTGGTTCTGTCTGGGGCATGGTATATATCCTGTTGAAGCTGCCACTTTCGTATATCTCCCCCTTGAGTACCATCTCCACCTTACGCAGGTCCCGCTTTGTTCTTACGGGTTGTACATAATTATATCTTATTGTGCCGTCAGCACTTGTTATGACACTGTCAAGCCTGACTCCCGCGAGCCTGATGGGATCTGTAATGTATTTGGCATACATCTCATCCATCTTCTCCTTTTTCTTGTTGTTTTTCCTTACCAGGGAGTGCCTGGTGTAATAGTCCACAGCCTGAGCTTCAGTTACACCGAATGCAGTCCCGGTCTTCTGACGGCTTCCCCGGAAGAAGGATGACGGCTCCCTGTCCACATTCCTTTCCAGGAATACGGCCAGAAGATGGTCCTTGGTGAAAGTCTTGTAGAAATCAGCAGTATCCGATATTATTGTCTCAAGGTACTTGTTATACTGGTCATAACCTTTCTGTTGGTCCTGTCTGTAACGGGTTCCTGTTATCAGCAGTTCATCAAGATTGAGCGTATCTTCAAGTATACGGAACTGAGGTTGGAAGCGCAGCTGCCAGTGCTCATCCTGCATCTCTTTGGGTACGATGATGTCAAATGCTATGTCAACATACCCGTTCCTCTCCGCCAGATGTCGGAACTTGGCTTCCACCACTATGGCATTGAGCTGTTCCACGGCTACCATCTCTCCACTTTCCTCATCCCTGACGGCATTCATGATGATGCTTTCACCATTGATGTTTTGTATCTCTACCTTAGTTGTGGTATCTGTTGGTATGAATTGGTGTTCCTGACTGTTTTCCTCAGCCATTGCTACCTTAGCCTGCAGATGGTCTTTCCTGATCTTGCGTATCTTCTGCTGTGTCGAGCAGCCTATCATGATGACTGACAGCAGTAGAATTGTATATGTAATTTTTCTCATTTCTTATTAAATCAAGTGTTTTTTCAGGCTGTTTTGATTGACTTGTATATGTCATACAGGAATATCCTGTCTTCTTCTTTTGTTGTGTTTACGATTACCTCCAGCAGCTTGTCTGCATCTATCTTCGGAAGAGATGGTTCTGACAGTGCTTTTGTCGGGTTCAGATATCCTGCAAAGGCACTTATGAACGTTGATGCCTTTTTTGATGGGTGTCTTATGCTGCTGAACAGCTTCATCACGCCATCTATGGAGAAGTATCTTTTCGGTACGGCACTGTCTGATGCTGTGCTGTCTGAGAACCAGTATATATATCGTTTGAAATGAGGTTCGCTCATTTTTTTTCTCAGATGGCTTCCCCAGACCTCGCATGCTTTCATGATGTCCTTCACCTTGTAATATATATTGCCATTGTAATGTACTGTCATCACAGGATGTCCGCCTATGCTTATCAGCTCCGGTGTATGATGTCCGGGCATTATGTTGCGCCCTGCAATGTATCGCTGCGATTTGAAGTTGTTCTCCACCTTTCCCATCAGCAGCAGCTCCTTGATGCGGTCATTGCACCAGATTGCAAATACAGGACTGAGCCAACGGGCAAACTCTATAGCCAAATCTTCATGAAACCAATTTCCTCGTTCTGCAATATTATTACCGCCTTTTATGCTTGTAACAAGTTGATTATAAGCCAAACTCCGATTTTCGGACAATGCTTTTATATAATCTTTAGTTGATGGTAATTCTAACCACTTCCAAGGTTTTTTCCCAAATGGCTTTGCCATTTGTGTGGCATTTATCATTGTGCCCTCACCCACTTGAAACGATATTGAATTGTCGTTGTAGTTGAATATTTTCAGATTCTTTTCCATAGCTTAAAACAGGTATGATAGTTTTACAAGCAGTTCATTCGGGCCTACATATATCTTCTTCTGCTTGCCCTCATCCATTCTTCCACATTCAGGACATGCATAGGTTATGTATTTGTTAGGCCCCACCAGCAGCCCTATACCGAAATCCATGTTAAGATGCTTGTTAAGCAGCCATGAATACCCTGCACCCAATGAGATACCATAAACTTCACCTTCCCATGTTTTGGTCTTTATTATACCTCCGGTGTTGTATTTGGTATATTGGGCGCTGGCTGATGCCCACCAGCCGGTATATACGTGCCATGGGTAGTAACGTGTGCCGGCAGCAAAAGTCAGCTGCCTGTTCTGCATGTGTTCTTGGGCAGGTTGGTTTTCCTTGAATGTCCAGGGATTGTATTTGCCCTGTATATACACGGACCAGTTCTTCGCTACTGCATAGGAGATGTCAATATTGGTCGTAAGGAAGTTGGCGTAGGACAGCAGGTTTGTACCGACTGCCACTTTCTGGGCTTTGGCCTGTGTACATAAGGCCATCAAAGCCAATAAAAGAAAAAAGGATCTTCTCATGTCTATATTCCTTCTACTGTTGTTATTTCCATGTCATAGTTCTTCCAGTCATAATTGTAGGTTGTCTCCTCCATGGCTCTGACTGTGATGCTGGCTTCAGTTGCATATCTGCTGTTGCTCAAGTTGATGCAGATGCTATTGTTGCCTTTATGTTTGGGCGTGAAGCCTATCTGTAATTGCTTGTCAATTGCAGGATTGAACGAGTATGGCTCAGTTGTGCTGTTCCCGTTAATGGTTAGGGTGTCGTTCAGCTGGTTGTTGATGCGGTACTGCAGCGAGATTTCTTCACCGGCACGGTAGTCATCTATACTGAGCAGGAGCAGCAGCTGGTCATGTGTCCAGCTGGTAGTGTCTGCAGGGGTGTATATTGCCCGGAAGCTGTAGTCATTGACAGCCAACTCCTTTTCCTGGCATGCGGTAATGGCAAAGGCAAATGCCAGGTATGTGAATATTCTTCTTTTCATTTGATTAGATATTTAAATCCGATTGTTATTGTTGTGTTATGGGGTTGCATGAGGTCAGAATGGATGAATATCAGGTCTTGTACCTTGGCTGTGAAGCCAAAGTTCTTGGCGACGAAGATGTCCATCCTTAGAGATGGGACAAGTGCGTATGCCAGTTCTTCCGTAGTCTTGAGGCTTATTCCCGGAGCCAGTTCCCTGTCTCCATTATTACCCTGTGTGTATCCGATAGCAGCTCCTGCTCCGGCATATACCATAAGGGTGCGCCTGTAGTTCTGCAGCAGCCTGTGGCTATAGCTGCCACAGAGCATGTAGTTGTGGATGGCTGCACGGTGCTCCTTGTAGTATCCTTCACTATAACCGTACATGAATTCGGCATCTATTGTACCCCCTTTACGGTAGTTGTTGTATTCAATACCCATTGCCCATGCTGCCTCAGCTGGGGTGTTCAATCCATATCTCAAGGCTACTGAGTGTTGGCCTTTGTTGCCCCTCTGTGCCATTGCTGTGGGGATTACAAGTAGGATTGCTAGTGTGGTGACTATTACTCTTCTCATTGTTGTTGGATGTAAGTTTTGGAATTGGCTATGTCTTTACTGTCTATCCTGAGGCATACATTACGGTATCCATCAGATTCATATATGTTGACAAGCAGCTGCTTACCCTCTGCTATCGTCAGCCGGTCAAATGCGTATGTCACGGATATCTGCTGTCCGGACTCAGCCGTAAGGCTGCCTGTATGCTCTGACGGGACAATCATGATGTCTTGTGCGGTGCTCCTGTTGCTTCGGATGTCTGCCAGGGTGAATGTCACATCGCAGCTGTAACTTATGGATGACTTGTTGTGTATACCGAGTGTGATATATACCTTGTCATTATAAGTGTATATGTTGTTAACATTGAATTCTATACGTAGCGTCTTCTCATATATGTGGTTCAGTGTTGCTTTCTGTGCGTTGATTGATGATATTACACTCGCTGCAGGGATGCTATTATGCTGCTGACTTTTACCAGTTTCCTGCTGTTGTTTTATGATGTAATCTTTAAGCCGGTTGGTGTATCTTACGATATATGTTACCAGGTTCTCATCCTTGGTCATTACAGTCAAGGTTGTCTCGCCTTGGAATGGGGCGGCAGCTTTCACACGCAGCAATGCCGGTACATTTGGGGCAGCGGCAGCGACGATGTCATTGCTCCCCAGGTCACAATAGATGATGTCTGATGTGCACTGCAGGTGCAGTGTTGTCCTTTCGTTCACTTCCAGTGTATCCTGGCCTTTGGCCATGACGGATATGAGTATCAGTATTACAAGTGTTACGGTCTTTTTCATGTCATTGTAGATATATTTGATAGTCTTGCGGCAGTGTGATTACCTGTTGTTTCTCTTTGGCTGCCCGGCCGCCCATGCGGCTGGTGGAGCGTATTATTGTTCCGGCGGTCCTGTTGGCCACACTTGCGAGTTGCCCGACCATGTTCTGCATTGCAGATACGGCCTCATTGCTTATCTGTTCAGCCGTGTCATCTGTTGTATAGGCAAGGCCCTTGTATCCGTCCGTGTCATATGCAGCCCAATTGACCGGGATTACCCCTGACTGGTGGTTGGCACTGGATACATACAGCTGCAGCCGGTTGTCCTCAATCTTTGCAATAGCGTAGATGTACGTGTTCTTTGGTAGTATCAGATTGCCTGTCGGGGTATCCTGGAGTAACCGCAACTGTACCTTGTCTCCCGCACATATCTTCTGTGAAGTGGTAGTTGCAGCCTTTATTGGGGAGTTGCTTGTAGCTGCAGTAGTTCCTCCTATGACGGTAATGAATCCGTTATTGGATGGTTGTGTTACCTGAGTCTCAGGCTGATGTATCGTCTCCGGCTTGTCCTGAGCCTGTGGCTGCTGTGGCTGTTGTGTCTCACCTTGCCCGTACAACTTCTCCAGAAGGTAGTCATATCTCTGTTGCCACTCCTCTTTCCCTGTTGTGTCCTTTGGTTGGCTCTTTGCTGTGCTGGAGCCTCTGGTGCTTGCAACAGGATTGGACTTTGCTCTGTCTCTCACTGTACTGGAAGAACCGTTTCTGTCCTCCTGCATCTGTTTCGTGATTCTGTCAACTGCCTCCTGCTGTTGTTGTATTGTAGCCTGAAGAGATGATGTTTCTCCAGATGTACTGGATGTATCCTCCTTTCCTGATGCAATGTCTGTCAGATAATCCTCATAGGTCTTCACTTTGCGTTCCGATTCATATGCCTTTATTTTGGCACGGGGAATATCATTGGTGGCTGCATCCGGAAGTTCCACCTTCACGGCAGCTTTGGGCTGGGTGTCAGATGTACCGGTTATCAGGGATATGAGCAGTATTGCAATGGCAATTGTAAGGATGCCGAATATTGCCAATAGAAGCATCTTCCGTTTCTTGTCCATATTCTTATCTCATTTTTTCTTTTCTGGTGCTGTTGTCCATTATTTCCAGTTTCTCAATCAGCAGGCCATGTGGGTTAACATCACTTCTGGCTATATCGCGGACCGTACATGTTGTGACGAGGTCTTTAACCGTTACAGAATTGCTTCTTACTATGTACATTGTAGCATATGTCCTGGCGTTGTACGGATAGCTGCTGTAGTCTATCTTTACGCTGTCAACAGTCAGGGACTGGCTTATTGAGGCATTTATGAGTCTTGAGTAGTAACCTTGCTCCTGCATGTCATTGTAATGTTCATATGCCCTTCTGTCTGCCAGATTGAGCGCGGCATTGATGTTGTGTTCTATGCTCTCCACATTGGGTGCAAGAGTGAAAAATAACTCGTGAAAGCGTGTTATATGATCCTTGACCTCTATTGGCTTATTTGCCACCTTGTCGCTCTGCAGAGCCAGCAGCAGGCTCTTGCCTTGATCCAGTACATAGATTTTCTCATGCTGCTTCTGGGCATATCTTAGGGCCAGTATCACGGATGTCGCAGATACTATGGTGCTTGAAGCCAGTGCTATCATGGCAATGAGCCTTAAGCCCTTGAACGAGTTCTCAATCCTGCTGAATGTCTTTATTGTCTTTTCCATATATGTTATTTCGGTAGTATACTCTTTATAAATGCGGCTGTCCTAATAGCTGCACTTTTGGCTATTGGAGCACCTTTCGCAGCTGCCATTTTTGCCCCGGCAGCAGTGCTTACTCCAGCTTTGTTTACCGCGGCATTGAATCCTGTACCACCGGTACTTTCTACTACCCACTCTGCTATTGTAGGTATTTTGAACAGGCCGATGACTGATACGATGCTGATACATAGAAGAGTGAGCTGTGGTGATGTAACCGTGCTTCCGTCATTCAATGTTGTCTCAAGTATGATATTACCTATGCTTCCTGTCAGGAATATGAATATCTGTGCGAGAGGCTGCCACAGCATAATCTGGATGTATCTGGCAAACCAGCTGGTGATACCGCTGCGGAATGATGGTATGATTGCAAGGGCGAATGTTATCGGTCCGGTCAGTGACAACAGCATCATGTATATTATTGACAGGAAAGAAACAAATACCTGAGCCACATGAGTGAGCAAATTGACAAGCCATATCATGATGTTCATGCAGGTCCTTTCCAGCCACCCGGGCATCTCGGATCTGGAGGCATTATTGGCCTGGTACTTGGCATCTATGTCTGTATTGTCCACATCATTTGCCTCCTCTTCATACTCAATGGATGCCTTTATCCTTTCGTTCAGCAGTTTCCTTTCATCTTTCATGTCATCACATATGTTGCTCATCCACTTGGTTGTGGCTTGCGATATCCCGTCAAGAGGTGCTATTATCAGTTGTGGGAAGACGCTGAGCACAAATGCAATACAGAAGGGCCTCAGGGCAAGGCCTATGTCCAATCCACCTTTGATGTAGCTCTCATAACATACGCTCACAATAAGTATTGTCGCAGCTATGCCTCCTATCCCGGATGCAACATACTGGAACTGGGGGAATACATCCTCCAGCATTAGTGACTTGAGATTATATAGTTCTTGTAAGAAATCCATTATAATACACTGTTCAGCAGTCTGAGGTCGTTGTCCAATTGGTTCTGATAATATATGTCATCCATAAGCTTCCGTCCATAATATCGGATATTGTTGTAGTTGCGGCGGGATTTCTCATGCAGTTCATTGATAAACCTCAGCCTGTCAGCATCACTCATCTCGTACACGTTGTCTGTAATCAGATCTTCCAGTTCAACTACATACTGGGTGCTTGTGCAGAAGAGTGAATACAGGGCAGACAGATGTCTCGTCTTGCGTATATTGGAGAACTTGCTTTCTATCAGGACTTTTGCCAATTTGGTATATTCATTGCCGCTTTGTACCGAGTATGAGAGTATTTCCACCACTTTGGTACCGTTTCGGATTTTCTTTTTTACCTGCTGGAGCTTGTTTACATTTTCTACGGCAATGTCAAGCATCCTGCTGCTTTTCTCCACTGACTCCAACGCTGCGGCAAGATTCTCTGATGACACCCCCACCTCTTCCAGAGAGTTGGCTATGGCCGTGATTTCGCCCATCACATCGTGGACTATCCATTGTGCTTTAGCATTCAATGACATCAGAAGTAGCAGTAAAAAGATAAAGGTCTGTTTCATAATGTGTTTTGTGTAAGGTTATTGATGGCTTGTATATAGCTCCCTCCGCATCTGTCCGCCTCTTCCCTCAGACGTGCCTGTTCGCTACGGGTAGTTGTATATGCCCAGTATGCTTGAGGGGAGGTCTCAAGAGCATATATGTATCTTTCACTCCCTATTGCTATGTAGGCTTCCCTATACTTGTACTGCCGGGACAGGTCGCGGTTGATTGAGAATATCAGGTTCTTGTCCTGTTCGTTTAGTGCCAGGATTGCAGCTATGTCATCATACTTGTCTTTTAGTGACTTCTGGTCAAGCAGGATTCGGATGGCAGAGTTGTTGATGATGGCTTGTTTTACCACCGGTGAGGATATTATATCCTCCACCTCTTGAGTAACTACCATAGCCTGTGCATTATGTTTACGTGCGGTCTTCCACAGCCATTGTATCCAACCCTCCATCTCAGGTGATGATATGGCTTTCCAGGCTTCTTCAATCAGCATTATTTTCCGTTCCTTGACAGCCTTCATCTTATCAGCAAACAGCTTTGTAATCAGTAGGGTGACTATCGGGAATAGCACTTCGTTATTGGCTATATTGTCTATTTCAAAGAGGACAAATCTTTTGGTAGTGAGGTTGATGTTCTGCTTGTTGTTGAGCAAGGTTCCGTATTTGCCGCCCAGGCAGAAGGGCCTAAGGGATATAAGCAGGTCATTGATGGCGAAACCGCACGCAGTGATGTCATCAGCTTTCCTGACTGCATATGTGTCTCTCAGCCAATTGCGGAAATCCTCCATTGTGTGGGCACACCATTCACCTTCGGCCAGGTACATCTCTATAGCCTCATATAACAGTGCATCCTCAGCGGCAGATGGGGACTTTTTCTTCCAGATACAGTATATCAGGGACAAGAGGAATGTCTTGTCTTCTTCCGTGTTTGCATTCAGGAATGGGTTGAATGAGAACGGGTAGTCATCAGCATTGAAGTATATCCCATCTTCATTATTGGTCTCTTCCCGTATTATCCTGCACAAGGAAAAATATGAGTTGCCTTGGTCAATGAGTACACAATGAGCCTGGTCCCTGTAGTAGGCCTGGGTGATGTATTCATTGGTCAGAAATGACTTGCCGGAGCCTGATGGTCCCAGAGTGAAGATGTTGTAGTTGGTAATTAGCCCTTTTTCTTGGGCTACTGTGGCCATGTCAATGGCTACAGGTATATGGGTTGTGCGGTCTGTAATAAGGAATGTTCCACCGTCTATGCCTGAGGCTGCTGTTTCCAATGAAGCCAGGGCAGTGGCTACCGGCAGTGACTGTGTCATGTATTCTTCGTCAGGCAGATCCGCACTGTTGCCAGGTATGGAAGCCCAGTATGGTACAGGGCAGTTGTATCCGTTCTGGCGCAGATGTATGCCATGGCGCAGTAGGGCTGTTACTATGTTGTTGATGTCTTTGGATCCTTCAACCAACAGCTGCACCGAAAACTTCACTGTCTGCAAGTTGCTCTCAGCACACTCCCCCATGTATTCGCTGATATGTTCCCAATTGGATTCATTTTCGGCCGACAGGCCACTCATTGAACGCAGGAACCGGGCTTTGGTCTCCAGCTGTTGCAGAGCCTTTCCGGTGTCCACTATTTTTATGTAGTGGTTGATGATGTGGTTTGAGTGGATATTATAGCCAGCCTGAGCCAGGATACTGGAGTATAACCTGGTTGTATCGGTGGAGAGTACCCTGTCAATTACATTCTCCTCAAAATTGTATGGCATGTCTTTCAGAGACGTGACAGACAGGTTATATATCTCCCTGTCAGATATCTTCACCCTGTCCGGCATTAACTGTATGTCCTGCAGCATATGCTGCTCATTGCCGCTGAAATTGATGATTTTGGTAGAGGCTGCATCTATTTCGGCCGGAGATAGTTTACGGAGCTGCATAAGCCTCTTGTCTGATGACAGCATATTAACGGCCTGTTCTACACTATTGGCGAAAGAGTACATCCTGTCTTCCTGCATCTTATTGAGAAGACAATTCCCTCTTGTAAGGATGCTCCCTAATGCGGATATGTCCTGCCTGTTGCGATGAAGCAGTGTGAATTGTAGCAGAGCTGTATGCCGTAGGTATTGGCGGCCGGAGAAATGCTCACCATAGCATTTTGTCAGGTATCCTGGTACCTCATTAGTTGAGACGTAGGATGATGTGAAATAGATGTCCTGCTTGAGGATGATTGTCCCTGTTGGCAAGGTGCCGAGTGCGCGGACCAGCAGCTGCCTCATCTCAGCGTATTCATCTGAGGACAGGCTGTTTTTGGCTGGCAATGACAACTCATAAGCCATGCATATATCACCGCTTTTACTGATGATGCATTCATCGGTAATCTCCAGGATGGGGTAAAGATCCCTATATTCCACTTTCCTTATCTTCTGCATATGTAGTAGTTCATTTTTCTTTTTGAGGCAATCTTTGTGGCTGCCTTACCTTTGGCCGAGGCAGACATCAGATACAGCACTACAGCCGTTGTACTGCTGCATAGTATGGCCAGCATCAGGATGGATGGTACATCTGCAGCCAAACAGATAAATGTGATGATAAGTGCCATCACTATCCATAGAGCCAATAGCAGCAGGTATATACCCTCTATCTTCATCCAGCTCACATTGCTGTCAAGTGACTTGTTTACGTCCATCAGTTGAACATTTGCTTTATGACATATAGGGCTAGTCCTATGAATCCCAGGATGCCAAACCAACTAAGAGACTTTTTCCATGCATTGCCATGCTCATCTGTATATAGCTGGTACGCGGTAATTATAAGTCCAATGAGGGCACCTATGCCGAATAGTACCATGCCAATGTTCAATACGCTGGTATATATGCTGCTCAGTTGTGATTCCACTTCGGATAATCCCGAAGAGATGTCAATTGTCTGGCCATGGGCCGGCAGTGAGATAAGGACCAGGATGACAGCAAGGCTAATGTTGGCCGCTGAGTCTTCGGAAATTCTTTTCATAATCTTCTATTTCTTTTTCTGTAATTTCAAAATCTAAGGTTGATAACTCAAGAGCCTGTGCTTCTTCTTGTGCCAGCTCAGAAATTGAGTAATCCGGTTTTAGGTCTTTTATTGTTGTGGTTGAGATTCTATAGGTCACTTTCTTGATTATTTCCACATTCTCTTTCCTCATTGATGCTGTTTGCGTGTGCCGTTTCGGCTTCAAGTATTTTAAGATTTTCATCATAGAATCGGTTATACCTTTTTTTCATCTCAGGGTCTGATGCCAGAAACATGTCCAACAGATAGATGATAAAGTCTCCTTTTGACTTTCCCATTGATGCTGCCATGCTCATTATGGTCATTTCTCGGACACACTTGTTCAATTCAAAAGATTCCTTGTTTTTCATGTAAGCCTTTAATGCCGTTGGAGACCATGGCTTGCTGATTGTTGCCTTTCTTCTGCTTTTTATCATATTTTACTGTTAATTAGTTCGTTAAATACAGATTCGTAATCAAGTTTCTTGTCCTTTAAGGTTTTGGCCGGGTAGCATAATGTGGATTTGATGAAAATCTGGTCACTGCCATATTCCCGTCTCATATATGAAGTGCTTTTGACCTTGTGATGACATACCCCTATGCCGTATGTCTGTTGGATGGTTTGGGTGTGTTCATTGTATATTTCTTCCTTTTCGTGGTAGAGGACATTGTTCCACAAGAACCTCACATCCTGGATAAAATTTTTCAGCTGGGAAGCAGCCTTGATATTGCTTACAATAACAGACGTGTCAAGTATTGTAGGCAATATAGCATGGTCCACAAACTTCTCCTTGATGAGAGCAATGGCATTGCTGTCGGTCAGGGAACCGGGAAAGTCAACAACTATGTAGTCAAATAATCCTTTCTGCTTGATATGGATGAGATTCTGCCTTTCCTCAATGCCTGAGCCCAATTTTATTATGGGATAAATTGAGTGGCTGTCTTCAGGTACAAGACGATCTATAGCTTCAGGGTTGGTCTGATATTCCGACAGCTCTCTTTGACGTAAATTATATAGATTGTATGCAGGGGCATCAGCATCAACACACAATACTTTTTTCTTCTGCTGGTCAAGCCAGGATGAGAATAGTGTTGCGATGGAGGTCTTACCAGTGCCCCCCTTTACGGTAAAAAAAATGAATGTTTCAGCCATAAACAAGAATTTTCCTGCAAAGATATTATATTTATACGATAATAAACAAATGAAAACAATCAAATAAATAATATCTTTGTAAAAAATGGCATCAATATGAACAAGACACTTGAAAAACTGGCGGAAGCGTATACTTCTGCTTTAATGGAGAAATTCAATGATGAACTCTTCTGGGAGAAACCTTGGTTCAATGTCAGTGCCTACCCTGTCAACCTCCGCGGTACGGGGTACAGGGGAGCCAATCTCTTTCTTCTTTCTTTGGCAATGTCCATGAAAGGATATGGATTGCCGGTATATCTGACATATAATCAGGCTCAGAAACTTGGAGTAAGTGTTCTCAAGGGCCAGAAGGGATGGCCGGTACAGCACTATATCCGTTATCACAAGGATGAGAATGGTAAATATATTCCCGATGACCAGTTCCAGAAGATGACTCAGGAGCAGCAAGCACAGTGTACTACAAAAGTGAAGCTGTCTTACTATGTTGTCTTCAATATATGTCAGACTAATATGCAGGATGTAAGGCCTGAAATCTACGAGAAATTCCAACAGAAGTTCAGTATTGCAAACAGGGTCCAGGGCGAAAGCCATACTATGCTTGATGAGCAGCTGCAAGGCAGGTGGATCTGTCCTGTTTACGAGATGCGTTCTAATCAGGCATATTACACGCCAAAGGATAATCATATAGTTCTTCCATTAAGGGAGCAGTTCAACCAGATGGCGCAGTTCTATAGTACAACTCTGCATGAGATGGCACACAGCACCATGCATCCTGATGCCTGTCCCCGCAAGACCAAGGCTCCCGATGGGGTTGACTCATATGGTCATGAGGAACTTATTGCGGAATTGTCTGCTGGTTTGACAGGCCTGTCGATAGGCGTAGAACAGACACCACAACAGAACAATATTGCATATCTCAAGTGCTGGCTTGAGAATATGCGGCAGGATCCTCAGTACATCTTCAATGTATTGTCTGATGCAAAGGCCGTGACTCAATTTATGACTAGGCATTTTGGCCTTGAGATTGGGCAGAGCCAAAAAGAAGAGATGGATGACATCTCTATTCCGGAAGAACTTAAACATGATAAAAAGAAAAACCTGAAATTATAGTGCTATGACAAAGATTGATTTGGTTAAAAGAGTCATTGAGAAAGAATTTGAAGACAATCCGGGCCTTATTGCAGAGCAGGTGCTGCAGGAATTGATGGCCTCCCATGCCTATCTTTTTGAAAGATATTACCGGCATGCGGCAGCATATGAAAGCTCCGATGATTATTTCCGGCTTTACAGCTGTATAACCGGGTATATCAACGATAAGATTAACGGGTAAGTATGGAAAGAGCGAAAAAGAAAGTTGAAAACGGAGAGATAACCCTTGAAAGGAAGGGGCTACCAAGAACAAATAAGCCGGTTATGTTGCCAAAAAATATAACATGGTTGAAACAATCTAATATATTGACGTTAATGGCTGCGGATTTTAGTGTCTTGCAGTTGAAGACTGTAATCCTACTTGTGGAGAAAATGCAGAGATACATTCAGCAGAATATAGATTGTAAGGAAGAAGGAATAGTTGGTTCTTCTCAACAATTATCATTGTTTACAGATAATTCCAATATTGTGACAATAGAATTAGCTTATAAGGATTTGGGAATTAGACCGTACCAGTATGCTGAACTTAAGGTAGTGCTTAAACAATTGACTTCAATTCCTATAGAGTTGAAAACTATTGATGCCAGGACGGGCGATAGATATTGTTCATATCAAGCATTAGTCGCAAAGGTGATTCTCAATGAAACTCAGAAGTATTCAAGGAATTTTGAGATTCATCTTGATAAAGATATTGCAATGATGTTCGTTGATATAGATAAGGGCTATACAAAATTTATTAAGGAAATAGCCTTTAATGCAAAATGTAAATACACTGTGAGAATGTACATGCTTATATCGTCATGGTCGCAAAAAGGTGGGTTTGAGATGACCATTAAAGAATTCCGTAAGTTATTTATGCTCGGGAAGAAATATGCGAAGTATAAGGATTTGTACAAGAGAGTTATAAGACCTGCATATGAGGAGTTACATGAAAATGCCGATTGTTGGTTTGAGGTTGCGGAGAAGTATGCACTTCCGAATGACTCAGAACCATATAAATTGTCTTTTAAGGTTATAAGATCTTCAGCATCTAAAGCTGAACAGGAACAACTTAATAAAGTCAAAGAAAATATTGCAAATATGTGTTATAAGCATTTTCATATGGTAGATTGGCATATGCAACAACTATTGCCTAAGATTACTCTGGAGAATGCTCCACAGGTTTATAATAAGATTATATTTCTGGGAGAATATATAAAGAATAATGAAGTTAAGAGTGATGCGGATTATGCATTGAAAGGATTGATTAAAGAGATAGATAATATTCATTCGTGAGTAGGGGGCGAGAGAGAAACTACACGGATCTGTCCCTTATTCTATGAATGTTGGGTTTTTGTCCCTTATGCCTGGGCTAAATTTTTATAATGTTGGGTTTTTGTCCCTTGTGGTTTCTGAATGTTGGGTTTCTGTCCCTTGAATGTTGGGTTTTTGTCCCTTGAATGTTGGGTTTTTGTCCCTTGAATGTTGGGTTTTTGCCCCTTATTGTTGCTGTATTTTATTGATAATAAATCATATAAGCCTTTCTACTACTATCACTAATGATTAACTATTGATTATCTACTGCAAAAAATGCTCATTTAGACGAAGAAATTAAATGTTCGTTTACAAAAATTTCATCTAAAAAATGCATTAAAAAAGAAAAAGGTCTTGGTAAAATAATAAACAATGTTGGGTTTCTGTCCCTTATTCTGTAAATGTTGGGTTTTTGCCCCTTATTGAGAAAATTTGAAAATTTTGAATGTTGGGTTTTTGCCCCTTATTGTTTTTTAAATACAAATAATCAGTACTTTGCAAGCGGACGCTTCTTATGCTTAAATTTTAAGTGATAGTTATAGTTGTGATAAATTATAAAACTTCAAAAATAATAATCGCTAAATACAAAAGAACTGGAATATAGTTTTGGTATGGAGGGCGAACCTCTCGTGGATGATGAGATATTTTGATGTGTGTGGGGAAAGTTGACAATTTCTCCCTGGGAAAGGAGGAAAGTTGACATTTTCTCCCTAAGTTTTTGGGCTGAATAGCTGGGAATCAATAAGATGTTCCCTGAAAAATACCCCTACTACTATCTAATACTTGATATATACAACCTTTTACAACTGTTAAAAAATGCTTCTTTAAACGAGAAAAGAATTGCTTTTTGAATGAAAAATTGTCAATTAGTGTCACTGAACATGGGAGTTTAAGGCATTTTCCAATTAAGAGCCTTAAAAAAGAAAAAAAAAGTTGACAATTTCTCCCTTTATAAAAATTCTAAATTAAAAAAGTTGACAATTTCTCCCCAGAAAATATACAACATGTTGTTACTCAATGATGTATAGTGAAACATGCCATTTAAAACGAAACTCATAAACTGAGCAGGAGCAACTTGACATGATTATGAAGCATGCGCTCTAACCAACTGAGCCACCTCGTTCAAGCCACTGAATCAAGCAGTTATACAACTTGCTTTATCTTATCTGTCTCTCTGGCTTACACCACGGTTTACACAACTGCGTAAACTCGGAATTGGTTAAACATTAACTTAAACAAGGTAGTCTAAGTCCTTTAAATATATAAAATCATTTCCTGAATAGGTCAGAATGCGACCCCAACCTGACCAACTTTATGATATCAGCCTCCTCATCAAACCATATAAGCAAAAAGTCATTCTCTATATGGCACTCCATAAATCCCTTATAGTTACCTATTAAAAGATGTGGTTTATACTCATTCGGTACAGTTCCTGTCTCACGCAATAATTTCACCACTCTCTCCAAACTATCCACCTTACGAGGATTGTTCTGATACCTCTTCAAGTCCTTCTTAAATTGGCTGGTCAGTTTTATAGTTTTCATAAAGATTTAACAAAGTTCCTGAAATTATCCACATCTAAAGTCTCAAGTTCAGCACCACTTGTAGCCTCTTTCATTGCAGCCAATGTTTCCTCGTTAGGCTCATTATAAGCAACCTCCATAAGAGTGTACTCCACAAAATTATTCAGGCTCCTGTTCTCCCTCTTGGCAAGAACCTTAAGTCTCTCTAACAATTCCTCACTTAAACGAAAGGTTGTTATTCTCTTTGCTGCTACTGTTGTTTCCATTACTATAATACTTTTAATTGCAAATATATATCATTTGTAATACAATAACAAAATTTATCCCAGAGTGTTTCATATGAGGCTCAACTTATCTGACGCATAAAAACATTAAGTTCCTCATTTTGAAAATTCCCCAAAAAAGTTTGTATACTTCTTAATCTACATTTACTTTTGTGAGAACAAGCAACTTATTCAAAGTTAGAAATAACGAATAGATTTATCATGAAAAATTATATCAAATATGGGATAATTGTGCTTATAGGTATTGTTATTTTAATAGGAGCAATGCATGCTCCAAACAGGCAAGATTTATTCTCTATAATTATGAACATCTTTACAAAAATCGTTGCTGTTATAACTATTTTAGGAGGATTAGGAGGATTGCTCATATGGTCTATAAATAGAAAGCAATTCACGCCCCCTCTTAATCTTTATGTTGTTCAATCCATTCTGAGAGGATATTATCGATATGCCTATTTAGGGCTATGAATTTTCCGGTTTCTTTTTCTTTTTTCAGGAGGTATTTCTTTAGGGCGTATTTATTCTCTGAACTGATGCGGATACATTCAGTTAATGCCATCCCTCCTGTCTTTTCTTTTTTTTGTGGTTGTGACATCTCTTCGGCTGGCTCTTGGGCAAGAAAGCTTGTGGAAAAATCTTCTGTGTTTATGTCAAGTTTGCTCATAATTAATTATGTGATTATGTGATTATGTGATTATGTGATTATGTGATTGCTATATATCTATATTGCGCTTTTAATACTTTACGATTATGCGCATTTTACATTATGCTATTATATGTTAATGCGCATTTGCGCTTTTGCTACTAATTACATTTGCTATTCTTCTATTTTGCCTAAATGCGCGTATTGTATTTTGTGCGTTTGCGCAAAGGTATAAAATATAACTATACGATAAAATAAGTATAAAAGATATATTTATGCGATATTTTATATCTTTGTGCCGGGAAGTGTGAGAGACATAAAAGCAAGATGTGTGTTTGTATGACAAAACACTGTCTTGCGCGGTCTGGATACCGCGGAAATTGCGACACTTTGTGTCGGAGAAATAAACTCGCAACTCGTTTATTTTATGAAGACCAATTGTAGAAACAGGAGGCTGAATATACGTCTGACAGAACTTGAGTATGTGGATTTCATGCAGAGGATGGATAGTGCAGGGTATAAATCTGTCTCAAGATATGTGAGGAAAAAACTTTTTTCAACCCGAGTTATGCCAGTGCGTAGGGCTGTACAGGAGGAGAAATTGATGGAAAGTATGAGGCTGTTGGTGGCGGAGGTCAAGAAGATAGGTGTGAATTATAACCAGGTTGTCAAGAGTTATAATGCCTCTAAGAGTAAAATTAGTTCTTACGGAACGGAAAGGAATATGAAAGAACTGTATAAATTGACGAACCTGTTGGTGCAAGAAATCCAACTTGTCAAAGAGCTGCTGGTGGGTAATGGTAATCAAGATGCATAAAGCGGCTCAGGTACATGCCAGTCTGAATTATCTTGTCGCTAAGATGGGAGTGGAGGACAATAGAATAGTCGGATATGGTAATATCAGTCTTGATGGGAAATCGGATAGCTCAATTCTTAATGCCGTAAGAGCGAAGTTTGGGGAATTGGATTGCGCCAATATCAGAACGGAGAAAGTTTCGTTCCATGCGTCCATCAACCCTACAGAAGATGAGCTGCAGAGATTGGATATAATGGATATATGCAAGGAGTATATGAAACGGTTGGGTTATGAAAATCAGCCGTACATTGTGGTGGAGCACAATGATACGGGAAGGAGGCATTATCATATTATATCTCATAGGGTACAACCGAATGGCAAGAAGATTAACGACTATAATGAGATAAGAAAGACAAATAATTATGCCCAGGAACTCAGTAGAGTGGTGCGGCAATCCCAGCTCAAGGGGGAGAATATATGTCCTCTTCATTATAGCTATGGTAGAAGAGGGAATAAGAAACTGATTGCAGAGATAGTTAAGGATGCATCAGGATATAGGTATGACAATAT
>JAFUMO010000018.1 GCA_017482565.1 Bacteroidales bacterium | reverse complement strand
GCAAAGATAGAGGATGGATCTGCCAAACTGCTGAATTTTGAGGAGGGGGATGCTACTGAACTTGGAGCTCTGGCCAGCTGGAACACTATTCTTCGTAATGGATTCAAGGTGGAGGAGGGGTACTATCTGGTGACATCCGGAACACGCACAGCCTCAGGTGGTGTAATGGCAAATCTGCACTTTATAAATGTTGAAGATAAGGAGATAGCTGAGTTTGAATTGCTTATGCCAAAGAATGATAATGTGGTATCTGTGGTTGGTTATGTTGATGCCGAGCAGAAATATATGCCTGAAAATGGTACTGCGGAGGTCTCTTTGCTCTCTTCTGTCGGAAGAGGCTATTTTATTGTAGCGGTATTTGGAGATGATGAGCCTTCAAATCATGCAATGAGGGAGCTTGAGGCAACTCTTCCTGTTTTTGAAGAGTGGGGCAGGCCTATTGTTGTGCTCTCCCAGAACCAGCGGAATCTTGAAGCTTGCAAGCAGTCGGTGAGTAAGTATGGAAATGCCCTCTTCTATGGAACTGATACCGGTGCAAAGGTTGAAGAGATGTTCCATGCAGCATGTAATGGAGGAAAGGGAAAACTGCCTGTTGTAGCCATTGCCGACAGCTTTGGAAGAGTAGTCTATTACTCACAGGGATACAATACCTCCATAAATGCGCAGATTACCGATGTTATCTATAAAATAAGTCACTGAAACCTACTTCAGTGACTTACGCGACATCTGGGCAACTATCTCCTTGTCCGTGTGTATATTGCTGTATTTTGCGGAGCGCGCTGTTGAATGGAACTGTGTTGCTCCGCTTATCTTTTCTATATAATCGATATTGCTCGTCCTTACGCCCTTTCCAGGCATTATGGTTATTCTGCCATTACTCTGCTTTACAAGCTCCGCAAGCAGTCCGACACCATATTCTGCACTCTCCTCCTGTTGGCCGGAGGTGAGAAGCGTATCGCAGCCAAGGCTGATAATCTGCTCAAGAGCTTCATGTGGATTTGAGGCACGGTCAAATGCCCTGTGAAAGGTAACCTCCATTTCTGGTTTGGCAGCATCCACCATCCTCTTTACGGCCTCAATGTCAATATCTCCATCCGATGTGAGGGCGCCTATCACAACGCCATTGACACCCATCCTCTTGCACAGGTGGATATCTTCAATCATTGTATCAATCTCCTCTTTGGTGTATACAAAGTCGCCGCCACGAGCCCTTATGAGGATATTTGTTTTAATTCTGCATCTTTCCAATACCTGCTTGATAAGGCCGTAGCTTGGAGTTATGCCACCCAATTCCAGAGCAGAGCATAGTTCAACTCTGGATGCTCCTCCCTCTACTGCCTGCTCCACATCAAAAAGAGATGTTGCACAAACTTCTATAAATCTCATGTCTGTAAAAATAATAAAAGGGCTGACAGATTGCCAGCCCTTTTTGTAATCTGTACATATATAATATTACTCCCAGTTACCTGCATTGTTGTTAGGAGCATCAATGCTACCAACTTTCAAACCAGGGTAACGGCCTGTATCGTTTCTCTCAGCATTAAGGTTAACGATAAGCTGGTGGTTAAGACCTTTCAAAAGGTCTGAGAATGGCAT
>JAFUMO010000017.1 GCA_017482565.1 Bacteroidales bacterium | reverse complement strand
CAGCCCTTACAGCACACTTCTGAATGGAATTTCTGGAATATTTCAATGTGGCATTAAACTGTATCTCCATGGCAACAGCTCCTGCTGCAGTTGAATTGGCTCTGAGAAATTTATAATCTCTCTCCGATGGCAAAGGACGCCGCATATACTCCCACCATTTATATTCTGCCGAATAATCGGCATTGCCATAATCATCTTCTCCACTAAAAGGCCATTTCGAAATAGTTACCACATCGCTTCCAAATGAATCAAACCCCCTTTGTACATTCTCCCGCAGCGCATCTATGGCAGAGAAGACCGCCACAATCGAGAATATACCTATACTCACCCCAAGCAGACTGAGAAGAGTACGGAATCTGTCTGTCTTAAGTTGTGAAAAGGCAAACAATACACTCTCCTTAAACAATTTTAAAAATACAATCCCCTCTTTTACCAACCCTCTATTTTTCATTGTCCAAGATATTAATTTAATGATTAAGTATTGCTATGATTTGTACCCCAACTGCTTCTTCAATGACCTTAGCGCATCAAAGGCATCAAGCGGCGACATGCTGTTTATATCCATGGCCTTGAGCTTCTCCTTTATATCGAGCAGCAATGGATCATCCAATTGATAGAATGAGAGTTGGAGATTATCCTGCAGCGAACTCTTCCTGCCTCTCTTTCCCTTTTTCTGAGAAAGGCTTCCCTCATCCTGCAAGGTTCCTTCACAAGAGGCCCCCCCTTGCTCTTCCCGTGTCTTCTCAAGGCGGTTGAGCTTGCGCTGGGCAGAATCTATTACAGATTGCGGCATTCCGGCCATCCTTGCCACATGTAATCCGAAGCTGTGTGCCACACCTCCCCTACAGAGTTTCCTCAAAAAGATCACTTTGTTATCGACCTCTTTAACCGAAACATGGTAATTTTTCACTCTTTCATATATTGTCTCCAGCTCATTCAGTTCGTGATAATGGGTTGCAAACAATGTCTTTGCCTTGAACGGTGTTTCGTGTATATATTCAACAATAGCCCAGGCTATTGACATTCCATCGAAAGTGCTGGTTCCACGCCCTATCTCATCCAGCAATACAAGAGAGCGCTCCGAAAGGTTGTGCAATATTGTAGAGGACTCTATCATTTCAACCATGAAAGTTGATTCACCCCTCGAAATATTGTCCGAAGCTCCAACCCTGGTAAATATTTTGTCGGTAATTCCAATATGGGCAGACTCAGCAGGAACAAATGAGCCGATCTGAGCCATAAGCACTATAAGAGCAGTCTGTCTCAAAAGAGCAGATTTACCTGCCATATTCGGTCCGGTGAGGATTATGATCTGCTGAGAGTCGTTATCCAACATGAGATCATTGGCGATATACTCCTCCCCAGGGGCCATAAGTGTTTCAATTACAGGGTGACGTCCCTGCTTTATATCCAGTACGAGATCCTCGGATATTTCGGGACGGCAATATCTGTTTGTAATGGCAAGCTCTGCAAAACCTGCCAAAGTATCGATTCTTGCAACAATTGCACTGCTCTGCTGTATATTATGAATCTCTTTCTGTACAGATGCAACCAGCTCTGCATAGATTCCCTGCTCCAGAACATATATGCGGTCTTCTGCCCCAAGAATCTTCTCTTCATACTCCTTGAGCTCCTGCGTGATATATCTCTCCGCATTCACAAGTGTCTGTTTGCGTATCCACTCCTGCGGCACCTTGTCTTTATGAGCATTCCTTACTTCAAGATAATATCCGAACACATTATTGTAACTTATCTTCAAGGATGGGATTCCGGTTCGCTCAATCTCCCTCTGCTGCAACTGCAACAAATAGTCTTTGCCATGACGGGCAATCTGTCTCAAATTGTCGAGCTCCTCATTTACACCATCTGCAATAATGTCACCTTTGCCAAACTGGGCAGCCGGCTCTGCAAGAATTGTCTGCTCTATCTTCTGTTTGAGCTCTTCAAACAAGCCCAATTCCTCACCCAGTTTTTTAAGTTCAGCACATCCCGACAAAAGTGCAATCTCCTTTATGGGCTTCATCTGGCACAGTCCTCTCTTGAGCTGAACCATCTCACGCGGCATGATCTTGCCTGCGGCGGCTCTGGCCGTTATACGCTCCAGATCTCCCACCTGGCTTATCAGCTCCCTGATATTGCTCCTTCCATCAGAGTTCTTTGCCAGAAAATCAACAACAGACAAGCGCCTGTCTATCTCTTCTTTATCTTTTACAGGCATTGAGAGCCAGTTTCTCAGCAACCTCGCTCCAAGTGGAGAAGAGCACCTGTCTATAACATCTATGAGGGCAGTGCCGTCGGCACATGATGCCGGTGAAAAAATCTCCAGATTGCGGAAAGTGAATTTGTCGAGCCACACAAAATTGCTTTCATCTATACGGGAAATTGAACAGAGATGGCAAACACCATTGCTGTGATTCTGTTCCAGATAGAAAAGTATAGCTCCAGCTGCCGTAACACCAAGTGTAAGATTTTCAATACCAAACCCTTTCAGCGACTGTAACCCAAATTGCCTTTTGAGTTTCTCCTCACAAGCCTCTGCCACAAATGCCCACTCATCCATTGGGGAAAGATAATATCCTGTGCCGAAACGATCCTTGAAACCATCTCTGTAGCCCCTCTCTATCACAATCTCTTTAGGAGAGAAATTGGAAAGGAGCACCTCTATATATTCGAGAGAACCCTCTGCAACTTTGAAAGTACCGGTAGATACATCCAGAAAGGCTATTCCTCCCCTGTTTTTATGAAAAGCAACAGCGCACAGGAAATTATTCTCCTTCTGGTTGAGCAGCTGCTCATTATATGCAATTCCAGGGGTCACAAGCTCTGTAACTCCACGCTTCACTATCTTTTTTGTGAGCTTAGGGTCTTCAAGCTGGTCGCAGATTGCAACCTTGTATCCGCTCCTTACGAGTTTAGGAAGATATGTCTCTATTGAATGATGAGGAAATCCCGCCAGT
>JAFUMO010000016.1 GCA_017482565.1 Bacteroidales bacterium | reverse complement strand
TGCCGCGCAGTGAAGTTGATGCATTGTCGAAAGAGTTCGAAGACAAGAACCAGCTCTACAAAAGATTTGACATTTCATCAGAACAGTGATATGCTTGACAGGAACCCGACATGGTTGGGTTTGCCAGGGTCATTTGTTCTGGCATACCTCAAACCAAAACTGAACGGTATCCCTATATGGCATATGATGGCATCAAGCAGAAGATCAGCTCCATAGGAGTAGAGTCTGCTGTATCCTCCAGAGACTCCTTTTATTCCGGCAACATCGGCAAATGGAATTATCTGCAACCGTTTGAAGTATGCAAGGAATCCCAAATTGAACCCTCTCAAGTTGACCGGTATGGCATAATCCGCAGAGAACTTGTAATACTCCGCGCCATAGTGGCTTTCATGGCCACGTGGCATCTCAACAAGATTGTCGAGATACATATATTTGTCCTCAACAAACTGTTTCTGGTATGTGGCCGACAGGCGTATTCCCTGCCTCTTCATGAATCCTGGCAGGTAAATATATGAATATGCTGAAAATGCCGAGCCGAAATTCTCATGTCCCTCAGGTGAAACCGCCCCTTTTATTATCGCACTGAAGCCCCATTTGGGAAATATTGCAGAATTTGCAACAGGGCGCATCTGATAATATTGCAGAGCATATGTTATCTGCTGACGGTTGTTATATTTTCTGGTTTGTCTGCTGTAGAATGCATTGTTTTCGTACTGCCATGCAATTTGAGGAATGAGTCCTCTCTGCCAACCGTGGCTGCTGAGATTCACAGGAATATATGCCTGTGCCGAAAGGTTGAACAGTGGAATACCCCTTCCTGTCACAGAGAGTCTGCTTGTATCATTTACTGTCTCGATCTTATACTCATAACTATCAGAAGTGTTATAGTCGGCCGATATCTTGAAAACAGGCAACAGACCGGAATATTCAAAAGAGGCATGAGCTGCATGTCGGCCCTTTCTGTATGAATATCCCAACATGGTTACAGCTGTTCCCAAAGAGTTCTGAGAATATGCAGTTGCACCCAATGACACCACTTCATAGAGATGGTCGAAACTCATGCTCATGATCTTGTCTACATTATAATATACAGGAGCCCATGAGTGGAACCTGAAGAGATGAGTACCCTTGCGGTACCTCTTCACCTCCCACTCAGCAGCAGTTGTATCGGGCACAATACCATTCTCTTTAAAATACCTGCTTGCCTGGCCAGAAAGGCTGTCGGCGACAATATATTTGTAACTATTGAAGAGCTTGCCATCCTTCACATAGGGAGCATGCCCCGGCTTTTCAGCAGGCATTCCCAGTTCTGAAAAAGAGGGCTGCATACTGTTGGACGACAGGTTGGAGTAGTAGACCCTGTTGCCCGAAACATACGGATCATGTGCTCCGAACTCCGATTTTACAACCCTAACAAGTTCTTCATTTTCAGGATTAAACTCATACACATCGTTTACACCGTCAATATCCGATTCAAAATAGAGCTTGCCACCTGAAGCCTGCAACGATTTTATTGTTTTTGGCTGCTCAGAAATTACACTATTCCACTCTCCGGGAGTCTCCATATCCATCCGGAACAGTCCTAATCCCAGCCCGGTAACCGCCAAAGCATAGAGTCGGCTGCCAATCCAGGCACACTCGGTGAGCTGCCCATTGGAAGGTGCTGCTACAGAATATAGTTTCTCTCCAGTGCGGGAGTCGAGTATCACAAGGTTTGAACCTCCCTCCAAAGGATATTCAACCACACTCAGCGAATCTCCGGAGAGGCTCGCTCTCGGATTATTATATGAGCTATTATTTGAGAGTTTTGTTATTTTTCTACTGTCGAGGTCATAACTGTAGAGGTTATTGAAGCTCTCCTTGCCCCATCTGGCATCTGAAACAGTCTCAGTCCAGAACAGTTTGCCACCAGCCACTTCCAGGTTACTTGTAGCGTTGCTGAATGGTCTCATAAGT